>JAZOAE010000001.1:0-6249 GCA_045595305.1 Elusimicrobiaceae bacterium
TACCGCTAAAGGGTGGACCGTTACGAGGTAAAGACTATGGTATATAAGAAAGTTCAAAACAATGAAGGCGAATATATAGACGCGCAACAGGTGCGCTGGGATATTTTAGAAGCGCACGAAGCGTGGACCCCTGAGGGTATGAATGTAGGTTGGGATGAATTTACCGACTTGGAAATTGCCTTGGCGGCGTACGAACTGTATTACGATCCACAGGAGCAAGAATGATGAACGCACTATTGGAATTGGCATGGGAACTGGCGGCGGTAATTTTTGCGGCCGGGGCAGTATGGAGCGAACTGAAAGCGGTGCGCAAAGACATTTCACGCTTAGAAGAAAAACAGGATAAATACAATCACTTGCAAGAGCGTGTAGCTAGGTTGGAAGCTAAAATGGAGGGACAACATGGATGAAAAGTGGTTCGCGTATACACGTCGATATGAAGGCTTAAATGTGTTTCCCTATCAATGTCCGACGGGACACATGACCATTGGCTATGGGCATAATTTGGAGAACGGCATCAGCAAAGAAGCAGCCGAGTTTATCTTGCAGCAAGATATGCAAGCTGCGCAAATGGCTGTTTCCCGACGGTTCGAGTGGTTTAAGAAACTAAATACAGTGCGCCAATTTGTGTTGGTAGACATGTGTTTTAATATGGGAATTGCCCGCTTATGTACGTTCAAAAAATTTTTAGCAGCACTTCGGCGTGGAGATTTTATGCGTGCTGCGAATGAGATGTTAAGCAGCCGGTGGGCCGGACAGGTCGGCCGGCGTGCTAGGGAACTAGCTGAAATGATGAAAACAGGAGAATATTTATGATTAAGTTTATAACGGAGCATTGTGATGAAGTACTTGAAATTTTTGGGATGACCGTGGCGCTTATTACGCTAATTACTAAATTAACTAGTACAAACAAAGATGACAGCGTTTGGGCAAAAGTGCTTAACGTATTGGCCGCTTTATCCCTTGTTAACCCAGACGGTTCCGTGATTGGCAAAAGAGAGGGGAAATAATGGAATTGTATGTTGTTTTGCTTTTAAGCGGAGGAATTATTTGGGGGGTAGCATTGTGGTTGGCTCGCAAAAATGGAAGTAAAGCCGCCCAACTGGCTGCACTAAAGGAAGAACTTAAAAGGCAAATAAAGGAGCAAGAACGTGCGAAAAAGATTATGGATAATGTCTATCATCTTACTGCTGATGACGCTCGCAAGCGGTTGCACGACGTGGCAAACGCGCAACAACGCAACCATTTGCAATAACGTACATTTTGACTACGGCGATAACTTTAACGATCATAACGTAAAGGAAATGTTGAAGTTCTATTGCCTGTGTGTAGATGAAAAAGCGTGTAGGTAAAAAATATCCCCCGACTATAATAGTCGGGGGAAAAATCAAAGGATTTCTTTTTTAAAAACCTTGGCTTGCTTTGTCAGCACCTCCGGCAATAGCATTACAATAAGAGTTGGCTTCTTCAGACGTTCCGCCACTGCAGGTTCTTACAGCAGTATACGTGCCGTTGGTTCGTGGTGTGATGCGAGTTTGTAGGGTATAAGAGTTGTTTTGTCTCAATCTCGTGGCAGTAATTGTAACTGTAGATGGGTTGCCGTTGTTGATGGTAAAGTCCAAGCTGAAATGTTTACCACCGTAATACGTCTCGCCTCCTTCCTCAGGGTCAGGGGTTATGATAGGGATATCCACATCTAATTTATTAAACTTAATTTGTTGCGCGTTTGTCCCGGTCCCGGTGGGCCAGGCCTCGTGCTGCGAATGATATCTTTCTAGGGAATCTTGCAGAGCGCGCATTTGAGTCAACGCTTCCGTTGCACGGGCACGTTCCACGGCCGTTTGATATTGCG
The DNA here is from genome assembly GCA_045595305.1 of Elusimicrobiaceae bacterium. Taxonomy (GTDB): domain Bacteria; phylum Elusimicrobiota; class Elusimicrobia; order Elusimicrobiales; family Elusimicrobiaceae; genus Avelusimicrobium. The sequence continues at coordinate 1,853 of JAZOAE010000001.1, forward strand.
GCAAAGCTACGGCAGCTAAAATGCCGATAACAAGTACTACTACCAATAATTCGATTAGTGTAAAACCTCGAGTCATATATTCTCCTTAATAAGACGCAAGTTGCGTTACTATAAGTATAGCAAAAAATTTGAAAAAATCCAGAGGAATTTTTAAAAAGTGGAAAAGAGCATAACGAAATACTAAAAAATAAAAAGCAGGTAGGACTGTTACATGCGTAAAATGATTTCATTTTATCGACGGTAATAAAAAAATGTGACAAAATCTTTAAAAAAAGGTATCATAATTGAAACGCAATTATTGGCTTTTGAATCTTCAAAGGCTGCCATGGGGATGAAATTGGAGGAGTATGCGTATGCTTAGTATAGCATGGATGATTTTCATCAGCTTAATGCTCGTACATCCTCTTTGTGCCCTTTTAAAATCCCAATTTCTATATTTTCCGCTAACTTATACTGGGTTATGTAAAGGAGAGAGACAATGCGCGTAATAGCGGTATTGTGTCTTCTCTTGCCGATAAATATTTATTCACAAAATTTCTATGCAGTTGCCAAAGCAAGCCGGAGAGGTTTGCAAATAGAGAGAGTGATTACCGTTTCGAGAGTGCATGCACGTATGGCTCAACGAGTTGTCGCTAAACGTGCTCCAATACACAAACCGAAGATGACTACTGATTCACACAGAGCTGTTATAACTGCAAAAGTACGTCAAAATAAGTGCCATCCCACGAGAATGGTGGGGGGATACAATTATTTGAGGGCTGTAAATAAAAAATTTAAATCTTCGCCCCAATGGAAAGGTGTAACAGAAAGCGGAATGTATAATGGGGTACACCATATTGTCACGCAGACTGTAATTGATGCGATAGCCAAAGAAGTGGATATTAAGGATACAAAGGAAATGAAAGCAAATGCTCCCGCGGCATATAGTGCCTTACATGGTAATCCTCAATATGGTGATTTGTTCCATGATCATGCCACATTGTTAGATATCTATCATGCGAAAGGTATACATGGAATAGTAACTGAATTTTATGAGCGACTTAACGAAAAGAATAAGGAGCTGGGGTTGCCCCTTTACGAGGAAGATGTCATTGAACTCTCTCTGATGGAAGCCGAATTGTGGGCTAAGCATTGGGGCATAAGATGGAAATAATTGAGATTTAGTGTTGAGATGAAAAACCCCGCTTAAAGTAAGCGGGGTTTTAAATCTAAGCCAAGACGGGGGATCGAACCCCGGACCTGCCGCTTACGAAGCGGCTGCTCTACCAGCTGAGCTATCTTGGCAAATCCTCGAGAAAATCTAACTATATACATTCTACTAAAAAAAGAAGTTTTTTGCATTGAAATTTATGGTATAAAACAAAAAACCCCGCCTGCAAAGACGGGGAAAAAATAAGCAAACACAAAATTAAATAGTCATAATTTCGTTTTCTTTTTTCTTAATGACCTGATCAATCTGTGCAATAAATCCATCGGTTGCCTTTTGTACATCGCCTTCATAGCGTTTCAGGTCATCCTCGGTAATCTCAGAGGCTTTTTGTGCCTTTTTGAGTTTATCCATCACATCGCGCCGAGCATTACGCACAGCTACTTTGAAATCTTCGCTCATTTTGGAAATGCTTTTAGCGAGCTGTTTGCGGCGTTCCTCCGTCATGGAAGGGAGCGTAATACGAATTACTTTTCCGTTATTGACCGGACTAGCACCTAAATCGGCTTTCTGTAGTGCTTTATCAATGTCGTTGAGAGAGGATATATCCCACGGTTGAATTTCTAAGGTTTTGGCATCTAATACATTAATAACGGCCATTTGTTTGATGGGAGTGGGGGTACCGTAATAATCTACGCGTACATTTTCCAAGAGCCCGGCACTGGCACGGCCTGTGCGAATGGTAGCCAAGTCGCGTTCCAGACGGGCAACGTGCTCAGCCATCTCAGTTTTAGTAGTAGTCAGTAAAGCGGAAATTCCTTCCATAGTGGTTCTCCCTAAGCAATAAGATTTCCTTCATTATAGCATTTTAATGTGAATAGTAAACCCATATTACCCAATGGACCTAGATGCGAGTAGGGCCATTGGCCCTTGCTTGCCAGATAGCTATCGTGCTATTCTATTAGTATGGCAGGTGTCCATGGAAAACATAAAGAAAATATATAGTATTGCTTTGTTGTGTGTACTGTGTGTTTCCACCGTTTCTGGAGAAATTCCTGTTCCGGAGATGTCGCGTGGAGCGAGAATTTTGTCGGCCATAAATCGAAGGGTTAATGGAATTCTTCGCCGAAATGCTAGGAATTCTAAAAGAAACACCATGCGTTCCTCTGTTTCTTCTCATCACACCTCCGTTGCTCCAAAGGGCCGAGCCCGTTCCGGAAATTCGGGATTTTCCGAGGCTCATATTCGTTCTACTCCAAGGATATCTTCTTCCTCAAGGACAAATACTGCACGGTATCGACAAACGGAGAAGCCCGCCCCGGCAAATAATATTCTTTCGCGTCCTATGCAACGAAAAGTTGCCCAAGAAGCGCGCCCCTATTTAGATGAATTGGATTGGGTGAGGATCCCACGGCAGCCTGCATCTTATTTAGTTGTACAAGCAGGCATTGATACTTTTGGGAATTTGACGAGAATGAGCGAGGAACAGTATGCCGCGGCTGTGGAAGATTATAAGTCGGCAGTACAATATACCCAAGAAGTAGCGAAATCCATTAACGCGGAGCTTTATTATCTGGGCACCTCCGACGCTGAACCTTTAACCTCCATACAAATTTCCAGAAGACTTGATGAAATTTCGAAGGGAATCAGTTTAGTGGCCCATGCCCGGATAACGTGGGGCGATCATTATACCTTGATGCGGGCAGCCACTTATTGGGATAACATGAGACAAGTTTATACCATAATAAGTACGGGGATTTATCACACTATCGGAAAGAAAAAAGTGAAACTGTTTGAACGGACGGATGGACATAGGTATGTTGAAAAAGAGTTTGGGCTTCAGTCCGAAGGGATTAAAGCCGAGATTCCTCAATTGAATTGGCGAGAGCCTTCTTCTTGGTTCAGCTTAGAGGATCCACAAGGGGTGCTTCCGCAACGCCTACGAGTGGCCGTTTTACAGGATGATAGAGATGTAATAAACGCTTTAAAAGAGATGAAAAAGAAGGCAGGACTGAGAGGCTGGAAATTAGATTTGCAAGAAGCTGATGCTGAACTTTTTTTACAGAAAGGAACTTACGGACAGTATGATATGATTTTGACTGACGTGCTCATGCAAAACGGGGGAGGGCGCTATCTGGCACGTCAACTCAGAAGCAGAGGATACGAGGGGATTATTTTGACATTGTCCGGCTTTGAGGAAACCCACGAGGGGGAATTGTTTTTCCAGGACGGGATTGATGGCATGGTTTCCTTGGGGTGGATCCCTAATTTAACGGATAGAATTTGGGCAAAGTTAAATACCTATTTTATACTAAAGAAAAAATATAATTGGCAGCATTGATCCCCAAGTTAATTTAACAATCAAAAACCCCGCTCAAACGAGCGGGGGTTAAGTTTTGAGAGTGTGTTCTTCTCTTCCTTTAGTTGGATCTACACTTGTTTCCGCTACACCCACCCGTGCCAGAGCCTGTTCCGCTACTACTTCCGCTACCGCTGCCGCTTTCTTCTTGAGAAGATTTCAAGAGAGGATATCCCATCGTTTCGGCTATAGTACAAAAACCGGGGGAATCTTTCTTTTCAGAACAGAACTTTTCTATAGAGCCATCGGCATTTACTTGGATGTTTAGTGCACCATTGGCATACTTACCTCCACGGCGTTGAAGACCCATGGACGCGGATCTGCCAGCTATGACGTCGACTCCCCGATACGAAACAAAGAAAGCAGAATCGGATGGTATTTCCGGAACGACTATATCTCCCTCATTGAGTTCATCCAAGTCCTCGGCAAATGTATTATGTTGCATATAATAAATGCTTTGTGCCGTAGCCCAGTCTCCTAAATGCTGTACAGCCTCAGCTATGCGCGAGCGTTCTACTGCTTTTTGATATTGGGGTAGGGCAATAGCCGCCAGAATCCCAATAATGAGCACTACAACCAAAAGCTCAATTAACGTAAAACCTGTTTTCGTTAGTTGTTATAAAGTGTCATTCCCGAAATTCTCAGTCGGGAATCTCCTCCTTTTTAGACAACTCAAGGTGGGGATCCCCGATTAAAACATTCGGGGATGACATAAAAGAAAAATAAAAAAGTATCAAGGCCTGATTTTAAAAAAGGCCTTGAAATTTCTGCAAAAAGTTGTATACTATATGTAGAAAGTGAACAGCTTTCTAGATTCGTAGCAAAGGAGACAACTTATGAAAACAGGTTTTCTGTTAACTAATGTCTCTAAACGCGCTTTTTAACGTGGTA
>JAZOAE010000002.1:0-53984 GCA_045595305.1 Elusimicrobiaceae bacterium
GGAATGCTAAGGAGAGAGTATGCATAAACTAATCACGTGGAGTTGTATCGTCGGTTTAGTAGCTGCAAGCACATCTAGCTTTGCAGCCGTTAAAGTTGTCAAATTTATAAACGGGCGTAAAATTATTGAAACCATTGATCAAAATTTGGCTTGGTCCCGCAAAGCAGCCAACCGCCCTCAGCGGGTAACCAACCCGCCCAAAGTTGCGTCGAAGTCTTTGCGCCATTACCGCAGAGGGGCGTTTGAGCGTGGTATGAGTGAAGCCATTACCAATGAATTGCGCTATGTTCATCCCAACGTGCCTAAAACACTTGGGCCCGCTAGAACCACTAAGCCCACTACCCTGGTACAACAAGTAGAACAGGCCGTCGACAAATCAGTGCGTTTGCGCAATAAGTCGGCTTCGGTTGCCCGCAACGTTTCCAGACAAGAACTTCTGAGCGCATGGAAAGACGTAGGCGGCAAAATGTTGTATGATGACCAGATTAAGTTGGTGCGCGATGTCGTTTCTTTTTATGAAAAGCAAGGACAAACCGGTCAGCGCATAGTAGGGCCGGACGGATTGGAACTGGTGCGCTATGAGTTGCCGTTGGAAAGAATGATCCTTTACGACTCTGGCCGCGATGAAATACAAATATTAAACGCGGACCAATATTGTGTTATTTACGATCCTGCCGATCGGTATGGACAAGTAATTTCAACGGGTGCGCTGAAAATGTTCGCGCCGGACAAATAGATAAAGTATAACTTGTCGCTTGAAAAAAACGTACAAAGCTGCCGCCCGTGCGGGAAAAGCGGCCTGTCGGGCGCGTGGCAAATTTCCAAGGCAAAATAAATAAAACCTCATCGCCGTGTGCCGCGTCCCTTGTCATCCGGAAATCACACCTATTGTCATCCTGAACTTGACTGCGGATCTCGTCGTTTTCGCAACAACGAAAGCGGTGGGGATTCCGGATCAAGTCCGGAATGACGATTAATTTTGTTCGTCATCCCCGAGTGTTTCTATCGGGGATCTCCTCCTCTTTCGTCTTTATCTGCGGTGGGGATTCCCGATTACAGCCTTCGGGAATGACACGTTATAAAATGAAAATCTAGGTCCAAAGACCCAGATCAGGGTAGGCCCAATTATTTTATAAAGTAGGCCCAATGACCCTGGTTTGTAACAGCAATAGTATTAACCTTATGGTAGGAGTTGAGAATAATTACAAAAGGAGAGTAAGTATGAAAAAATTAGGTATTCTTGTAGCATTCTTTTTCGTGTTGGCAGTAGCGGTGCCGTCGTTTGCACAAAGCGCTAATGAATCGCGGCGGATGGATAATCAAGGGATAGCGGGCCCTGATCGTGAGAAACTCAATCCGAATAAAGAGGCAAGGCGGATGAATGATGACATGCGTAATGGTCGTAATTACGATGGCCCTAGAACCGGCATCGCAAAACCCAATACGCCCCCGAACGCAGCCAAGCAGGATGATAGAGGGCAGGCAACGGGCCCTGATCGTGAGAAAACCAATACGCCCCCGAACGCAACCAAGCAGGATGATGACATGCGTAATGCTCGTAATAATGATGGCCCTAGAACCGGCATCGCAAGACCCAATACGCCCCCGAACGCAGCCGAGCAGGATGATAGAGGGCAGGCAACGGGCCCTGATCGTGAGAAATCCAATCCGAATAGAAAGGCAAGGGATACTCGTGGCGACATTCGTAATGCTCGTAATAATGATGGCCCTAGAACCGGCATCGCAAAACCCAATACGCCCCCGAACGCAGCCGAGCAGGATGATGACATAAAATCCGTGCGTAAAAATACTCCCAGTGTTGCACTACCTGACACGCAATCGTATACGGGTGGTTCACAACAAGGAACACAAACTTTCGCAAGCAGTGGAAATTGTGACCTTGCGTGCAGAATCGAAAGAGCAGCTTTACAACAGATGTAATACTTCAATCACTAAATGGGTCCCTGGGGCCCATTTAGTACTGGGTCCAAATGATTTAAAAGTAGGTCCAATGACCTTGGGCAGGACAGTGAACGTGAGCCTACACTAAGTGTAGACAAATTTAAAGGAGGATACATGAAAAAACTACTTGTATGGGCAAGTATGTTGATACTGATTTTTGCCGGCACGCCCTCGTTTTCCAATATCGTAGAAGGCGTAGTCAAAGGCGGAAGAAAAGCCTTGCGGAGTGCCGGTGAAACAGCTGGCGAAGCTGCAAGAGGTGCTGAACGCGCCGCTAAACAAGCTGCTAAAGGAACCAGAAAAACTATTAAAACTTCTGGTGGCGGCTTATTCAAAGGCACTGGCCATGACGGAGGTGGTGTAAAACTCGAAACCAATACAACTCCCGTAACTAGCCATGCCAGAGGTGGTGCAACTCACGGAAATGGCAGTGCCGGAGGTAGTGCAAGCCATGGAAACGGCAACGCCAGAAATGGCGGAAGTAGAGTTACAGAAGGTGCCGGACGCAGCGCAACTGTAACTCACGGAAACGGCAACGTCGGAGGCAACGGAAGCAGAGCTACAGAAGTCTCCGGACGCAGTGCAAGTGCAGCTCGCGGGAACAATAACGCCCAACGTAGTGCAAGCCGTGGAGATGGTAGCACTGCGCGAAACGTAACGTACACAAACGTGAATAGAGCCGCTGCTTACAAACGCAATCCCAAGGGAAAAAATCTAGCCGCTCGGGATAGATCCCAACGACTTCCAATCAGTGTGGAACGCCAAGGTGTGCAAGCTCAACGAACTGGTATGACACTAAAAACTCGGGCCGTTGAGCCGGAGCTTTCTTCGCAGAATTTCCTTTTAAGTGAAAATGTTGAATTTACCGGAGAATACGTAACTGCCCGCAAAAAGGTAGAAGTGCAGGCCGTGCGTGCCCAAGGCGGCGAAGAGATAAGCACCGTCACCAAAAACGGCAGTAAAGAAAATGTGGAGGTGGAAAATCGCGTCGCCCAGCCCGGACAATGGATTGTTACCAACCTCGATAAAAACGGTAACCCGCTGGAAAGTTATATCCAAGATGCGGACTACTTCGAAAAGAATTACAGACCTACTGATAAACCCGGTATATATGAATCGGCTGGTGAACTTACCACGTTTGCAAAAGTCAGAACTGTTGACGGCACCCCTATGGAGTGGAAAATGGACCAATGGGGCGGCGGCAAAGAGACCATGCCCGGCAGTGAAGCGTGGGTGAATTTTACCTCGGGCACCCAAAAAACATCGAGCGGTCACTTCGACCTATATATGGTTGAGCCAACCCGGTTTGAGGCCACCTACCGCATCGTAGGCGAATGGGAAGGAGCCGATAAAGCCATCGGTGAAATTAAAACCGCCATGCAGGAAGGAGCTTTACAACAGATGTAATACTTCAATCACTAAATGGGCCCAATGGGCCCATTTGTGATTAGGTCCAAGTAGCTAAAAAGAATAGGCCTTTGGACCCTGGCCAAGATAATTGAGGTTATTGTAAATTGATAGTATCATGAAATATCCAAAGGAGAACGTATGAAGAAACTAGCTGTATGGGCAAGTATGTTAGTGCTCGTTTTTGCCAGTGCGCCTTCTTTCGCACAACTCAGAGGTGCGGGTAGAGCAGCTGGCGAAGCCTCACGAGGGGCCGGTAGAGCAGCTGGCGAAGCCGCAAGAGGTGCCAGTAGAGCAGCTGGCGAAGCTGCAAGAGGTGCTGAACGCGCTGGAAGAAACGCTGGACACAGCGGGGGTAGAGCTGTAGAAGGTGCCGGACGTGGCACAACCCATGGAAACAGTGGTGCCGGACGTGGTGCAAGTGCAACCCACGGAAACAGTGGTGCCGGACGTGGCACAACCCACGGAAACAGCGGTGCCGGACGTGGTGCAAGTGCAACTCACGGAAACAGCGGTGCTGTAGGTGAAGCAAGCCGCGGAAACGGCAACGCCGGACGAAGTGTCGGTAGAGCCACGGAAGGTGCCGGACGTAGCGGCAGTACACACAGGTATCAACCCAGTTCCAGCGGAAAAGATTTAGCCGCTCAGAATAGATCTCAACGAGTTCAAAATAGCGTGGAGCGCCGAGGCGTAGAATCACAACGCAGCGCCAATCAAAATGTACCGCCCAACGGCGGCAACGGCGCGGCCGCACCGCGTGAACTTCCCCGCTATGAAAGCCAAGCTGACATCGCGGCAGATGTGGCCAAGCATTACGAAGGGAAAGGCGGCGTAGAAGTCGTAGACCGCGGAACAGGCAAACATGTAACTCTGTACGAATTACCGGAAGATGTAGTATATGCAAAGCCAGGTACAGAACCTGTTGTCTTAAAGAAAGGCACATTCATTACGTATGATGCTAACGGAATTTACGAAGGACAGTTGCTTCTGGAGCCGCAGGCGTTGGAAGCATTCCCACCCGTACATGAGTTCGGTGTCATTAAGGCAACCCAACACGCGGCAGATGTTGCAAACGGGGCGGGCCAAATTAAAGTATTTGGTTTTACCGACGCGGGACTTAATGTCTTACACAAAGAATATATCACCGTTGAGAAAGGACTCTCCGAAGCAGATACGAGAGCGGCGGTAGAAGCTCAAATTCGAGCAGGCCTTAAGAAAAATCCGAACGCCAGTAGTTTAGTGCTCTGGACAAACGAAGGCGGCAAAGTTGTGGAGCGCATATATGACTTGGAAGGTGAATTTACCGGAGAGATGTATGTCGAGGCCACCCAGGTTCCCGGAATTGCCAAGTTGATATTGGACGATGTGGAAGCTGTCAACGAGAGAACAACTCCCAAACCAACCGCACAACCTACCCGCGTACTCAAAACCGAGTATACCAATCAAGAGGACTTAGCGCGAGACCTCGTTTCCTCTAATAGAGGCGAAGTATTAGGCACTTACAGAGGCCCGCTCGGGGAAGAGTTAACCCTTTATAAACTGCCGGAAGAAGGAACTGTTTATAAGCGGATGGGCGCTTCAGAAGGGAGAGTCTTAAATCCCAATGAAGACTTTGTCATGTACAATGCCAAAACGGGACGCGGGCAATTGATAAAACCGGAAGGCCTGCGCTTTTATGAAAAAGTATCCGATGGGAGCGAAGCCGCCGTCCGTCCGCAGGAACTTGCGCAGCGAAACATCAGCCCGGTCGTTCAAAAAACGGTCAGTGATGTGATGACCCGCGCCGAACAAGCTGGGAAAGATGAATATGTCTATCAGTTCGGGTTGCTCGATTCGCAAGGCAACGTCGTCTTCCGCGAAAAGGAAGGTAATTTTGTGAGTATCGGACAAACGGAAGAAATCCGGGGATTCGAAGATCGTCTCCAACAAAGTATTCAGGCCCATCCGGAAGCAACGGAATTAGTGGTCTATACGCGTAAACCCTTTATTAAAAGGCTGGAGCCAGGCGAACCCATTTTCACGGAACGTTCGTACAGTCTGGAAGGCACGGACGCCGGTGAACTGTATTTTGAAGTAGATGTGGAAAGCCCCATCTTATTAAAGTAATACTAGTCGAACTGGTTTTAATCTTGCTCCCCGCCGTCAAGGCGGGGAATTTTAGTTGCCAAAACGCCCCAAGCAAGCTATAATATGGCTGTAGTTGTATCCAATTTTGTGATTTTTAGGAGCTTGTATGAAAAAAATCGTTGTGTGGGGGAGTTTGTTTGTACTTTTGATTTCTTCTCTAAATGCGTTTGCAATACCCAGGATAAGATCTGTCAGAGTGCCCGGTGGCGTTAGCCGATTGAGCAGAAGGGCCCGGCCGATGTGCATAAAACCTGTACGTGCTAATATGAAAATGCCACGCCTCGTTCGAAAGATTTCCCAGGCGGTCCGCAAACCCAATTCGCGCGTGTTTTCGGTAGAGAAAGGGGCGCATGATGCCGTTCAAAACGCAAAGCCGGCTGTTTCCTCACAATGGGAAGCCTTCGGCGGTAAAAGAATTTACCAGGATCAAGTCGATTTAGCCCGCGATGTAGCCAAGTTCTATGGCGCAAAGGGCGGGCAAGCGTACAGAGGAATCTTGAATGAAGAGTTGGTCCTTTATAAATTGCCGGAGGGAATTACCTATCACCCCGCCAATAAAATATTGCCCCGCGTGCTAGATCCGCAAACTGAATATATTTTGTTTAACCCTAAGGAAAATCATGGGCAGTTGATACGGGACAATCTCTTGCGCTTATTCAAAAAAGTAGAAGAATAGCTTGCTGTTTTGCTTGCCAAAGAAGTGCAGAAAAGCTATAATATACCCGTGGTTTTATAACCCATTTTAAATTAGTATAAGGAGTTTGCACCCGCTCCCTGAGGGGCGCGTGCGTAAAGAATTATGTTACCGACATACAGACCAAACAAAAGAAGACGTGCCAAACACATCGGCTTTCGCGCTCGTATGGCCACTGCCGGAGGACGCAAAGTATTAAGCGCCCGCCGTGCCAAAGGTCGCCACGAATTGATCCGCGCCGCCTAAGCCATGTTACCCAATGGTCTGCCGCATAGCCGCCGTATTCATTTAAAGCGCGATTTTCAGCGCATCATTAAAGGCGGCTTACGATATCAACAAAAGGGACTTGTGCTGTGGGCGGAAACTTCCCGCCAGGCCGGGCCCGCACGTTTTGCGGTAGTGGTTTCTAAAAAATTAGGACCGGCGGTTGTGCGCAACCGTACCAAACGAATTTTAAGAGAGGCCTTTCGGACAATGAAGGTCCGTTTGAAACCCGGGGTGGATATTATTGTAAAGCCCCAGGACAGCGAAAAACTAAGTAAAGTGCAAGCAGCGTCTATAGCGCTCACGTCACTGTGCGAACAAGCCGCACTACTTAATTAGTTCCTATATATATAAGGAACAGCTATGAAGAAATTTTCGCTTTTAGTAAACAGGGTGGTTTTAGGATTATTTCGTGCGTTATACGCCTGTGTGCGCCCGCTCTTGGGGCCGCGTAACGTATGCCGATTTACCCCTACCTGTAGTCAGTACGCCGAGTTGGCACTAAAAAAATATGGCGTACTAAAGGGTTCGTGGCTAGCCTTCAAGCGGGTGCTTAAATGTCACCCCTGGGGCGGTTGCGGATATGACCCTGTCCCTTAGGCCTCCTCTTACGTTCCACTTGGTGGAACCGACTTAGAGGAGTAGTATGAATAACCGACAATTCCTAATTACAGCTATGTTTTTCTTGCTGATAATTACAGGGTATAATCAGTTTGTGGCATTGCCGCGCGCGCGTGCCGCCCAACAAGCGGCTGAAGAACAGCTCAAAGCGCAGCAGGCCCTTCAAGAAAAGCAAGCCGTACTTATCGATCAAGATGCCTTAACCCTGGCTCAAACTGCACCCGCCGCTGCCAAACCCGAAGAACTTATCACGTTGGACTTGCCTCAAGCCGATGTGACGTTTTCTTCCAAAGGGGCCGGCATTAAAACCTTCCTGTTCAAAGATATTCTCGGGCCGGTGGACCTGACTCCTTATAAAGGAGAGGGATATTTTGCCACTTTGCCGCAAGTAGATTTTACTGAAACAGCCCGCACGCAGGACAGCATTAGCTTTAACGGGGAGATAGTTCCCGGCGTGTTGGTATCCAAAACCTACCAACGCAAAGGCGAAGGGCTCTACGCAGTAACGCTCACGTTTACCAACCAGACCGCGCAGCCGGTGAAATTGGCCGATTGGCAGTTCAACTTTGGGCCCGGCTTGGCAACCGTCAAGAGCGAAATGAAAGATAACGAGCGCGAGAGCAAAGCGGTGTATCTGGTGCAAGAACAGGGCAAGAAAAATCCTACGCTCGAAACATTCACCAAAAATGAAAAGCAACCGCAACTTCCCTGGATATGGGCGGGGTTGGAAAACCGCTATTTCTTGGCGGTGCTTGTGCCGCAAAATTGGACGCCCGGTAAATTAACCACCGAAAAAGCTGTTATCGGCAAACAAAAGAAATTGTGGGGACTGAGCGAAGGCGATTTGGAAGGCCCGCGCTTGCAAATTGCTGTGCCCGGGGAAGTGTTAGAGGCCGGTGCTTCTAAAAACTACGACAGCATTTTCTACTTTGGGCCCAAAGATTATCAGTTGTTCCAAACTCCCACCTATGCCCAATATCACTTCGAGCGTAGCATTGCGTTCGGGTTTTTTGGTGCGTTGGGGAAAATTGCGCGCAACGTGATTGAGTTGTTCTACAAGTGGACAGGCAACTACGGGGTAGCGATCATTATGATCACGATCTTGTTGCAGCTCATCTTGTGCCGCTTTACGATCATACAATTAAAATCTGCCGCGCAGATGAAAAAGATTCAGCCCGAAATCAAACGCATTCAAGAAAAATATAAAAACGAGCCGGCTGCCCTGCAACGCGAGACGTTGGCGTTGTATCAAAAACACCACGTCAATCCGCTCATGGGTTGCTTGCCACTGCTAATACAGCTGCCAATTTTCTTGGCGTTGTTTAATGCGCTGCGTACTTCGTGGGCGTTGCACGGAGCAAAGTTTGTATGGTGGCTCACGGATCTTTCCGCCAAAGACCCGTATTACATCTTGCCCATCCTGATGGGAGGCGTGATGTTCTTGCAGCAACGCGGCAATATTCCGCCCGGTACAGATCCGGCGCAAGCTGCTATGTTCAAATATATGCCGCTCATTTTTACGTTACTGTTTATGAATTTCCCGTCGGGGTTGGTGCTTTACTGGCTGACCAACAGCCTCTTAACATACGGAATTCAAACATTCGTCAATAAAAAACTGATCAACGTCCAGTAAGGAGAATTTATGCTAAACAAAGTAAAAGTACAAGGTAAAACTATTTCCGAAGCTATTTCCAAAGGCCTTAAAGAATTGCACTTGCGCCGCGACCAAGTAGAAGTAAGTGTGCTTGATCATCCTAAAAAAGGTTTTTTGGGGTTTGGCTCTAAACCGGCCGTAGTGGAAGTATCTAAAAAACGCTGGGCATCCGATTCGCTCGACAGCGAAATTTATATGGACGTTCCCAAACGCCGCCGCGGCGGACGCAACGGCAAACGCGGGATGAAAGGCGGACGGCGGGGGAACCGTCGTAATAACCGCCGGGCCAGCGATGCCGAAACGACCATGCGTGAGCCGCGGGTTCACACCCCCAAGGAAAACGAACCGCAACGGCTGCCTAGCGAGGCTATCCAACACGCCGTTATTCCGGAAAAATTGCAAGAACCGATGCGCGTTGCCAAGGAATATGTTTCCAACGTGCTCACCCACATGGGTATCAAAGCTGAAAACGTCAACGTCTGGTGGGATGAAAAACAACAACGCATTTTAGTTACGTTCGATTGCGATAAACCTGCTATCGTGATTGGCAAAGAAGGCAAGACATTGGAAGCCATCCAATATTTGTCCACTTTAGCGGTAACCCGCCAATTTGATATGCCCATCTCGGTAGTGACCGATACGCAAAACTATTGGCGTAAAGCCGAAGATAAAATTGAAACCGATATCGCCCGCGGATTGGATATGATTAAGAACGGGGCCAACGTGTTCCGCTTCCGCCCGATGAGCTCGCAACTGCGCCGCTACATTCACCGTGCGGTAGAAGGAAACGAATATGTGCAAACCGCTTCAGAAGGGGAAGGAAAGTGGCGCAAAGTTACCTTCCGTCCGACGCAAAAAGCACTTGATGAAGCCAAAGCCAATGTGGCTCCGGCTGATTTTGTCCCGGGTGTAATTGGCGAAGATATCCCGCAAGAGCAGCCCGCTGCCGCGGCAGAACAACCTGCAGATCCGGCCTCAACAGCCGAGCCGATGCAAGTGACCCAAACTGAACCGTCCGAGCCAGTGCAAACGACCCAGACAGAAACGTCCGAGCCGCTGCAGATTGAAGAAACGCCTACGCAAAAAATAGCTACTAATAGCGTAGCGCAAACCGTTACACAGACGACCGTAAGTACCACAGATCATGCCGTGGTGGAACACTCGGTCGTAGTAGGTACGGAAACCGAAAATAAATAATACACTGAGTTTTATTGCGCTTACCCCCGGGGATATTTCCCGGGGGTATTTGTTTTATAAGGGCAGATATTCCTCTTACACGCCCGTAAAAAACTCCGCGCTTTGTTGGCACGGAGTCTTTACTTGTTATATTTCTTAATTTTATTTGGTATTGTTCCCTTCTGTGGGGTATTCTAATTGGCAGAAGCGGGTATGATCATTTCCGTCTCTGGAGCGTAAGTCAAACATTACCATGTCATGTTCGGTATCTTGCGTATACTCTTGCGGGTCATACCAGCGGCTTAAGGAGATAGTTCCTTGTCCTTCAAATGATCTGTTCAGCGATTCTGTTAAAAAGCCGGGATTTTCTTCGGTGCCTTCGTATTTAATAAAGTATTCATATACGTAATTGCGGCTTTTTACTTTGCAATCGCGCGATCTGTGTACTTTGATTTCATCGCCCACAAAGTCACCCTTTTCTTTGCGCCCTTCCGTATTGGCCCATTCCATGGCATATACTGTAGTGCGCATAGATTTTTGCATTGTTTTCCCTTTTGGATTCTGCGCAATAGATGAATGATCATCAATGGAAAGACGGATCTGTTCTTCCGTATTCTCACAGATTTGTGTGGAGTATTCTTCACCCTGTTGCGGGGCCCCACATGTAAGTTGCACCTTTTTAGTTTGAAGCGTTCCATCAGCGGCGGGCTGTGCAAAACGGTCAAATACGTTTAACTCAATTACTTGCCCTGTCTCATAAAAAGCCATCGATGGCACGGCCATTAAGCTAACTAACAACACACCTAGCAATTTCTTCATTGTACTTCCTCCTTTTTTGTATAACTTCTACACTGATAGTCTAAGGGTATGCGGTTGCATTTCCAGGGTCAAAGGTCCTAGGCCTCCGGAAAAAAGGACCTAGAAAAATCTAGGCCCTAAATGGGCCAGAGGGGAGGATGTAAATCATCGATAAACATTTTTTCCGACTAACTATGAAAAGGATTACCTTTTTGAAGAGAGCAATGCTTTATTAAACTCCCATAAATTGCTACAATAAAAGTACCTGTTTTTTAGGAGTAACTATGCCCAGTAATTTACTAGAAGAACGTATCCCGCCCCAAGCACTCGACGCCGAAATGGCTGTGCTGGGTTCGATGCTCATCGATAAAGATGCGCTTAACGATGCACTCGAGATTTTAAAGCCGGAACATTTCTATAAAGATGCCCACCAGGTGATTTTTGCCGCCATGCAGACGCTGGCCGAACGCAACCAGGCCGTAGATATTGTGACGGTAGTGGAGGAATTAAAACGTCAAAAGGCGCTTACCAAAGTAGGGGGGGAAGTTTATTTAGCCAAACTGGGTGACAAAGTCTCCACCTCCGCCCATGCCAAGTATTATGCGGAAATTGTATACAAAAAATTCGTCGTGCGCGATTTAATCCGTACCGCTACTTCCCTGGTGCAACGCTGCTACAAAGAAGACGATGACGACCCGCAACTGCTTATCGATTCCGCGGCCGACCAGATTTATAAACTCAGCCAACGTCAAAAATTATCCGGTTTTGTTTCCTCCAAAGAGCTTGCCCCCGAAGTGATGGAAATGTTGGAAAAAGCATTTAAAAATAAAAATACCATCCAGGGTGTTCCGACGGGGATTCACGAATTTGACCACAAGACCGGCGGGCTTCGCAAGTCCGATTTGATCATCTTGGGCGCGCGCCCCAGCCAAGGGAAAACCGCCCTGGCTTTAAATATTGCCCACCATGCGTGTGTGGATTGCAACATCCCGGTGGCGTTTTTCTCGCTCGAAATGGGAAAGCACATCATTTTCCAGCGTATGATCGGTGCGGCGGCCATGGCCGAAATTCACAAGCTGCGCAGCGGATATTTTGAAAAAAGCAAATGGCCCGACCTCATGCGCGAAATGGACCGCCTGGCTAAAGCCCCGCTTTACGTCGACGATACCTCCGGTATTTCCATTACCGAGCTGCGTATGCGCGCTCGACGCCTGGCCAGTGAACTTAAAAAACAAGGCAAGGAACTAGGGCTTATCGTCATTGACTACTTGCAACTCATTCGCGGCGGCGAACGCCGAAGCGAATCGCGCCAACAGGAAGTGAGTGAAATTTCCCGCTTGTTAAAAGACCTGGCCCGCACGCTCGATGTGCCGGTGTTAGCACTTTCACAGTTGAGCCGTAAAAACGAAGACAAAACCCGCGTGGATAATAAACCGATGCTTTCGGATTTACGCGAATCAGGCTCTATTGAACAAGATGCCGACGTAGTAGCACTCATCCACCGCGAGGCATATTATAAGCGCGATGACGATTCGTTAAAACGCAAAGCCACGCTGATTATCGCCAAACAGCGTAACGGACCTGTGGGTGATATTGACCTGGCATTCTTTGGTGAATTTGCGTTGTTCACCAACCCCGCGCCGGAAAATGTGGAAGATACTTCTGCCGCAGTAGGCATGGATACCCAACTGGAGATTCCCGAATAATGACCCCGATTCTGCGCCCAACCATTGCCGAAGTGGACTTAACCAAACTGACACGCAATTTGCAAAAAGTGCGTAGCCAGGTGGGTCCGCAAACGCAGCTGTTGGCTATTTTAAAAGCCAACGCTTACGGGCACGGTGCAGAAAAACTAGGACAATTTATCGAAGAAAAACAACTGGCCCAATGGTTTGGTGTAGCTTCGGTAGAGGAAGGAATTTCCTTGCGTGAAGCCGGGCTGAAAACTCCCATTTTGGTGCTGGGCAGTATCTACCCTTTTGAAGCGTTTGAATACGCCATCAAGTATGACTTGGCCGTTACCATCGCCAGTTTGCAAGCGGCCCAGGCCGTGTGCGACGTAGCTGCTAAATTGGGCAAAAAAGCTGTTTGTCATATCAAGCAGGATACGGGCATGGGGCGCATAGGAACACGCCGCGGCGGTGTAGTTAAAATGGCCGAATTTTTACACCAAAATCCGCACGCTGTACTCGACGGGCTTTATTCGCACCTGGCCAGCGTGGAAAATGATCCGGAATATACCGAGCGGCAGATCGGTTTCTTTCGGGACAGTTTAACCAATTTGCAACTTCGAAACATTACCGTACCGCATATTCATTTGGCGGCATCTGCGGCATTAGTAGCCCGGCCGGATGCCCATTTTACCCTGGTTCGTCCGGGACATAGTATCTACGGACTCGAAAAAGGCTACGAACCCATTTTATCACTCAAAACCCGTATCGTCTATGTCAAAGATATTCCGGCGGGCTTTAGTATTAGTTATAACCGCAGTTTTGTAGCCACGCGTCCGATAAAAATAGCCACACTGCCTTTAGGATATGGCGACGGGTATATGCGCGCGCTTTCCAATAAAGCCGAGGTGCTCATCCGCGGTAAACGTTGCCGGGTGTTGGGCAATATCACGATGGATATGCTCATGGTAGATATTTCCGCCGTGCCGCAGGCCAGTGTGGGGGACGAAGTTGTAGCCGTGGGCCGCCAAGGCGATGAGGAAATTACGCTGGCTGAACTGGCCGAGCTGGCGGGCACGATTGATTATGAAATTTGTACGCAGCTCAACGCGCGCGTACCGAGGATTTATAAATAATATGTTTACTTCTGTCGGCAGATATATGATGAATTTGTTAAACGAAGTCGGCGGTAGCGCGGCGATGTTACGCTCATGCGTGTTTTGGCTGTGGCGTTCTAAATTCGAGTGGCGCCAAGCGATTGAACAAAGCGTAAACATCGGCGTTAATTCGTTTGGTGTGACTGCGCTCACCAGTTTGTTTACCGGGATGGTGCTTGCTTTGCAAGCCGGCAACACGATTGGCAGCATCTTCGGGGATCCGATTTTTGTGGGAACGCTTGTTACTTTTTCGCTCGTTCGTGAATTAGGCCCTGTGTTAACCAGCGTAGTAGTTTCTGGTCGGGCCGGCGCTGCCGTAACCGCACAAATCGGTACTATGGCCGTGACCGAGCAAATCGACGCGCTCTACACGTTAGGTACGAACCCTATTCGCTATTTAGTTATTCCGCGTATGGTAGCGTTTGTGTGCACGTTGCCAATTTTAACGGTGTTTTCCAATTTGTTTGGGGTGGTCGGTGGATATTTAGTGTCCGTGTATGCATTGGGAGTGCCGGGCGAAGTATATTTAACAGATATTACCTCGTATGTAGATATAGATGATTTTATGCACGGGTTTATCAAAACGTTTTTCTTTGCGCTCATGATAGGTACCGTGTGTTGTTACAAAGGTATTAGTACGCGCGGCGGGGCCGAAGGCGTAGGTAAATCAACCACCGGGGCTGTAGTAACTACCATCGTGTTGATTTTAGTATTAGATTATTTCTTAACGGCTATCTTAACCGCGTTTGGAATTTAACATGATAGAGATTAAACATTTACAAAAAACATTCGGCGATAAACACGTTCTCAAAGACGTGAACTTGAATATTCCCAAAGGAAAAACCACCTGCATTCTGGGCGGTTCCGGTTCGGGAAAAAGCACGCTGATTAAATGTTTAATCGGTTTGTTGGAAGTTTCGGGCGGACAAATTTTAGTAGATGGAAAGGATATTACCAAAATCAAAAGTGAAGTTAAATTGGCCGCCTTGCGCCGCCGGTTTGGCTATTTGTTCCAGGAAGGCGCGCTGTTTGACTCGATGAGTGTGGGGCAAAACGTAACCTTCGGCCTGAAATATTTGACTGACGTGCCCGAGAAAGAGTACCCCAAAATCATTAAAGAAAAATTGGCACTGGTCGGCCTGAAAGAAGACGTGGCTAAATTAAATCCCAGTGAGCTTTCCGGCGGGATGAAAAAACGCGTGTCGCTCGCGCGCGTACTAGCGGTGGAGCCGGAAGTGATTTTGTACGACGAGCCCACCACCGGATTAGACCCCATTATGTCCGATATTATTAGCGACTTGATTATCGATCTTAAAGCCAAGTTGGGGGTAACGTCGGTTGTCATTACGCACGACATGCATTCCGCATTTAAAATTGCGGACTATATCGCTTTTTTATATGAAGGGAATATTTTGCTGTACGGTACGCCGGAAGAATTTAGAAAAACGGATAACCCGTATGTAAAACAGTTTGTAACCGGATCGAGCCACGGGCCGATTCAAATGAAACTGCGTGCAGAATAAAATTTAGGAGAGTTATATGAGGGCTGAAACTAAATTAGGAATATTTACTGTACTGGGACTCATCTTATTGGGGTTCTCACTCTATTTTTTGGGAGGGCTTTCGGTTACGCGCACGTACAATTTGAATATCAAATTTGACGACGTGTCCGGTTTGCCGATTAAAGCACCCGTGAAATTGGCCGGGGTGGAAGTCGGTAAGGTCAAAAAGATTAAAATCGAGGGGGAAGATGTCATCGTTGTGGCCGAAATTCAGGATAGCGTCAAAATCCGCGAAGGCGCCCAATTTAGTGTAGTCATGACGGGTATTATCGGCAGTAAATACCTTAAAGTAGTTCAGGGATACCCCGGCGCGCCTGTTTTCCAGCCGAATGCTTATATTGACGGTATCAACGATATTCCCATGGATGTCATGATTACCCAAACCATGGGCAGTATTAGAGAATTTGTAGACAGCATCAACAACAACGGAATGCTCGGCAGTCAGCTTAACCAAACTATGAACGAGTTGCGCCAACTCTCCACGAACCTCAACCAAATGATTGCGGCGATGCGCCCGTATTTGACGGATTCTGTACGTAATTTGGATGCGGCCTCGGAGAAATTGGCTGCCCTCTTAGCCAGCATTGATAACGGTGAAGGCGTCATTGGCAGCTTGGTGAAAGATTCGGAAATGAAAACCGAAGTCAAAGAAACCGTGGCGGATTTGCGCTCTACTATGGCGGAAGTCAAAACAGTCGTTGGCAAAATGGGGCGCTTCCAAGTATATTGGAATTATGATTTCTTCTACATGCCTGATCCAAAACTTTCCACCAGCGATTTAGGGCTGGATATTTACACGCCTAGCGGTTATACATTCTATCACGCGGGTATGGCTAACCTGGGCAATGAAGACGATACGCTTAAAGATAAAGACTACATCGAGAAAAATAAACTGGATGTACGTCTGGGGTTGTATAACAAGTGGGCGAAATTCTCCGCCGGTATGATCCGCGGGGCAGGCGGCGTAGCGCTTGAACTCCGGCCGTTCCACGATAAAGAATTTTTGGATCGCTTTACTTTCACCGGGGAATTTACGGATTGGGGCCGCGACCGCACCATTAACGGACGTCGCTTCGACAAACCCAATATTAGCTATGGGGTAGATTTCCGCTTTAACAAATACTTTAGTGTGGGTGCTTGGGCACGCGACGCGCTGGAAACCAACAATTTTGCTATTCGCGCCAATGTGGCGTTTAATGACCAAGATATTTCTTCGTTCTTCGGTTTGGCTGCTGTAGCAGGGACGAAATAATGAAATTCAAAACGGTCTTCGTGTGTCAAAAGTGTGGATATGAAGCCCTCAAATGGGCGGGCAAGTGTCCCGACTGCGGAGAGTGGAACAGCTTAGTGGAAGAAGTTAAAGCACAAGAAACCAAACAACCCGCTAAACGTACACGCAGCTTCACCGCGTTTGAAAGCGAAGTAGTAAAACTTTCGCAAAGTAAATCCGTGCACGAAGAACGTATTCCCACGCATATTAGTGAATTTGACCGTTTGCTCGGCGGCGGGCTTGTTAAAGGCCAGCTCACGTTGTTAGCCGGAGCGCCGGGCATTGGTAAAAGTACGCTGATGTTGCAGGTAGCGGCCCAACTTTCGCAAGATAAAAAAGTGCTTTATATTTCCGGTGAAGAAAGTGTTAATCAAATTGCCGGGCGTGCCGAGCGATTGGGTGTGAAGAGCGATAATATTTTCTTGCATTGTGAAACGGATATTCAAAAAATTATAGAGTCGGTAGAAAACGTAAATCCCGACGTACTTATTTTAGATTCCATTCAAACCGTATATCACCCGGAATTTACGTCCTCTGCGGGAACAGTGGCTCAAGTGCGTGAGTGTACCAGCGAATTAGTCCGTTTGTGTAAACCCAAAGGAATTATCACGTTTGTACTTGGACATGTTACCAAAGATGGCGAACTGGCCGGACCGAAAATTTTAGAGCACATGGTGGATACGGTGCTTTATTTCGATACCGAAAAGGACAACGTGCTGCGTCTGTTGCGTCCGCATAAAAACCGTTTTGGATCGACGGGAGAAATCGGTCTGTTTAAAATGACAAGCTACGGGTTGGAACCCGTGGATAACCCCAGTGAATATTTCTCGCAGACCTCTCGCGATAAGGCACTAAAGGGGCGCGCGTATTCATTAGCGTTGGAAGGCTCCCGCCCGTTACTTACTGAAATTCAAGCTCTTGTTTCGCCCACGCATTATCCTTATCCGCGCCGCGTAACGACCGGAATTGATTTAAACCGCTGCTTGGTGCTTTTTGCCGCTTTGGAAAAGCACGTGGGGTTGCCGCTGGATAATAAAGATATTTATGTGAGTATCGCCGGGGGGGTGAAACTGAAAGATCCCGCACTTGATTTAGCCATCTGTGCCGCGGTGATTTCTTCGTGCAAAGATATTGCTATCCCCTTTGACCACGTGTTTATGGCCGAGGTGGGTATTTTGGGCCAGGCCGCCAAAGTGCCGCTTATCGACCGACGGTTGGAAGAAGCCCAGCGCCTTGGGTTTAAGAAAGCATTTTGCGCTCCGGTAACTTCGCAGGAGAAGGAAAAACTCTCGAAACTTTCCGTGGTCGAAATAGCGGATCTAAGTGATTTATCCCTCAAATTGCGCTAATTTTTGATCTGCTACGTGCCAACAAAAGGCCTCACTCAAATTGAGCGAGGCCCTTATTTTTTAGGGTGCTTTTTATGGATGATATTTTGAAAATCGGCTTCATCGATATTTTGAAGTGCGTCAAACAATAAATTATCGGGCAAGTCCGACAGCTCGGGCAGCTCGGGCAGGTCCTGTAAGTCTGGCATATCCGAGATGTCATTAACCAATTCAATCTTGGGTTGCTCCGTTACTTCTGTTATAAACATTTCGGGGCGATCCACCGTAGTGAAAAGTTCTTTGGTCTCTAGATTAAATATATGCTCGCGTGCATGACCCTTTACGGCAGACTTTTTGCCATGATCTTCAAGGAGCGCAAATTCTCCGTTTTCTCCTTTTTGCCAGACTAGCTTGCGTGATTGCAGAACTACAAATTTTGCCCCCGGATGTTCCGCTATGAGCTCATGCAGATGATTTTCGGAGAACTTTTTAGTTACTCCAAACACGGAAGTGGTCCCTCTTTCCTGATAAATAACGTTGAAAAACTCATCGGTTAAACTGGTCGCAAATATATATTCATCTATGTTCAGTGTAGTTAACACGCGATCATCAAACATCAGATTATACTCGGATTTTCCACCGTTATGGTACGCTTCAATCAAGTTATTAATAAAATGGGCGTGTGTAGCATAACTGGTTTCATTGACAGAACCGGTGTGAATTCCTACCCCGCGGCCTTCTTTATTGAATATGAGCCCACCACAATAACCTATGGTTTCTTCTCCCACTTCAATTAGGTTGGTGCGGATAGAAAGCTGCGAATTTCCCTTGACTGTTCTGCGAGAGAAAGCAGGTATTCCGTTTGCGTTACCAAAGGAGAAAAGTTCCTCGCCAATGGGCGGTTCTTCGCTAACATATTCTACGGGCTTTAAAAGTTTTTCATATCGAGGGTCAAATTTAACTAAACTAATATCTAGCATGCTTTCCGGAGATATTTGTACCACTTCTCCCCGAACAGATACCGTGCTTCCATCAGCTAAAGTTACCGGGAATTCAAAATCTTTAGTTACGCCTATTTGAAACTGAGCTTCAGCAATATTTTTAGGTAAAGAATGCGTGGGGATAAGTCCATAAATTTCGCCTTCCTTTTGGATAACGCTTAAAGAGAACGAGGGAACCACTGTTGCATCGGGATATTTTTCAAACCCAATATTTGGGATAGCATGAACGGCTTGACTGGCGCGATCGGCACTTTCCGCTAATGCTTCTTGGCCGGCAAACAGATCGGCATTGATGGCACCTGAGGCCACTAACCGTTGTTGAGCGGTGGAAACAGGTTGTGATAGTGAGCTGGCGTTTGGGGTAGCAGTATGATTGGGCGCCCTATTAGCTCTGTCTTGAGCGGCTAAATCTTTGGCATTGGAACTGGGCTTATAGGCAGAGTTGTTACCCGCCCTATTTCCGTTTGGACGAGTTGCGTTTCGCGCAGTGCTGCCCCTTCCCTGGTTTGCACTATGTTCGGCGCTGCTGTTTCCGTGAGTTGCACTTCCGCCACGTCCGGCGCTGCTGTTTCCGTGATTTGCATTACGTCCGGCGCCGCTGTTTCCGTGAGTTGCTTCGCCTCCGGCACGTCCGGAGCCTTCTGTAGCTCTACTTCCGCCGCGTCCGGCGCCGCCATTCCCATGAGTTGCTTCGCCGCTACGCCCAGCACCGCTGTTTCCGTGGGTTGCACTGCCGCTACGACCAGCGTTGCTGTTTCCGTGGGTTGCACTACGTCCGGCACCTTCAGCAGCTCTACCTCCGCTGTGTCCAGCGTTTCTTCCAGCGCGTTCAGCACCTCTTGCAGCTTCGCCAGCTGCTCTACTGGCACCTCTTGCAGCTTCGCCAGCTGCTCTACTGGCACCTCTTGCGGCTTCGCCAGCTGCTCTACCCGCACCTCTGCGGAATTGTGCGAAAGAAGGTGCACTGGTAAAAACGAGCACTAACATGCTTACCCATACGATTAATTTCTTCATAACAAAATATCCTATCTAATTTTATGAATCATCTATTCAATAGGTTGTCCGTCCAAATAAGGTTCAAGAATTAATTTGCCTGTATTTACATCTGCATCGTATAAGAATGTCTGGTCTTGCAAATCATATACATGTTCGCGTAAATTACTTTCAGCAGCTGTGGAAAATTCTCTATCCTCTATTAAGAACTCATTACCATTTTCTGTCTGTTTCCAGAATGGGGTGCGGGAATGGAGAACTAAATATTTTCCCTGCGGATTATCCTTCATGGCACTGCGCAGGCGGGTTTCCGAATATTTGCCAAATGTACTGGATCCTAATCCATCTTCTTTATAAATAACGTTCCAATTTTCGTCTAATAAAGCATAAGCGGAAATGTATTCATCCACGTGGAGTTCGGTCAACACGTGTCCATCCAATACAAGGTCATAATTTGCCCCTTGCTTGTGATGATAGGCATCTATTAATTTATTGATGAAAGCTGCTTTTGTTCCGTAGTTACTCACTTTGCCCGGCCCTGTGTTAATTCCGCATACCTTTCCTTCCGCATCAAGCCAGGGGCTGCCACAAATACCCAGAGATTCTTTTAAATCAATTCGATCCACTACTAACGAAGTGAACGATTCCCGTTCTACTACGCTAGCCATTCCCACTTTTTTCCCGTTTGCAAAAGCCGGGGAAAATAGCGATTCTCCAACTTCTAGGGGGGTAGTACGCAGTTCAAACGGTTGTAAAAATTGTTCTGCTTGTGGATCAAATTTAACCAAACTGATATCTAACATGCTTACCGGAGATACTTGCACAACTTCTGCAGGAATTTGTTTGATTGTTCCGTCAGGCATTGGCATTGCCGCATGAAAATTTTTAGTAACACCAAACATGGCATCTGCTTCTGCAGCAACATCCGGTAAGGCATGCGTTGCCACTACGCCAAAAATTTCTCCTTCTTGCGTTTTTATTACAGTCATAGAGAAAGCCGCTACGTTTCCTTCTTCAAGTAAGGCGGGATTTCTCTCTACGGCTACATTGGGAATAGCAAGTACGCTTTGGTCAAAATTTCCATGCGCGGCTAATTCTTCCGGACTAACAAACGAAGAGGAATAAGTAGCCCTTGAAGCAGGTCCTTGCGTTTGGCCTTTTGCGGATGCTGGGGTAGCCTTTGACTGAGGGGGGGTTCCAAGATCCTTTTGCGAGCGATTATATCGATTTTGGGCTGCTAAATCTTTTCCGTTGGCATTGGGCTTATAGGTGGCTTGGTTACCAGTTCTATTTCCGTTTTTTGAACGGTTGTTATGGGTGCTTGCATTATTTTGTTCGGCGGTACCTTTTCTGGACTGATTGCTTCGGTTGGTTCCACCGGAGACAGACTCTCTGCTTCGTTGTCTTTCTTCCATACGGTTGGATGTTCCCTCGGGTTGTGCCCCAGAATTAGTACCTCGACCAGTACTTCCATGAGTTACTTCCCCTCCGGAATGGCTGTTTCCTTGCCTTGTACCACTACCGTTTACGTGAGTTGTGCCCCCTCCGGCACCGCTATTTCCGTGAGTTGCACCGCGTCCGTTTACGTGGCTTATACCACCTTCGTTTACGTGAATTGTGTTGCCTCTGTTTCCATGCGTTGCACCCCTTCCGTTTACGTGAGTTTTGCGACCATTACGCAACATGTTGGAAGCGCGTCTAACACCTTTGCTGCCTGCTCTACCAACACCTCGTGAGGCTTCGCTGCCGCCTTTCACCAATCCCTCTACGACATTGGCAAAAGAAGGCGCGCTGGCAAAAACGAGCACTAACATACTTGCCCAGACGATTAACTTCTTCATAATAAAATCTCCTACTAATAGTGTAAGGGAAAGTGCCTGTTAAAACCAGGGTCTAAAGACCTAAATTTGAACTGGGTCCAAAAGGAAACTCCCCGCCGGGATAAAGGCGGGGAGTTTTACTTTGCATATATGCTTAATCTACGAATTTGAAATGGTCCGGATTTTCTAACACTTCACGGTCCATGCGCATGGCTTTTCTCTCCTTAACATGATATAGCAATACGGATATGGTCGGAGAAAGGGGGGGTTCACTATTTACTCTTAATCCCTCCACGGGGAATTCATAGATATAATAGACTTCACTAGGAGAAGCTTCCCTCGATACTTGTAACTGCACCTTAGGAGCCGCATTTTTATTGAAAATACGCAAGAAGTCACCTAAAGATTCATAGGAATCAAAGGTTTCTGGCCATTGCTCATTTCTCCAAAGTTGTTGCTGTTCGCTAAGAGCTTTTGCATTGGCGTTTCGATTGGCAGTATACAATTCTGCAGAAGATTTCTTTTTCACACTTCTCAAAGGAGTTGAGAGGAGAGAGCGGTTTGCTCTGTCCAGAGGAAGTTTTTCTATAAGCGTTATTCTAGAAAGTATATCTCCGTCATATCGTGCTAATCGGCCTACTCCGGCTGCTTCATCATAAAGTACAAACCATCCATCCGCAGACAGTGTAAACAAAGTGCCTTCTTCCATTAGCTCGATCATAGCAGGACTTCCATTTGCTCTACGTAAGCGGAACTGAATGCCATCAACAGGCAATTCAAAAGCAAGAGCCTCTCCGTGCCGAGAAGAGGAGATCATACGAGATTGTACCTTCTCTCCCTCTCCTTCATAAAATTCATACAGATCACGGGCCAATTGCGTTGGATCATTATAGAAACTCTTGCCAATTCTTTCTTCCCATTGGAAAAGAAGTTCCTGGTTAACCTCTTGTGCAGAGATATTAATTCCTTGGTCACTTGCTGTTCGCAAGACTTTTCCTCTATAGTTCTGGTAGGAACCATCGAGATGGTACTCTTCTGAAGGTTTCACAGCTCTTGCGGTAAGTTTACTCTCTGTAACTGTTTCAGAAACAGCCTTATATTGAGTACTCAAGTTTTCCTTTGAAACGAGCCAATTCTGTCCACCTAATGGTTTGTGCGCGATAAAATATTCACCGCGTCGGAATGTCAATAATTCTCTACCAGGTTCCTGAAGAAGAAGTTCTTCCGCTGGCAGATCATAGACCATAACCTCGCTATTGATTGAAGGATCAAATAAGCGCCGACCTACCTCTTTCACGTAAATATCTTGTTTGTAAGGGAAAAAAGCATCATCAGCCAACTCATTGACATCGTTGTAAATTTCGCTTTTGCCTTTCCTTTGACGTATTTCTTGTTGCCAAGCCCATACCTTAGAGTAGCGCTCGGGTACGATTGTAGGCTCCTCTATTAATTTAAAGGCTTCCAGGGCTTCTGCATCCCGCAAGATCTGTCCTTTATATAAACCGGTGGCATCATACGTAACTAACGTGCCTTCCTTTAAGATTTGTCCAGTTCCACCATTGGGGGCATACACCACATCTTCCGGTAATCGGTAAATCTTTACTTGTCTATCTGTTACGCGATTAATCGCATCTATGCCGCCTGTTCCTTCGTAATGTTCGCCTACAGCTTGGGCAAGATCTGCCTGGCTTTCATAGCGGGGAAGTTCACGCGGTGCGGCCGCGCCGTTGCCGCCGTTGGGCGGTACATTTTGATTGGCGCTGCGTTGTGATTCTACGCCTTGGCGCTCCACACTATTTTGAACTCGTTGAAATCTATTCTGAGCTGCTAACTCTTTGGCATTGGAACTGGGTTGATACCTGTGTGTACTGCCACTACGTCCGGCACCTTCTGTAGCTCTACCGGCACTTCGTCCGGCGTTGCCGTTTCCATGGTTTGTACTTCCGCCGCGTCCGGAGCTTTCTGTAACTCTACTTCCGTTGCCTCCGGCGTTGCCGTTTCCGTGAGTTGCACCACGTCCGCTACCCTCTGCAGCTCTACTTCCGCTACGCCCGGCATTACCGGCAGATCTACCAGCATTTCTGGCGGCTTCCGCGGCGTGTTCAGCAGATTCTTCGGCTGCTTTAGCAGCCCCTTTGGCGGCTTTGCTGCCTGCTCTACCGGCACCTCGTGCAGCTTCCTTAGAAGTTTCCAGCATACCTCTTACCCAGTTTTGCGCAAAAGAAGGCGCGCTGGCAAAAACGAGCACTAACATGCTTGTCCATACAACTAGTTTTTTCATGTGTCCTCCTTGGGGATCTCTCATATTAATAGTTAAAGAAAAAAATCAATATAAAACCAGGGTCTAAAGACCTAAATTTGAACTGGGTCCAAATTCACTTTATTTACTAGGCCATGGGGTAGTAATGGTGCGCGCATTAAAAATTTCGTCATAAACTATATAGCTTGAAGTTTCTTCATCAGTCCAAGAAGCACGGCCAATTGTTAAACGAACAAAGGCCACATCCGGACGTTTGGCAATTTCTTCTTCCGCTGCTGAAAGGGAAAATTTTGCATGAGTATCATACTTCCAAAGGTATTGGTGCTGAGCGTTGAGTAGCTCCAAACTTGCCACGTATTCATCCATGGCTAAGCGACCTATTTCTCTGCCAGCTAGTACAATCGACTGTGGCTTACTCCCTGGGTTATAATAGGACGTTATAAGATTTTGAAGTACGGAAACAGGGGCGATATACCCCATATTTGTTTTATAGGAACTGCCCACGTGGATTCCAACCAGGTGAAAATCAGTAGTAAACACAGGGGATCCACATAAGCCTACCCGGTCACCCACCTCCGCTTTTGGCAGTTGGGAAAGCAGGGTGCCTACAGAGGTTTTTCCCGTGATGGGGAATGTCTGCTTGCTTAATAAATTACGTGCGTATCCCTGCGCGTATCCCTTTGATGGGAATGTCGTTAACTCGGTACCTTTTAATTCAATTGGATGGAGAAAATGTTCAAATTCAGCCGGAAATTTAACCAGCGCCAGGTCACCCATCGTGGTAGGGGTGAATTGTACGACCTTTGCTGGAATTGTTCGTGCCACATTTCCATTTATGACGATTGCATTGAATTCTCTACCCAGCATACCCGAAAACAGAAAAACATGCGCCAATGCATGTGTCGCTACTACGCCGAATATTTCTTTTTTCCCGTTGTGTGTAATCCAAAACGTAGTCCCCGTCATGGCGTTGACGGAGCTTGGATCTTTGGGTATGGCCCGGAAAGTAGCCCGTCGGGATGCATCAAATACGGCGCTTTGGTAATTTTGTTCCTGTTTACTTAGCGTTGTTGATTCTTGTTGTTGATGTTTTGTTCGGACTGCCTGCTCGCGCAAGGTTGGCAATAGCGTGTACGCACTTGAATTGCCGCTGCGCGAAGCGGCACGATTGAAGCGTCTATTTCTTACACGGGAAGTGACGCGCGTTGCTTTACCGTTCGAATTGCCACGGTTTCTGTGCCTGACATTGTGGTTTGAGCCCATGCGGCTGTGGCGGCCGACTTCCCGTTCCGAACCGCTGCGAACGGAGCGGCTGTTTTGCGGTTTGACTCGTCTGCCAGTGGCGGAAAGATTGCGGCCCATGCGGCATACACTTTCTGGTAACGGAAGTTCTATTCCTTGCGCGGAAAATCCTTCTGCCAAGAGAGAAACCAGCAAAAATAACGGGAAAATCCTTTTCATATAACCTATTATAGTTTTTTCCCTTAAAATAACACTAGGGCCAAAAGACCTAGTTGAATAGGGAAAAAGGACCTATATAAACTGCTTCTCGTACGCGTCAAAATTGCTAAAATACATATATAGTAAGTTATGAATGATACTATCTGTGCCGTTTCTACGGGAACTTCCAGCGGGGCCGTTGCAATCATACGCATGTCCGGTCCGCAAGTCTTGGATATTTTGAACCGGGTGGTTGCGCATACACGTACGTGGCAACCACGGGTGCAAACGTTTTGCACGCTTTTAGACTGTAAAGAAGTATTAGATAAAGCGTTGGTTACTTACTTTCAGGCCCCGCACTCATTTACCGGGGAGGACGTGGTGGAACTGGCCGTGCACGGTTCGCCCTACATTAAAGGACGGTTGTTGGAACTGTTATGCGCTTACGGGGCACGCCCGGCAAGGCGGGGGGAATTTAGCCAGCGTGCTTTTATGCACGGAAAGATGGACCTTGTGGAAGCGCAAGCCGTGTGCGATTTAATTGCGTCGGGCAATCAGGCGGCCCACCGCTTGGCCATTAACACCTTGGACGGAAAATTGTCCACGCGTTTAACGCAGTTAAAAACAACCCTGGCCGAATTACTCGCTCAAATCGAAGTGCGCCTGGATGATGTGGATGAAGAAATGACCCCGCTTACGCCCGAATTTATTACCCAACAATTAAAAGATGTGCTTGCCCATATTAAAGCCCTGGCGGATACTTTTTCCGTGGGGCGGCTGATTAAAGAGGGGCTTAAGGTCGCCCTGGTGGGAATCCCCAATAGCGGTAAATCCAGTTTATTAAATGCCCTGGTGGGGTTTGACCGGGCCATTGTGTCCGACCAGAGCGGTACCACCCGCGACACGGTAGAAGAAACACTGGATGTGAACGGACAAAAAATTATTTTGACCGACACGGCCGGCATCCGCGATCACGCCGTAGACGTGGCCGAACAGGAAGGTATGCGCCGCACGGTGCGCGCGATGGAAAAAGCAGACGTGATTGTGTGGGTAACGGATGGTTCGTTAGGGGTTAGTGCGGCGGAACATAATTTGTGGAATCAAATTAAAGCGCAACACAAACGTACGCTTATTGTGCGCAATAAAACCGACAAAACCGTGGTTCCCCTGGATCTGCCGGCTGACACAAAAGGACTTGCTGTTATAGATGTATCGTGCAAAACCGGGCAAGGTGTGCAAACGCTTAAAGATACGCTCGTGCAAGATATGAACGCAGTGGAAACGGCCGACGGGATTTTGATTTCCAACTTGCGCCATTACGAATCTCTCTTGCGCGCACAAACCGATTTGGAAGAAGCCCTGTTGCACCTAACGGACGGGGGAGAATTTTTAGCCGAGCATATCCGCAAGGCCCTGTTTTATTTGCAAGATTTACTGGGCGAAGTAACGCCGGATGATGTGCTGGGAATTATATTTTCAAAGTTTTGTATGGGGAAGTAAATGTTTGTTTGTGAAGGTTCGTATGAAGTGATTGTAATCGGGGGCGGGCACGCCGGGTGCGAGGCCGCTTTGGCCGCGGCTAAACTGGGCGCACGCACGTTACTTTTAACGCAAAATTTAGATACCATTGCCCAAATGTCCTGTAACCCGTCTATCGGCGGAATTGCCAAAGGGCAAATCGTGCGCGAAATTGATGCGCTGGGCGGAGCCATGGGCCGCGTGACCGATTTATCCTCCTTACACTATCACATGCTTAACACCGGCAAGGGCCCGGCCGTGCACTCGCCGCGTGTGCAGTGCGATAAAAAAATCTATCAATTTACCTTTAAGCACTTTTTGGAAAAACAACCCAACCTGGATATTATGCAGGATGAAGCTGTCAAAATTGACACCGACGACAGAGGCGTTTGCGGCGTGCTTACCTTGCGTAATACGTTTTATAAAACCCGCAGTGTCATTTTAACTACCGGCACTTTTTTGGCGGGCACGATTCATATTGGAACTGTGATGACCCCCGGCGGGCGTTACAACGATATGCCGTCCAATGAACTGTCCAAAAACTTGCGCAACGAATTAAAACTGAATATCGCACGTTTCAAAACCGGTACGCCTATGCGCATCAACGCGCGCGGGTTAGACTTTTCCAAATTCCGTCCGCAACCCAGCGACAATCCGCCCTGGGCTATGAGCCATTTTACCGATTTATCTACGCTGGCGAAAAAACAATTTGGGCAGTGTTACATTACCCACACTACGTTGGAAACCGACAAAATTTTGCGGGGTAACTTTATGCGCTCTGCATTGTATGGGGGAAATATCCATAGCCAGGGGCCGCGCTATTGTCCGTCGGTAGAAGATAAAATCAAGAAATTTCCCGAAGTCACTTCGCACCCGCTTTTCTTAGAGCCGGAAGGTTTTTATACCGAAGAATATTATATTCAGGGTTTTTCTACCAGTATGCCCGAGGACGTGCAGCGCGCGCTCATCGCCTCGGTACCCGGGATGGAAAAATGTTCCATTACCCGCCCCGGCTATGCGGTAGAATATGATTTCTCGGACCCGAAAGATCTTTATCCGTCTTTGCAACATAAGCGTGTGCCTGGATTATTTTTAGCGGGGCAAATCAACGGCACGACCGGATACGAAGAAGCCGGTGGACAAGGACTTGTGGCGGGGATTAACGCCGCGCATTTTGTGCAAGGCAAAGAACCTTTTGTACTTCGCCGCGATGAGGCGTATATCGGGGTGCTCATTGATGACCTGGTCAACAAAGGAGTCAATGAACCCTACCGTATGTTCACCTCCCGCGCGGAGTACCGCATTTTACTACGTAACGACAATGCCGATTTACGCCTTACGCCGCACGGCTTGGAGCTAGGGTTAATCGATCCCGCCTACAAAAAACCGTTTGAAAATTATCAGCGCTTGTGTGAAGATTTATGTGCCGGGAAAAAACCGTTATGCGAAGATGATTTAGGACCTTGGTCGCTTGAAAAAGCACAACACTACGCCCACGTGCAAGAAAAATATGCCGGATACTTTGAGCGTAATAAAAAAGACGCCGAAAAATTGGCCGAACTGGACCATATTAAAATTCCGGAAGGATTTGATCCGGCCGAAGTGCGCGGGCTCTTGTTTGAAAGTGCCCAAAAGTTGCGCAGTGTAAAACCGCAAACGCTGGGACAGGCCAGCCGCATTCCCGGGGTAACCCCGTCGGATATACAACTCCTGGCTGTACATATTGAGCGATTTAGGAGATTGCAACATGCCAAAAAATCTGCTTGATTTTTCCAAGCGAATCGGCTTGACGCTCACGCAAGCCCAGGCCGAACAATTAGTAGCCTATGCGCGGTGCGTGTGGGAAAAAAAAGATTTTTTGAATTTAACCAGTGCGCAAACTTTTGAAGAAGTGCTTTCCCGGCATATTTGCGATGGGTTAATCGCGGCGGTACAAGTGCAAAAATTAGGATTGGCTAGTGCACAATTAGCAGACGTGGGGGCCGGGTGCGGATATATCGGCATGACGTTGGCCATTGTGTTCCCGCAGGCACAAGTAACGTTGATAGAAAGTTTAGAGAAACGTTGCAAATTTATGAATTGGGCGGCCCTGCAAGCAAAAATTTCTAACGTACATATTAAGCAGGCTCGGTTAGGGCAAGGAACACAATTTGCATTTGATTTAGTAACCGAACGTGCGATGGGTACTTTACCAAATATTATTCATATTTGTTTGGACGCGGTAAAGGACGGGGGAGTTTTTATAGCATTTCAGGGAGAAAACCCTCAATGCTACGAGGCAAACTTACCCGAGGGAACATTTATAGAAGATTTATCGTATCAACTTCCCCGCGACAACAAGACCCGGCATTTGATACTATTTAGGAAGAACAATGCATAAACGAGGCTGGCTATTTCTTACCCTGGGATGTGTGTGCTTGGCGGGACTGAGCGCACTGGTTTCGCATGGGTTTGATATGAAGGGTATCTTACAAACCCTTACCCAAGAACCTAAACACGCAGATCATAGTAAAACACAAACAAGCAGCACCCTGGTATCACAAGATGAACAATACCGCGGCCGGGCACAAGAAATGCGCCCCAGTATTTCCCTTCCTCCTCCGCCCAATAAGCAGCAAATAACCGAAGTACAGGACGCCCCTGAGGGTCAGGTGGCTAGTCTTATTACCGGATTGGAACAAATGGCTTCAAGCTATCCAACTAGCGCAGTTGACGACAATATTCCTGTGGAAACTTACCGCCCACCTAATGCGGCTCAAAAAGTGCGTTGGGTGCCGCCACCTCCCGGATTTTTGACGGGCGATACGTTCAACTATCTCATCTACCGTGAGAAGGAACCTGTGACCCCTAAAGTCAAGGAACTTCTTGATACGATCCACGGGAATCTCATGTTGGATTTAGCTCCTTTTACAGTGGTGGTAAAACCTAATAAAATTTTAGTTATGCTTTTTAATAAAAAAGAGTCTTATGTGGAATATACAAAACGTCCATCCTGGAGCGGGGCGGCTTCAGATCTAAAATCTGACAGCATGTATGTTATCGAAAAAACCGGATTTTATTCACTTACCGTGCATGAACTGACCCATTTGTATTTTGATCAATATTTCCTACCTACCATTTCTCCGTTGTGGTTGTCGGAAGGAATGGCCGTATATATGCAAATTTATTCCTCTCAGCAAAAGCCCGCTTATATAGTGCGTCGATTAAAACAAATTTTGGAAACAGGCCAATTTATTCCGTTCGACGAAATGATGGCGGCACAAACGCTTAAGGATTATCCCAACGATAAAGCTGAAATATGGTATACCCAAGCATACAGTTTGGTAGATTATTTGCTCAATACGCGCTCGCGGGATGAATTTTATAAGTTCTGTACAGAACTTAAAAACGGTACGCCCATTCACCAGGCACTGTATCGAGCCTACGGAATGCCTTTTAACAAAGTGAGCACCTTGCAGAATGTGTGGCTCCACGACCTTCAAAAAGCCTACAAAGAAGGGAAAATTTTAACGGATGCACGTCCGCCGGCAGGGAGAAAATAATATGGGACAAACTTGGATACATATCCCCATTATGGCTCCTCAAATTGCCGAACTGCTCCTCACTAATCCGTCCGGTACGTATATGGACGGTACGTTGGGGCTGGGCGGACATACAAAATTCTTCCTGTCCCAATTGGACGCGCATGCCCATATTTACGGTTTTGATAAAGATACCCAGGCTTTAAAAATGGCGCAAGAGCGAGTAGCCGATGCACGTCTAACAACTCTACACGCTAGTTATAGCCAGGCGCCCAGCGCACTCAAGCAATACGGCGTAGATGCGTTAGATGGGGCGCTATTTGATTTAGGGCTTAGCTCCTATCAGTTGGATGATCCCTCCAGAGGGTTTAGTTTGCTCAATGAAGGCCCGCTGGATATGCGTTTTGATACAACGCAAATACTTACTGCCGCCGAAATTGTCAACACGTGGAAGCTGGAAGAGTTGGAGCGTATTTTTAGAGATTACGGAGAAGAACACCGCGCGGCACAAGTGGCCCATGCCATTTTAACTTACCGGCGGATGCAACCCATCCAAACGACTACGCAGTTAAAGCAAATTGTAGAAAGCGTGTTGGGGCCTAAACGAG
Source organism: Elusimicrobiaceae bacterium (assembly GCA_045595305.1). GTDB lineage: Bacteria > Elusimicrobiota > Elusimicrobia > Elusimicrobiales > Elusimicrobiaceae > Avelusimicrobium. The sequence continues at coordinate 30,852 of JAZOAE010000002.1, forward strand.
GACGGATTCATCCGGCTACACAAATCTTTCAAGCTTTGCGCATCGCGTGCAATGAAGAATTTTCCCAGGTGGAACAAATTGCCGCTGTGATCGAACAACTTTTAAAACCGGGGGCACGCGCGGCCGTACTTACCTTCCATTCTCTGGAAGACCGCCTAGTTAAAAATCAATTTAAAACTATGGCAGCTACAGGCCGTTGGAAATTAGTGAACAAGCATGCCCTGGCGCCTTCGTACGAAGAAATCCGCCAAAATCACCGGGCGCGCAGTGCTAAGTTACGGGTAATTGAACGAATATGAAAATTTTTATAGCGGTTATATGCATTGTTAGTTGGTTATTTCTCATTACCGTGGTACACGTGGGGGTTATTCGGTCGGGACGTGTGGTAAGTAAATTGCAACAAGAAGTGGACGTGAAAGAAGCCCGTAACCAATATGAACAGTTGGAAATCTCCCGCCTTTCCAGCCCCGAAGAAATAACTACCTATGCGCAAGAACATTTAGGCTTTGTGCAGGCCAAGCCACATGAAATTATCGTATTGGATGAACGCAAATGATGTTACAACGCAACCGTTTCTCTGCTCCGGCCGTATTTAACGCTAAAAAGCGTATGCGTATCGTGGTGGCAATTATGTTGATAGCCCCTTTACTTATCACCGGGCGCTTGTGTTATTTGCAGCTTTTTCGCCACGAAGAATATTCTTCCAAAGCAGAACGTGCCATTTATAATTACTTGGCAGAAGACCGTTTGCGGGGCGGAATTTATGACATAAACGGGAACTCACTCGCTGAATCTGTGCGTACTCATTCTTGCGGAATCGTGAAGCGTTATGTGAAAGACAAAGAGGCCACCGTTTTATTCTTAGCGGAAACTTTGGGAATGTCACCGAAAGAAATTAACAAAAAGTGGGAAAAAGCCAAGAATTTCTTTTTTGTGGCTAAAAAAATTAAACCGGATGTCTATATGCAATTAGCTGCCGTACATCGAAAACCTTTAGGCCAAGGGCTGGAGCTCACCCCGGAATATGAACGTATTCACCCGTTTGGCAAAAGCGCGTTGGATATTCTTGGTGAAGCTAATTCCAAAAATGTGGGACTTTCGGGTATAGAACAGATGTATAACGAGGAACTCACCCAAGATATCAGCAAAAAACGGGCCCGCCGCTCTGCCCGCGGCGATATTATTTATGACCGGCATTTAAAAGAAAAAATCAATACGGGTAATATCTATTTAACCATTGATGAAACTGCCCAATTTTATGCAGAACGTGCTTTACAAAAAGCAGTTGAGAAGAATAATCCCGAGCATGCCATTGCGCTTGTGCAAGATCCTAATACAGGAAACATCCTGGCGGCTGCTTCTTATCCGCTGAAGGACGGGCAATCGCTTGCTTTTCAATTTACTTACGAACCGGGTTCCACGTTTAAAAGTATTGCCATCGCTACGGCCCTGGATTCCGGAACACTACCGCCTAATGCTTCAATCTATATGGAAGGGAGAAACTGGGAGGTTGCCAAGGGATTTATAGTCAAAGATAAACAACACAATAAAGACTATCTCACTTTAGCGGAAATTTTACAACTATCTTCCAACATTGGCGCGGGTAAAGTGGCAGTAGAGATAGGGCCAAAAACGTTATTTTCTTATTTAAAAGCGTTCGGTTTTGGCAGTAGGACGGATATTAATTTTAATGGGGAATCTAAGGGAAGTGTATCTGCTTATAACACGTGGACCAAAGTAGATTTGGCCACCAAAGGGTATGGATACGGGGTGGCAGTAACTCCTATTCAGCTCATTACGGCATATTCAGCCATTGCCAATGGAGGCTATTTAATGCAGCCCCATTTGGTGGACCGTATCGTGTATACGGGCGGCAAGGTAGATAAGAAAGCGAAACCGATCAAAATCCGCCGCGTCATTAGCGAGGAAACCTCTAAAACCATGCGTGCGCTACTGCAAACCGTAGTGGAAGTAGGCTCGGGCAAACGAGCCCAAATTAAAGGATATAACGTAGCCGGAAAAACGGGAACAGCGGAAAAGCTTTCCAAAGAGGGGGGATATGCCAAGCGCAGTCACGTGGTTTCGTTTTGTGGAATGGTACCGGCTTCTAAACCACAATTTACTATTTTAGTTATTTTAGATAATCCGGCAGTATATGCCTTTGGTAGTACGGCAGCCGCGCCTGTATTTAAGGAAATTGCGGAGCCGCTTTTGGTGATGAAAGGCGTACCTCCGGATCAACTTGATTTTGAGGAATAGGAGTGAATTATGAAATTACATTGGACGGTTCGTAAAATGGCGGAAATTACGGGGGGATCATTGCAATCTGACACTCCCGATATGCAAGTTGCTTCGATCGTAACAGATTCACGCATCGTAGGTAAAGGAGATTGTTTTATAGCGCTTAAAGGGGAACACTTTGATGCGCGTGAATTTATTCCACAAGTTCTTGAAAAGGGCGCTAGCGTGGTGGTAGCCGAAAAAGGATATTCCATCCCGGCAGGAACCTCCGCTTCTTTCATTTTGGTAGATGACTCACTCAAAGCCCTGCAGGCTTTGGCTAAATATCACCGTCTGAACAGCATGCTTAAAGTGGCAGCCATTACAGGTTCTAACGGTAAAAGTACCACCAAACAGATGTTGCGTGCTATTTGCAGCGTGGCCGGAGAAACCGTTGCCAACGTGGGGAATTTAAATAACCAGTTCGGAGTTCCTTTTTCTTTATTAGAAATTCAACCCAAGCACCGTTTTGGAGTATTCGAATTGGGAGCCTCGCATCCCGGAGATATTGAGGAAACCGCTTCGCTGGCTGTACCCGATGTAGCGGTGATCACCAATGTGGGGCCTTCTCACTTGGAATTTTTCCACGATCTTGAAACTGTTTATAAAACCAAAAGTGAAATTGCCAAGCACCTCAATGCAGGGGGCACGCTTGTCTATAACATAGATGATAAATTTTTGGCTAAGCTGGATACAGATTTCAAAGGGAAACGTATTTCCTTTGGATTTAGCGAACGTGCCGACTTACGCCTATTAGAAACAGAAAAATTTGCATTCACTTACAAAGGGGAAGCGTATCTGTTTGATGTGCAATTAGAGCACCATGATAAACTAAACGCCGCTGCGGCGTGTGCGGCTGCTATTGCGCTAGGGTTGTACGCTGATCACATGAAAAAAGGATTGGCGGCATTCACTCCTATGCCCATGCGTTTGGAACGCACGCGCAAACGAGCTACTGATTTTATCTTAGATTGCTATAATGCTAACCCAGCCAGCATGCAAAATGCACTGGCCATTTTAGGAAAAGCTAAAAAGCACCCGCGCATTGCAGTATTGGGAGATATGAAAGAACTCGGTTCTTCCAGCAAAGAATATCACCGCTTGGTGGCACGTCAAATTTTGGACAATGGCGTGAACTATGTGTTTTTAGCCGGGCCTGAAATGAAATATGCCTACGAACGCTTAAAAGATGTTACCGGGCTGTGGATGTGGTATGGGGAAACTCCCGCCGAGTGGATGGCAGATCTGAAAAAAGTGTTGCAACAAAAAGGCGGAACTTGTTTAATAAAAGCATCCCACTCTATGAACTTTGAAAGTATTTTTAAGGAGATCTAATTATGTTTTACTGGTTATCTCTATTCAAAGACGATATTAGTTTTTTAAATATCTTCAACTATATTACTTTCCGTACAGGGGCCGCCATATTTACTTCCTTCTTTTTGACACTTCTCATTGGCCCCGCCGTAGTGCGAAAATTACGTTCCTATAAAATTCAACAAATTGAACGGGAATATGGCCCTGCATCGCACTTATCAAAGAGCGGTACTCCCACGATGGGGGGTATTTTAATTTTTATTAGTTTGGTAGTGAGTGTTTTGTTATGGGGACGATTGGATAATAGTTATATTTGGCTGTTATTGTTTACGACTGTCTCACTCGGCTTTGCAGGAGTCATGGACGATTACACCAAACTGGTTAAGAAAAACCCGGAGGGGATGAAATCTTCCTTGAAACTTTCCATCCAACTTTTTACGGCCATAGTGGTGGTAACATATTTGGCAATTAATCCGCCCAATGGACAGTATACCACCTCTTTAATCATCCCCTATATGAGCAAAATGTTTATCAATTTATCCGTGTTTTATTTTGCTTTTGCCATGCTTGTGGTAGTGGGAACTTCCAACGCTACCAATTTAACCGACGGGTTGGACGGACTTGCCAGCGGATGTATGGTATTTACCGCCGTAACGTACGGAATCTTTGCGTATGTGGCCGGGAACATCAACTTTGCCGATTACTTAAAAATTATTTATGTACCCGGCGCCGGGGAAATCACCGTATTTATGGGAGCACTTATTGGGGCTTGTATGGGATTTTTGTGGTTTAATGCTTATCCGGCCCAAGTATTTATGGGCGACACAAGTTCGCTATTCTTGGGCGGGGTTATTGGGACGGCTGCCTTATGCGTAAAACAGGAACTTCTCTTACCGATTGCGGGCGGACTATTTGTGCTTGAAACACTTTCTGTAATGATTCAAATGGGATATTTTAAACTTACCCACGGGAAACGTTTGTTTAAAATGGCACCCATTCATCATCACTTTGAGCTGATGGGTATCCCTGAGCCTAAGGTGATTGTCCGGTTTTGGATTATAGGCGTGGTGCTTATGTTAATTTCACTGGCATCCTTAAAGATTCGTTAATATGGTACGTTTATTTTCGAAAGCGCCCAAGCGGCGTAATACATTTATGCGTCCCCCGGTTCTGGGCGCAACACAACGCCCGCGCGAGGGTTGGCATCCTTTGAAGTTAGACGGCACGATTGCCTTAATCAGTTTCGTGTTTGTATTGATAGGGTTATTATTTACCTACTCTTCTAGTGCGTTTGAAACCACGCAATTTGTCAAACGTCAACTGCTTTTTGATGTGGTAGGTTTGATTGCAGCGGGCGTTTTATCGCAAACATACACGCGTTTGCAGCGGATGAAGATTTTTCGGCCCATTAACTTGTTGCTCTTTACGTGGGTGTTATTAGTGATTGTGCTTTTTACACGCGAACAAGCTAACACGCACCGGTGGATTGATCTGGGATTTATTAAAATTCAACCTTCAGAAATTGCAAAAGTAACCCTTGTCATTTATATTGCCGATTATTTAGATAAAGTCTCCGGCAAGTTGGCTAAAAATTGGCGGGCGATGATTCCTGCGCTAGTGATGGCCGGCATTACCATAGGACTGATTGTGTTGGAAAAAGATTTGGGAATCCCTGCCTTAATGGGCGGGGTATTCTTAGCTATGTTGTTTGTAGCCGGAGCCAAATGGTGGCATATAGCAGGAATGATGGGCGCCGCCGGTGCGGGGGTAATTGTACAAATGCTGGTTGTTCCGTACCGCCGTGCACGTTTGTTTTCTTTTTTACACATAGGAAATTATACGGACAATAGCACAAACTACCAAGTCATGCAATCGTTCTTAGCGGTAGGATCCGGCGGCTGGTTGGGCAAAGGACTGGGAAACAGTGAATTAAAAATGCAATATCTGCCTGCCGCCCATACTGATTTTATTTTTTCAGTAATGTGCGAAGAAGTGGGGCTATTTGTACTTTTAATAGTGTTCGGGTTTGCTTGGCTACTTATTCGTGGAATCATGTTGGCGCGCATCGCCAAAAGCACGTTCAATAGTTTGGTTATTTTTGGACTTACCCTTACTTTATGCGCTCAAGCATTTTTTAATATGGCCATGGCCATTGGATTAGCTCCCACGAAAGGAATTGCACTTCCGTTCTTTTCTTACGGGGGGACTTCGGTAGTAATGACGTTGGTTATGGTCGGGATCATCTTGAATTTGGCAGCTGTAGATAATACACAAAATAATACGGTGCGGGGAGATGATTTAACGCACTTTAAAAATAGGAATCGTTCATGAAAAACACGCGTTTTTTAGTTGCTTCCGGTGGAACAGGCGGACATTTTTACCCGGGGTTTGCATTGGGAAAAGCATTACAAAATCAAGGGAACCAGGTGCTATTTGTGGTGCGTCAAGATGACCCCGCCATTACTACCCTGGCCGCCAACGGACTTGCTTATGAACAAATAGATCTTACGGGCTTGCCGCGCTCAGTAAACCCGCTGCGGCATTTCCATTTTATGGGAAAATTGGTTAAATCGCTTAAGCAAACACGTAAAATTATTAAAACATTTCAGCCGGATGTAACGCTGGGGATGGGAGGATATGTGTCGTTCCCGTTGATTTTCTGTTCACACTTTATGGGAATTAAAACGGCTGTGCATGAGTCAAATACCATTTGGGGCCTTTCTAATAAAATTTGTGCTACGTTTGCCAATCTGCGTTTGATGGGGCTCCCCATGCAGAAAACGTTTAAAAATGCCGTTCTGTCCAGTACTCCGATCCGTGGAGAATTTGGGCAATCAATTTCCCGCCAGGAAGTATTAAAACAACTAGGCCTCCAGCCGGACGTTCTCACGGCGCTGATTGTGGGGGGAAGCCAAGGAGCTAAAGGTCTCAATGAGGCGCTGCCGCAAGTCATTAAACGTAACCCGAAGTGGCAGTTTATCCATTTAACGGGAAAGCGTTGGTATGAAGCACAACAAGCTGCGTATCAAGGTTTAGCAAACGTGAAAACGCTTGCCTATAGTGAAGAAATCTATAAATTAATGAAATCGGTAGATTTAATGATTTGCCGTAGCGGAGCCAGTACTCTGGCCGAAGTAATTGCTTGCCGGGTTCCTGCTATTTTGGTCCCTTTCCCGCATGCCGCTGCCAATCACCAGTATTTTAATGCAACAGTGCTGGCAAAGGCCGGATGTGCCAATATCGTATTAGAGGGGCCCGGATTTGCTTCCCAATTACAAGATACCTTGAGAGCACTTACTCCGGAGAAATTAACACAAATGCGCCGTGCTTATGCCGAGCTTACCGTGCCGGATCCCTTGCAAGCCACCCAGCGAATTACTGATTTATTAGTTAACCTGTAAAAAAACCTCCGGCTATCACCGGAGGTTTAATTTGCATATATGATACCAAAACTTACAGATCGGTAAATAATTTGCAAATTTGAGCATTAACTTCTCCATCGCAAGCCCAGCCCGAGCCTTCTTCCTTTAAAGGAGTTGGCGTGACCCCATTGGTTGGCTTAGTGTATACAATAGTGTACCCGCCAGTACCCCGGCGCGTCACTTTGACGTTCGTTCCCCCAATGTCATAACAGAAATTTTTGGTAGTAAACACAACACCAGTACTGTCACAACTGTTGAGGGTGACACCACAACCACTTCCCCAAGCACCCCCTTTTAATTGCACGTCCGCAATTTGGGTGCAATTAGTAACCGCCTCACCCGGGGATTCCTGATCGTGGCGTTGCATAGCATCTAAAATGGCCCGCAGATTTACCATAGCTTCGCTGGCACGCGCCTTTTCTACTACTATCTCATATTGCGGCAGCGCAACGGAAGCCAAAATTCCGATAATTAACACAACTACTAGTAATTCAATAAGCGTAAAACCTTTCATACATCCTCCTTTTTAACAACTATAAATAGTATAGCAATTTTTTAGATTTTTACAACAAGAAAAAGTAATACCCCAGGCAAGTGCTTTGCTGATTTGTAAGACTAAAGCTGAAAAATCGCAAGTCTCTCAAGCGAAAACCCCCATATTTTTAGATATAAAAAATCTTGTTTACAGAGTTTGTTTCTCTTCGAGCAATTGCTTATAAAAAACAAATATGCAATAAAAAAATTCAAACAAGTGTTTGATTTTTATACCACTTTTATGGTAAAAAATAAGAAAGGCGTTTTGGTCCTTTATTTTAGCAGAGAGGGCAGAACGTATTTATCAAAGGAGGGCGTCATGCAATTGTTCAAGAACACAATTCTAGCAGGCCTATGTGCAGTGCTATTATCCATAGCAGCTTTTGCACAAACAGCAAACGCATCACCCGCTAATTATTCGAAAGCGGATATGATGTCTTATTGGATTACGAACGATAAAGAATCCTTGAGTTCCCTATTCAATGGTTATTCCCTTTCGTGGGGATCTTTCCTGCTTGGATTAGAGGACGGATCTTCCCGCTATAGTGATCTGTTCCAAGCATTTACGGCAGATTTCGTCAGCAAATATGGGGTGGCACCTAGCAAAGCACCCACCAGTTTATTACAGGAATATTATGCCCTGCGCAAAAATGACTATGCCGGGAATTTGTTATTGCCTGCTATGGCTGTGTGGCACAATCGCCCAACGACGAGCATTATTCCGTTGCCAAACCGTTTGGATGAGTACTGGGGTAACCCAGACCTTGCCGGTGATACGTACGATTTTATGGCTGAAATCGACAGAGAAGAAACCCTTTATTCTGTAGGCCCTTACATGGGGGCCTTGTTAGGGCATCCGGATAATCGGTACGATTTGGAAAGATTCTGGTCAAGATGGACAAATAATCGGACCAACGGCTCAGCCGCCAAACAAGATATTGATTATCTTAAGCAATTGATGCTGTCGGAAATTTTATCCCATAAACCGGAATATGCGGTACAGGAATTAGCTTCTTCAAAAACTGATTTATGGCCCGCACTTCGCACGGATTTAACTTCACAAAGCGAAGAAGGCCAAATACAAGCAATTATTTCTTATTGTTCGAAAACCAATTTCACAAACAGTTGTAATAATTTTATAACTTATGCCAAATCGTATGGTTATATTGACAGTAGTACTCCTCAAAATTATCAACTCATAGAGGATCCTGTCTTATCAACGACAACTGTTGCAGATCCTTGGTACGTTGAGCGTTACAGTACTGTCTATGTCTACGTTCGCCCGCCTTTATGGGCACGGTACTGGTTGTATTATCCTCCTGTAATATATCCTAGACCGCATGGACATCATCCTTCTGTAGTGCACCGCCCGCCGGTACATCATCCCGGTAATCATAATGGGGGCGGTCCTAAACCCAATAGACCTCCTCATCCAGGGGTAAATCCGGGCAACCACAATGGTGGGCATGGAAATCCTGGTCACCCTGGCAACCATGGAAATCCTCCAGGACCTGGCAATAACGGCGGACACGGTGGTCATGGCGGTCATGGTGGACACGGAAATTCCGATAACCCTGGCAATAACGGCGGACACGGTGGTCATGGCGGTCATGGTGGACACGGCGGTAATCCTGGGAACCATGGAGGCTCCGGTGGACACGGCGGACACGGAGATCCTAACTCTGGTGGAAGTGGATCACACGGAAATGGCGGGGGAAACCCCGGTGGAAATAATGGGAATAATGGTACCACCAATGGAAACCAGCGTCCTAAAATCGTAGGAGGCAATCCAAGAGCCGAACGCCCCTCTATACAGCGTCTTGAAGGATCGGCCAGTATAGAGCGGAGTAACCACAGTTCCTTTCGGCCTTCTTCCGCAACCTCTAACCGACCTTCTAACCGACCCTCTAACGTGGGAGGCACACCTGCTCGCCCCAGCAATGATAATCATTCATCCAGAACGGTTACATCGCCCAGCCGTTCGAGTCATGAGGGGACCAGCAGACGAGCGTCTTTCTCTTCGGGAAGTGTAAATCGCCCATCGGATAACGGGGGTTCTAGGCATTCCTCCGGCGGCGGATTTTCCGGCAGATCTCACGGAGGCGGAAATTCCCACGGTCGGCATCATTGATAAAAATGTGAAACAACTTAAAAACCCCTGCACAAAAGGCAGGGGTTTTTAATTAGCAGAAAATTATATTTAACGTCCACGAATACGTTTGATATGACGTTTGTGCTCATCAAATGTACGAGAGAAAACATGTCGGCCGGTATTGTCGGCCACAAAAAACAGTGCGTCAAAATCCGGCTGCGGACTCAGTACCGCCTCCACGGATTTTACCCCCGGATTACAAATGGGTCCCGGCGGGAGTCCTTCGTTACGATAGGTGTTGTAGGGGGAATCAATTTTCAAATCTTTGTATGTCAGGCCTTTTTTCCAATAGCGGTTTTCCTTTAGAGCAAAACCCAGCGCATATTGCACCGTGGGATCTGCCTCTAGGCGTTTACCCATGTAAAAGCGATTTAAGTAAACCGCTGCAATTTTAGGCCGCTCGTCGTGCACTACGGCCTCGCGCTCTACGATAGAGGCAAGAGTGAGAACTTGGTTTTCCGTCAAATTGGTATTGTATTTTTTGAAAAGCGGCAAAATATTTTTTTTGTATTGCCCGACCATTTCATCAACGACTTTTTGAGCCGGAGTATTATCGGCAAACAAGTAAGTAGAAGGGAACAATTTTCCTTCTAAATTTTGCGCGCGCACAATATTTAAAAATGCGTGTCCGTCGGTAATTCCGTTAGCGGAAAGCGCCTCGGCCATTTCTTCGCTTCTCCATCCTTCTAAAAATGTTACTTTTTCGTAGTGCGTGCATTGACCGGTTTTAATGCAGTTGATGACTTCCAGATCGGAACTGTTTTTACGCAAATCAAAGCGTCCTGCTTTTAAATCTGCCGCTGACGCAGTTATCCGCAACAAAAACTTGAATAAAAGTTCACTGCGGATGATTCCCTTTTGCTTGAGCAGGTGGGCCACTTCACGGCCGGTTTGTCCGGGATAAATTCGCACAGTAACTACCTCTGCTTTACTGAAGAAATACACTTTGGCCGCCCATGTTCCGGCGGCCAAAAGTACGATCAAGATAAGAAGAGCAATAATAAGTTTCTTCATTTTACCAATTTAAAGAAATGACGTTTGCCAATTTGCAACACATCTCCGTTTTCAAAAGAAAGGGGACCGTCTTGCGATACTTTTTCGCCTTTAAGACGCACAGCTCCTTGCGTGATTAACCCGCGGGCTTTGTTTTTGCTCTCCGCGCCGCCGGCAGCGAAAATGACAGCAGACAAAAGGGCGCCTTCCTCCGGTTTAAACTGTGGCATATCCGTCGGAAGTTCTTTTTTGGAAAATACCGTCTCAAAATGCGTTTGTGCGGCGTTGGCGGCCTCTTCATTGTGAAAGCGCGCCACCAGTAAATGAGCTAATTTTTTCTTGGCGGCCATGGGATGCATGGCTTTAATTTCGTCCAAGTTTTCAGTAGTTAAAAGCTCGTAATACATGGGCATTACTTCATCGGCAATGGACATAATTTTGCCAAACATATCTTCGGGCGTGTCTGTAAGGCCGACGTAGTTTTTGTAGGACTTACTCATTTTTTTCACGCCGTCTAAACCAACCAAGAGCGGCACAGTAAGCGCTACTTGCGGCTCTTGCCCATTATTCTTTTGAAGTTGACGACCGACGAGTAAATTGAAAATTTGGTCTGTTCCGCCCAGTTCCACATCGGCTTTAAGAGCTACGGAGTCTTGCCCTTGGAACAAACTGTACAAGATTTCCAGCATGCTAATGGGGTTCCCGGCAGCCATGCGTTTTTTGAAATCATCGCGCTCCAACACTTGCGAAACGGTCACGTGCTGAAGCGTGCTGAGCAACTCTTTGCCCGAAACAAACGGGTCTAACCATTCGCTGTTAAAACGTACTTCTGTCTTGGCGGGATCTAGCACTTTGAACGCCTGGTCCGTGTAAGTTTTAGCGTTAGCGATAATCTGCTCGCGCCCAAGCACAGGGCGGGTAGAATCGCGCCCGGACGGGTCGCCGATGGCAGCGGTGAAATCACCAATGACGAGCACGGCCGTGTGTCCCATATCCTGGAAGCGGCGCAAGAGTGAAAGCGCCACGCTATGGCCCAAGTGTAAGTCGGCTGATGTTGGGTCGCAGCCGAGCTTAATTTTAAGGTTTTTGCCTGATTCCAACTTTTTGGCTAGATCGGCTTTGGAAACTACGTCCACGCATCCGCGTGTGAGAAAAGAAATTTGTTCATCAATTGTCATATTAAGAGTTCCTTTGTGAATTAGATATTTGTTGTAAATAGTATTGTTGCTGTTGCTGGATTTGTTGCAACCGTATCTGGCTAAGATGCATATAACCAAATGAGAAACCAAAAAGCATAATTAAAAATAACACAGTGCTAATTGTTAAACACAACGAATTAGTTAAGAAGGTGGGAGCATATGTTTTAGCAGGAACTTCCCCGTACTTATTAGCTGTTGCGGTACCCGAGGCAAAAGCTAAATACCCCATAAGGCCTAACGTGATCATTTGTGGTATGTATGGGAACCAAGCCGGCATAAATAAGGCAAATACGGCGCAAAAACCTATAGCAAATAACAGTAGTAACCACCAGGCAGATAAGTTCATATCATGTAAGCGACGTGCTAACAAGGCAAACCATATCCAACATGCCGCCAAACTAACCGGAATTAAACACAGCATTAGCAATATCAACAAAATAGTGAAAGCAGAGAAATCCGCTGGAGAAGTGGGCATAAAAAACTGCAACAAGGAATAAACACTGAAAAAAAGTTGAATGATAATTCCCCAGAAAATAAATTCCGCACGGCTTGCACGCGTAGAAAATTGAAATAAATGTTTTAGCATTTTTTATCCCCTTAAAATGTATATCTATATTCTACCAAATTAGTAAAAGTTATACGGGTCAGCCGATACCTGAATTGTACAGCGCTTGGCAGGCTCAAAACTATCCAGTTGCGCAAGTAAATCTAAATAGTGCGCTTCGTCCGTCTTAAATACCACATATTGCTTTTTGAGTTTATCGGTCTTTTTGGCGCACCACACAGGGCCTAAAATCTGTGTGCATCGATCTTTACCTAGTTGTTTAACACGCTCTGTTTCTGCCAGTAATAAATCTAATTCTTTGGCTTTGAGGGTAACACGTATCAAGTGCGTAAAGGGGGGATAACCAAACGCCTCTCGTAGTGCCAGTTCATTATCGGCGGCTGCTTGATAATCGCCGGTCAAGAGCGGGGCATAGTCATAGGTAGTTTTATCGGCGGTTTGAATAATGAGCCGACCGTTAGGCACACTTGCCAAATGCCCACGCAGTTCAAAAAGAAGTTGCCCGAATTTTTCACTGGCGCGAAAGTCGGGACCGTCCAACTCCAACTCCGCATCCAAAATAACGACTAAATTAACGCGGGAATTTTTAAGCACGCCGGACGCAAGCCGTGTGCCCACCACAATATCTGCTTGCCCGGTTTGCAAGGCACGCAAAGCCTCAAAGCCTTGTCCGTCTTTGGTTTTTAGGGAATCGGAGTCTAAACGTAACAGTTTGGCTTGCGGAAAGAATTTGGCCAGTTCGGTAACAATCTTTTGCGTACCGCCTCCGCGCGATTTAAACACTAAATTGTGGCATTGTGGACACTCTTGCTGCAAGGTTTCCACCGCCCCGCATTTTTTGCAGTGCAAACGTTCGTTGCCGTCCTCTAATTTTTCGTGTGTTAAGAGCGCACCGCATTTTTTGCACTTGGCGTATGCGCCGCAATTTAAACAATAGTAGGTATTGGCATATCCGCGACGATTTAAGATTAAAAGAGCGGGTTGTTTGCGCGTGATATTTTCAGCTAATTGTTCCAGTAAAAATTGTGAAAAATAACGCGATTTTTCACTTTTCTTTTCGGTAAGTTTAACTTGCGGCATATGTGTTTTTTTGACGGGGGTATTAAAAGGCAAAACGGTGACTTTTTTCTCTTGCTCCCACTGGATCATTTCAGCACTGGGCGTAGCCGAAACGTATGCTAAAACCGCCCCATGGGTTTGGGCGCGGAAATAGAGTACATCGCGCGCGTGGAAATAAGGTTTATTTTCTTCTTGTTTGTAATTTTCGTCCTGCTCATCCAGCATCGCACAAAAACGCAAATTCTTAAAGGGCAGTAACACACCCGAACGTGTAGCCAATACCACGCACGGCACGCCATGGGAGATATTGGAAAAATATTTTTTCTTTTTGCTTAGTAACATGCGGCTATGCCAACAATATACGTGCTGGGTGCCAAAGCGTGTTTCTACTTCAGCAATAAACTGCCGCGCGGCTACGATATCGGGCACGGTAATCAGCACCTGGCCATAGTTATGAAGGGCTTGTTCGGCCGCGCGCAAAATCGTTTCGGTTTTACCTGTTCCTTGTGGTCCTTGCAGTAAAAACGGCTTAAATTGATAGGCCGGCACTTGCGTGAGAAAATCCAGCGCGTGTTGTTCCTCTTGCGTAAGCGCAAAAGCGGGCGTATGTATTTCCGGCTGAAGTAACGCGGGGGGAGTATCTAACTTGAAATACGGTTGCGGCGGAACAAGCGCAAATAAAATTTGACCGATCGGGCAACCCCACCGGCTTTTTATGTAACGCGCCAACGGAAATAAATCCGAGCCGAAAAGCGGTTTTTGATCCAAAACAGTGGCAATCGGTTTGAGTTTGATGTGTGGGGAAACAGTAGTAATTTCGCTCACAGCAGTCACCAGCCCGCATGTTAAGCGGTTAGCAAGCGGAGCCGTCACGCGCACGCCGGGCACTACCTGACTTTCTAGTTCGGACGGAATTAGATAGTCAAAATCACGGTCCAGCGGAACGTCGAAAACTACCTTACAGAACATAATTATTTACGTGCGCCTTTAAGGCCTAGTTTGTCCATGACCATTTGCAAATCTTGCCAGGCGTCTTTTTTCCAGTTGGGGTTGCGCAAAAGAGCGGCCGGGTGGAACGTGGCAATAATTTGCACCGGTTTGGGAAGTTCTACACTATCTAAATGCAACGTGTGAAATTTACCGCGCAGCGCGCCTAAACTAGACGCGTCGCTGATGAGCGCCTTGGCCGCCACACCACCCAATGCCACGACGTATTTGGGGCAGACAATGGAAATTTGCTGCTCAATGTATTTGCGGCAGCAGGCAATTTCTTGCGCATTGGGGGCACGGTCGTTACCGTGTTTTTCGGGATGTAAGGGATCGGTCATCGGGTGACACTTGGCAATGTTGGCAATAAAAACTGTCTCGCGCGTAAGCCCCATGGCTAAAATCATTTTGTCGAGTAACTGCCCAGCGCGCCCCACAAACGGGCGGCCTTGGCGGTCTTCATCGAAGCCAGGGCCTTCGCCTACGAACATCACGTCCGCGTTGACGTTGCCTTCGCCGGGCACGGCGTTAAGGCGCGTGGATCCCAACGGGCAGCGGGTACAAGATTTAATTACTTGGGCCAATTCATCTAAAGCACGGGTTTTATCGGTTTTATTCATAGTAGAACTCTCAACAGGGGAATGCGGTACATCTTGATGCACAAACGAAACATCCAGCGTGCTGTCTTGTGCCATAGGGGGTAATGCGCCCGGCTTAGTTTTTGCGGGCGTAGCAGGTGCAGAGGCGGCTGCCCGTACAGGTGCAGCCGTCATTAAGAATTCATCTTCCTCTTGGGCGGCTAAGAAACGTTTTAATTCCCCGGCTAGCCCGCGCACAGAATCTGCCATAATTACAGTTTCATGGGTTCTTTGGCTTTGCGTTCGGCTTCCAAGCGGGCCTCTTCGGCTGCTTTTTGCTCGGCCGCATAGTTGGTGGTGCTGAGGTTTAAAATTTCTTCTTTGCTCACGCGTTTAGTCAAAATAGCGTCTAACGCTTCTTTAATGACAGCGGCGGTGGGCTTGTTTTTAAATTCCTGTTTCTTTTTGAGCTCTTTGGCGTACATGGACGCAAGCACAACAACGTCGTAGCGATCCCCGTCAAAGTCGGTCAGTTTTGCGGCTAATTCTTGGTCATTTTTCACGGACATATTGGCTCCTTACAACTATTTTAAAAGTTTTATTTTTTTATCTTGCCGAATTACGCGGCATTGTTCGGCGGCAACAATTCCCGCCATTTTTGTAATTGCTTCTTGCAAATCGTCATTTAAAAGGGCATAGTCGTACTTGTCAATTTCCTTCATTTCTTTCTTGGCGGTTTCCAGGCGGATTTCAATATCTTGCGTATTATCGTTGCGGCCCAAAATGCGTTTTTTAAGCTCTTTAAGCGAGGGGGGAACGATAAACACCGTGGCCGCTTTGGGATATTGCGCCTTGACGGTACGTGCACCCTGTACATCAATCACCAAAATGGGGCAGATGCCCTTCTTGAGCAGATCATCTACGGACTTTTTAGGGATGCCGTAGTAATGTGTATGTACTTGTGCCCATTCGAGCATTTGATGTTTTTTAATGGCTTGTTCAAATTGTTTGATCGTCCAAAAGTGGTAATCTTTACCGTTTTTTTCGCCTTTGCGCGGCGCACGGGTGGTGGCCGTAACTACGCGCGAAACAGTTTTATTCTTCTTTAAAACCGCATCCACAATGGTAGTTTTACCCGCACCCGAGGGGGACGAAACAATAATGGGAAAAGCCTTCATATTGCTATTATAGTAAATAGCGGGGAAGGGGTGCAAGAGGGGAAAGATTATTTTTTAATGTGTTTTTCTAAAAGTTTGATGATAACCTGATTATTGGCTTGTTTGGCGTAGTCCAAAGGAGTACGGCCTTGTCGGTCCCGACGTAGTGGATCCGCTTTGAAATAAAGAAGGGTATCGCAAGCCGATTTATTCTCTACGGCAACAGCAATATGTAGTGCGGTTATACCATCAGCCACCGTTTGATTGACTAGGGAAGACCGGTTTCTTCTATCTTTTTTCATCAACTGCATAATTTGAAAATCATTTCCATCAAGCACTGCTTTGGCTAAGGAATTGGAACGTAATTTAAAGCGCACCTCTTGCGGAAAGATTTTATCGGCTGTTTCCCAATACCCTTTATGGGTTTTAGTCCACACCCAGCTAATCAGCTTAATAGCTCCGTAAATAACCCCGGCCAGTAAACTAAGTGCTATGATTTCTACTACGTCTTTTCCAAAAGGGAAAGTAATTCGTTGAAAATGGAATAGTTCCCCGGCGTGGTTAAAAATATACATAAACCCCAAAATACACCCGACAAAAAAGGCTCCGGCAATAAGGCCCCAAAACAAGAGTAAAAGTGTATCCTTAATTTTTTCCATGTTTTCATTATACATAAAAAACAGGCCCCTCGCGGGTTAAATCGCAAGGGGTATTATAATCGTTTAGCGCGGGCTTTGGGAGCCCAGGCGCTGGGCTTATTTGCGTTTCTTTTTGGCCAAGACGTCTTTGGCGGCGGCTTGTGCAGCAGCCAAGCGCGCTATCGGCACACGGAACGCAGAGCAGGACACGTAGGTGAAACCTTCGCGGTGGCAGAATTCCACACTTTCCGGATCTCCGCCGTGTTCACCGCAGATACCGATTTTAAGACCGGGTTTCACTTCGCGGCTTTCAATGACCGCATGTTGAATCAAGCGGCCCACACCGTGTTGATCCAAGGTTTGGAACGGATCGTGCTCCAAAATACCTTGTTTGAGATATTCCGGGAGGAACGCACCGATATCATCGCGCGAGAAACCAAACGTCATCTGCGTAAGGTCGTTAGTACCGAAAGAGAAGAAATCAGCTTCCGTGGCAACGTCCGCAGCGAGTACGGCAGCACGCGGAATTTCGATCATCGTACCTACGGAGAATTTAAGTTTCTTTACTTTGGTCTTGGCAACTACTTCGTCATACGCAGCGCGGATGAGTTTTTTCTGTGTGACGATTTCGTTCTTATCGCAGGTGAGCGGGATCATTACTTCGGGCTCGGCCTTCACGCCTTCTTTAATAAGTTCGGCGGCCGATTCAAAAATCGCACGCGCTTGCATTTTTGTAATTTCGGGGTAGGTTACACCCAAGCGGATACCGCGGTGCCCCATCATCGGGTTCACTTCGTGCAGTCCGGCGGCGCGTTCTTTGAACGTATCCATGGAAATTTTGAGCGCGGCGGCTAACTCTTGCTGTTTGTTGGGCAAGGTCGGCACGAACTCATGCAGCGGCGGATCCATCAAGCGGACGGTTACACCATAACCGGCCATGGCTTTCATGGTCGCTTTGATTTCTTTCTTCATGTGCGGGAATAATTCTTCCACGGCCGCTTTGCGTTCGGCTTCGTTGCCGGCCAAGATCATCTTACGCAAGATGAAAAGCGGGGTCTCGGAATTTTTGCCGTAGAACATGTGTTCAATGCGGAACAACCCAATGCCTTCGGCACCGAATTTGCGGGCTTTTTTGGCATCATCTTCCGTATCGGCATTAGCACGGACTTTCAAAACACGCACTTTGTCGCACATAGCCAGGAAGTTGGCTAAATTTTTGTTACCTTCGCCGGCGCCTAACATTTTTAAGGCACCCGCATAGACATAACCTTTGGTACCGTTGAGGGTAAGTTCATCGCCTTCTTTGAAGGTTTTGCCGCCCATTTTAACGGTTTTCTTGGCGAGGTCAATTTCCAGTTCGCCGCAACCTACGATGCAGCATTTACCCCAACCGCGCGCAACTAACGCCGCGTGAGAGGTCATACCGCCGCGTTGGGTTAAAATACCTTGGGCGGCGCGCATACCTTCAATATCTTCGGGGTTGGTTTCTTCGCGCACTAAAATGGCGGGTTGGCCTTTTTCAGCTAACGCGATGGCGTCATTGGAGTTGAAAACGATTTTACCGCAAGCACCGCCCGGGCCGGCAGGCAGACCTTGCGCAATGGCTTTGGCGTTCTTTTCAGCAGCCGGATCAATGGCGGGCAACAAGAGTTCGCCCAATTGGGTGGGAGTAACACGCAACACGGCTTCTTCTTTGGTAATAAGTTTTTCTTTTACCATGTCTAAGGCCATTTGCACGGCAGCGATACCGTTGCGTTTACCTACGCGGCATTGCAACATCCACAAGCGTTCGTGCTCAATGGTAAATTCGATATCAAGCATATCGTGGAAGTGTTTTTCCAGTTTCTTTTGGATGGCGTCTAATTCTTTGTAAACTTTGGGCATTACTTTTTCAAGGGTCGGCAAGTGCGCAGAGTGCGCGTTGGTGGACCACTTGTTCATCGGGGAGGGAGTGCGGATACCGGCTACGACGTCTTCGCCCTGGGCGTTGATTAAGTATTCGCCATAGAAGTGAGAGTCACCGTTGCCGGGGTTGCGGGTAAAGGCCACACCGGTCGCGCTGGTGTCACCCATGTTACCAAACACCATGGTTTGCACGTTGACAGCCGTACCCCAATCGTTGGGGATGTTTTCAATGGCGCGGTAAGCAATGGCGCGTTTTCCGTTCCAGGAGGCAAACACGGCACCAATGGCACCCCAGAGTTGTTCAATCGGGTTATCCGGGAATTCTTTGCCCAGGACCTTTTTGACGGTTTTCTTAAATTCTACGCAAAGTTTTTTGAGTTCTTCAGCCGGGATTTGCGTATCGTCTTTGACTTTGAGCTCGGCTTTCTTTTTGGCCATCATGCCGTCTAAAATTTTGCGGATGCCTTCGCCGTCTTTGGGTTCAATACCGGCAGCTTTTTCCATTACCACGTCGGAATACATCATAATTAAGCGGCGGTACGCGTCGTATACAAAGCGGGCATTGTTGGTTTTGGCAATCATACCCGGGATGGTCTTTTCAGTTAAACCAATGTTCAAAATGGTTTCCATCATACCCGGCATGGAAGCACGCGCGCCGGAGCGTACAGAAACCAAGAGCGGGTTGGTAGCAGAACCAAATTCTTTTTTGGTTTCTTTTTCTACTTTTTTGAGGTTAGCCTCTACATCGGCTTTTAAGGTTTTCGGATAGGTTTTTTTGTTGTTCCAGTAGTAGGTACAAACTTCGGTAGTGATTGTGAAACCGGGGGGAACGGGCAATTTTAATTGGCCGGACATTTCGGCTAAGTTGGCCCCTTTACCACCCAAGAGTTCTTTCATTTTTCCGTTACCTTCGGCTTTCCCGGCACCAAAGGAATAAACGTATTTCACATTTTTAACTTTTTTAGAAACGGGTTTTTTTACAGCAGTTTTTTTGGCAACCGCTTTCTTCGCGGCAGCTTTTTTTGTGGTTTTCTTCACCATGATATTCTCCCTAATGATAAGTTAGCGTTCACGTAGAAAAGTACACGTGAATATTCTTGTATATTGTATTAAATTTTCACTAAAAAAGGAAATAAATTTTAGTATAATTAGCCTAAAATATTATGCGCAGTCAAACAGCATCTTTGAGAGGTTAAATGAAAAATTTATTTATTTGTCTGGGGGCACTTTTATTATTGGGACTTTATTTATCCTCAAAACTAGATTGGGAAGATATGCTGCAGCCGCGTTCCAAAACACCGGTTCATTTGGATGGAAAAATTGCACCAAAGCCCAAATCTTTGCCAGGAGTGCAGTTAATTTCTATTCCTCAAGAAGTTTTTGCGGATTTAAGTGCGGATGGCTGGTCCCGTTACGTTACCGGAAATCAAAAATATGTACTCGTTATAAGTTGGGGAGGAAAACCTGCCCCTGCCACGTTCAAAAGCACATTAAAGAACTTATTCAAAAAAGGTTATAAAGAATATTATCGTAAACATTTCGTAACCGTACCGGGAAATTCTTGGTTTGTTTCCTGTAATAGCGCGCACTTGTGTCCTAAACTTTGGCTTTATCAAAATTGCCTCCAAAAAGTTTGTATTATCAACCCCCTTAAAAAACAGGTTATTATAGACAATTCAACAAATGTCGATCAGTTGGAAACACTTTTGGAAAAGTATAAAGACTGGTAAAAAGGATTTTCCATGAGAAAACATCTTAGAGACCTAATTATATTTGCCGCGGCCCTGCTAGGACTTTGTATTTATTGTTACAAACATATTGATTGGAATCGCCCCAAAAAGAAAAGCATTTCTTTTGTGCAATTAAACAAGAAAATTATTCCACTCCAACATGTGTATGTAGAACAAATCCCGCAAGCGGTTTACGACGGAATTGCCAACAATGCTACCTACAAAGAATTTTTGCTGGGTGATAAAAAACAAGTAGTGTTAATTACATGGAACGGATGTCCTTATGCGCGCGCCTTCCGGCAAGCGTTAGATCAAGCTTTTAAAGGTACAAATTTGAAGGATTTTTATAAACAAAACGTGGTTGAAGTACCCCAATCTTCTTCTTATTCCTGTCATAGTGACAATTTAAATTGTCCGCAAGCGTGGGTAATGAGTCACTGTGCAAGTGGATTTTGTATCATCAACCCTCTAACCCGAGAAGCCATCCTGGATCGTTCGCAAAACGCACAACAAATTTTTCCACTATTAGCATCCTATATAACATGGGGAAAAGAACCCATGTTTCCGGAAAAAAACGGAACTAATCCATAGTATTTTAGCGGGCGGGATCTTTTTTGGCAAAATCTCCGTGGAAACCTTTCCCGGACGCTACGAATCGCCCAATGCTCTCTATTTTAGCTTGGATACATCCGCGGCATTGGGCGGGGGATTCTCCCGTGCAAACCTTACCAGGGTACAACTCGTATTTTTTGCGGAACTCGCCTTCGGTTACATTAGGCATGACCACGTTTGCTCCGCATTGTAAGGCGAGCAATCGGCCTTGCGGATGAAGTGTCTCCATAGCGGTAGTAGCTGGAATGTTAATATCAGGCAACAATAAACGCATGATTGCCATCATTTTTAAAGAAAGCTCAAAATGCCCCTGTGTTGTCTCATTTTTTAGCGGAGTATGCGGGTGGGGAATAAAAGGGCCGATTCCCGCCATATCCACCGGTAATTTTTTGAAAAACAATAAATCATTGGCTAGGCTCTCAAGGGTTTGGCCAGGCAACCCCACTAAAGAGCCGCTGCCCACTTCAAAACCTAGTTCTTTCAAATCGTATAAGCACCGCACCCGGTTTTCAAAACTCATACCGGGGTCTAATTTTTCATAAAGGGTTTTATCTGTCGTTTCAATGCGCAGTAAATAACGATCTGCCCCGGCTAAACGGTAAGCCGCATACTCCTCGCGTGTTTTTTCGCCGATACTTAGTGTAATAGCCACATCAAATTTTTTTATTTCGCGAATAATTTGGCACATCGTATCCGTATCAAACCACGGATCTTCGCCGCTTTGCAAAACCACCGTTTTATAACCGTACCCAACTGCCTTGCGGGCCAAGTCTACAATCTCTGTGGGGGATATCCGATAGCGCTTTGCTGTTTGATTAGATCGACGTAACCCGCAGTACATGCAATCGTTTTTGCAATAACTTGAAAACTCAATCAAACCACGCAAATGGACTCCGTCTCCAACATATTCTTTACGCACACAATCCGCTGCCGCAAATAACAAACACGTATCAACGCCCGACAACAAAGTGGTAATTTCTTGCTGAGTTAACAAGTGCGTCTGCTGTGCTTTTTTAATTAAATCTTGCATAGATATAGTATATAAAATTAGGTCTAAAGTCCCAAATGTGCCTAGGTCTAAAAAAACAATTTTTTAGGTATAAAGACCCTGTTTTTTACACAATTAAACCGCTACCATATGGTAGAAGCAGATAATCTTACAAAAGGAGGTGGACCTTATGGCGCGTAAAAATAAAAATAATGAATCGATCCAACAGATCAAGCTGACTCGCTTTACACGCGAATTGGCTCATCTCAAAGGTCTGCTTGACGAAATCAATTTGTTCCTTCTATAAGTGAAACTCTAACCTCCTACAAGAGTCCCAGCGCCCGCCTCTCCAAGCGGGCGCCCTTTTTAGGTTATATATTTTTCTTGCCAAAGATTTGCACAAATGTTATACTTTTTACATATGATCCGCTTTGTTAAAAACAATGTTTATGCTCTGTTGCATTTTTGCTCTCCTGCAGGGAGAGATAGTCGCCAGACATTTTGCGACATCTATAAAGGAAGCATTTTGTTAACGCTTTTAGGGGTATTTGTTTGTGTTTGGCGTAATACTCTTGCTTTGCTGTATGTGCGCGATTGGTTGGTAATTTCGGAAACTGCCTGTTGGGTTTTGTTAGCTATCTTTGAGTTAGTTATTATTCTTTCTTTTACATGTGCTACGGTGCGTCGTTGGCAAGATTTGGATATTCGTATTCCCGCCAACGAATCTTTAGGCAAGCTCATCCAACGCCCTCGATTTTGGTCTGTATTGGCTACTACGGAGGGATCAACCGAAAAAAATCAATATGGCCCTGCCCCCTCAGACAATCCCAAGTCTCTTCTGACAGATGAAGATGTTCCCGCCAATATTCGTAAAACGTTATTTGCGGATTTGGACGGAGTCGAAGAACTAAAATAACAAAAATTTATCAACGCCCTGAAAAACGCCCTTTGTATAATAAGCATCCCCCTGCGAAGCGGGGGGAGTGTTTTTTGTGATTAAATTTAGTAAGTCGGATCGTA
>JAZOAE010000003.1:0-28907 GCA_045595305.1 Elusimicrobiaceae bacterium
AAAGCTTGGGGCTGATCGTAAATTTCTTTGATCATAAAGTGGGCATATCCGCCCTTTTCTGCGGTCTTCTGGTCCCATGATATTTTGGTAACCTTCGCCTTCTTTTCCTTACCGTTACCATCCAATACGGTTACGCCATTGGCACGCAAAATAACCATTTCGCCGTCTTCCAGAAACAACGCTTTATTGGTATGCTGCAAAAAAGCTGGCACATCGGAGGCCAGAAAATTTTCTTTCTTACCCAGTCCCACTACTAACGGGCTTTGAGTCTTAACACCTACCAACATTCCGGGCGTGCGGGCCCAAAGCACCCCAATAGCAAAAGCTCCGGTAATTTCAGCGTTGGTTTTTTGCACGGCTTTGATCAGTTTTTCTTCATCGTTAGCAGCACGGGTATGTTTCAAGTTTTCTTCAATTAGGTGAGCAATCACTTCCGTATCGGTTTCGCTCTTAAACTTATGCCCTAATTTTTGTAATTTTTCGCGTAACGTTAGGTAATTTTCAATAATACCGTTGTGTACTACTACTAAATCTCCCGAGCAATCTCTGTGCGGGTGGGAATTTTCTTCACTAGGGCGGCCATGCGTAGCCCAACGCGTATGCCCAATTCCGGTATTTCCTTGCGGATTAATAAGCAAGGCGGCCTTTTCCAATTCTGCTACTTTACCCACAGCACGCACGGTAACAATTTTATTATCTTGCAGGATGGAAATACCCGCCGAATCATATCCGCGGTATTCCAATTTTTTAAGCCCGTCTATAATGTATGAAGTGCTATTGTTTTTACCCACATATCCAATAATGCCGCACATAGCCAATCCCTCTAAAGCAAATTCTTCATTTCTTCTACTGCGCTAGGAAGCCCCGCAAATAACGAACGT
Organism: Elusimicrobiaceae bacterium; assembly: GCA_045595305.1. Classification (GTDB taxonomy): domain Bacteria; phylum Elusimicrobiota; class Elusimicrobia; order Elusimicrobiales; family Elusimicrobiaceae; genus Avelusimicrobium. The sequence continues at coordinate 882 of JAZOAE010000003.1, forward strand.
GTAATAATGGCAAAACCAATATTCATGCACGAAATACCCCCTACGTCCGCCACGGCCAATACATTGTGATAATCCAATCCGTGCCCTGCATGCACCTGCATGCCCAACTCCTGAGCGAGCAACGCGGATAAGGCCAATTCTTGCACACATTTTTGCGCTTGTTTGGATGTTTTGGCTTCACTATATTGCGAAGTACATAATTCAACGATGTCAGCTCCCAAACGCACCGCCGTACGTAAATCAGCCGCCACCGGGTCCACAAACAGGCTAACTAAAATATGTTTTTTGTGCAATTTTTCAATCATATTGAAAATACGTTTTTGTACGGTTGGCGTAAATTTAAGCCCTCCGGTAGTAGTTACTTCCCCGGGAATTTCGGGCACGATGCAAACAGAATACGGCTTACATTTTAAAGCAATTTTTTCCGCAAAATCAGTAGCGGCACACTCCAAATGAATTTTTCTAGGAAATAGTTTACACAGCTGCGCTACATCTTTTTGAGTAATATGTCGCTGATCCTTGCGTAAATGTGCCACAATGAAATCAGCTCCGGACGCTAAACAAATTGCCGCCGCATCAACCGGGTCAGGATAGGCCGCCTTGCGCGCATTACGCAGGGTAGCTACATGATCTATGTTTACACCTAATTTTAAATTCATTTGTGTGCCTCCATTTTTTGTTGGTACAACTTTTCTACTTCATTCAGTACACGGTTTACCATGTCTTCTTCCTGTCCTTCCACTAAAATACGCAATTTGGGCTCGGTTCCGCTATAGCGTACCACTACCCGGCCTTTGCCGTTCATGGTCTGTTCGATTTGATGCACTTGAGGAAGGAAGCCATCCAAAGTCTCCAACGGCGGCTTGGAAGTAACCGGCACTGCCTTTAATTTGCTGGGATATTTTTGCCATTGGTCTAAAAACCAACTAGTCGGTTTTCCTGATTTTTTCACAAATTGCAAAAACTGCAACGCGGACAAAATGCCGTCGCCCGTGTTAGCAAACCGACGGAAAATAATATGTCCGGACGTTTCCCCTCCAATAGAGAGGTTTTCTTTTTCTAAGGCCTCAGAAACATACTTATCGCCAACGGTGGTCAATTCCACCTCAACGCCGTTATCCTTAAGATAGTTAATACACCCTAAATTCGCCATAATAGTCAGCACGGCCTTATTGTGCGCCAGGGTGCCTTCCTGCTTCATACACAACGCAGAAGAAGCAATAATGTTATCTCCGTCTAATTGGCGCCCTTGTTCATCCGAAGCAATCACGCGGTCCGCATCTCCGTCAAAACTAAACCCGGCAAATGCGTTCTCCTGCACGGTTAAGCGCTGCATAAAACCCGTGTGCAAGGCGCCAATGTCTTTATTGATGTTAGTACCGTCCGGCTTAGCACCTGTTACGGTAACATTCATGCCTAGCCCGGCAAACACATTAGCCGCTACTTTGTAACTAGCCCCGTTTGCACAATCAAGCACTACCTTGGTCCCTTTTAACAAATTTGCGTCCACCGTAGACATCAAAAACTGCTCGTATTGTTTGACCAAAGAAGTATCTTCGGTAAATGTGCCCGCTGGCGCAGGAACAGTCGTTAGAGCATCCACTTGTTGTTCAATGCTATTTTCCAAATCTTCGGGAAGTTTAGTGCCTTGATTGGTAAAAAATTTAATCCCGTTAAATTCAGCCGGGTTGTGGCTGGCGGAAATAACAATTCCGCACAAACTGCTGGTTTGCTTAACTAAATACGCCACGGAAGGAGTGGGAGAAATACCAATACTAATTACATTAGCCCCGCTGGCACGGATCCCTTTTTGCAAAGCATCCAAAATCTGCGGGCCGGAAATGCGTGAATCTTGTGCAATGATCACTTGCGGTTGAAGATGTTTCGCTTGCGCAGATTTTTGCAATTCGCGCAGTGCCACATAACCTAGCTTAGTGACAAAATCATCTACTAGCGGAAACTGTCCCGCTACAGCGCGAATACCATCAGTTCCAAAATATTTTCCCATAACTCCTTCCTTGTTGCAAAGCGTGTTGTGCGGCGTCGTTCAGGTAATTTTATTCAAACAAATCCCCTTGCGTAGCTTTGGGTTTTTCTTCAGGCTCGAGGGAATTGCGTTTAGCGGTTGCTTCTTCAGCCAATTCATCGGCAGACACTTGTGCAGATTGCTCCTTTACAGTTTCCGCCGGTTTCAAGCCTAAAATTTCATCAATTTCTTTGGCTTCTACTACTTCTTTCTCCAGCAAGACAGCCACCAATTTGTCGAACGCCGCGCGGTGAGAAGAAATGATTTCTTTAGCACGTGCGTAAGACGTTCGAATAAGATTCATAATTTCTTCGTCAATTACTTTAGCTAGTTCAGGAGAGTAAGTAGTATGGCGGGAAATATCGCGCCCCAAGAACACCTCATCTCCATCTCCGCTAGGTAAGGCAATAGGCCCGAGTTTCTCACTCATTCCCAACTCCATAACCATTTTGCGGGAATAGGCCATGGCTTTGTTAAGGTCATCGCTGGCGCCGGAAGTAATTTCGCCAAAGACAATTTCTTCTGCGGCACGCCCGGCCAACACAATACAAATGCGGTCCAAAAATTCCGACTTGCTGACCAGAAACTTATCCTCCACAGGCAGTTGCAAAGTATATCCTAACGCTTGTCCCCGGGGGATAATAGAGACTTTGTGCACCGGATCCGAGTGATCGGTTAAACGTGCGACCAACGTGTGCCCCACTTCGTGTGCGGCGATTACTTGCAACTCGTGTTTAGAAATAATGCGGCTCTTCTTTTGTGGCCCGGCGATTACACGCTCAATGGCTTCATCCATATCCGACGGTTCCACCGCATCCTTATCGGCACGCGCTGCTAAAATAGCCGCTTCGTTAACGACGTTAGCCAAATCAGCCCCTACAAAACCCGGGGTCCCTTTAGCTACAGTTTTCAAATCCACATCTTCGCCCAATTTTACTTTCTTGGCGTGGACTTTTAAAATTTCTTCGCGGCCTTTGAGGTCCGGGGCCGGCACGGAGATATGACGGTCAAAACGGCCGGGGCGAATAAGCGCCGGGTCCAATACGTCCGGGCGGTTGGTAGAGGCCATTAAAATAATGCCTTGTTTACTTTCAAAACCGTCCAGTTCAATTAGAAGCTGGTTGAGGGTTTGTTCACGTTCATCGTGACCGCCCCCAATTCCCGCGAAACGACGGCGGCCTACCGCATCCAACTCATCAATAAAAATGATAGCCGGGGAATTCTTTTTGGCTTGGTCGAATAAGTCGCGCACACGTGCAGCGCCCACGCCCACGAACATCTCCACAAATTCGCTGGCCGAGGCTGAGAAAAACGCCACGCCTGCCTCGCCGGCTACAGCCTTGGCAAGCAAGGTTTTCCCGGTACCCGGGGCGCCATACAAAAGTACCCCTTTGGGCAGTTTTCCGCCTAACCGCTGAAATTTTTTGGGGTTTTTCAAAAATTTGATAATGTCTTGCAGTTCTTCTTTTGCTTCGTCACAGCCCGCAACATCTTTAAAAGTAACAGTTTGCTGGGAAGGATCTTGCATCTTGGCTTTGCTGCGCGCAAAGCTCATGGCACTTTTGCCGTCGCTTCTTTGCGGGCGTAGGAAAATAAACCACCAAAGCCCAATTAAAAGTACAATCCACAATACGTTAAATAAAATGTTCCCAATCCAGCTATTGTCTTTTTCGGCTTTGAATTTAATTTTGGCAGCAGAGAGCTCTTTGACTAAGTCCGGGTCCGACATGCGCACCGTTTTAAAAGGAACAAACTTTCCCTCTTTATCTTTGTACATGCCGGAAATCATCTCCGGTGCGACGGTCAAATCGGACACTTCGGCCGCAGCCACTTTTTCTTTAAATTCCGAATAGTCAAGCGTGCTCTGCTTGGCACCCGGCCGGTTAAAAAGCACAACAATTAAGACAAATGCAGCAATCCAACCCAGGATTTGCCCCACAGAAATTATTCTGCGGTTGTTAGGACGTTTGGTATTTTTCATTGTTTTCTAAAAGCCCCTATGTAAGGCAGGTTCCGATAGAGCTCGTTGTAATCCAATCCGTAGCCGATTACAAATTCGTTCCCCACTTCAAAACCTACGTATTTAGGATGAATATCTACTTTGCGGTTACAGGGTTTATCCAAAAGGCAACAAATTTCCAAGCTGGCAGCTCCGCGAGAGCGCAAGTTCGCCATCAAATACTCCAGCGTAAGCCCGGTATCCACAATATCTTCTACTACTATCACGTGACGGTTTTTGATACTTTCGCGCAAATCGAGCATCGTGCGCACTTGGCCCGTGCTGGAAGTACCCGCATAGGAAGAAAGGCACATAAAATCCATATTGCAATCGATGCTGATGTTTTTCATTAAATCAGAATAGAATAAAATGCAGCCGCGCAAAATACCCACAAAAAGGGGTGTTTTCCCCCGGTAATCGGCTGAAATTTGGCGGCCCAACTCCGCTACGCGGTTAGCTAATTGTTCTTGCGAAAACAACACACGATCCAGAATAGGTGTTTCCGGCATAAACCCTCCAATAGATAGTATATAAATAGGATACCTTTTTTAGGGTGCAAACACAAGAACGCGTATTGAACTAGGCCCAGAGGCCTAGGAGAGTTTAGGTCTTTTGGCCCTGGAAATAATTTTGTGTTCGCTTAGACTTGTAATACAGGGGAAATGAATATGAAACGAATATTAACAATTCTGGTAGCACTTATGATGGGGATGACTGTTCAAGTGAACGGTCGGCAACTTAATGCAAATAAGATAGAGCGCAAAGTTTCCGCCGCACAACAAAAGGAACAAAGCACTCAAAAACAAACGCCCCGCACTCCTCAACAAGAGGCCAAAACCATATATGGTTTACCTGTGATCAGTTGGGAGGAGTTCCAACGCGAAAGCCATAAACAAATACAAAAACAAGAGCTGATAAATCAATTTTTCACACAGCTTAGTACGCTAGAACAAGTATCCCCCCAAGACTTTCACCAGGGCGAGCCCGATTATGCCCAAATTACGGCCCATGCTAAGTACATTTACATCGGAGAAGAGCATGATACTCCCCTTGTGCAACAAAAAGTAAAGGAGCTGATCCAAACCATTCGCAACAACAACCCCAACAAAAAGATTTTATTGGCTACCGAATTTGTAGTAAGGAACTATCCGCTGCAAAGCCCGCTTTCCCTAGCCAAACAACCAAATTATTTGCTAACTGATCTCTACTATGATGTACTTGACTTTGCTCACCCTTTACAAATAGATGTACTGGCACTAGACGACATTATTTTTCATCAAACCAGAACGCAGGACGCCGCCCTACTTAAGGTAGGGAAACAATACGTAAGAGTTCCCAATCAGCAAGCTGTACGCTTGGCAAACATTTTAGACCTAAAAGAAATGACTGCAAACCTAGTCCCAGCATTCCAAGAATTACAAGAAAACGTTGAGCTTTTGCTTCCCTTTGTTGACGATCAATACATCGAGCAATGCTTAACGCAATTGCACGGTGACCCGCAATGGCCCGAGCTTAAGAACGAACTGTCCCAAATTGCAGGCCCGGGGAACGAAGATTACCTAGCTATTGCAGAGGCATACCGGGACAGCACTTTGCCACAGGAATCTTTGTCTAGTTACGCCCAAAATATCGCCGTATTCTCAACAGCCCTAAATACCTTACAGGCCAGCGACTGGGGCGTTATACAACGCAATCAACAATGGGCACAACATATTAAACAAGTAGAAAATCAATACGATATTGTCATTGTGTGGGGTGGCGCAGCCCATTTTGACGAATTCGCCCTCCCTTCGCTCCCCATGCTGTTAGATCATCCCGACGCGGTATCTATCGACTTTCTTGCTATTGACGAAGACGCTTCTCTGGAGAATTTTTCCGTCTATTCCAAGCGTCTCGAAATCCTTAACCAGCAAGGCCTGAATGCCCCTGTTTGCGAACTATCTTCCAGTTATTACGAGAGGGCGGATCGTGCGTGTCAAATTGACACTACGCGGACGTTTTTTACAACTGATGGATATAGGGATTTGGAACACCTCTTATTTACATACCCGCAAAGGGCCAAGCCGTTGTTGGAAAAACTGTATCAATCGCCCGATATAAAAAGACTGTTATTTGCGGAATATATGGAAAGCTCTTATAGCGTTTATTTGAAATAACACGACCGGCTAAGTCAAAAAGGAACTCTCCCACGTCTTACTTAGATTAGCGGTCAAAGAGTTTGCCAATTGCTTTGATGTCAAGCTGAGCAAGTACGGGCCGCCCATGCGGGCAATGCATACCGTCTTTGCACTTCTTCATATTTTCGAGGAGTGCTTCGGCCTCCGGCGCGGTAATTTCATCGTGCGCCTTGATGGCACGCTTGCAGGCAAGCATCGCAATCATTTTGCGCTTGAGGGTATCGGTAGATTTAGTGGGATCGCCCACCACATCGGCTAGTGAGACAATAAACGCTTTCATGTCGTCCTCTTTAAAACGCACAATGTTGGGCATGGTTTTCACGAGAACGGTGCGCGCGGCAAAGGGCTCTAGTTCAAACCCGGCTTCTTTCAGCCAGCCGGACCACGAGAGCAAGCTCTCCACGTTAGAAGGCGGTAAATCTACGTGAATAGGGAACAGTAGTTTCTGCACTTGCACCGTATGTTTTTCGAACAGGTCCAAGTAGTGTTCAAAGAGTACGCGCTCCTGCGCGGCATGTTGGTCAATAATTACCAGCCCAAGCGGATTTTCAAAAAGCAAATAACTGCGCTGCAATTGCCCAATATAATGATAAGGCCCCTGATACCACGAGGGTGCCTCTTGCGGCAAAGATTGCTCGGCAGGTTGCGGGGCAGCAGACGGCTCGGCAGGGCGAACAATGTATTCGGCCGGGTCTTCTGTATCGCGCAGTTTTGTTGGTTTTTCCGCAAATAATTCTTGCGCGGCAGAAGGTGTTTTAAGCGTAAAGGATGAAACAACGGGCGGTTTTTCGGTCTGGGTCGTTTGCGCTTTGGGTGTAAAAAGTTGTTGCGCTGCGGGTTGGGCCGGAGCAGGCAACTCTATGGAAGGAGCCGTTACCGCCACCTCTATAGGACGTCCGTTAGAGAAAATGGTTTCTCCCGCACAATGCAAAATAGTGCCAAATACGGCGTGCTCGTCGACAAAGCGCACATCACGTTTTTGCGGGTGGATGTTTACATCAAAGCAGTCCGGCGGCAAGGTCATATATACCAAAAACGTCGGGAAGTAGTTGGGCTGACGCGCATTTTGATAGGCCTTGTAAATAGCTTGCTGCACTGTTTTTGAATCAATCGGCCGGCGGTTGACAAAAATGTATTGCAGATCCCGCACGCGCACCAATTTATCCGCCGGAGAAATAAACAAGTGTAAACCTAATTTATCAAATTCTTTATAGACAAGGCCTTGCGCCACTTCGTCCCCGATAATTTGGCGGGCACGGGCCAGCACGGCCTCTTTAAAATCAGCTTCTATAACGGGCAAGTGATATACATCCCGTCCGTTTACGCGCACGTGATACCCCACGTTTAAATTAGCAAGCGCACTCTCCTCAATTACTTTTAACAAACAAGCGCGTTCATATGAATCACTTTTCAAAAATTTTTGGCGGGCGGGCACATTGTAAAACAAATCGCGGATTTCCACCGTAGTCCCTTTTAAAGACGGGGCCGGGCTCTGCGCAATTACCGTACCGCCGTGAATTTCTAACCGGTTTCCGTTCCCACCTTCGGTGCAACTGGTAATCGTCATCTTGGAAACAGCCGCCACGGAGTATAAAGCTTCTCCGCGAAAGCCAAAAGTGTTCAAGGAAGTTAAATCATCAAAATTGGAAATTTTACTAGTGGCATGACGAAGAACACTTAATTTCAAATCCTCTGCGTCCATCCCACAACCATTATCATTAACACGAATCAGCGTACGCCCCGCACCTTCTATATCTACATGGATGGCCGTGGCGCCGGCATCTACTGCATTTTCCAAGAGCTCTTTGAGCACCCCGGCCGGGCGTTCAATTACCTCGCCCGCGGCGATCTGTCCGGCTGTTTGCTGATCTAACACATGAATATTACTCATTGATACGCTTTTTCCACTCACAAATTAATTGTAACGCGGCCATCGGGGTCAATTTATCCGGATCGGCCATTTTGATTTCTTCTACAATCGGGGAAGAGAACAAATCCTTGACCATATCTTGCTCTTTGACAGATATTTTGGTACCCTTTTTGGCCTCTAAATCTTTTAATACTTTTTTGGCGCGCAAGGTGCAAGCAGCGGGAAGCCCGGCCAACTCTGCCACGTGAATCCCGTATGATTGGTCCGCCGCGCCGGGTTTTATTTGGTACAAAAACGCCAATTTGCTTTCCCCTTGTGCGTCCTTATATTCTTGGGCTTCTACGTGATAATTTTTCACCCGGGCATATTTATTTTCTAAATCAATGAGTTCAAAATAGTGCGTGGCAAAAATTACTTTAGCCCCGCCTTTAGGCTTGTATAGGTACTCCACAATAGCCCACGCAATAGAAATACCGTCAAACGTGGAAGTTCCGCGCCCTACTTCATCGAGCAAAATTAAACTGCGCGGGGTGAGAGATGCCAAAATGTGGGCGGTTTCGTTCATTTCCACCATAAAAGTAGAGTTCCCGCGGCTTAGGGCATCATGCGCGCCAATACGTGTCATGATGCGGTCCACTAGACCAATCCGCGCATGCTGAGCAGGTACAAAACTGCCCATTTGCGCTAAAATTACAATGATTGCCGTCTGTTTAAGATATACACTTTTCCCACCCATGTTCGGCCCGGTAATAAGCATAATTTGATTTTCGGGTGTGCCCAAGTGAAGTCCGTTCGGCACAAAATTACCCGCCGGCAAAGTCTGCTCCACTAACGGGTGGCGGCCTTGCTCATAGTATAGTTCCATACTATCATCTACAACGGGTTTTGTGTACCCACCCTTGAGGGCTACCAAAGCCAAACTTTCGTACACATCCAGTTCCGCCACGATTTGTGCAAATTGTTTAAATTCCTCTATATATTGCGCGAGTGTCTGGCGGAGCGTGTCAAACAGATGAGCCTCTAAACGCAAGATTTTCTGCTCGGCATGAGTGATTTTATCTTCTAACTCTTTGAGTTCTTCGGTAATAAAGCGCTCGGCATTAACAAGTGTTTGTTTGCGTACATACCCATAAGGGACCTTGGGCAGATGTGATTTCGTTACCTCAAAATAGTACCCATAAACGGAATTGACTCCCACTTTTAAGGTAGTAATACCGGTTTTGGCGCGTTCGCGCTCGCAAATTTCCTGCAAAGTTTGGTTGGAATTATTTTTAAGCGAACGCAATTCATCTAACTCCGCACTATACCCTTCACGAATGACGTTTCCATCGGAAATATGAAAAGGCGGGGTTTCGTTAATGGCCTGATATAAGAGTTTGGACATCTCTTGCAACGTAGGCAAAATATGCGTAAATTGATCTTTTAAGTGCGGGGCCACATGGGCGTAATTAGCAAACCACTGTGCCAGTGCATCCACATTTAAAAGGGAGCGGCGAAGACCCGATACATCCCGCGGACTGGCCGTACCGGTAGCGGTGCGCGTGATAATGCGTTGCACGTCGGAAATGGTTTCCAACAAAGCACTCAAATCGGCGATAGCGCTTTGATTGCCCATAAACGCTTCCACACAATTTTGACGCTGTGAAATTTCAGCCAAATCAAGTAGCGGGTGCAAAATCCATTCTTTCAGTTTGCGGCTGCCGATAGCGGTTTTTGTTTTATCCAACAAGGCCCACAGACTGCCCACGCGCCCGCCTTCCTGGCTTCTTACTAATTCTAACGAGGCTACGGCATTTTCATCTATTTGCAAACATTCTTTGAGTTCGCGATAAGTGGGAATAAGCGTTTTTTGCACGCTCGGATCGGTGGCATTGACATACTTCATAATCTGCAACGCACATGCCAAAGCGCGCTTATGCTCTTGCCAGGCCCCGATAGCCGGCCAGTACACAGGCAACGTATATTCCCCATTAAACGGGGCAACCGGCGTTAGCGTAAGGGTACCCGGAATAATTACTTTTTGGCGCAAACGATCCAAAGCATCTTTTGTACCAATAATTTCCGATGGATTAATGGCTGCCAAGGTAGCAGCAAGATTGGTTAAAGACGGGTCCTTATCATTTTGATTGACCCAAAATTCCCCGGTGGAAACTTCCACACACGCCAGCGCCCATCCGCCCGGGGTAATATCTATGGCCAATAAATAATTCGCTTGGTTAGCATCCAGCAGACTATCTTCCACCAGGGTACCCGGGGTGATTACCCGCACCACTTTGCGTTCAAAAAGCTTGGTTTCCTTGTCCATAACCGAGCTGGTCTGCTCGCAAATGCCGATTTTCTTCCCTGCCGCCAAAAGGCGCGTAATGTATGTATTGGCTGCGTGATACGGAATCCCGCACATGGGCATCCCGTTGCGCGAGGTAAGCGTTAGCCCCAACAGCGCACTTATTTCGCGCGCTTGATCATCAAACATCTCGTAGAAATCCCCCAAACGAAAGAATAATACAATGCCAGGATGTTGTTCACGAATGGAAAAGTATTGTTTCATTAGGGGAGTTAAATTAGACGATTGGGCCATATACTACATTGTAACATTTTACACAACGTTTGGACTGAGCGATGACACGCCCTCTTTTTTTTGTTATAATATAAGTACCTAGTTGTTTAAGTAATTTCCCGGTAGGATGGCTGAGCGGTCAAAAGCAACGGTCTGTAAAACCGTCGGGCTACGCCCTACATAGGTTCGAATCCTATTCCTACCAAAAATTTGAAACCCCGCATAAGCGGGGTTTATTTTTGAAAATCAGGAACACAAACTACCAATTTTTGTGTCGCCAATAAAGCATTACCAACCATACCAGCATTAAACACACACCCATGAGCATCCAAAAAGCCTGGGGATGTTGGGCCATGGGCAATGCCACGTTCATACCGTAGGCGCTGACTACCAAGGTAGGCACCATCATCCAAATGGTAACTACGTTTAATTTTTTCATTAGCTGGTTGAGGTTGTTGTTAACAATAGAGGCACGCGCATCTAAGAGTTGTGCCAAAATGTTGGAATAAATATCGGCCTGTGTTTTGCACTGCCTGTTCTCAACGATAATATCGTCCAACATCTCAATATCTTTTTCATCAAACCCGATACGCCCAGCTAGCGTGCGCGTTTTTTCAAACACAAACCCGTTTGAAGTAATAGCTTCGGCGTAATAAACCAAGCTTTTTACTAAGCTAAACAAATTTAAAAGGTAACGATTATCCATCGAATCGGTAATTTTATCTTCGATTTCTTCCGAAATCATATGAATAATACGCAAGTGTTCCACATAATGGGAAATGGAATTGTATACCAGTTTTAGAAACACTTCTTTTACGGAAGTAACACTTTGAAAACGCTTCCCCACAAACAGCGGAATATCTTCAGCCAACACAATAATTAATTTATCCTTAAATAAAAACATACCCACTGACGCTACTTTAAATTCCAACTGATCTTTGCCGGAATAATTTTTAGGACGTTTGTAAATCATTACGGTATGTTCGGGTTCAAATTCTAAGCGGGGTTGTTCATCGGGATCTAACGCAGAAGCGAGGGTATGCTCATCAATCTGATACGTATCGATCAAAAAGCGTTGTTCTTCTGGCGTAGGATTTGTATATACAAATACACAAGCTTGTTTGTCTTCAGTCTCGACCAGTTTTTTATCCGCAATCTTATATTCTTTAAGCATACTGATCCCTCTTCTTAAATCATACCACTATTTGCGCATAGAACGCAACTTTTTGATATAGTATATATATAATTTTACAAAACTATGAAACTATTATTTCCTAAAAATAAAAAACCTGCCCTTAAGGGTATTTCGTCCGTCCAAGATTATGTGGGCCACATAGCACAGGGGCTTAAACTCCCCGCCAAAGCAATTATCTGCCCTATTTCATCGCTTACCAAATACGTTACTTCGCATAGCAAGTGGAAAAAATATACCTGTGGAATGGATATTTATGTATTGGAAGGTAAAAACGTATGTTATGTTACCAACTTTGGTTATGGCACCCCCGCCGTGGCTATGAAATTAGAAATATTGATTACGTTGGGAGTAAAGGAATTCGTATTTATCGGCCTAGCCGGCAGCTTACAAGAAGAAGTGAAACCCGCCGATCTTGTTTTATGTAGCGAGGCGCTGTGTGATGACGGCACTTCTCCCTGCTATGTATCCACAGAAACTGCCCGTCCCAACAAAGCGCTATTTGATAAACTAGCCAAGAAACTCAAAGCCAATCACCAAAATTTTCATATAGGACGCAACTGGACCACCGATGCTATCTTCCGCGAAACAAAGCAAGAAATTAAACATTATCAAAAAAATGATGTACTAACTGTTGAAATGGAGACTGCTGCATTTTACGCGGTCTGCCAAAAACGCAAGGTGCGTGCCGTAGCTGCGTTTGGCATAAGCGATAAACTCTGCCATTATCAATGGGAAACGCACTTTGGGGAACGTCCTATTTATCGTTCGCTGGAAATTATCTTTGAAAGCGCTTTACAAGCAATGGCCCGTTAAAAAACCCCGCGCAAAGCGGGGTTTTGTTTAGGTTTAATAATGTGTAGCTTCCGGAATGTCATCTGGCAGCGGTTTAATAGCGTCCAAACGTTCCCAAAATTCCTGTATAGACTGGATACGCTCCGAAGGTTCTTCCTTCAGTGCATCGGACAACACAGCATCCACCGCGCTGGGAACATGTGGAGCGAGTTTAGAAACTGGAACAATTTGTTTTTTAGCAATATCAAAGCCTTTAACGGTCCACGGCACTTGTCCCACCAATGCTTCGTATACACATAATGCCAAGGAATACACATCCGATTGCTTGCGCATAAACCCACGTTGTTGCTCGGGAGCCATATAGGCAGGCGTTCCTGCCACTGTGCGCGCGCCGGTCTGGTTATCCACTTTCTTGGCCACACCGAAATCCATGACTTTGGCTTTATTATCTTCTAGAATCATAATGTTCCCAGGTTTTAAGTCACAGTGAATGATGTCCTGGTTGTGCGCGTATTGCAACCCTTCGCAAACACATTTAAAGATTTGTTTGACCTGAGAAAACGGCAAACGTCCATCAATGTCCAAGCGTGTTTCCAAGGTCTGCCCATCGACGTATTCAAATACCAAGTAAAGGGAACTCTCCGTTTCAATTACCGTATAAATTTCCACAATGTACGGATGACGCAAAAGCGCTACCATGCGGGCTTCTGACAAAAATTGTTCGCGCACATATCCGCTACGCACCAACTCCGGACGCACACGCTTAATGGCCACTTTGCGCTTCAAAACCTTGTCGTATGCTTCGTATACTTTTCCCATACCTCCTTCGCCAATTTGACGAATGAAATCATATTGATCCTTCACGGCGGCTTCTTTGCGGGAATGGGAACTTTTCTTTTGATGGAACAAATCTTCGTAGCGGAAATAAACAAATAAAAATGCACCCAGCAAAATAAGTCCTATGTAAATAATGAGTCCGTTTGAAATTCCTTTGTCTTCTTTTACCGTTCGCACTACGTTATGTTTTTTCGCTAAATTAGAATCTATTTCTTGTTTGAGATTTCGTGCCAAATTGGAGGAAGAATTCAATTTCAACGCTTCTTCTATATCTATTTTTGCCCTTTCATAATTATTCTGTTTAACATAGGCTTTGGCTCGCAAAATATACGCTCTGGCATCTTGCGGGGCCACTGCAATTGCTTGCCCGGCAGAGTAAACAACATCATCATATTTTTCAAGTCCGTCAAAAGCAATCGCCAGGAGCAAATAAAAGCGTTCGTCCATATGATTGTTTGCTGTTAAATGATTAATACGCAAAATAACGTCATTATATTGCGACTTACGCAGCTTCTCTCGCAAAGAAGCGATTTCTACATCGCGTGCTTCCTGGTCAAAGACGTCCACCTGTGCAGGATCAGTTACCTGAGCTGAAAAACTTCCGCCCACCAATAAGGGGGCAGCCGCGCTCGAGGTTGCGGAATCTTGCCCCCAGCTTCCTAACGAACATACTCCCAATAAAAACAATAGAATTACAAATTTCCTCATATTCTTATTGTACCACATCCCGCTGCTATTTGTTCCTGCTTTTGCAAATTACTATAATAATGTTATGTATAAACAAGCGATTGGCGTTTTTGATTCCGGCATTGGCGGACTAACTATCCTGCGGGCACTACGCAAGGCTCTTCCGCACGAAAATTTTATCTATTTTGGGGATACCGCCAATGTACCCTACGGGGGGAAATCCAAGGCAGCAGTCACACGCCTTGCCTTAGCAGTAGCTCGTTTTTTAGAAAGCAAACATGTTAAGCTGATTGTAGTAGCCTGTAATACCGCCTCTGCGCAAGCCTTGCCCACTTTGAGTAAACAGCTACAGGTTCCTGTCATGGGGGTAATCGCTCCGGGCGCTCAAGCCGCCATAGCTGCCACAAGCAAAGGGAAAATAGCAGTGCTAGGCACGCAAGGAACTATCGAAAGCCAAGCTTATGTAAAAGAAATTCATAAGCGCGACAGTACTTTGTGCGTAATTCAACAAGCCTGTCCGCTGTTTGTACCGTTGGCTGAGGAAGGATATGCCTGTAAGCCTGCCGCAAAACTTATCGCACAGGAATATTTAGCCCCCATAAAAAAGAGCGGAGCCGATACTGTAATCCTGGGATGCACACATTATCCTATTTTGAAAGATTTGATCGCACAAATTTTAGGCCCTCGCGTTACTTTGGTAGATTCCGCAGAAACATTAGCACAAGCTGCCAAAATATTCTTAGAGCAAAAACGTTTGGCGGCTACGGCCGGTAAGGGCACCTTGAAACTATATGCCAGCGACGATCCGCAAAAATTTGCCCGATCTGCTCATAAATTGTTGGGTGAAAAAATAGCACAAACCCATCTCAAAAAATTAATATATGAAAATTTATACTGATCAGCGTCTTTTACGCGCAGGCCTTGTAGGGGGAACCTTGTCGCGCCATGGCGGAAATATGCGTGACCTCTGCTTGCAAGCGGCTGCACTAAACAAATTAGGCATTGATCCGACGCATATTTTACATTTTCACCAAACTCACAGCGACACTATTGTGCCTATTCGCTCGGTTCAAGCAGCTCATCGCCAACTTTCCTGCCCCACTTTAGATGCTGACGCTTGGTTATTTTCCCCCCTCTTAAGCGGTTGGGGAGCAGCCATCGTCACCGCCGATTGCGTGCCTCTTTTTGTGTGGGACGATACCGGCTCGTATGCTACATTGGCACATTGTGGCTGGCGCGGCGTAGTGAAAGGGCTGGCGCAAAAAGTTGTCCGTTCTTTGTTAACAGAACATCCGCACCTTCATCTCAACGCTTGGCTGGGCCCGCATATCCAATCATGCTGCTTTGAAGTAAAAGAAGACGTCGCCTCCCAATTTTCTCCCGTTTCGATTATCCACAGAAAAGATAAAATTTTTGTAGATTTAACGACCCAAATCAAACAGCAACTTACGGAAGTAGGAGTACCCGCCTCTCGCATTAACGCCGCCCCTCATTGCACATGCTGCGACCAGACTAATTTCTTTTCCTGGAGACGGGACCACGAGAAAAATGTACTACTTTCTTTCCTATACAAACCTTAGGGCTTGCATAGCAGATCATTATTTTCTTTAATGTGAATATGGAACATAGTGCAAAAATTCTATTAGCTGACGACTCGCATGCGATCCGTTTTTTGGTTAGTGAAATATTAACCAACGCGGGTTTTACGGTTATACAGGCGCAAGATGGTCAAGAAGCTATTGAGAAAACATATAAAGAAAACCCCGACTTGCTTATTCTGGACTATGAAATGCCCAAAAAAACTGGGTTCGAAGTAGTCAAAGAAGTACGCAGCCGCACCGGCTATTTGCACACCCCTATCATTATTTTTACAGCAATGACAGACAAATCCACCAAATTGGAAGGACTCGGCCTGGACATCGATGACTATTTAACCAAACCAGCTGACGAGGATGAAATTGTTGCGCGCGTGAAACTGCTTCTAAAACGAAGTCAGCAGAAAATGGACTCTAATCCACTTACGCATCTGCCTGGCAATCCCTCCATTCAAGCGCGCGTAGAACGCGAAATAAATACAGGCAAGCCTTTTGCTGTATTATATTGTGACCTGAATAATTTTAAATCGTTTAATGATAAATACGGATTTGATGCCGGAGACCATGTACTCAAAACTACAGCAGATATCATTGTACAGGCTGCGCGCTTGGATCCCAATGCATTTGTAGGTCATATAGGCGGTGATGATTTTATTGTGGTATGCGCTTTTGATAAGGCAGAACACATCGCCCAAGAAATTACCTCCCACATTGACGAGGTTGCTCCTTCATTTTACAGCGAACAAGATCGAAAACAAGGGTTCATGCTTTCTACGAACCGAAGGGGACAGGAAGAGAAATTTCCTTTTTTGGCCATGGGAATCGGTATCGTACATAACACTAAAAAACCCCTTATCTCTTTTGCTATGGTCAGCAGTATCGGCAGCGAACTAAAGTGTTTAGCCAAACAGCACCAAAAAGGCAGTTATTACGCAATAGATAGGCGCGCTTAAATTCCATTTCACGAAAAAATCCCCTGGGTTACCCAGGGGATTTTTGTACAATAACGCGATTATTCCCAAGAAAGCTGATCTTGCCGGACTTTTTCAAACAGATTATCCGCCGTGGCACGCTGCAAGAAAGCTTCCCATTCGGCCGGCGTAAGTGAAAAATCATCCATCACAATGTACGCAATTTTTTCTGCAGCATCTTTACTATCTTCATTCTTAGCCAGATATTCCTTTTCCAAGGTTACGTAGCGGCTGGCAATGTTGTAGTCAATATCTG
Source organism: Elusimicrobiaceae bacterium (assembly GCA_045595305.1). Taxonomy (GTDB): domain Bacteria; phylum Elusimicrobiota; class Elusimicrobia; order Elusimicrobiales; family Elusimicrobiaceae; genus Avelusimicrobium. The sequence continues at coordinate 17,844 of JAZOAE010000003.1, forward strand.
CTTGAGTAAATGTGTTACCCGCCGAAAATTGCTTTACAGGCTTGGGCTCCTCCGCTTGGGTAGAATCCATTACCACCGGAGCCACCGAGCTACTAGATTCTTGCGAATTGGTATCCGAAGAAACTTTCGCCGAGGATGTCACCGTTCCCGTTCCTTTATCTCCTTGCGGAGTAAGCAGCTCGTTATGTGACACTTCATTAGGCGCAGGCACAGCCAATTTTTCCGATGAATTTACCACCCGCCCGCTCATCAAATTAGAACAAGCCGAAGGGTTGACAATGAAATAGATTAGTAAAATAATACATACTAGAAGGGCAGCTTTCAGCAAAATTTTAATCATAGATTCTCCTTTTTTATAGCATACAATATTTAAGGCTTATTAGGCAGATTGTTTTGCACAACAGCGTCTTCCCCTTGCAATTCCTTTACACTTTGCTGGAATTGCGGGTTTTCAAAAATTTCTTGTAAAATCTTCGAAAAATCTGCCTTTTTGGCATGCTTTTCCACGATTTGGATAATCTGCGGATTCTTCAGTAAAATTTGTTGCAAATTCTGGGTACTTAAATCTGCTAAATCTTTAACTTCCCCTTCTGAGGCTTCCTGTAACTCTTGGTTAAATTGAATAACAGCAGGTTCATTCTTAAAATCTTCTACAATGGAAGCTATCGTCTCTTGCGCTTGCACTTTTTGCTGCTGTGCACTCAACGGGGCATCCTCCAAATAAATTTCGGGATAAGGCCGTTGGTATTCGATAGGTTTTCGCATGGGCTCTGCTTCGGGTGCCGCCAATGAAATAGGTATTCGCTGGAATGTAAAAATATCTCCGTCATTTTGAGCGGCTATTTCTTGCTCTTCCAAACGTGCGGCACGCCATTCCCACAAGCGGACCGCGCTCATATAAATGAGCGCGACCGCCATTAATGCAAGCAAGAAATAGCTTGTTTTTGACATATTATTTAACGTCCATCACTTCAATGTCAAACACTAAAACAGAATTGGGCGGAATAGGCCCCACAGGGCGGTTGCCATAGGCAGTATCGGCCGGACAAACCACTTGGGCACGCGCGCCGGGCTTCATTTGTTGTAATGCTTTTGTCCAGCAGGGAATGACATCCGTTAAACGCGTAGTAAATGGTTGCTTTCGATCCCGTGAGCTATCGAACTGGGTTCCATCGATTAGAGTTCCCGTGTAGTGCACCGTAACTGTGCCATCGGCCTTGGGAGATTTGCCTTTACCGGGTCGGGAAAGCTTCATCATGGCGCCATTATCCAATACCTTCACTCCCTTTTCTTTTTGAAAACTGACCAGGTATTCTTTTTGTTCCGTTTCGCGACGTTGAGAAATAGTCCGCGCATCTTCTTGGTATTTCTGTAAAATTTGCGGTTTGTATTGGTCAATATCCGTTTGCGATTTTTTGCCTAACAAGCTGTCCCGCATCCCTTGCGAAACGGCCTTATAATCGTCTTCGTTGTCCAACACTAATTGGCGTTTTAAATTATCCCCCAACAGAAACCCCAAAGAATAAAGCATCTTATTCCGTTCGGCCGGATCTGTAGCGGCAGAGGAAGCAGGTTGCATTGCAGGCTGTGCAGTTTGTGCAGGTTGCGCGGCCGGATTTTCTTTTGCCATTGTTAACACTGGCAGCAAAAGACAAAGTAATACTGTTATTTTTTTCATAGTCACCTCTCAATATGCGCTGCGGTAATGCAGAAAGACTCTACCTCCCCGCGGCACTTGAATATTTTCAAAAGTATGCGTCCCTATTATGTTAGCATTTTTGTCCTTCAATAAAAGCTGAATATCCTGTGTCCCGGGGCTAACAAATATACGGGCCATATACACCTCTGCCGGCAACGTAAACCATTGGCGAGTATCTGCCTTTTCAATGGCAGCGCCAAAGACATCCACCATCATCTCAGCCAGCCAACCCAAGGAGCTATTTTCCCCGTTTTTGCTTTCCATAGCATGCCGGGCTTGTACGGCAGCCACACGGCGCAAGACAGCCCTCGTCGCTAACCTAAACCAGACAGCGGGAAGTTTTGCTTCTAAATCTTGCACAGCCAATTCATTAATGTGACTCATAGGCTCCATGAGATATTGCTGCCCGGCAATTTGAACCGCAGAGGATACAATGTGATACGGTTGCGGCTCCAATACAGGGTAAGCTACTGTGATAGCCGATCCCATAAGTCCGGCTGTAATGGCGTTTTGTACTTCCGGGGAAACAGGGCCTCCATCTTCCACCGGCGAATTAGCAAACGCCAAAACACGATTCCACGTCAGTTGGATCGTTTGACTTCTTTTAAGCGGCACTTGCCCTAAACTATGCACGATGATTATTTCCCCATAATCAGCAGCATTCGTAGGAACAGAAAATTGTGGCACACTCCAACCATACTTCTTATAAGCATTCAATGCGTTTTGGCGTGCAATACGCGCATCGGACAAATCTCCGGTGGACTCAAAAATCAAACTTGCCATATATTGCACAAACGGATCATCGTTATAGCCTTTCTTTTTATCCCCACGCAGATGATCTAAAAAGAACACAGCCTTGCGTGCTTCCACACCAGCCGACATCACATCCTTTTGCTGCAAAAAATTCATGGCGCGGTAAAAAAATGTAAGAGCCGTTTCATAATCGGCTGCATAATATGGGGTGGCCAGGTCATTAATTACCAAACGCGAGGCGGACGCAGAAATACTTTTGGTATACGAATCTGTAATGCGTTGTTGGGCATCAGCAAGCAATACATCACTTTGCGGATACTGCCCGGCATCATGCAATAAAGACGCACGGTCCAACTCATAAAGAAGAGTATCCCGCTTTCCATATACACTCTTTCGCTTGCTCTCCACCAAATTAGCCGCACGTTCAAATTTGCCTTGTGCTGCTAAATTATTCACTTCGTGTTTAAAACGTAAAGAAGGCGCCCCGCACGCGGAGCATACAAACACCCCACACATTACTAAAAGCGCCTTCTTCATATGGATTAATAAGTAACTTTGCTATGTTTCACGTATTTTTTGATTTGCTTCTGACCATTCCACACAATTTGATTGGTCTCAATATTAATCAGTTTGAGGTTGGCCTGGTAGAATACAACAGCCGTACCGCCTGCCTGATCCACAACAGAGCTAAGCACCCCGCTTAACATAAAATCTGCACCAATTTCTTGGCCGAATGCTTTGCGGGTTTCTTCGCTGGCAAACTCATCCTCTTCCAAGCGTTCGGTACGCACTTCTCCTCGTTCATCCTTAGAAGCCACAAAATTGACTTTGCCCGAATTGATAAGCGCACGTTGCATTTCTTCTATGAATACACCGGTATTGATGTGTTCCATTGTTTTATTAGCTACCGTACCCACGATGAGGGTGGGCTCTTTCCCTTTTTGCATAAGGAATTTATTATACCAACCGCTGCTTAAGCAGTCAGTAATCATTTCTTGGGCAACCATTTGAGCATCCGTGTCATTCCAACCGCCGCTCACATCTTTAACGAGGTTGGTTTCTACACGTCTAACTTTGGGCGAGCACGCAAATATGAACGGCACCGCCAGCACAGCAATAAGTAGTTTTTTCATAGTTTCTCCTTTTTTGAAAGATCCCTTTTATTGTAACAAATTAGGGCTATAAATTATTGCATTCGGGCACACAAATCCTGTCCGGCCCAATCATTATCTTGATACTTGCACTCCGTATTTCCTGTTGCGATATCGACCTCAAGCCATAACGGTAAATGTTTGTGCTCTACTTTGATCGTGCGATCCCCTTCCAACCTGTATGTGTAGTTCGAGCAAACTAATTTCATCTGGCTCCCTTGCGCCACCATTGGGCAAGTCAGGGACAAATTTAATTTCTCAAATTGGGCGGTATAGCTTCCCGTATTTTGTTTATAGGACTCTTCTGCAAAAGCCAACGCGCGGCCCAAATCAGCCGCCTTAGATAATTCTTTGGCATTATGACGTTTGCTGTATTGCGGCCAAATGAGGGCAAAACAAAATGCCAGTATAATAAAACACCCTAACACAACTCGATAAATAGATCCTTTTTGAGAACGCAACATATTGTCTCCTTACTTACATTGTATCAAAAGAAAATAGCCTAGCCATTTCTTTTTGAAAAAATTTTGCCAAACTCACAAAAAAACAGACAGGGCTACAAAGTAACTTGCCATCAATATTAACCCTGTAGGGACCGCCACAGCCGCCCACTCTCGGCTTTTGATACCCAATTTTTCAGCCGCCACAATGTTAGGCAAATTCCCCTGCACCAGCATACTGCCGAAGGCCGCCAACCCTATTACCATGTACGTTAAATCCGCCGCAGAGATGGTCGGGATAATTTCAATGGCTGCTAATGTAGCATTGTCAATAATGACGGACACAGCATTTGCTAAAAATAGGATTTTCCCTCCTAAGTGCGCAATCGTGCTTTGTGCCAGAGGTCGCAACCCCGCGCTGATAAGCGTAAGTGCCGCCACAAACATGTAGATATGCCCGGTACGGCGCAAAATGGAAGAATAACTTTCCTTATCTTCCCGAATGTGCATTTGAAGCGTTGTTCCGGCATTACGCGCGGTATACCCCGTTGCCACAGCCAGCATACAAACAGCCGGGAAAATCCAGCCAAAAAAATGTCGCAGTAAAAAGAAGAAATCAGCGTGATGCGGCGGGCCGACAAGAGCTTGATTAATCACAAGGCCCATCGGTTCAGCCAAGGGGGTAAGCACTGCCCCAAGGCCTATGGCATAACAGGCAAAAACAGTGATTTTAACCATAGTATTATGCTCTAAATTAACCACCTTCAATACCTCGGCTAAGATCAAAGCGGATACCGTTACACTTACCAGGGAAGAGGACATCCCCAACACTAAAATGAGCAAAGCAAAACTGTAACGCGGTTCCAACGCACGAAAGAAAGCAAATAATATTCGGAAAATATAACGCGAATAGTTATTAAAAATAATACTAACCACTACTACAATAAAAGACACATACACTGGGGAAGAAAGCGTATCACGTACTAGTTTTCCGTTCCAACCGCCGCTAATTGTAACAGCCAGCGCCCCAACAGCAAGTAAAAACAACTCCAAGTGACTTTCTACCCAACGTACCGTCAGTGGCAAAACGAGTAGACATAACGCCACTCCCCCCAACAACAGGTTTACCCATAATGAAGTTTGCAAGGTCACTTGTTCCATATTTATTATTTTAGCAAAATAGTATCATTGAGCCAAAATACAGATTTTTAGTACAATGTGAGAGATGTTTTATTTTATTAAGGAGAAAACAAAATGAAAAAACTATTATTTGTAGCGGTTGCCATTGCACTTAGCGCTGCCTTGCCAACCTACGCCAACGCTGCCGATGACTGCGGTTGTGCCGCCACGGATGTAACTTGTATCAATAATTGCACCTTGTCTAAAGTAACTCAGCTAAAACAAAACATCCAAGCTAAAAAACAAGAAGTGGCTGGCAAATTCAGCAATAAAAAAGCCAATGCTCAAGCCAAGAAAGCCGAAGCTTTGCAAGTAAAAGAAGATGCCAAAGCTCAAGCCCAAGCCAAAAAGGCTGAATTAAAGGAACAGGCTCAAGCCAAGAAAGCCGAAGCTTTGCAAGCAAAAGAAGATGCTAAAGCTAAAGCCCAAGCTAAAAAAGCTGAAGCCAAACAAGCTAAAGAAGACGCCAAAGCTGCTGCCAAACAAGCCAAAGCCGAGGCTAAAGCCCAAGCCGAAAAAGCGAAGGCAGATGCCAAAGCTCAAAAAGAAGCTGCCAAACAAGCCGCTAAAGACAGCAAAGCTGCTTTAAAAGCTGAGAAAGAAGCTTGGAAAAACTTAGCTAAATAAACGTCTCACGCTTAAAATCTACAGATCCCCTGCTATGCAGGGGGTCTTTGATTTAAAAATGTCTTCCCTGGGAGCCGGATTCCCTGCCTTTTCCCGTCAAAACGCATTTGATACAATATACTTTATGAGTGAAGGCATATTGTCTTTAGGTATAGATGTTGGCTCCACTACCGTAAAAGTGGTAGTCCTTAACGAGCGAGAAGAAACTGTTTTTTCTTCTTACCAACGTCATATGTCTGATGTCCGCCGGAAAATCATCGCTATATTACAAGAAGTTTCCAAACAATTTCCTCAGCAGTCCTTTAAGGTTGCCCTTACGGGGTCCGGTGCTTTATCATTAAGCAATAGGATAGCTGTAAGTTTTATCCAAGAAGTGATCGCTTCGAGTCTGAGCATCAAAAAAAAGGTCCCTCAGGCCGACGTTGTAGTTGAATTAGGCGGAGAAGATGCTAAACTCACTTTCCTCACCAACGGAACAGACCTTCGCATGAATGAAACTTGCGCCGGGGGAACCGGTGCATTCATCGATCAAATGGCCTCTTTTTTAAACATGGACGTATCCCAAATGGACAATTTGGCCTTAACAGCCCGCACAATTTACCCCATTGCGTCACGTTGCGGAGTATTCGCAAAGACGGACATCGTCCCTCTAATCAACGAAGGCTGTGCCAAGGGTGATATCTCCATGTCCATCATGCAAGCCGTCGTCAATCAATTTATTGGCGGGCTAGCGCGTGGCCGCGAAATTACAGGAACGGTTGTATTCTTGGGTGGCCCATTGGCATTTCTTAAATCGCTACGCAAATGTTTTGTGGAAACTTTAAAATTAGATCAAGCACATGCCATCTTCCCGCAACGAGCCGAACTGTTTGTAGCGTTAGGAGCCGCTTTATTTGCCAAAACAGATACGGCTTGTGTCAAACAGCTTGCGGATATCATTACATCCCTTGAAAAACTGAGCGAAGAAAATGACATCCAAAAACTTCCTCCTCTGTTTAAAACCCAAGCAGAGCGTGCCGAATTTTTAGAACGTCACCGCAAAGCAAATGTTCCTTCGTTTCCTTTAGAAGAATACGAGGGGAACGCTTATTTAGGAATTGACAGCGGCTCCACCACCATTAAAGCTGTATTGATTGATGATCAAAACCGCCTTTTGTATTCTTATTATGGCTCCAACAACGGCGATCCGTTTGCACTGGCGCTTAATATTTTAAGAGATATTTACACGCGCCAAAAACCCGGGCTAGTCATCAAAGCAGCCGCTGCTACAGGCTATGGCAGTGCTCTTTTAAAAGCAGGTCTTAAATTAGATATTGACGAAGTAGAAACCGTGGCCCATTGTACGGCTTCCACCTTCTTTGCGCCTAACGCTACTTTCGTGTTAGATATCGGCGGGCAAGATATTAAATGTATGTCGTTGAAAAACGGCGTAATTGAGCGCATTGGCCTCAATGAAGCCTGCAGCGCAGGATGCGGTTCGTTCATCGAGAATTTTGCTAAATCTTTGCACATGGAACTACCCGATTTTGTGGAAGCCGCGCTTACTGCCCAGCATCCTGTAGATTTAGGAACACGCTGCACGGTGTTTATGAATTCTAAAGTTAAACAGGCACAAAAGGAAGGAATTAAAGTAGGCGATATCGCAGCCGGGCTTTCTTATTCAGTAATTAAAAATGCATGCTATAAGGTAATTAAAATTCACAATGTCTCCGAACTGGGCGATTGTATCGTAGCCCAGGGAGGAAGTTTCTTAAACGATGCGCTGTTGCGTGCTTTGGAAATACAAGTAGGCAAGCCCATTATTAGGCCAGGTTTGGCGGGGCTCATGGGTGCATTCGGCGCAGCGTTATTAGCCAAAAAACGCGGCCCCCAAAACGGAAAACAAACTGCGTTGCTAAATCTTCAACGTATTAACGCACTTAAAGTTACTACTAAAAATGTGCGCTGCCAGGGATGTTCCAATCACTGCATGCTAACAATCACAAATTTCGGCGAGAAAGAAAATTTTGTATCCGGCAACCGCTGCGAACGCGGAGCAGGAATGAGTAAAGCCAAACATATCAATTTGTGTGAATACAAATACAATCGTCTGTTTAACTATTATAAACCGCTTCCTAAAGGTCAGGCAAAACGCGGCACCGTAGGTATCCCGCGTGCGTTGGGAATTTTTGAAAATTATCCGCTGTGGTTTACGCTACTTACGGAGTTAGGGTTTCGGGTAGAGCTGTCGGACGCATCTTCTAAAAATCTATTTTTCAGCGGGTATGGATCGATCCCCTCTCAAACAGTATGTTATCCGGCCAAGATGGCACATGGGCATATTTTGGATTTGTTAAGCAAAAAAGTAGATGCTATTTTCTTCCCGTGTATTCCGCGTGAACAAAAAGAATTTTCTTCACAAGATGATAGCTATAACTGTCCGGTGGTGGCAGGATATCCGGAATTATTGTCTAAAAACATTACCGAAATTACCAACAGCGCTACCCCCTATTATGCGCCTTTTTTGCCCTTAGATCCTAAGGTATTGGCCAAACGCCTTGCCAAAGTAAAATTATTCAAAAAATGTTCGGCACGCGCATTAGAACAGGCTGTCAAAAAAGCATTTGCCGAGCAACAAAAATTTGCGGAAGATATACGAAAAGCCGGCGTAAATGCCTTGGAAGAACTGAAACGAAAAAACGAATTTGGCATTGTACTGGCCGGCCACCCGTATCACATTGATCCGGCCATCAATCACGGCATCCCGGAGCTCATTAACGCTTGCGGCTTGGCTGTGCTTACCGAAGACAGCGTAGCGCACTTAAAACCCAACCCGGGAGCATTGCGCGTGCGGGATCAATGGACGTATCACTCCCGTTTGTACCGCGCGGGTTCGTTCACGGCGCAAATGGACAACTTAGCTATTTTGCAATTAGTTTCTTTCGGATGCGGCGTGGATGCGATCACCGCAGACCAACTGGAGGAAATCGTCAACGCGCAAGGGCGTCTTTACGCGCAGATTAAAATTGACGAAGGGGAAAATTTAGGGCCCGCCAAAATCCGCATCCGTTCGCTGCTAGCAGCCATGCGCGACTTAAATCCCGGTGCTAATAAAAAAGAAGGGGCATCTGCTACGCAAGCCGTGTTCACCCCACAAATGAAGAAGACACACACTATTTTGCTTCCGCAAATGTCCCCCGTGCATTTTCAATTTTTAGAAGCCGCCTTCGCCAGCGAAGGGTACCGCGTCGTGCAACTTCCCCGCGTTACTAAAGCGGCTATAGAGATGGGCTTAAAACACGTCAACAATGATGTGTGCTATCCGGCCATCGTAGTGATTGGGCAACTGTTAAAAGCGGTGCAAGAGGACGGGTTTGACACACATAAAATTGCGTTACTGATCAGCCAGACCAACGGCGGATGCCGCGCGTCTAATTATGCAGGGCTGTTGCGTCGTGCGTTAGCACAATGTAACCTGGGATATATTCCCGTGCTGACCATGAACATGAGCGGAAACGCTGCCAATACCGGGTTTTCATTAGGGTACAAAGTGTTACTGCGCACACTTATGTCCGGTTGTTACGGGGATGCGCTCATGCGTATGACTCACCGCGTGCGCCCCTACGAAAAAGTCCCCGGCTCCGCGCAAGCATTGGCCGATAAATGGGTAGCACGCATTATAAAAAATATTCGCAGCGGGAACCTGCTCAAATTTGCCTGGAACATGCTCGCTATGATTCGGGAATTTGACCGGCTGCCCCTCAAACGCCAAAAACGCAAACCGCGCGTGGGACTCGTGGGAGAAATTTTACTTAAATACCACCCGGACGCCAACAACCAGGCCGCCAAAGTAATTGAACAAGAAGGCGGCGAAGCCGTCGTTCCGGATTTAATTGATTTCTTGCTTTACGGGTGCTATGACCACATTTTCAACTACCGCCACATGCAAGGCTCGTGGAAAGCCAGTGCGCTAAGTTACATTAGTATTTGGTGTATGGAACTTCTGCGTTTTCCGCAGCGGGCCGGATTTTATTTCTCCAAACGTTTTGAGCCGCCCGTGGTATTTAAAAACTTACGCAAAAAAATTCGCGGCATCGCTTCTTTAGGTCATCAAACTGGAGAGGGCTGGTTGCTAACCGCCGAAATTGTGGAATTGTTGGAGGCCGGCGTGCGCAACGTACTATGTATGCAACCCTTTGGCTGTTTACCTAATCACATTGTTGGCAAAGGGTTTATTAAAGAAATTAAAAAACGCTTTCCTACCGCCAACATTATTGCCGTAGATTACGATCCGGGCGCCAGCGAGACTAACCAAATAAACCGCATTAAGCTGATGATGTCCATTTCCAAACAAGAGCATTAAAAATCAAAACCCCCGGCTATTACCGGGAGTTTTCAGATTAATGATTTAAGTAAGCGGTTCTTGGAACAAAACTAGTGTTGTATTAGACTTACGCACCGCTCTCCGTTCCACTGTTCGGTCATCTTACAACCATGTTCATCGGTGCTAGGAGAAAAACTGCCGCCTCCGCCACTACCAATTCCGGGACCATCATCCTCTATTTTAGGTTGAGGTATGTATCCCGCAGCTTCAGCCATTGTGCAGAAAGCTGCCATGCCGTTAGGATAATTGCAAAATTTATGAATACTCCCATTGACTTCCACGTTTATTCTAAGTTGGCATCCTTGATATATCCCCGACTGCCGCTCGGCCGTCATGTACGCAATGAAATTTGGAGGCTCACCAAGAAGTTTTCCCAATAGTCTGTCTCTTCCAGCATCATATTCAAAGGCATCTCCACCGGGTGTGGGTAGTGTAATGTCTCCTTCGTTAAGTTCATCCATGTCCTCAGCAAAAGCATTATGCTGCATATAATAAATACTCTGTGCCTGGGCATAGTCACCCAAATACTGGATGGCCTCTGCCATGCGCGAGCGTTCCACTGCTTTTTGATATTGGGGTAGGGCAATAGCCGCCAGGATCCCAATAATGAGCACTACAACCAAAAGCTCAATTAACGTAAAACCTGTTTTCATTAGTTGTTGTAAAGTGTCATTCCCGAAATTCTCAGTCGGGAATCTCCTCCTTTTTAGACAACTCAAGGTGGGGATCCCCGATTAAAACATTCGGGGATGACACAAAAGGATAATGAAAAAACTTTCAAGGCCCGATTTTAAAAAAGGCCTTGAAATTTCTGCAAAAAGTCGTATACTATATGTAGAAAGCGGACAGCTT
>JAZOAE010000004.1:0-2665 GCA_045595305.1 Elusimicrobiaceae bacterium
GGTGGTATGCAAAGCCAAGCACATGTGCATTAGTTCGCGCGGCATTGAAAAACACAACGCTGTGATGGTTACCAGTGCGATTCGCGGTGCATTTAAAAAGATGGAAGTACGCAGTGAATTTTTAGAAATGATTAAATAAAGGACTTTATGACACAACTCATGGGCATTGTAAATGCCACGCCGGATTCATTTTACGATGGGAACCCGCAAAATAATTTACCCGCGCTTCTTAAAAAATGCGCGGACTATCTAGCGGACGGCGCCGGCATTTTGGATATCGGCGGTGAATCTACCCGCCCCGGCGCTACCCCCGTATCTGCCGAGGAAGAACTCGCCCGCGTGTTACCGCTTATCAAAGCCGCACATGCAAAATGGCCAAAAGTTCCCCTCTCCTTAGATACGGTCAAAATTCCCGTGGCCGCCGAGGGTTTAAAAAATGGTATTACTATCATCAATGATGTAAGCGGCACGCCGGACCCGGAGATGTTTCACCTCGTCAAAAAACATAACGCGCAAATTGTCATTATGCATAGCCGCGGCACGCCGCAAACCATGCAAACGCTCACCAGCTATACCGATTTAATCGCCGAAATAAAAGATTTCCTCGCGCAAAAAATGGCACAGGCGCAAGCGTGCGGCCTAACCAAAGAGCAACTGATTATCGACGTAGGATTTGGCTTTGCCAAAACGCGCGAGCAAAATTATCAACTTCTAAAACATCTAGCCGATTTTAAAGATTTAGGCGTGCGGATGCTCGTCGGACTTTCGCGCAAAACGTTTTTGGCGCAAAAGCGCGAACTCCCCCCCAAACGCAAAGCACAAACGCTTGCGGCTCATTTAGTGGCCCTGCAAAACGGGGCGGATATCTTGCGTGTGCACGACGTGCGCGATACCCGCAAAATCAGGGATTTTTACGCAGAGCTGGAGGCCGCCAAATGACCCAAGTTTATTTAACCCAATGCGGAAATTTCACCGCCGCACACGGACACGGCGGCACGTTGGCCGAGGCCTCGCACATGCATACGTTTACGTATGAAGTCACCTTCCACGGACCGCTTAACGCCGAGGGGTACCTCATTGACTTTCGCGTGTTGCAAGATTTTTTTGCGCGCGAAATTAACGCCCGCTTGGAAGGGAACGATCTCAACAAACTTTTTGAAAACCCGACGACCGAAGCGTTGTCCGTGTGGCTTTTTAAGACCGTCAAAAATTCCTTTCCGCAAGTGTGCAGCGTCAAAGTAGCCGAAGCGCCCGATCGTTGGATTACCTACACAGGAGAAAACTAAATGGCCCAAGTAATTTTAGCCGTCGGCAGTAATATGGGGAACCCCAAAGAAAATTTAGACCGCGCTGTTAAAGCATTGTCGACTGTTGGCACCGTGGGCGAAGTGGCCCCGTACATTGTTTCTAAGCCGGAGGGATATTCCCAACAAGCCGATTTTGTAAATACCGTGCTTATCCTGCAAACGCAAGAGCCACCCATGGAACTACTTAAAAAGCTAAAAGCGCTTGAAAAAGAACTGGGCCGCACGCCTACCTTCCCCAATGGCCCGCGCGTGATTGACCTGGATATTTTATTCTATGATGACAAGGTTATTTTTGAAGATACGCCCGAATATACCTTGTTTATCCCCCATCCGCGTATCCCCGAGCGGGAATTTGTATTAAAACCCCTTTCCTATATTCTGCCGGAGTTTATTCATCCGCAATTGCGTGAGCCTATCTACATGCTTTACCGCAAACTAATGAAAAAAAAGGGAGCACCAACTTGCCAGATATTGTAGAATATAGGAAAGATGTATATTTTAATAAGGAGACAAGAAGCATGAAGAAAGTACTCACTGTTTTGGCCGCCGCCTTGTTTTTAGGCGCCTGCCACTGTGCTAAATGCACAACCGACACCGCATGCAAATATAGCAAAAATTATGCATGCCGCTGCTATAAGCAACACAAAGCGGGCTGCAAATGCCCCAAATGCCACAAACCGGCTCCGGCCCCTGTAGTGGCTGCTAAACCGGCCCCGGCTCCGGCCCCGGCTCCGAAAGTGGAAAATGATGCCGCTATCGCCACGGTTGCCAACGTCAAACAAAACAACGCCGGTGCCACCGTCCTTTCCTTCAAAGAACCGATCAACTTCAAATACAACAGCGATGCCTTGGATGCCAATTCCACCGCTACCGTAGACAAAGTTGCTGACGCTTTGAAAAAATATCCCAACGCCAAAGTGCGTGTAGCCGGTTACACCGATTCCTTGGGTAACCCTGCTTACAATATGGATCTGTCTGAACGCCGCGCTCACTCCGTAGCCGAACGCTTGGTACAAGACGGTATCCCGGCTGCTAACGTGTCCTACATCGGTTATGGTGAAGCCAATCCTATTGCCACCAACAAAACCGCCGAAGGCCGCTATCAAAACCGCCGTGTAGAACTCGAAATCACCAACAACTAAGAGTTTCACACTTACAAAACCCCGCTCATATGAGCGGGGTTTTTTATGTTCTACGACGTTAAAAAGCGCGTTTAGAGACATTAGTTAACAGAAAACCTGTTTTCATTAGTTGTTTCCTTTGTTACAAATCTAGGAAGCTGTCCGCTTTCTACATATAGTATACGACTTTTTGCAGAAATTTCAAGGCCTTTTTTAAAATCGGGCCTTGAAAGTTTT
>JAZOAE010000005.1:0-5690 GCA_045595305.1 Elusimicrobiaceae bacterium
ATAAGTGCCTGCGCTTGATATTTCAACATACACTGCAAACGTAGGATAGGTTGTATAATCTGCTGAGTGCCCTACGAGGTAATACACAGAATTAGGGCAAGCACCGCTACGAATATCTATCCAATCACTTGGTTTTTGCCAACCGTGCAGTTCATCATCTATTTCAGCAATATCTTCTTTATTGGTTTGCACTTGTCCAACCGTGGCCGAAGTAACTCCACTATTCACTGCTGCTTGTTGCGTTTGTGTAAGCACATTTTGTTTAGTATCCAAGGCACTTTGCACCGCCGAAGAAACAGGCTTATCGCTATCCGCAGTATTATCTACATTGCCAAGTCCCACTTGCGCTTTTGTAACCTCATGCGGATTATTAGTGGCAAGCAGATGCGTATCATAACTAATAATTTTGGCGGTCGTAACTCCGCTATTAACAGCATATTGTTGATCTGTACTCAACGTATTTTGCTTACTGTTAATGGCCTCCTGCAAACTGGCGTCTGCTTGTGTACGCGCCGCCGCCTCATCTGCCACAGTCTGTTCCAAACTCGTCGCCGTAGACTCCACACTTTCCAGAGCACTATTTAATGCCGTTGTTTGCGCTGTTTGCAACTCCGTCAAAAATGTTTGTGCATCCGCTTCAGTTTTACTGGATGAAACTGGATATTTAATACTTCGCTTAATCTGCTCAGCCAATTCTTGCACATGCAGTGTTAATTTATCGAATCCCTGTTCCAAGGCTGCGGCATCCAGCGTTCCCTGTTGAGTTAAGTGAAGTGTTTGTGTAGGAGTGGTAGCACGTACGATAGTAAGTGTATAATCCGAAGACAACGGATCTTGTCCGCTAGCAACAGTAGGATAAATAATTTCATGCTCAATTTCATCTAACACACATTGAGCACTTACCTCCGTTTCAGTTCCTGCTGAGTCCGTGCAATATACTTTAAGTTCCGCCGCGGACAAATAGGGAAAATCTACTGCCCATCGACGGTTTTCTCCATCTGCCTGATACATCCTTTTACAAATTTGTGAAGATATCGTCATAATTTTCTCCTAACTAAATAAAGATAAAAAAGCACGTCCTAAATCACCTAAACGATGCGTCCGTTTAGCCTGTTTACGATATTGAGCTACCGCCTCACGCAATTCATTCCATTTGCGTTCAAAAATATTGGTTTGTTTGGCTGCTTCCTCTTGCAAAGCTGCTTGTATTTGTTGCTGATTTTGCGTCTGTTGCAATGCATATGTTTGTTTTTCATCAAGAGATGAAGCAGATGCATCACTCACACCGTTTGCAGCACGTTTGGCTTGCAAAGACGCCAACTGCTTACGGGCATTTTCATACGCTAATTGTGCCTTTTCAGCGGAAGAACGAAACAAATAATTCATTTTTTCTTCATACGCCTGTTGCAAAGCATCGGCTTGTTGCTGCGCTTGCAAGGCACCCAATTTATTTTTTTCTTTTTCCTGTCGAGTTGTTTGCCTAGCACTGGCTAAACCCCACAGAAAATTTTTCCCTATTTCAATCATAAACTCCTCCTAAAAAGATATAATAAGGCTATGACGCTACTAGTTATCATGACACTGCTTGTGTTAGCTGTTGTATTCGGGGTATTCTTTTTGTTCTTTAAGATCCTTTGGCTTATATTTAAAAAGAACACCAACGTGGGTCCTTTAATCGGTGCGACTGTTTGTACCCTTGGTTGTGCCTTGCTACTTGCTTTTGCCGTTTACACCGGCTATAAAGCAGTTATCACCCCTTTCCAAGACATAATCGCCAACGTAAAAGCGAACCCGGCTCCGATATATGGAGAGCGCACTTACCTGGACGACCAATATCCCTTTGCGTTAACCGTGTATGACGGAATGGATTTTTCCAAATGGATCACGCTGGGCAAAGTCCAATTTAAACTGGGCATTGATACGAATGTATTTAAAAAGGACTCCGCCGGAAAAAGCATAACTGATACAAGCTCCTTGGCCGCGATCTTGGTACATCAAACAGATGCAACCGAAGATTCTTTTGCCAAACTACAAAAACAATTCAGTGATGCACAAAACCAACAACTTGAAATAACGAGTCAGAGCCTTACCGAAGTAAACGGATTCCCTGCCTACCAAGCCAGTGGAGAAATAAATGGCCATGCCTCTTTGGATAGCGAAAATGGCTTCATAAGTGATGCCGCTAGTCATAAACTCCCCTTTTGGTTGATGGCCATACAAACTGAACCAACAACCGTGTATTACATAGCCGTTTTTGCACTAGATAATATGCCGGAATTGGACCAACAAGCCCAACAAATCATCCGCAGCTTCAAACTAGTACAACCTTCTAATTAAAACTCCAGGGGTTTCGGGGAAGGCCGAGACCCCTTGTTATGCCACTTTGATAAGTACGCCTAATACCGTAAGAGGCAGCGGGTCCTGCTGTACAATGCGCACCTCCGACTCATAAGTATGTCGAGTAGGCAATACCACCGTATACGAACCCGTTTTTAAGGAAACCGGATCGTTGTACGCTTCATCGGTACGTTGTACCAATTCTGTTCCTACGTTTCCTTTAATACCGACATAACCCCCGCGGCTATCTAATACCTGTACCCTCGCCGAAACATATCGCTGTTTACGTTCCAATGCAATGGAATTGGCAACCGGGAGCGTTTCCAAAAATGATTCATAAGGCAACCCCACGTGTACTAGGCTTGCCGGTTGCGGCAATGTGATACTTCCCGATGAAACAGTTAGATCCTTTACCACATTTCCATCCGCTAACGCACACACTTTCTTCCCCTCCAAATGAGACAAGCCGCTTACTTGCGCGGAAGGTGTTTCGTTATATACAGAAATACTACTGTCTAAAAATATCCCGTTTTGCGCTGATTTCCCGGGAAGTCGTTTACTTAGACGTTCAATAAAAACGTTCCCGCCACGCGATACCGCCATCCATAGTTCGTCTTGTCCCTGATTTGCCAATGTACATATACTTATAAAACTTCCAGTCGTTTGATGATGCGTCCAAGCATAGATCCCTTGTTCGGGCACGTAGGTAAGAGATAATAACTTTCCTTCCCCCGTCACACACCATAATAGTGTATCTGGTTCTTGCGTATAAGCTAATTGTGTGATTGTCTGATTGGAAAACAAATGTTTGGCACGCAATGTTAGATCATCACCCGTGTAGGAAGACGTGGCGTAATCGTAAACTAAGTCTCGCAAAACTCCCCCGCGCGCTTGCACAAATACAACACGATTTCCAACTAACACAGGCGCTGTAGAATAAGAGCCGCGTTCACTTTGCTGGGCAAGTTCAATCGTATCTAACGACAGCGCCCCATTACAAGAAAGAGTCCATTCGCTTCCCACGGTAAAAATAAGTAATTTGTTGAGTACGGCCACAGCTGTAATAGCATTTAGTTTAGTACTACCCAACCGAACAGAAAGGGAATCAGTTCCCAGCAATGTATCGCGCGCACGGCCAAAATCCATGAAATTTCCCGTCTTAGAAAACCATAATGTTTGTGCTTCGGCATGGGTACCGGCTAGCCCCAACCTATCTTGATAAAAAAATACACAAGAGGGGTATCCCGCCGCCGGGCTAAAGGATCCTTCGGCCCAAATATGGGTCCACGCATCACTCCCATACGGCCGTTCCATTTCGACGACAACCTGCATAGGTGAAATATAACTGAGCACTTTAACCACCCCCCGCTGAAGGAATGATTGCGCACTGAGCTCATAACTAACCTCGCCAGTGTTTTGCCCTGAACTAACGCGCACCTGCACCAAGTTTTCTGGATCATTTAGATTTCCAACGAGGTAAAAATTATCGTCCCCGCTAGCGCGAGAGAGCACTTTGTGTGTCTGCCAAGTGGTCCCGGCATCGTATGAAATTTCTACCGTTAATGTGCCCGTCCAGTTACCGCCGGTACGTAACGTCCAATCGCTTCCGGATGAAATGATAGCGGAGGTGCTCTCGTATCCCAAGGTTCCACTTTGGTAGTTGGCATCAACCGCATGCACCAAACAGAACCGTCCGCCCACGTGATCCGGAGTAAAAATCGCTGAATTACTTTCCAAAATATACTGCCCGGATTGTGCTACTGTTTGCGTGCCCGCATTTTCTCCACCTGATAAAACCTGGGTAACCGTATGCTCTGCGTTCCCGGTAAAAGAGCGGCGATATTCCAGCACAAATGTTTTCCCGTTCCAATTTCCCCCATCGGCTGCAGCTGAAGTAATACGCAAAATATTTCCTTGGGTAGTGGCACTAAGTCCTTGCGCGTTATAAGCCACATTAAAATTATCCGCGATATCTGCCACGTTAAGACCATAATTTTCCCCCACATAGAAACAGGTCCCATTAAAGTATGCCCATACCATCAAATTGGGATAATTAACAGGAGCAAATGCCAATGAGGCAACAACACCTTGGCTAGTTACCGTGGTGGTTTGCGGATATAGACGCATTTTCTTATTTTCATCTGTATTAAAAGGCATAAATGGCCCATATCGCAAAGGTACCTGTGCAAGCGTAAATGTTCCCAATGCCGTGCGCGTGAGCATCATAAGCGGGTACTGGCTGTGCGCCAAATAAAGCACATTATTATACTGGGCTACGCGAATTTGAGAGAGAGATTCCTGCGCATACGGCGTAACCAATTCTAATGGATCTCCATTTCCATCCAATACGGGGCCATCGGCAGTAAAAAAACGCATATAATTCTTTCCCAATTCTAATACATATCCTTCCCCACTACTGATAGGAAATGCAATTAATTGACAAGGATCTGTTTGTTTAGCCGTGCCCATATACTGTGTTCCTGCCCGGTTAGAAATTCCCCCTTGCGGATGCACAAACATATTTTGCGCGCTTTTAAGCCACGTATGATAGCCCGATGCATCTACGCGCGTCTGGAGGGAGGGACTGATTTCTCCCCCTGTAAAAGAAGGCTGTAAATGATGTAGCACCATACTAACGTACCTCGCTAAAAGCATCCACTTGTGGAGCCAGTAAAACGCCTTCGGACATATTACTGCGACGGGCTTCTTCCAAATACAACGTATATTTCTGCTGTAACCGAGCCGAAAGATTTACATCTCCCGTTAAAGCCAAAGCAGCATCACATGCCAACGCCAAAGCAAAGCATTTCACAAAAGCCGGATCATACTGAGTTTCATCGCTCATCTTTCTCGTATAGCGCACGCAGGCTTGCGCAATAGGGGCAATTAGCACGCGGACGTGAGAATCTGTCTCAAACCGTTCCTCAAAAGGAATGGGGGTTTGTGGATCTTGTTGGTCATATACGCGGCGAATAAATAACGCATCGGCAGGGTACGTGTAAACAAATTTCCCCCCCACTGCCCCATTGCTTGCCAACTGCACCAGAGGCTTTTCAACTGTTGCAAACGCCCAATCATGGGTGCGCAGAACCTCATCGCGCACAGGTTCATAGAACAACGAAAGCCACCGAGCAGGCTCATTATCTTGTTGCAATGATGTAATTGGAGCTTGACCTAAATACGCTAATGCTAAGTTTGCAATAGTAGTTTTTGTGTACATATATTCTCCTATAATTTTAAATATATTTATTTTTTAAGCATTTTTTATTTTAAATATATTTTTATTTATATATTAAATTAAAAATTAGACATTAATTTTAATTTTTAATATATTTATTTTATGTTTTATTTTT
>JAZOAE010000006.1:0-53757 GCA_045595305.1 Elusimicrobiaceae bacterium
CCTACGGGCGGCAAGGTGGAGGTGCTTTTGGTACGTCCTGTGCAGCCCAATGTGTGGGCGGTACTTACGCACGAATATAAAGAAGGATTGAAGTTGGATTTTGGGGACGGACTTGTGGGCACGATGATCGGCACAACGCCGGAGAAAGAGTTTCTCTTGGAGTTCAATCACGCGGACATTTTACCCTTTTGTCATGCACACGGCCAAATGCCGCTGCCGCAATATATTGAGAAAGCACGCAAACACAGCGGCCTTTCCGCCAGTATTGAAACTGACAAAGAGCGCTACCAAACTGTATATGCCAAGTACGAAGGATCTATCGCTGCACCAACAGCCGGATTTCACTTCACGCCGGAGTTATTGCAAAAAATACAAAATAAGGGAGTGTATATTTGTTACATTACGCTGCATGTAGGCTGGGGAACATTTAAACCTTTGCGCGGAGAACCGCAAGAACACAAAATGCTGGCCGAGCTGGGCGAGATTTCACCAGAAACCGCCAACACGTTAAACGCCGTGCGCGCGGCGGGAAAGCGTGTGTTTTCGTGCGGGACAACTTCGACCCGCACATTAGAGAGTTTTACGGATGAAAATCACGTAACCCGCGCGGGAAAACAATGGACGGACCTGTTTATTTATCCCGGCTACAAATTCAAAGCCATTGATTGTTTGATTACCAATTTTCACTTCCCCGATTCTACGCCGCTATGCATGACAAGCGCCTTTGCCGGCGAAGATTTTATCTACGAAGCCTACTTGCAAGCCGTCGAGAAAAAATATCGTTTTTATTCGTTTGGCGACAGCATGATGATATTGTAATTCACAAAAAACCTCTGCCCAAAGCAGAGGTTTTTACAAAACACACACGTTTAGTGAAGTCCGCACTTGCAGACGTGATCTTTTTCGTGTTGGTACTTTTCCAAACTTTCTTTTTCGAGTGGTTTGTATTCGCTGGTGCGGCGGATGAGTTCGTCAAAATCAATCGTTTTGGAAGGGAACATCGGGCCGTCCACACACGCAAATTTCACTTTCCCTTCTACCGTTACACGGCAGCAACCGCACATCCCGGTACCGTCTAACATAATGGGGTTTAAACTGGCGTGCGGGTTCATCCCCAGTTTATCCATCAGGCGCGAGGTAAATTTCATCATCGGGATCGGACCAATAATAAACCCGGCGTTAATTTTTTCGCCCCCGTCATACAAACTTTGAATAGCATCCGTTACCATTCCTTTTTGGCCATAGGATCCGTCATCAGTAGTGGAAAGGGTTTGGTCACACAACGCTTTCATTTCGGGCTCTAAAATCAACAGATCTTTTGTGCGCGCACCTAGTACAGCAATTACTTTATTTCCCACTTCTTTTAGCGCGCGCGCAATAGGATATACTTCGGCAATCCCCACGCCGCCGCCCACTACAGCCACCGTGCCGTAGTTCTTAATTTCCACCGGCGTGCCCAACGGGCCGGCCACATTTAAAAATTGCTCGCCTTCTTGCAAACTGTTAAACAGGGAGGTAGATTTTCCAATCGCTTGGATGATCACCGTAATCGTTCCTTTAGCTGCGTCCCAATCTACTAAAGTAACCGGGACACGTTCGCCGCCTTCACGGCCGCGCAAAATAACAAATTGCCCGGCTTTGGCGGATTTGGCAATGAGGGGTTTGTAAATTACAAATTTGACCACTACATCATTTAGTTGTTCACGCGAAACAATCGTATTTTCTTGCATATTATTTCCCCTCCAAGTACGCGTTAATGCGTTTGGCGGCTTCAATGCCGTCTTTCATAGCCAAAAGCACGGTAGCACCGCCGCGGATAATATCTCCCCCGGCATATACGCCCGGAAGCGAAGTTTTGCCTTGCTCGTCCATTTCCAACACACCGCGCTCGGTGGTTTTCAGTTCGGGAGTAGTTTTGGCAATAATCGGGTTAGGGCGTTGGCCGATTGCCACAATAATTGTGTCTGCCGGCATCACAAATTCCGAACCCGGGATTTCCACCGGACGGCGACGCCCTTTGGCATCGGGTTCGCCCAGTTCGTTGCGCGTAAATTTAAGCCCGCTCACGCGCCCGGTTTCATCTGTAAGCACTTCTTTGGGAGTCAGTAAAAATTCAAAGTTCACGCCTTCTTCTTTGGCATGTTCCACTTCGGCCGCACGCGCCGGCATTTCAGCCGCACTTCGGCGGTAAGCAATCGTGACCGTATCCGGCCCCAGGCGCATGGCGCAACGTGCCGCGTCCATGGCACTATTTCCGGCACCCAGTACAATGACGTGCTTGCCGATTTTAATGGGCGTATCCGTGGTCGGGAATTTGTAGGCCTGCATTAAATTAATGCGTGTTAAAAATTCATTGGCACTATATACGCCTACGGCGTTTTCGCCGGGGATACCCGTCATGGTCGGCAGTCCCGCCCCACTGCCTACATAAACCGCATCAAATTCTTTTAGTAATTCTTGTACGGTTTGCGTAGCACCCACCAGTACATCCGGCACAAATTTCACGCCCATGGATTTAACGGTTTCAATTTCGTGATCAATCACTTCGCGCGGCAAGCGGAAGGACGGAATTCCATAGCGAAGCACGCCGCCAAAAGCGTGCAGCGCTTCAAATACCGTTACTTCATGTCCGACACGCGCCAGTTCGGCCGCCGCCGCAATAGATGACGGACCGGAACCAATGCACACCACTTTTTTGCCGGTTTTAGGCGCGGTTTGCGGGGCTTTTAACAGCCCGTTTTTGCGCGCGGTATCGGCGGTATAGCGCTCCAACATACCGATGTTCACCGAGCCAAATTTTTCTTTAAGCACGCAGTTGCCCTCGCAATGTTTTTCCTGCGGGCACACACGGCCGCAAATGGCCGGCAGTAAACTGGTTTCCATAATTTTGCTGACGGCTTCGCCGATTTTCCCTTCTTTGACATACGCAATAAAGTCCGGGATTTGCACCCCCACCGGGCAGTTGGCCTGGCAACGGGCATTTTTACAATGCAAACAACGGTCGGCCTCCGCGCGGGCTTGCTCGTCGGTAAAAGAGCGGGCTACTTCTTCAAAATTGCGTTTGCGCACTTCGGGTGCTACTTGCTGGCCGTTATTACGCGGCGCGGACGGATTGGGCATAAAAAACCTCTCTAACTAAAAAATGGACTGGCAAAAAAACGGTTTATTACTTATACTATAGGTATACTATATTGTAAAATATATGTATCAATTTAGCAAAGGAGGGTAATTTATGTGTAACAGATATAGATCAGCCGAAACCGGTTTAGCGGCCTTCTTACTAGGGGCCATTGTAGGTGCAGCTGCGGGGTTACTGTTAGCTCCTGCCAAAGGGGAAACCACCCGCCGCCGCTTAAAACGCTGGGCCAACGATACGTATGAAGATAATAAAGAACTGATGTTGGAACATGCGCAAGACCTCAAAGAAAAGGCCAAAGAACACTTTGAAACCGCCAAAGAAAAATTCAACGAAGGCAAAGAGAAAGTGGTCAAAGAATTTAACCGCCGCAAAGAAGAAGTGGCTGCTAAATTCAAAAAAGACGAAGAGTAATCGTTTCTTCTACTAATCAAAAGGCCCCCAAAATTGGGGGCCTTTTTAACAGGTAAATAGCACGGCTCTATTTGATACCGTTCATCCACTTGATTACATACTTTTTAATGGACAACAACAGCAATCCGCCTACCAACGGGGCTATCACCAACGTAGTGAAGAAACGTACGTTGGAAATGTGTCCAAAGTAACCGGAGTAGAAACCCGCGGTAAAGTTGGCGGCCGCATTTGCCAGGAACCAAGTTCCCATTAACAAAGAGGCAAAGCGAATAGGCGCCAATTTGGTAACTAGAGACAGGCCTACAGGGCTTAAACATAATTCCCCGGTAGTGTGGAACATGTAGGCAAAAATTAGCCAGAAAATGCCCACTTTTGCATCGGTCGTTTGGATGACGTACGAAGCCGCCACCAAAATCAAAAACCCGAACGCCAAGGACATAAACCCCCATACAAATTTAGCGGGAGTAGAAGGCTCTAAACCTTTTTTGGCTAAGTTAATCCACAACTTGGAAAACAACGGTGCAAACAAGATAATAAACATCGGGTTAACACTTTGGAACCAAGAAGTAGGCATTTGCCAACCGAAAATAACACGATCGGTAAATTTTTCAGCAAAAATGGTCAGTGACGCACCGGCTTGCTCAAACGCAGACCAGAAGAAAATGCTGAAGAAAGCCATAATAAAGATTACGGCGATACGTTGCTTTTCGGCAGTGGTCAGCGGAGCATTGGGATGTTCCAGCTTTTCTTCTTTGGTAAGTTTTTTAGGCTTCTTGCCTTGGCCCTGGAGGTGTTTGTTTTTACCCCAGATAAAGATAGCCAAGCCGATAATCATCCCAAAACCAGCTGCAGCAAAACCCCAACCAAAACCAATCTTTTCTGCCAGCGTACCTGCTACAAAGTTGCAGATAAACGCACCCAGGTTAATACCCATATAGAAAATGGTAAACCCGGCATCACGGCGGGGGTCATTCTCTTCGTACAACTCCCCTACAATGGTAGAGATGTTCGGTTTGAAAAATCCGTTACCGATAACCAAGAAGAACAATCCCGCATACAAAAAAGATAACGTAGGATTGGCAGCCAACGAAAATTGTCCAAGGGCGATTAAAATTCCACCCACAATAATGGCGCGGCGCTGGCCCCAAAATTTATCAGCGATATAACCACCAATTAAGGGGCTCAAATAAATTAAGCTGGTAACTATACCATACAATTTACTAGCGTGAGATTCGGAAAACTGCATTACTTTAATTAAATACAGTACCAAGATACCACGCATGGCGTAGTAACTGAACCGTTCCCACATTTCCGTTAAAAACAGTACGTACAGGCCCGTAGGCTGCCGATCTGTCTTCACGGCTACTGCTTGTGAAGTCATGTATTTTTCTCCTTACTAATCTAACAGGTACTTTTTTATTTTACCAAATTATGAGTGAGGATGCTCGAAGAATTTCAAAATGTACTCAACGATTGAACGCTCTGCAGTCCGTTTTCCAACTCGGAGAGATTCCCCATAAGCAGTTGTATTGACTGCTGCATCACTGTAAAGATATGAATGAGTGAATAAATTAAATAGAATCCAATCAACAGAAGAATGACTGTGTAGATGATTTTGGCTGCGGGACTAAGCACTTTACTCATCCATACAAATGGCAAGGCAAACGGCCCCAGCACCAAACCCATTAAAATAATTCCGGTATGTGTAAACAAAAAGCCATGGCCCGGCTTTAGACTTTTACCGCAAGCATGGCAATAATTGTCACTCGCGCGGACTTCCGCCTGGCAACGTTTGCAAAAGAGGGTCTGTTCAACGGATTCCAACTCACTCATAAATCAACTCCTTTCCCACGCAAGAAGCGCTTAATGTGGCTGCGGGCATTGGCGGTTTTGGCAAATTCCAACCAATCGCGTTTGGGCTCGCCATTTTTGCGGGTGATAATTTCGCACACATCTCCGGTTTTAAAATTATAATCCATACGCACCATACGATTATTGACACGGGCCCCTACGTAATGATCCCCGATATCCGTGTGAATAGCATACGCAAAATCAATCGGAGTAGCGCCTTCGGGTAATGATTTCACGTCCGCACGCGGTGTGAATACAAAAATCTGCTGCAAATTAACGTCCGTTTTAAATCCTTCCAGAAATTCGCGCGGAGCTGTTAAATCTTGCTGCCATTCAATCCAGCGGCGGATCCAATTAATTTTTTCATCAAAGTTTTTATCTTGCTTAACATTCCCCAATTTATAGCGCCAGTGTGCGGCGATACCGTATTCACAGGTTTTATGCATTTCTTCGGTACGGATTTGAATTTCAATAACATCTCCTGTGGGCGACAATACAGTTGTATGTATGCTTTGATACATATTGGCTTTCGGCGTAGCAATATAATCGGTAAAAGTACCCGCAATCGGCTTGAACACACTATGCACCAAACCCAACGCACGGTAACAATCCGACACGGTCTTTGTGATAATGCGCACGCCCAACGAATCCTGAATTTCCGCAAAGCTGCAATTTTGCTTTTTCATTTTGCGATAAATGGAGTAATAGTTTTTGGCACGCGCCAAAATGCGCGATTCCAAATGTTCCGCTTCTAACGCCGGCGCTAAAGCTTGTTTAAATGCTTCCAGCGCGGCTTGCCGGTCTGCGGTGCGGGCTTCTACTTGCGTTTTAATATCGTTATATTCTTCGGGATGCAAATATTTAAAAGACAAATCTTCCAAATCGGTTTTAATAGTAAACATCCCCAAACGTTGGGCAAGCGGCGCATATAGCGAAATGGTTTCATACGCTTTAAACTGTTGTTTTTCGGGCGGCATGTATTGCAACGTGCGCATATTGTGCGTGCGGTCAGCCAGCTTTATTAAAATAACGCGCACATCTTCCGCTACCGCGATCAGCATTTTGCGCCAGTTTTCCACCGTTTCTTCATCGGTAGAGGAAAACTTTAGGTCGCTAATTTTAGTAACGCCCTGCACCATGTGGGCGATTTCTTTATTAAATTCTTTGCGGATATCTTCCAGCGTAACGCCGGTATCTTCCACCGTATCGTGCAAAAGGCCGGCACAAATGGTATCGCCGTCCAAGTTAAAGTCCATTAAAATATTAGCCACGTGGCAGCAATGCACAAAGTAAGGCTCGCCGCTTTCGCGTTTTTGATCTTTATGAGCATTTTGGGCAAAATGATAGGCTTTCTCAATCAGCGAAGTATCTTGATTGGGATTGTATTCTTTAAACTTGGCAATTAGTTCTTCTAAAGTGGGCGCGTTCATAAGTCCCCCAATATATCCGCTGCTGCACGTTTGGCCACGCCTGGTTCCCCCAAGCTGGCACGCAAGGCCAACAGCTCCCGATGCATGGCTGCCAATTTTTGCGGATGGGAAAACATATCCTGCGTGAGCGCGGTGCAGTTTTGAACCGAAGCTCTCCATTGGATTAGTTCTTTGACCAATGGCTTATTTGCCAGCAAATTCACCAACGAAATATATTTTACTTTTATCACTAATCTGGCAATCAAAAACGTTGGCCAAAACATTTTATAAGCCACCAGCATCGGCACGCCTAAAAGTGCATTTTCTAAGGTAGCTGTGCCCGAACACGCTAACAAAAAATCCATCTGTGCACGCATTTTATAATCGGCTTCTTTGACAAAGTGGAAATTAGCCGGCGGCTGTTCGCCCAGCAGTTTAATAAAATCTTGCTCGTTAGCATCCGGCAGCAAGAAAATATAGGCTTGCGTAGCAGGATACGTTTTGCAAATTTCTTTGAAAGTTTGGTAAAACACCGGCGTGAGACGCGTAATTTCCCCGCGACGGCTGCCCGGCAAAAGTCCCAATTTCCACGCATGCGTTTTAGGATCTTTGATATCAAAATTTTTAGGTAGAGGCGCGGGCATTTTGTCTAATAACGGGTTCCCTAAAAACACCGCATTACCGCCCCGCTTTTTGTGAAAAGCCGGTTCAAACGGATAAATCACATACATCTTTTTAGTAAGCGCCGCCAAACGCTTAGCACGATATTGACGCGAGGCCCATACTTGCGGGGTAACGTAATAGTAGGCGGGAACATTTTCTTCTTTAGCTACTTTTAAAAATTGGTGATTAAGTCCGTAGTAATCTACGGCAATAAAAGCCGCGGGTTTTTGGGTTTGTAAAATAGTGCGCACTTGTTTAATTAGTTTAAAAAACAACGGGAGTTTTTTGAGGGGTTCTACAAACCCCGATATCCCTTCGCTGGCCAGGTCTATCACAAATTCATCGGCACACTCTTTTAGGCGCGGCCCGCCGATAGCAATCACACGCACAGACGGGTTCAGTTCCTTCATCGCGCGCACTAAATTAGCGGCGTGAATATCCCCGGAGATATCGCCTGCGGAAATAAAAATTGTTTTACCGGACGTTTGTGTCATACGCGTACCTTTTTTACATTATACTTCATATTATGGTATTTTGGATAGCAAAAGCCTCTTTGACAAGTGTGTTTAGATTGGTATAATGTTTGTATGAAAGAACGTTGCCTGGTGCTCATTAAACCCGACGCGCTGGAAAAGCGGCTTGCGGGCATTATTTTGGATCGGCTGGAGCGACTGGAGCTGGATATTATAGCTGCCAAAGCCGTCGCACCGACGGAAGATTTAATCCGCGCACATTATCAGCACCTGGCGGGCAAACCCTTTCTGGATAATGTAGTTCATTACATGATGGGAGATTATAACCCTCTTGCGAATCACAAGATTTTGGCATTTGTGTTTCAAGGCGAAGACGCGGTGGCCAAAATCCGCCACGCGCTTGGAGCCACCAACCCCGATAACGCTGCCCCATGGACGATCCGCGGCAACTTCGGCAAGTTCGATAAACAAGCCGATATTGTATACAACTGTGTGCACGCTTCCGACTCAGCACAAGATGCCCAGCGTGAAATTGCTCTGTGGTTCAAGCCGGAGGAAGTATTGGACGCTTAATATGAATTTATCTCGTTTTTATAAACTATTTACCGGCGCGGTTTTTGTAATGCTTTTCGCAAATTTGCTCTGGGCCGCACCTTCTGAACAATCTGTTTCTCTATCTACCAAAGATGGCTGGACATTGACGGCTGTTTATCTGCCGGCTTCCAAGGGATCCACCGTCGTATTGCTCCATGATCTGGGGAAAAACAAGGCGGAGTTTTCTTCCTTCCGCAAAGCAATTGCCAAAGCTGGATTCGGTTACCTAGCGCTCGATCTGCGCGGTCATGGACAAAGCACTTCCCGCGGAAGTTACAAATCTTTTGCCAAAGAAGGCCCCGATAATCCTTTCAACAGAATGATGCAAGATGCGCTGGCAGCTGTCTCCTTTTTAAAATCAAAAGGGATCCAAGAAGATCATATTATTTTGCTGGGTGCGGGTCTGGGTGCCAACGTGGCCGCTAAAACCGCCGGTGCACTTCCCAATTTAAAAGGTATCGCGCTGATCAGCCCCAGCGCCAATATACGCGACGTACTTCCCGTTCCAGCATTGCGCACCTATAAAGGAGCCGTGTTACTGGCAGCCAGCGCGGATGAGCGCAAAGGATTTCTGGAAGCGAGCATTTTGCGCAATGTATCTTTTTTAACTGCCGGAGCCGGGCACGTTACTTTTTTAACCGCTTATGATGGCAGCTCTCATGAACTATTGGATAAATATCTCACGGCGTCCGTCATACAGTGGATCGGCACTCCGGTTCGCCCCGAACTTTTACCGGATGCCAAGTTGCCGTTGCCTCAGCGTGCATTACCATCAACCGAAACAGAAACAGACTCTCTGTTGCCGTCTGTTCTAATGGAGTGAGGAGTCCTCGATGAAACCGGCACGTATTGTTTTCCCAGGATTTTGGTTCGGCAAGAGCGATATAAAAAAAGCCGAAGAGTTGGCGCGACGCGGCGTGGGAGGCTTCTGCTTGTACAACGCCAAGGCACAAGAAGCGCAAGATTTCATTAAACGCATGCAGGATGCTTCCCCTTATGATAAGCTCCTTTTCTGCGCCGATATCACTAATAATTTATGCGAAGTAATTACAGACGCACCGGCACTTCCCGTTAATGCAAAAATTTGTCAGTATGATTTACCGCAAGATGTAGCCTATCGCAAGGGATATCTCACTGCGCGTATGGCTCTGTCCATCGGGATTAACTGGGTACTTGCGCCCGTGGTAGACTTGGGGTACAACGCCTACACGTTTAGTGATGTGCCCTTAAAGGTTACGCAACTGGCAGGCGATTTTATTGCCGGGCTTTCCAATGGCGGGGCGCTTAACTGTATTAAATATTTCCCCGGTGTTTCCGGCGCACTTAAAACATTGGCACAACTCGAAGACGCAGAATTTATTCCCTATAAGCATATGTTCCGCCGCGCCGATGCCATTATGCCTTCGGATATGATTTTCCCGAATATTGATAACGACACACAGGCTATGCTTTCCGATAAAGTTATCCGCGGGCTACTTAAAAAGCGCCTGAATTACAAAGGGTGCGTGGTCAGCTTTCCGCTATTTAAAGGGCGTCTAAAATACGAAGGCCCCAGCGCGGTAAAAATGCTGCACTGTAAAATTGAAAATATTCTGGCACCCAAAGATGCCGACACGGTCATCGACGCTATTGAGCGCGAACTCAACAAAGGTTTTTTGATGGATGAAATTATCCACGCAGTTTCTAATCACGAAATGTTTTTAAGCAAAGTGGCCGCCGGGCCGGAGCCATTGTCTATTCACGAAGCCTTTGAAATGGCCGAGAAAGATTTTCAAAAGAAGTAAATTCTCCCAAGCAAAAAGAGCCCCTTTCACGGGGCTCTTTTTTAATAGAAATCATTTACCCGGCTGCTGCTACTGCTGCACCGAGTAGCGCCAAAATCGTTCCGCCGAATAAGAAAATCAAAATTATCGGGATCAGCGCTACCAGGATAGTCAGCCAGCCGAATATCTTGGCCCACTTGGCCATATTCTTGGCTTCTTCTAGGCGTTCTTGATAAATTAAATCACTGCTGCGTAGCGAAAATACGAGCGCCGCCAGCGCCAAGGGAATCGTCCAAAACCCGGTAAAACACGAAGTAATAATCGCTACGATTACCAGCACAAAATGCGTATTTATTTGTTGTTCGTTCATGTAAAATCCTCCGGTAAATATGCTATTATTGTAGCAAATACAAAAGGAGACTATTTATGAAAAAACTAATTAGTTGTTTGGCTGTATGCTTTTTAGCATCTGCATGTACCCATCAAATACATCGCCCCGTTATAGCCGGTACGCAAGCCGCCAATTATTCGTTTTTCTGTGAAAAGAGGTTCCCCGACGGACAACCTGCACAAAAAACAGTTACTCCACAAAAATTGGATGTTCGCTCGTGCGATTTATCCGCGTGGGATTTTACAGCTTACAGCGCGAATGAACTGGCCGACGTGCTTACGTTTGATTCCAAAACCAAATTCCCGCCTAAGAATAAATTGCCTAAAGGATTTGTGCCTGCCAAAATTTTGAAACAAAATCAAAACCCCGGTTTGAATATTTACAAATTGCATAAACAAGGTATTACGGGTAAAGGAGTCAGCGTGGCTATTTTAGATCAAAATTTACTCTTAGACCACGAACAATATGCCAACCGTCTTCAATATTATTGGCAAGACCCCTTTTACCAAAAATATGCAAGCCCTGCCAGTATGCACGGAGCCGCTGTAACTTCTATTTTAGCGGGTAAAACAGTAGGCGTGGCTCCTCAAGCAGACGTTTATTACTGGGCAGAACATCTAAAAATGGACGATAATGATATTTTGGATGCAGGTGAAGTGGGAGAAGACCTAATCCGTGTTTTAGATTATAATTTCCGTTTACCTGAGGAAAAACGCATCCGCGTCGTTTCCATTTCGCGCGGATTTGGTAAATATGATAAAGGTTCCGAAAAATTCAATGCTGTTCTCAAGGAATTTGCCGATAACAACATTGCCGTATTCACTACCAATGATGTGTCTACGTTAAGCCGAGCACACAGTTTATCTTCCCCTGACGGAGATGATTATTGCCGC
This sequence comes from Elusimicrobiaceae bacterium, assembly GCA_045595305.1. GTDB lineage: Bacteria > Elusimicrobiota > Elusimicrobia > Elusimicrobiales > Elusimicrobiaceae > Avelusimicrobium. The sequence goes on from JAZOAE010000006.1 coordinate 11,588, forward strand.
CCGGCTTATTGGTGGGGAAAAGAAGACCTCTCATACTATGCCGATATACAGAACCCTCTTGTTCCAACAGACTTTCGCGTAACGGCCGCTCCCAACGGAGTGCAAGATTATGTGCACTACGCTACCGGCGGATTATCCTGGGCGGTCCCGTATTTAGCCGGACTTTACGCGTTAGGTGTGCAAGTATATCCGGACCTTACCAAAGAAATTTTTATGCAGGCCGCGCATGATACTGCCGACACCAAAGAGTGCACGTATCAAGGAGAAAAATTCACCGTGCGTTATTTTGTAAATCCGACCGCTCTAATTAACCGGCTTAAAGAACTTAATAACGCAAAATAAATTTCTACTAGCCAAGGCCGCCCCTAGTCAGGGCGGCCTTTATTTATATAAAATGAATACAAGAGGTTTTTTATGATTACCAAACAAGATGTAGAACTGGCGGGCAAACTTGCCAAAATGACGGTAAGCGAGCAAGAAGCCGCTATTTATGAAGAACAACTGCGCGCGTTATTCGGCTGGGTAGATGAATTATCTGCCGTCAACACTGATAACGTAACCTTGACCAATGCCACCTTGGCCGCGCATATCCGCAAAGACCAAGCCGTTAGTGACGAGCAAGCCGCCGCCAATTTGCGCGCCATGTTCGCCCAAGAGCTGGACGGCCAAGCCAAAGTAAAGAAGGTGCTTTAAGATGACGATTTCACAAATTATCAACGCCATTACTTCCGGCACCAAAAGCGCCGAAGAAATCACCCGCTATTATTTAGCGCAAATTAAAGAGAAAAACCCGCAAATTAATGCGTTTGTAGAAGTATTTGAAGAAGATGCCCTCGCGCAAGCAAAAGCCATAGACGCCAAAAAAGCACGCGGCGAAAAACTGGGTACTTTGGCCGGCGTACCGGTCGGCATCAAAGACAACATATTATACAAAGGGCACAAAGCCACTTGCTGCTCTAAAATGTTGGAAAATTACACCGCCGCTTACACTTCTACCGTCGTAGAAAAATTACTCGCGCAAGATGCCGTCATCATCGGGCGCACCAACATGGATGAATTTGCCATGGGCAGCTCCAACCAGACCTCGGCGTGGGGCGTGGTACACAATCCCGTAGATTTAACCCGCGTTCCCGGCGGTTCTTCAGGCGGATCTGCCGCGGCCGTAGCAGCCGGGATGATCCCCGCAGCCTTGGGAACTGACACCGGGGGATCGGTGCGTCAACCCGCCGGATTTTGCGGAGTCGTGGGAATTAAACCCGGTTACGGACGCATTTCACGTTACGGGGTAATTGCTTTTGCCTCCAGCGCTGACCAGGTAGGTGTGCTGGCTGGCAATGTGGCTGATGCCGCTTTAGTAATGGAAGTAATTTCCGGCAAAGACACGCACGATTCCACCTCGCTGGAAGCCCCTGTGCCGCATTACACGCAAAACTTTACGACTGATTTAAAAGGAATAAAAGTAGGCCTGCCCAAGGGATTTTTAGACGGCTTAAACCCGGCTATTAAAAAACAAACAGAGCTCGCTGCCCAACAATTAAAAGAGCTGGGCGCAGAACTGGTGGAAGTAGAAATCCCGTTAGCCAAATATTCGGCCCCGTGTTATTACATTATCACCAGCGCGGAGGCCAGCTCCAATTTAGGACGATACGACGGCATTCGCTACGGATATTCCGCGCAAGATGCCAACGGGTTGTCGGATTATTATGAAAAATCGCGTGCACTGTTCGGCTTGGAAGTAAAAAAACGCATCATCATCGGCACCTACGCGCTCACGTCCAAGCGCTATGAAGAATGTTTTTTAAAAGCCCTCAAAGTGCGCGAACTGATCCGCGCAGATTTCAAAAAAGCGTTTGAGAAAGTGGATGTTATTTTAACCCCCACTTCGCCCACAACAGCTTTTAAAATCGGCGAACAAAAAGCAAATCCGCTCGCTCTATACTTAGCAGATTTATATACGTGCCAAGGAAATATCGGCGGATTGGCCGGCATCAGCGTACCGTTTGGCAAAGACGAAAACGGCTTGCCCATCGGGGTGCAATTTTACGGCCCAATTTTAGAAGAAGAAAAGATTTTAAACGTAGCGTATCACTTGGAGCAGAAAGCGAAATGATCGTATCGGAATTTTCGTGCGGGGGCGTAATCTTAGACGGGCGCAAGGTACTCTTGGTGCAAGTCAAGAATATGAAAGGCAAAAAAATTTGGACCTTCCCCAAAGGCCACATTGAAGCGGGCGAAACCCCCCGCCAGGCCGCGCTGCGCGAAGTATTGGAAGAAACCGGATATAAGGCTATCATCGTACGCCCGATGATCCGCGTGAAATACGCATTTACGTTTCAGGGCAACTACATCAAAAAGATGGTGCAATGGTATTTGATGAAAAAATTAGGGCGCATCGGCAAGCACGACGCCAGTGAAATCCTGGCAATCCGGTGGGTATCCCTGCTTAAAGCGCACGAGCTTGTGCAATACCCCAGCGACATTCGCCTGGTGGATATGCTACTAGCCTCTTTAAACCTCAACCCCGCAGAAGAAGACCCCACGCACGAAGATGACAATTAAAAACGAGGCACGTAGAAACCGCGCCTCGCTTAGTTAAATTTTGAACACGTCTAGTAAACAATTTGCATAATGCTTATCACAATAAGCACGATACCCGCTACTAATTCCAATTTTTTACTTAATAAATTTTTGGTATCTGCTCCGCCGAAGTGAGCCCCCAGCAAAGACAGCACAAACGTAAGGATAAGAAGCAATACTACTTCCGGGAAGAAAGCTCTGTCCATTGTTTCCAAGGCGTACCCCACCAAGAAACTATTCATGCCGATAATGGCCGATACTTTGGCTAATTTCCAATTATCTCCGGCATCTGCATCCCCAAAGCTGGGCGATTTTTCGATATATTCCAGCATAAATTTGATCCCCAACAGCAGCAGGAACGCAAACGCCACCCAGTTGTGTGCAAAATAGCCCCAATCGTGAAAAAGGAAGCTCAAAATATAACCTATACCAAACAAAAGCACATTAAAAATTGTAAACACCAACGCTAATTTTACAGAGAATATACTTTTGTTTTCTTTGGTCATTTTAACAGCAGACATATTGGCACTGACCATATTGTCCACGCATATACAAATAAAAATAATAATTACCGTTAACATGCTCATAAGACACCTCGTGCTTAAGATACCGTCATTCTACCAAATGCCCACGCCTTCTAGCAATACCTTTACTCCCAAAAATACCAATACAAGTCCACCCAACATTTCCATATTACGTCCAAACTTATGTCCCAGGTAACGCCCCAGATAAAACCCACACAGGCTTGTTATAAATACACATAACACCAGCGCTAGTGCCGTTTGCCAAAAAGCAACCGTCGCAAAAGCCAACCCCGCCCCTACCAGCAGCGCATCTACACTGGTGGCTAACGCGAGCAGCATCTGCGTACGAAATGAATTCAAAAGCGGAGTTTGTTCTTTTCCTTGTGCGGTAAATGCATTTTTAATCATGCGCAGCCCGATAAATACCAAAATAGCACAAGCTAACCATGGGGCAATTCGCTTTCCGGCGTGTAACAAAACGCCGCCTTCAAATCCGATCGTAAACATCACAAAATGAGCCGCGGCAAACAGCAAACTTACTTGCCACAATGTACGGGAGCAGCCTTTCACTTGGTGCGAACAGCCCGCTGAAACGGTCACTGCTAAATTATCCATAGACAACCCGGCCGCTACTAGAAAAGAAGCTAACATATTCATCGTCAATTATGATACCATTTTATAACAGGAGGAAATAGATGCAATCGTTAAGAGAACTTTATAAAATTGGCATGGGCCCGTCCAGCAGCCACACCATGGGGCCGCGCAAAGCTGCCGAACAATTTTCCGCCGCGCACCCGCAAGCTGTTTCTTTCAAAGTAACTTTGTATGGTTCATTGGCGGCTACCGGGAAAGGACACTTAACCGATTTTGCTGTGAAAGAAGGATTTGAGCCGCGCCCCGTTGCTATTGACTGGGAACCCGCTGTTTTCCTGCCCACACATCCCAACGCCTTGCGTTTACAAGCTCTTGATAAAGCAGACCATATCTTGGCGGAAAAAACCGTATACAGCATTGGCGGCGGCGATATTATCGACGATCAACACCACATTCAACCCCCTGTCTCTGTTTACCCGCATCACTCAATGGCCGAGATTTTAGACTATACCGCCCAACACCGCATGCTGTTGTGGGAATATGTGGAAGAGTGCGAGGGTTCTCAAATTTGGGATTATTTAACAACTGTCTGGAATACCATGCAAGAAACCATGCAGCGCGGCCTAGATAAACGCGGAGTATTACCCGGTTCCCTTAACTTAGAACGTAAGGCCCGGCGTTATTTACACAATGCCGAACAATCCCCTCAATTTTTGCGCCGCATGAATAATTTATTCGCCTACGCACTAGCCTGTGCCGAGGAGAACGCCTCCGGCGGACAAGTAGTCACCGCCCCCACTTGCGGATCTAGCGGAGTAGTCCCTGCCGTGTGTCGCCAGATCAAAGAAATTTACAGTTTTGAAGACATTACTATTGTTCATGCACTGGCCACTGCCGGACTTTTCGGCAACTTGGCCAAGACCAATGCCTCCATTTCCGGAGCGGAAGTAGGATGTCAGGGAGAAATCGGCGTAGCGTGTGCCATGGCTGCTGCCGCCGCTTGTCAGTTAGAAGGAGGCGACAACCGCCGCATTGCTTACGCGGCGGAAATGGGACTCGAGCACCATTTAGGGCTTACGTGCGACCCGGTGGATGGTCTGGTGCAAATCCCTTGCATTGAGCGCAACGCGCTGGCTGCTTCGCGCGCATTAGATTGCGCTACGTATGCACTCATTTCTGACGGCGAGCATCGTATTTCATACGACAACGTGCTAGCTACTATGATGCAAACCGGTTTGGATATGAAAAAGGAATATCGTGAAACCGCTAAGGGCGGGCTCGCGCGTTTCTTCAAGAAAAAATTATTCCGCTTTAAGCGCAGATCTCGTATGCGCAAAAAAGCGGAAAGGAACAAATAACTATGAAAAAATCATTTTCGTTCGTTCAATGCGCGGCGGTCATCCTGCTTTGTACAGGGTTGGCTTCCACCGGCATTGTGTGGTATGTACATCAATTAAATTCCAAGCTCAAAACAGAAACCATTCTCATCTTAGAAGAGTTTGCTGCGCAGGATGCCCGAAACGTGGAGATGCAGGTAAATGAGGATTTGACCTTGCTCTCTGCCATTGCTGCTTCGTTGGGGATGTATCCTAACCTGACCGAACAAGAATTAATTAACTTCCTACAAGTTCAGCGCAAGCAAAACCACTATAAAAATTTAGAGTTCGCCAAACCGGACGGCACCACCACGCTCGATGACGGTTCCTTTTTGGAGCTATCCCAAACGCGTCATTTCCAAAAAGCGATGACAGGCTCGGCGAATATTTCCAACCGCGGACAAGATATGTTGGACCGGTCTAATATTTTGGTAGAAGCGGCCCCCGTCAAACGTAATGACGAAATTATAGGCGTTCTTATGGGAACGCGCAATACGGCTGCTTTTGCCAAGCTGTTAGATATGCAATCATTCGGCGGGATGGGGTATTCGTTATTGGTGCGCGCTAACGGAGACAAAGTAGTGGAATCCTTCCACAAAAATGCCGTCAGCGGTCTATATAATATTTTTGATATGCCCGATGATCCCGACCACGCATTACGCCATCAGGTACTGACGGATTTTACTTCCGGCAAAAGCGGTGTCATTACGTATCATTCCAAAGCGCGCGGCACCCTTTATATTAGCTACCAACCGCTGTCCATTAATGACTGGTACCTAATCTGCGTAGTGCCCGAAGAACACATCGCCAAGGTAACCAACAATTTCGTTACGTTACTGCCGATGATCTGTCTACTTGTTTCACTGGCGGCTTTCTTGCTGGGGCTTTATTTGTGCCAAGCCTGGCCCGCCTTACGCCAAAAACTCATCTCGCCCGAAGCCAACTAATATGCAACACATCCCCCTCATCCGAGACTTACATAACATTCTGGTATTACGGGGTGAGGGCTCATTGGGGGATGCGATTATTTCTTCGTGCTGTTACCGCAACATCAAACAAACCAATCCTTCGGCCAAACTTACCGTGGCATGCTTTGGGTCTAATTATGAATTTTTAAAAAACAATCCGTATATTGATACTATTATTAAATTACCCATCCCCAAACTCATTCGCCCCAACCAACGTTGGCTTACCTTGATTTGGCAAGGGCTTAAATTACATCAGCACCATTTTGATTTAGTATTAGACAGTTCGGACAAAGACTATAAAAACTGGCGATTATTTAAATGGCTAATCGGCCGTGAGCGCGTGCTGGATTGTTTTACCAGCCCGGTACAACCCTTTGGGGCTCCCGACGCACACGGCAGTACGCATGAACAAGCTATTTTAAAACTCTTGGGCATTGAGAACCCGGATAAATCCTACGATTTACCCATCCCGCAAAAGGATTCTCAGCAAGTGCAAACCTGGCTGACGAATCATCACATTACTACGTACATCTTGCTAAACCCCTCCGGCTCAGTAGCCAAAAGACGGTTCTCGTCCAATACCTTACATCAGTTATGCACGTTGCTGGCGTCCTGGCAACAACCCATCGTAGTGCCTGTTATCCCTTCCCTGTACGATTACTGGCAAACAATCTTTAACGGTTTGCCCAACGTATACGTAAAACCGACCCAAAGTATTTTTGAACTATTTGAATGGGTACGGCGGGCCCAAGCCGTCATTACACCGGATACTTCCATCGTACACATTGCTGCCGGTTTTCAAAAACCGACTTTGGTATTTTATAACACGTTTTCCGTGTACAACGCACCGGATAATCCGCTTGCGCTGATTGTAGAAACAGCCCGGGAAGATGTAAATATGTTTGATTGGAAGGTAGCCCAAACCCAATTACAAGCGTTGCACAAATCCTTACCAACTACCGCCGAATCCTAAAAGCGCCAAGTTGCGCCTGAAATACGAATTTGCTAGAATAGAAATAGTGATTTATGGTGGATGTAGCTCAGCTGGTTAGAGCGCCGGTCTGTGGAACCGGAGGTCGCGGGTTCAAATCTCGTCATCCACCCTTCTTATTATAATCCTTGTTTTTTTGGCATAAAATGCTGATAAAATAAGGATTTTTTATAGGTTTAATAAATTCGCCTTCTAAAACAAATCCTTCGGGGGTAATTAAACCTTGAATACGTTGCCGCAGGTCTATCCCGGCCGTTTGCCAGAGGTCGGCCATATGCGTTAAAAAGTACTGAGCAAATTCCCAACACTCTGTTACATCTATCGTTTCAGCAGCTTGCTTACAAACTACTTCCGCTTCATTAATTTCGTTGTTTATTTTAACAATTTCGTCTTTTATATCTTTCGAACTTGCGCCATCCCACTCTGTATTAGCAGCCATACGTAACAGTCGGCTTTTCGTTTCTTTTAATTGTTTTATTTTGCGCTCTTGCTCTTGGCTCTGTTTTTTAATATCCACTACTTGACTGTTCCATTTATCAATAATTATGGCCTCTAACAATTTAACCATACGCGGGCTAGGCGTTAGCTCCTGTAAATACTCATAGTATTTCGGCTCTAAATCCTGCTTTCGTAAAGAGTAGTGGCAACCGTGTTGACACCAGTAATAATAGCCGTAATGCCCGTGTTCTCCTTTGTGTTTGCTAGCCGTTAACTTATGCCCGCATTTTGGGCAAAGGACACTACGACGTAACGGAAAATCTGGGTTGTTACGTAGGTGTGGCACAATGTGCGGCCTGCGACCTTTAAGTACATCTTGCACACGGTTAAACAATTCTTTGGATACAAGCGCCTGATGTATCCCTTGTACCGGTTTTCCCCTGTTCATATTATGCATATCGGGTAAAATGCCGCAATACACAGAGTTCGTTAAAATTCGGCTAAAATTTTGAGGGTACATTTTAAAACCGTCTTTGGCTAATTCACGTAAAACTTCCCGTTGGGAATAAATACCCTTGCCCATTAATTCAAACGCTTTTATCACGTGTTTTGCGTCATCATTGGGGGTTAACACTTTTTTTGTTTGACCACCAACCAATTGTGGTCTAAACGAATAGCCGCACGTTTGTTTAATCCAACGCCCACTTAAAAAGGCTTGTTCGTTGCCTAATCGCGTGCGCTCACTATTCAAATTGCTTTCATATTCTGCAAAAGAGGCCGCTATATCTTGTTGTAGTTTTCCCCCTGCGTCATTAGCATTAGTCCCTTCGACAAATAAAACTTTGACGTTGTATCTCTTCAACTTTTGAATTGCAAAAGAGTATTCCAAAGTATTACGCATAAAACGGTCTATTTTTACACAAACAATAAAGGGAATTTTGTTTCTAATCACAAATTGCTCCATACGTATAAATTGAGGGCGATTAGCAGTACGACCGCTTACACCTCTCTCAATAAACCGTTCCACCACCTGCAAACCTTGATGTTGTGCATAGGCCAAGCAACGCCGTTCTTGGCTTGCCAGACTTTCGCCTTTATCTGCTTGTTCTTCCGTTGACACACGACAATAAATTACTGCTTTTTTATTTTCCATATTTTTGCTCCTTATACTGCTTTACAATTACTTCCGCCACAAGAGAAAGTTCTTCTAACAATTGATTTTCTTCTTCCGGCGTAAGATTTAAGTCCTTGATTAACTCTCTGTAATGAGAAGAGCCCAAAGCCATAACACTAACCTCTCAGGTTCGTGTATAGCCCTGGGCTTTCCAATAACTATAACCCACAAAACTGTTTTTCTTTTTAATTTTTTTGAACTTTTAAATTCTACTCTGAACAGCCCTCTGTTTAGAATAACTGAACATTTTCAAAGATTAAAGTTCTATTTTTTTCTTTTTTTTAATAACCAAATTATCTATTTTCCCACTATGAAAATCAAAATTTATTTGACCAAAATCGATATGCCTCATATAAGGCGATAAAGTTTTTTGAACAAGTCGTTGTACCTGAGGTGTTTCTTGGTATTCTTCTTCAATAAATTCCACCTTTTCTTTATCCTTTTGTACAATCACTTTCCAGACGTCTCGCCTCCGAATAGAATTAATTACAGCCACTTCTTCCGGTGTTAAAATTGATACAATTTCGTCTTTAACAGACACCCCGTCTATAAGGCCTTGCCAAAGCGCATTTAAACACAAGGTAATATGCGTATGTGGCAATTGGGGATTTTGCGCCATAAAGGAGTCATAATCTTCCGCCGTACCCAAAAACACATTCCCGTCTAGCCAAGCGTAAAAATTAAGGTTTTTATTTTGTTTGCCTATTTTGACATATAAAACTGCAAAGGTAATCAAATCAATCCGTTTTCCTTGGTAGCTAAATGCCTTTATAGGCGTTTGTAAATAGCTTTTAATGGATTTTATGGTTTCAAGTGATAAACCAAAATCTCTTAGTGTTTTAAAAATAGAAACGAGAGCCAAGTCAAAAACGGAGTATCTGCGCCATTGTTGGTTGTCGGAACGTGTATCGTCTAACAAACCTTTTTCGGTCCAATCATTAACCGTTTTGTAGGTCAATAGCCCTTGCAAAGTGTATTGCTTGGCTTGTAATTGTTTAAATTTGTCTTTGGATTCCACCGTCCACCCTGTCATTTTAATAATTTCGTGGTAGGTGTTTCCCGTTACAAAATCCATTTTAGGCGTTGGCTTTTTGGCTTTCATAAATATACCTCATAGAAAGATTTTAGAAAATAAATTCAAATTTGTCAAGAAAAACTTTACCTAATAGTATAATTTTATAACTATTCTAATTATTTCTTCGTCGGTAGCAGTTTAACTATTCTAATTATTTTCAAAGCAAAAAAAGCGTGTAAAAAGATAAAGATATGTGATAAAATGAAAGTAGCAATATCAAGGCACATTATGGGTCGTCGGCCTAAAAACCGACACGGTTTGTCTTCTTAGACAAGCAGTCTCCAAACCTAAAAATGTCCTTCGTTCTGCTACGTCTTTTATTGGGCGTAGAGGCGATGGCGTTTCTGAGCGTTTGGAGACTCTCAAAAACTGTCCGTCGCCTTTTTTGTTTCCTTGATATGGCAAGGAAATATATGCCTATACGAGATTTTGACGAAACTGTACGACTATTTATTGAGCGAAGCCAGCAATATAAGTCTGCGGAAAAATCGTGGGAACATTGTTATAAAGCGTTTCTCAACGTAAGACATCACTTCAGCAGCCCTCAATTAGACGAACAAACACGGCTATCCCTTTGCCTGCACCTTGCCTGCTATTTAGCCAGTTGGGGTATGTACAGAAATTCGCTAATCAGGCAATTTGACTACACAATACACGAAGAAACTATCAATATCTTATTTGAACCACAATATAACAAGTTATGGGGAACATCCGTCAATAACGCTGACTCTTTGCTGATTGGAGAATTAGCCGTACGAATCGGGGAAACTTATCATAATGCCAAACAGAAACGTAAAGATACAATCCCTGCACCTACTACAACTCTAATAACCAAAATTCTAATGGGCACAATGGCCTGTATCCCCGCCTACGACAAGTATTTCGCCATTGGTATAGGAAAATATATTAAAAACAAGCAAATAAACGGAATAACGCCTATTTGCAAGGCAATTAACTTTGAGCCGACCAACCGAATAGATAAGCAAAAAATAGCCAATTCCATTGCTCTGTTAAAAGACATTTGGGCAGAAACAAATACGCAATATACGACGTACCCAGAAATGAAATTAATTGATATGTACTTTTGGGAAAAGGGTTTTAAAAATCCCAAGAAATAACTTATAATATACGCTTTAAAAATTAAAAAAGGAGAGCGATTTATGACTAAAAAAATTACCTGCATTTCAGTTGGAACAGCTGCCGGCCTAATAGTTAATCAAGCATTAAAACAAAATTTACATAATGTAGAATTTGTATCACTTGACGATAAGGATTTAGAAAAATTACAAGTCCCAAATACTATTTCTTCTCGTGTAGAAGTAATCCCTTCTTCTTCTAATGTCAAAGTTTTACCCCTCCAATGTTATGTAAGTTTGGATTGTGAAGCCGACATTGATAATTTGCTTGCTAAAACAGATTTCTTAGTTTTGTTGGCTTGTTTAGGATCCTCTAATACTTTAATAACTTCACATTTTGTTGCAACCCGATCTCAACAACGCGCAATTGCATCCACAGCAATTTTAACCACGCCAATGCATTGGGAAGGCAGCAAAACAAATCAGCGAGCGCAAACCAATCTCCAACTTATCAAAGAAAACATGGATTCAGTTATCGTCTACGATTTAAACACTATGCTGGAAAACGCACCCCAAGATACTCCAACAAAGTTAATTTTAAACGAAGCTAATAAAAAAATCTTGCAAATGTTAGAGACAGTCATATCAAATCATAGTTAGTACAAATGACTAATGGAAATAGGAGGAAATATATGTTTTCATTCTTTGGAAACTCAGAGAAATCGGACATTGAGAGAGAATATCGCAATACAACAGGGAATTTGCCTTATCAACTTCCTTCCGAACTAAAAAACGAGATCACACGCTTGGCGGAAGACTTAAAAGATCTACAAATGCGTAAATATGAAAAGAAATGTCATTGTTTAGAACAGCAAGAACAAGAAGAAAAACGCGAAACAGACTCTTTTAAGCGGGATAAACAACAAATCGAACAACGCTATGAACGTGAAATCAAAGAAATAACCCGAAAACACGAGAGACAAATCGAAGACATCAAAAGACGTTATGAACGTGAAATTGACTCCATAAAACACTCAAACAATTATGATGAAGAACGTCTTAAAAGCCAAATAAAAGAGTGTCAGCGAGAAATCCAAGAGTGGCAACGTAATAAACACTAGAAATTGGGGCGGTTACCTATTACCGCCCTGTTTCTTACTCATTTGTACAATATACTATAATAACTATGTATAAATTAACATTGTGCATATACTTTTAGGAAGGGGGAATGCTTGTTTTTCAGTTATATACCGGATAAGGCACTAAATCACGTATTGAGAAGAGCGTTTTTAAATCCGAAATAAAGGTTAAATCTGAAAATTGAGCACCACCCCATATTTCTACCATAATTTTCTAAGACTTCATATAGTTAAAGAGAATAACTTATCCCAACATGTGCACACGAACAGATATCATGAAAAACAACAAGAAACTAACTTTTATTAGATTTTTAGGGGTTACGATAGTTGCTATTGTACTGCTATTAGTAGTGGCAAAATTTATTTCCTCACAACAAAGAAACAAAAATCAGGAAGGGGGCATCCCCTCTGTCGTATCAGAATCTCATGTTTTGGAAGCGGTAGAAAATATAGAAAAATTAATTGCAGCCATGGATGAATGGCAAGAGTCTCATCCTCAAAAGCCAACATATTCTATCCATTTTACGGGAACAGATGTTATTTTTAAGGGAATGCATAACGGAAAATATACGGAAAAAGTTTTTGCCAAAAGAGCAGAAAATGCCCCGGATATTGGTTGCACTTTGCCTGCAGAGAAGCCAACCTCATCCTGTGAAACAGCCTTGTTTTCCTATGATGCAACTTGTTTCCCGGATACAGATATCTGTAACGTAACCGTTTCCGAAAAAGACAAAGATCGTTTCTATTTGGTAGCGGGAACTGATCCCATTACACATAAATGGAACAGAATGTGCACAAGTGATGAAACCATTGCTGGGAACGAAATCTGTACTTACTTAAGCACAAAAGGATGGATTTTTCCTTCCCCAGTTGCGTTGAAACAAGCCGACGAGATGCTCAAAAAAGAGTTCAAAAAGATCCTGGAGTGACCCAATAATCACGGTTTGAGTCATCCAAACAGGCAAATAAGACCTTCTTCGTTTTCTATTACATGGGTTCGCAGTACAGAATCTATTTGACCCCAGGTGATTTTCTCCCCAACGATGTATCCGTTGGGGATTTTTTTGAGATAAAAACTCCCCCTACCTAAGCAGAGGGAGTGTTGTTAAAGCGCAACTTTACAAGAGTAAGTTGTTATTGTTTTGCCGTGGTTTTTTGCGCAACATCACTGGAAAAATCTTTCAGTGGGCTGATTTGTCAGATTTGAGATAGATTTGCACCGCAAGTTGCCAGCCGCTGTACTGCTAGGTACTGCAAGAGGCAAGTCGGTGCGAAGATGCTCAAATGTGGCAAATTGTTGCCTGGAAAACGAGCAGGATTTCAAACCTATATGTTTGAAACCCTGCCGTTAAAACGCAATGTTACCGGTGTCGTTTATTTATTTTTGACCGGTTCTGTCTTTGCGGTCTTGATAGTGCGTATGCAAGAGCTCGTGTGCTTTATGATCGCCAATCTTTTTAAAGATACGCCCATAGAGCGCCATCACATCTTTGTTATCTTGCGATTTGTAAGACAGCACAGCGTCTTCATCATACAAACCTTGCGCACGTTGTTTGCGAATGGCCCAGCCTTCGTATTGCGGCTGACCGGCACCCGCTACACAACCGCCGGGGCAGGACATCACTTCAATAAAATCATACTGTGCCTTACCGGCTTTGACGTCATCGAGGAGTTTGCGCGCGTTCTTGAGCCCGCTGGTTACGGCCACACGGATGGTATGTCCGGCTACGTTTACTGTAGCTTCTTTGAATTCTTTGCTTTCGCGCAACACGTTGAATTTGAGCTTTCCCGCTTTAGGATCTAACTCGGCCGCTGCATAACGAAGCGCCGCTTCCATTACACCACCGGACGCACCGAAAATGACACCCGCACCGGTTTTAGTACCAAACGGCGTATCATATTCTTCATCGGGCAAGCTGGCAAAATCAATGCCCGCGGCTTTAATCATATTAGCTAGCGAAACCGTGGTGACTACGTGGTCCGTATCCGGATTTTTATCCACGTAGAATTTGTCGAGCTTGGCTTCCATTTTTTTGGCCGAGCACGGCATAATCGCCACGACGACTAAGTCTTCGCGTTTGCCGCCTTTTTGTTCAAAATCAGCTTTGAGCACGGGGCCCATCATTTGCATGGGGGAACGCGCACTGGAGAGATTAGGAATAAATTCCGGGGTGAATTTTTCGACGTAGTTTACCCAAGCCGGGCAGCAGCTGGTCAGCTGCGGCAAGCGGTCTTTCTTGGTAAAGCGCTGGATAAATTCCGTGGCTTCTTCCACAATGGTTAAATCGGCTGCGAACGAAGTATCATACACATAGTCAAAGCCCAACATGCGTAGCGCGGCGGCAATTTTGCCATCCACGGATACCCCCGGTTTAATGCCAAATACTTCACCCAAACCTACACGCACCGCCGGAGCGATGTGTACGGCTACTTTTTTATCGGGATTGTTAATGGCTTTGTAGACTTCTTCCACTTCGCTGGGGTTAGGCATTAAAGCACCCGTCGGGCAGACGCGCGCACATTGACCGCAGGAAACACACTCTTTGTTTTCACACATATCTTTGGCAAATGCCGTAGAAATGCGGGCGCGATAGCCGCGATACGAAAAATCAATCGCGCCAATGCCTTGCACTTCGTTACAGGTACGCACACAGTTGCCGCACAAAATACATTTGCTTTGGTCGCGCACTAACGCCGGGGCCGTAGCATCTTTTTCATTTTCATGTTTTTTGATTTTGTAGCGGATTTCCGTGATTCCTAAATCTTTGGCGAACTTTTGGAGTTTGCAGTTGCCCGATTTACCGCACAACGTGCAGTTGTGATTGCCGGACGCGAGCAGAAGCTCCAAGTTAATTTTGCGCAGGTGGCGGATTTCGTCACTATGCACACGCACTTTCATGCCGTCTTTGGGGGCCAGCGTACAAGACGTTACTACGCCCATACCTTCCACATCCACCAAGCACAGACGGCAAGCGCCGTAAATTTCCAATTCCGGTTGATAGCAGAACGTAGGAATATTGAATTTAGCTTTGCGCACCAGTTCCAATACGTTTCGTTCGCCTTCTATCGGTACTTTTTTCCCTTCGATGTAAATAAATCCTTGATTTTCCATAAACTAGCTCCTATGCACGCACACTGACTGCGCCGAATTTACAGGTGTTTTTGCAGTTCCCGCATTTGACGCATTTATTCGGATCAATCTGATGCGGCTTACCCACCGCACCGCTGATGGCTTGCACAGGGCAAGCGCGTTTGCACATCCCGCAGCCTTTGCATTTGGCCGGATCAATTTCGTAACGGGCCAAGGCTTTGCAGACTCCGGTGGGGCAGCGTTTTTCTACCACGTGTGCCAGGTATTCATCTCTGAAATGTTTCAAGGTAGAAAGTACCGGGTTCGGGGCTGTTTTACCCAACGCACAAAGCGAAGTTTTTTGGATAGCTTTGGCTAATTCTTCCAATTTATCGAGTGTCTCCAAGGTACCGCGCCCTTCCACAATATCATTAAGCATTTTGAGCATTTGGTCGGTCCCTTCGCGGCACGGAACACATTTCCCGCATGATTCGCGTTGTGTAAATTCCAAGAAGAAACGCGCTACATTCACCATACAGGTTTTATCGTTCATAATAACTAACCCGCCGGATCCTACCATGGCGCCCGCGGCCTTTAGAGAGTCATAATCCAAGTGCACATTTAAATGTTCTTTGGTTAAACATCCGCCGGAAGGTCCGCCGATTTGCGCAGCTTTGAAAGCGGCGGGGTTTACCTTTCCGTTTTCATCGGTAGTACCGCCGGCGATATCGTTAATCACGTGGCTAAGCGTAGTACCCATCGGCACTTCCACAAGCCCGGTGTTGGCTACGTGTCCGGTTACCGCAAATGTTTTGGTACCGGTGCTGGTAGGCGTACCGATTTTTTTGAAATTTTCGGCTCCCATTTCAAATACTTTAGCCACCAAGGCCAACGTTTCCACGTTATTAATAACAGTCGGTTTACCGAATAAACCTTTGTGAGCCGGGAAGGGCGGTTTCACGCGCGGCATCCCGCGTTTACCTTCTACCGAGGCGATAAGTGCGGTTTCTTCTCCGCACACAAACGCGCCGGCGCCTTCCATTACGTTGATTTTGAAATTCTTTCCGCTGCCGAAAATGTTTTTACCCAAAATCCCTTTTTCTTCGGCCTGGGCGATGGCTTTGCGGATACGTTGGATAGCCAGCGGATATTCCATACGCACATACACGTACCCTTCATCCGCGCCGATAGCGTAAGCGGCAATCATCATCCCCTCGAGCACGGCGTTGGGGTTTCCTTCCATGACCGAACGGTCCATAAATGCACCCGGGTCCCCTTCGTCGGCGTTACAAATTACATATTTCTTTTCCCCTTTTTCAATGCGGGTAAATTCCCATTTTCTGCCTGTGGGGAAACCGGCTCCGCCGCGTCCGCGCAAACCGGACTCGAGCATTTCTTTGCAAACTTCTTCCGGAGTTTTAGTGGTATAGAGGCGTTTGGCCTGGGCATAACCGCCATGGGCGATATATTCGTTAATATCTTCGGGGTTAATGCGTCCGCAATCGTGCAGCAAGATACGTTCTTGTTTAGAATAGAACGGAACCTCGGCTACGGTTTTGGCTTTTTCGTTATTGACCGGGTTGTGATATAACAAGCGGTCAATCACTTCTCCTTTAACCATCGTTTTCTCAACGATTTCAGCTACATCTTCCGGTTTTACTTTGGTGTAGAAAATATCTCCTACGCTCACTAAAGGACCTTGTGCGCAGAATCCGCGGCAACCGCTTAAGCTTAAATAATTCTCGCGGCAGCCTTTGGTGATTTCCACGCAGCAGGGTAAATTGTGTTTTTTCATTTCGGCTTGAAAGGCTTCGTACACTTTCAACGATCCGCCAGCAATACAGCCGGTTCCGCCGCAAATGACGATACGTTTAGTAATATTTTTGTATGCCTCGTTATATTCTTTGGCAATTTGTTCAATTTCTTTATTTGGCATTGGCGGCCTCCTGCGCGACTACTTCATCAATGATTTGTGCTACTTTGGCAGGCGTAATTTGCCCGTGGACGGTTTCATCCATTACCATAACCGGTGCCAACCCGCACGCGCCCAAACAAGATACACATTCCAAGGTAAACATACCATCGGCGGAAGTATCTTGTCCTTCTTTGAGTTTCAATTTTTCACGCACAATGTTAATAGCACTGGCAGAGCCTTTTACGTGGCAAGCCGTGCCGTTGCAAACTTTGATAATGTGTTTGCCTTTGGGCGTAGTAGAAAAGTGAGCAAAAAACGTCGCCACGCCAAATACACGGGCGGGCGATATTTTCAGTTCGTTAGCGACAAAACGCATAATGTCTTCCGGTAAGAAGCCATAGGCATCTTGCACTTTTTGCAAGATGGGGATAAGTTTAGCACTGTCATTGCCGTAATCTTGTAAGATTTTGGCGGCAGGGGCGAAGCGGTCTGACATAAGTTCTCCTATAATAAGATATGAAAAAACAGCTAACAAATTTTATGAAAAGTACTAAGCCGAGTACTTCTTAATTCATTATACAAAAATACGAGTAAAAAAGGGAGAGATACCTCCTCTAAAAATGCTAGTATATATACGATGACGATTTTAATTATTATTTTAATGCTGGCGATTAACGCCCTCTTGGCCGCTTACGAGATGGCGCTTGCCTCTATTTCGCGCACGAAAATTTCTGTACTATTCCAAGAAAATCAATCCGGCGCACAAGCCGCCCTGTTTATGAAAGATCACTTGGAAGGAAGCTTGGCCGTGGTGCAAATTGGCATTACGCTGGTTGGAGCAATTGCCGCTGCCATGGGAGGAGCCGGAGCAGAAGGCGCATTTAAACCTTTCCTAGCTACATTAGGGATCACAGGGCCGCTAGCACACGCTTTGTCCATTGCGTGTGTGGTACTACCTTTAAGTTTTGTGACGATTGTGTTCTCTGAGTTGGTACCCAAGACCTATGCCATTAAAAATAAAGAGTGGGTGGTATTAAAATTTTCGCCGGTGATGCGCATTGTGTACACATTTTTAAAACCGGTAGTGGAAATAATGGAGAAAATCGTCCACTTCTGCACACAAAAAGCACCCGCCAAAACCCAAGATCCCAAAACCGCCAAAAAAGCTGCCCTCGTCGATTTGCGCACGGCAGCCGCGATTGCGTCTTCTTCGCGTTTGTTTACACAGGCGGAAGAAAAAATTGTGCTGGCTACGGCGCAATTTTGTGTGCGCACCATCGCCGAAATTCAAGTCCCGCTTAAACAAGTGTATTTTTTGAACGCGGACGACTCCATTGCAGATACATTTTTGCGAGCGCACTTGGATATGCACACGCGTTTTCCAGTATTGGAAACTCCGCAAGATCCGCAAAGTATTATCGGCTACCTGAACTTTAAAGATATTTTTTCTTCCACCAAAACCGCGGGTAGTGCCAGCACGTCCACGCGCTCCATTGTACGCCCGATTTTCAAGTTAGAAGATGACACGCTCATCTCCACTGCCCTACAGAAACTAATGGCCAACAAACAACATATCTGCCTGGTAACCGACGAAGGAAAAGTAACCGGCATTTTGACACTGGAAGATATCTTTGAGGAATTAGTAGGTGAGATCGAAGACGAGTATGATTTTTCGTTCGCTTACATCCGCCCGTTTGGGGAATCTTACTTAGTCAGCGCCACCGCCAAGATGAGCGAAGTATTTTCTACGTTAGGGTTACCCGTTCCGTTTGATGTCATTCCCACGCAAACAGTGCTCCAATGGGTCAACACGCAACTGGGGCGCAGTCCCATTAAAAACGAGAAGATCAGTGCGGACGGACTTATTCTGGAAACCCGCAAATTCCGCCGGCATAAAATGGTAGAAGCGTTGGTCACCAAAGCTGAGAAATAATGTAGCACGCTTACAACGCAAGTTTTCCCCTGCTTTTAAATTTGAGGTTAGGTAAGGCCGTAAGTTGAGCGTGGCGTACGTCTGCAAGACAACGCGCAGCGTTGCAAGTACGCGAGCGAAAGTCGGCCTTAGATAGCCCAAATTTGAAAGCCGACACAACGCGACAATACTATAAGATTTCAAGCGGGGCGAATTTGAGCATAAACGTCCGCCGCGTGCCGTTGCCAAACAAAACGGTAATCTTGGCACTTTCGCCACTGCCAACAATCTGCACAATTTTACCCTGTCCAAACACGCCGTGTTTCACAAGCCCGCCGACGGCCACGCCGTCCTCATTTTTAGGGCCGGGCTCTTGGGCAGGTTTAGGCGGTTGTACAAAGCCGGGCACGCGGCGCGGGTCGGCCAAACTGGGCCGCGCGGGTTTAGGGGTGGCATACAAACTGCTCACGGGCGGGATATCATCATACGTCGGGAAATCGCTATCGTCGGCACGCTCAATTTCATAGCCGTCCTCGTCGTACTGTTTTTGAAAACGGCTGCGCTTGGCATAAAAAGCCCCGTCGCTAAATTGGCGTTTGCGGGCGGAAAACCGTTCGTAATTTCCACCGGAGTAAGCAGAATTTTCCCCCCAGGCAAACTGCGGACGGGCCGCGGCAACTTCTTCTTCGCTAACAAGTCCGCTTTCAAACAAAAAGCGTGAGGGCGGGTTTTCCTGCACTTGACCGAATTTACGCCGGCGCTGGGCGTAGGTTAAGAAAAGTTTTTCTTTGGCGCGCGTCATAGCCACGTAGCACAGGCGGCGTTCTTCTTCGGTGTCGTCTTCGTTATCGCAGCCGATGGGGAACAGGTTTTCCTCAAGCCCGGTTACAAACACATTTTGAAATTCAAGCCCTTTGGCCAGGTGTACGGTCATCAAAGTCACCGCGCCACCCTCGCCGGCTTGCGTTTCATCCTCGCCGGACAAAAGCGAAACCTCCTGCAAGAAGTCTGCCACGCTGGGCTCTTTCTCGCCGCGCGCGCAACGGTCTTCATATTCTTTTACGGCGTTAATTAAAGCGTCCAAGTTCTGTAGGCGTGACTCAGCCTCCGGGTCTTTTTCCATTTCGGCTTTGACGGCGTCCATATAGCCGGACTCCAATAAAATCTTGTGGAAAATGTCCGCCGGAGCGGTGAAAAGCATATCGCCGCGCCAATTTTCAAATAGTTGCACCAGTTTCACAGCCGCCTTCATCGCCGCACTGCCCAACCCGGGCACATACGCGGCTTTTTTAAGTGCGTCATATAAGGACAAATGATTTTCTTCGGCGTACGCCATCAAACGATCTTGCGCCACTTTCCCTAGCCCGCGCGTAGGCGTATTGATAATGCGAAGCAAACTTACGTTATCGGCCGGGTTGACCAGTAAGCGCGCGTAGCACAGGATATCTTTAATTTCTTTACGGTCGTAAAAGCGCACCGTACCGATTAAACGGTACGGAATTTGGTACTTTCTAAAATAATCTTCAAAAGAGCGGCTTTGGGCATTGGTGCGGTAAAAAACCGCCATATCTTTTAGGCTGGCGCCCTCGTTTTCCACCAGTTTTTGAATTTGCACACTCACCCAGCGTGCCTCGTCACCTTCGGTATTACAGGCGTGCACGGTGATCGGCTCGCCCGCGCCCTTATCGGTAAATAGGTTTTTGTCTTTGCGTTTTTTGTTCTTGGTAATCAGGCGGTTGGACGCATCCAAAATGGCTTTGGTGGAGCGGTAGTTTTGCTCTAAGGTGATGATTTTGGCGTCTTTAAAATCTTTTTCAAATTCCAAAATGTTGCGGATGTTCGCACCGCGCCAGGAGTAAATACTTTGGTCCGGGTCGCCCACTACGCAGAGTTTGCGCGACTTTTCCGTCAGGTATTTAGTAATCATATATTGCGTGCGGTTGGTGTCCTGGTATTCGTCCACCAGCACATACTGAAAGAAATCTTGGTAGTACGCGCGCACATCTTGGTGGTCGCGCAGTAAAAGTACGGTTTTGACTAAAAGGTCGCCAAAGTCCAGTGCGCCCGCTTCTTTTAACTTTTGCTCGTAGCGGCGGTAAATTTCGGCCGCGCGGATTTTTCCGTCTAGTCCACTGGCGGTGGCTTGTTGCATGAGCGTATCGGCGGAAATCATATCGTCTTTGGCGCGCGAGATAATGCCTACAATTTGGTTGACCTCTTTTTTAGGCTCTTTAACACCCATTTGCTCTAAGAGTAGGGTGACCACTTTCTTTTGGTCGCTATCGTCATAAATAGCAAAGTCTTTGGTAAGGCCAAGTTTCTCGGCATTTTGCCGAAGGATACGCACGCCAAACGAGTGGAACGTATGGATCCACACGCGCCGCCCCGCACCGGGGACTAATTGCTCCACGCGCTCGCGCATTTCGCCGGCGGCTTTGTTGGTAAACGTAACCGCCAAAATGCGCGCGGGGTGATAGCCGTCCGCAATCAGTTTAGCGATTTTGGTAGTTAAAGTTTTGGTTTTCCCCGTACCCGCGCCGGCCACAATGAGGCACGGCCCGCCGTCGTACAGGGCGGCTTGTTTTTGTTGCGGGTTTAGGGAGTTAATGGCTTCTTCTACGGTCATTTTATTTTTAGTTGCACAAACGTTTCTATGTGCTCGCTATGCGGGAAGAAATCAAACGCTTCCACGTGCAAAATTTCATAATGCTGCGTGAGCGTTTTGAGGTCCGTCGCCAGTGTCACCGGGTTGCACGAAATGTACAAAACATTTGTCACGCCCGACTCGGCTACGGCCTTGCACGCACGCGGGTGCATACCGCCGCGCGGCGGGTCCAAAATGATGAGCGCATCTTTTTTTTCTATGGGTTGCTGACGCACAAAATCTTCCACGCGCGCGCAGAAAAACTGCACATTTTGTACCCCGTTTAGCTTGGCGTTTTCAATCCCGTTGTAAATGGCGGGCGCAACGGACTCCACACAGATACTTTTTTCGCACAAATCGGCACACGAGAGCGAAAAACTGCCCGCGCCGCCGTACAAATCGTAAATCTTTTTAGGTGCAATTTGTTTGACCACGCCGCGCACGCGGGAGTACATCTTTTGCGCGGTCTTTGTGTTGGTTTGGAAGAACGATTGCGGCGAAAGTTTAAACACCACTTCGCGCTCGGTGTTGCCGTCCGGGCCGCTAAGCAAAATTTTCTCAAAAATGTGGTCCTTGCCTTTCAAGACGCGCAAACTTTCGGGCTCGGCCGTATCGGCCAGGCCGTTGTTCACCGCGGCCATAATGTTGGCATTGGGCAGCACACTTTCCACGGCCTCTACAAATGTTTTCTCGTTGAAATCGTCCGTTACAAATAGCACCACAATTTGCTCGCCGGTGTTTTTACCTTCGCGCACCATGAGGTGGCGCAAAATGCCCGTGTGTTTGCGTTGGTCGTAATACGGCAGGTTTTCTTTTGCGGCCCACGCGCGAATCGCACCCACCAAGGGCACAAGTTTGTCGCTAAACAAATGGCACTCTTGTAAATCCACCGCGCGGTCCCAACGTCCTTTTAACTTAAAGCCCACGCACTGTTCAAATTCCAGCGGGCGGGTTTTGTTGGCGGGGTCTTTTTTATCGTAATCGTCGCGCCATTTGACTTGGTGACAAAACCCGAGTTCTACTTTGTTGCGGAAATACACCGGCTCATCCGTCACGGTCACGGGGATGTCTTTGGTCCAAAAGTCTTTTAAAATTTCACGGAGTTTAGCGCGTTTTTTTTGCACCTGTTCTTCGTAGGACAAGTTGAGTAAAGTGCACCCGCCGCAAGTTCCAAAATGTTTACAGTTAAGCATTGATTTTAAACAGGCAAACGTCGCCGTCCTTGACGATATAGTCTTTGCCTTCACTGCGAATGAGACCGTGCTCGCGAAGGGCTTTTTCGCTGCCGAATTTTTCCAAATCGTCAAACGTGTACACATCGGCGCGGATGAAGCCTTTTTCAAAGTCGCTGTGGATTTTGCCGGCAGCTTGCGGGGCGGTGCACCCCACGGGGATGAGCCAACTGCGCACTTCCACTTCCGGGCCGGCAGTAAAATACGTGCAGAGGTTTAAGAGTTTCATCCCCTCGCGCACTACTTTTTCCAGGCCGGTGTAGTCGTTACCCGTTTCAGCCAGAAATGCTTTCTTTTCTTCGTCAGAAAATTCGGCAATGTCGGCCTCAAACTTGACGCACAGTTCCACAAACCCGGATCCGTTTTCTTTGGCGTACTGAGCCACTTTGGCGGCGTTTTCTTCGTTACGCTTTTCGCTATTATTTCCCACGTAGAGAACCGGTTTGGCAGTTAAGAATTGATACTCTTTGAGTTCCTCAGGCTCTAAACCCAGTGACGAAACCATTTTCCCGTTTTCAAGCGCGGCTTTGATTTCCTTCATGCGCTCCCAGGCGGCCACAGCGTCTTTCTTGCCCGATTTGGCGTTAGAGGCGAGGCGCTCGCAAATTTTGGTGGCGGTTTCCAGGTCGGCGAGCATGAGCTCGGTGTTGATGACCTCAATGTCGCGCAAGGGGTCCACGGAGTTCATCACGTGCGTGACGTTCTCGTCTTCAAACAGGCGCACCACGTGGATGATGGCGTCCACTTCGCGGATGTTGGCCAGAAATTTATTGCCCAGGCCTTCGCCTTGGCTCGCGCCCTTTACAATACCCGCAATATCCACAAACTTGATAAACGCGGCAGTTTTCTTGGGCGGTTTGAACATCTCAAAAAGTTTATCCAAACGTTTATCGGGGATTCCTACAATGCCCACGTTAGGCTCAATGGTGCAGAAGGGATAGTTGCTCGCTTCCGCGCCGGCGCAAGTAAGTGCGTTAAACAGAGTGGATTTGCCCACATTGGGCAGGCCTACGATACCGATTTCCATGTGAAAAACTCCTGGGATAAAATCAATTAAGACGTCATCCTGAACTTGATTCAGGATCTCATCCTCGTTTTAGTTATTTTAGCATTTTAAGAGGGCACGCGGGGGAGAACGCCGGGCGGCTTACTTCTTACACTAACTATACTAGCATATTTTGAACAGATTGTCAAGGGGGTATCAACCCGTCATTCGCGAAGGTAAAATAAAGCGTCATTCCCGAGTTGGGCGGCCCGCAGGGTTCGGAAATCTCCACCTTGTACTTCCCAAGCGGTGGGGATCCTCGATTACACCCTTCGAGGATGACGCAAGGCGCAACTTTCAAGGATGACGTTTTTGTGTTGCTAGAAAAACTCTCTTACTCCCTGCGCGTTTTTAAGCGCGCAGTAAGAAAGATATATTTTGTTTCTGTTTCTGTTTCTGTATCTGTATCTGTTTCTGTATCTGTTTCTGTTTCTGTTTGGCATTTGGGTTGACTATGCCAGGGGCCGATGCCTCACGCACCGTCAGAAAACGTATTTTTGCTTGCTTAAATTTTGGCGGATTTTGTTGCAATGCTAACAGAGTTTAAGTGTCTGTTTGCCACATGCTTTCCCACGCTTGCAACGCTTCAAACACGCACCGGACAAAATATGATAAAATATATATAACTTGTCCCGTTCGTCTAGTGGTCCAGGACGCCGCCCTCTCAAGGCGGAGATCACGAGTTCGAATCTCGTACGGGACGTGTTTTTTTGAGGAAGTGCTATGGACCTTTCTGCCTTGCAAAGTTGGCTACTGGGCGCACTGATTATTGCGGTGCTTATCTTACCGCTTACCGTTCACAAAGTTGAAGAGAATTTAGAATTATTCCTCTTTGCCTGCGGGATATTTGCTGTGACCGTTTCGCACATGTGGAGCGGACACTTGGTGATCAACGCGCTCCAAGATCCTATTAAAATCACCGTGGCGGTGCTGATTGCCGGGCTGTTGTTCAGGCAATTCAACACACATTTAAAAAAACTTACGCAAAAAGCTGTCAAGATCATCGGCCTGCGTTGGACGCTGTTTTTGATTGTACTGATTTTGGGGATTACCTCCAGCATAATTACCGCTATTATTGCCGCGCTGATCTTGGCGGAAGTCAGTGTGATGTTGCCGCTGGAAAAACCGGAGCGCATCAAACTGATTGTGCTTTGCTGTTACGCCATCGGCATGGGCGCGGTATTAACTTCTATCGGCGAGCCGCTGGGAGCGATCGTCATTTCCAAACTCTCCGCGCCGCCGCACAATGCCGGGTTTTTCTATTTAATCCAACACGTGGGCTGGTTTGTATTGGCCGGCGTGCTGCTAATGGCCGGCTTGGCTAGTTCGATCCAGGCACAAACCCGCCATACTCCCCCTACCCAGACGGCCCGCGCCGGGGAAGATCATACCGTCAAAGGCATTGTTCTGCGTGCGGGAAAAGTGTATCTGTTTGTCATGGCTCTTACGTTTTTGGGAGACGGGTTAAAACCGCTCGCACTCAAAACGATCTCTCATTTAAGTGCCGGGTGGCTGTATTGGATCAATACGTTCTCGGCCGTGCTGGACAACGCCACGCTGGCCGCTATTGAAGTCACCCCCGTGATTGACGACCGTACGCTTACGTTTCTGTTGATGAGCTTGGTAATTTCAGGCGGGATGCTTATCCCGGGCAACATTCCCAATATCATCTGCGCTTCTAAACTGGGCATTAAAAGCAAAGAATGGATGAAAGCGGCTTTTGGCCTGGGCCTAGCTTTACTGGTTGCCTATTTTGTATTACTAACCGTTGTATTATAGTAAAAACGACTTCTAAAAACACCCTACAAACCAGGCAGTTTTTTTATATAATAAACCTATATTATTTTCCAGGGAGTTTTTGAAATGAAAATTCACTCGTTTAACGTCCAACCTAATTTGCCGGCCAACATCAAATTTCTAGAAGAACTTGCCAACGATATGTGGTTTACGTGGAATTCCCACGCCATCGCACTGTTTGTGCAAATCGATCCCCAACTGTGGACCAGTGCCAAACGCAACCCGAAATGGTTTTTGGGCTGTGTACCGCAAAAACGTTTTGAGCAACTCAGCAAAGACCAAAATTTCATCAACTTGCTGAGCCAGGTAAAAGACAGTTATTACGCTTATAAAAACGAACAACATACTTGGTATAACGACCATCACCAGGAAAAAGGTAACTTGCTGACTGCGTACTTCTCGATGGAGTACGGAATCGGCGAAGGGTTGCCGATTTATTCCGGCGGGTTAGGTATGCTGGCTGGCGATCACATCAAATCTGCCAGCGATCTGGGCATGCCGATTATCGGCGTAGGGCTTTTCTATAAGCAAGGATACGTACAGCAGGTTATCAATCGCGAAGGGTGGCAAAACGAAGAATACCCCGATAATGACTGGGCGCACATGCCTGTTGAACGCATGCAAAAAGACGGCAAGGATATCATCGTAGATATTCCGCTAGGCAGCGAGACCGTCAAAGCCTGCGTGTGGCGCGTACCTGTGGGGCGCACTTCTTTGTATTTGTTGGACACCAACTTGCAGGAAAATACCCCCGCCCAACGTGCCATTACCGAGAAACTCTACGGCGGTGACCGCGAAAACCGCATCCGCCAGGAAGTAGTATTAGGCATCGGCGGCGTGAAAGCATTAACCGCCATGGGAATTAAACCTACGGTCTATCACATCAACGAGGGGCACAGCGCATTCTTGTTATTCCAACGCATCATTGATTTAATGCGCAACGAAAAATTAACCTTCGGGCAAGCGTGTGAAAAAGTGTGGGCCACTTCCGTCTTTACCACACACACGCCTGTCATCGCCGGCAACGAGCATTTTGATCCTTCCTTAGTGCGTAAATATATGGACTTCTACGCCCGCGAAATGGGACTTACGTGGGAACAATTTTTAGAGATCGGCAAAGAAACGCCGCAATCGCCCATGTATTGCATGACGGTAGTTGCGCTGCGTTTAGCCGCGTTTTGCAACGGCGTAGCCAAATTACACGGCGAAGTCAGCCGCGATATGTGGCACAACCTGTGGCCCAACTTGCCCAAAGTAGAGGTGCCCATTACCAGCATTACCAACGGGATCCATAGCTCGTCTTGGATTTCGCATGAGCTAGGCGAATTGTACCGTAAATATTTATTTAATAACGATCAATTCGGCGCGATTGATCCGTCTGAAAAGGAACCCTGGAACAAGATTTTTGACATCCCGGATCAGGAACTTTGGGACGTGCATACCACACGCAAAAATAAACTAATCGGCATGGTGCGCGCGCGTCTGCAACGCCAACTCACCCGCCAAGGTTTAGACGTAATGAGTATTAAAAAAGCGTCCAACGTACTGCGTCAAGACGTGCTTACCATCGGCTTTGCGCGCCGCTTTGCTACGTACAAACGTGCCACGCTGCTATTTAAAGATTTAAACCGTCTTGATAAAATTATCAATAATCCCACGCGCCCGGTGCAATTTGTCTTTGCCGGTAAAGCGCATCCGGCTGATACGGCAGGCAAAGAGTTTATTAAACTCATCGTCGGTTTGACGCAAAATGACCCGCGCTTTAAAGGTAAGATTGTGTTTGTGGAAGACTACAACATGAACGTCGCCCGCTATATGGTACAAGGCGTAGATGTATGGCTCAACAACCCCATCCGCCCTATGGAAGCCAGCGGAACTAGTGGCATGAAAGCTGCGTTAAACGGGGCATTGGCGCTCTCCATTTTAGACGGCTGGTGGGATGAAGTAGGCCCGTGCGATTTTGGCTGGTCTATCGGCGGGAACGAAAATTACAAAACCGAAGCCGAACGCGACGCGGTGGAAGCGGAGTCGCTCTACAGTTTGCTGGAACAAGATATCGCCCCCACTTACTACGCCAAAGCGGAGAAAGAAACTTTCTCCCCGGCTTGGGTTGCATTAATGAAAGAATCTGTCAAGCACATCGCTCCGTTCTTCAACACCAACCGTATGGTCAAAGAATATTACGAACGCTTTTACATGCCCGCTCACAATTATGGCCTGGTGCTTGCCGAACCCGGCAAAGTACAAGAAGTGTCTGCCTGGCGCAAACAAATTACCGATAATTGGTACCACGTGTCCCTGGCGGATATGACCCAAGCCCCGACCGAGGCCATTTTGATGGGTGATAAAGTGAACTTCAAAGCACGCGTATCGTTGGGCAATTTGAAACCTGAAGATGTGCAAGTGGAAGTATTCTTGGGGCGCCGCGGGAATGTAGGGGGCATTGAGAAATTAGCCACCATCCCCATGAATTGTACCGGCAAAGACGGCGAAACCTACTTATACGAAGCCTCTGCTTCACCGGAAAATAGCGGCCGGCAAGATTATGCACTGCGCGTGTTGCCTAAGAACGACAACATTCCCCATGTGCTGATGCCGTTCTTTATCCGCTGGGAAGAATAATTAATAACTCGTCATTCCCCAGGGTTTTTATGGGGAATCTCCATCCCTTAAAAAGCACAAGGAGGAGATCCCCGATTACAACTTTCGGGGATGACAAAACAATCAGTATGCTAAACATTGTACTCATTAACCCGGAAATTCCGTTTAATACCGGTAACATCGGCCGCTCATGCGTGGCCACCGGAACACGTTTGCATTTAGTAGGAAAGCTCGGATTTAAAATTGCGTCCAAAGAAATACGCCGCAGCGGGCTGGATTATTGGCCCAATTTAGATTACCGCCGTTACGAAACTTGGGAAGATTTTTTAGCGAACGAGCAACCGCAGCGTGAAAAATTATTCTTCCTCTCCACCAAAGGAAAAACTGCGTACTGGGACGTAAAAATTCCGGCCGATGCGTTTTTGTGTTTTGGCGCGGAAGGATTTGGACTACCCAAGGAATTTTACGAAATCTACAAAGACCGTCTGTTTACCATCCCCATGACAGGGCC
Organism: Elusimicrobiaceae bacterium; assembly: GCA_045595305.1. GTDB lineage: Bacteria > Elusimicrobiota > Elusimicrobia > Elusimicrobiales > Elusimicrobiaceae > Avelusimicrobium. Next base: position 40,247 of record JAZOAE010000006.1, read on the forward strand.
GGTACGCTCGCTCAATTTATCCAGTTCGGCCGCCATTGTACTGTTTGAAACCTTACGCCAAAATAGACCCTAAAAAAGCCCGCCTAAAGCGGGCTTAATATGTTAACAATTTGGGGTTACGGCTTTACCACCTTCTCTCCTCCAATTGAAGGAGTTTTCCCGCTGCCGCCAATAGCTACTTCACCTATGGGCGTGACTATTTCGCCACCGCCGATTCCGGGTTTAACTTCAGCTCCGCCTCCAATCACGGCACCACCCCCTGCAGGAATAAGTACTTTCGTTGTCATTCCTAATTGGGCACAGTCCGCTCCTTCACAGTAAATGTCTTTTATTTCTCCCCCATTAAGCTCAGCCACTACAGTATAGTCCCAACCCTGAGCGCGTGCTAGTTTTAACAAGTTTCTAGCACCCGTAGAGTAGACGGGAGGTTCCAGCAGATCCCCCCCCACGCCGGGCACTTCTTGCACAATCTGACCAGATAATGTGTTATTGAATTGCTTTGCTGTAGGATAGCTATCGTTGTGCGTAACATACCACGCATTTACTCTATCCGCTGCTTGACGTATGGCCGCCATCGCCAACGCGGCACGTCCGCGTTCCGCAGTGCGCTTATATTGCGGCAAAGCCACTACTACCAATATTCCCACAATTACCATCACGATTAGTAATTCAATTAACGTGAATCCTTTCTTCATATTCCCTCCTGTTTTTGTTGCGTCAGATTCATTTTACTTTTTTTTAGCTTGCTGTGCCGGGCCCGTTTTACGAGGCATATTTTGCAAAGAACGTTCAAGATCATCCAGCTGAATTTGCTGTTGCTGATTGCGTGTGTTTAACACTTTTTGCAATTCGCGCGCTTGCTCTAAAGCACCCTTTTGCGTTTGATGCTGTTGCTGCGTAGTACGCAAGTATTGCGGCAACATCCATGCCACAAGTGTCATCAGCACTACCAGCACAATAAGCAGTTCAATAAATGTGAATCCTCGCTGCATACACATCCACTATACAAAATTTTTCCATTCCGTGCGCTTATTTTATAAAATTAAAAATCATACTATGAAACCACAGCGTTTATTCTGGATTTTATTTTTGCTTAACTTGCTTAATTACATAGACCGGCAAGTGCTTTACGCTGTTTTCCCATTGTTGCAAGTTGATTTACATTTGACGGATTTGCAGCTGGGCACGCTGGCCTCGGCTTTTATGCTGGTATATATGTGCTATGCTCCGCTGATGGGTTATTTGGCTGACCGTATAAATCGCCCGCGTCTAATTGCGCTAAGCGCGCTCTTGTGGAGCGGCGCCACTTTTGTATGTGCTAGCGCCAGGAATTATATTTCTTTACTCTTTGCACGCGCGTGTGTGGGAGTGGGCGAAGGCGGATTTACCACCATCGCGCAACCCTTCTTAGCCGAACACTATCCCAAAGAAAAACACGCCCCTGTCTTGGCGCTTTTCGGGCTGGCACTGCCGGTAGGCAGCGCGCTGGGATATGTGCTGGGCGGCATGGTCGGGCAGCACTGGGGATGGCGTGTTGCGTTTATGGCGGCGGGAATCCCCGGTGTGTTTTTGGCTTTAGCGGTCTTGACTCTGCGCGATCAAGCGCGGGAACAACCCCGTGCCAAACGTCCCACGCTCAAAAACTATTTACCGCTACTAAAAAATAAACCGTTTTTAAGTGTCTGTTTTGCCCAAGCGATGAGCACCTTTGTGATGGGCGGCTTATCGGCGTGGATGCCAATGTATTTGCACCGTTACTTAGGGCTTAGCGCACAGCAAGCCGGCACACAATTTGGAATATTGGTCATTATCGCTGGGGCTATCGGCACTTATAGTGGCGGAAAATTAGCCGCTTATTGGCTCACAAAAACAAACACGGCTTACTTCAAATTAACCGCGCTTTGTTTCGTCTGTGCGCTGCCGTTTTGCTGGCTGGCATTGGTTTCTACAAATACAGTTTGCACACTGGTCTGTATCGGCTTGGCACTCGTGCTGCTGTTTATGCCTACCGGAGCCATCGCCGCCGCACTGGTGGCCACCACCAAAAAATACATCCGCTCGATGGCCTTTGCGCTTAATATTTTTGTGATTCACTTATTGGGGGATGCGTTCTCACCGACAATTGTGGGGTGGATTTCCGACAGGTACGATTTAAAAGCCGCCGTCTTAACCGCTACACTCATGTTACTGCCCGGTGCATGGGCTGCCTGGCGGGCAAAATCTTAAAGCGCGGTTTTTTGTTCAAACAAGCGGACGGATTCTTCTAAAAAAACTTGATCTTGCGGTGTAAAACGCGCGAGCACCGGGGAATCCAAGTCCAACACTCCCCACACGCGGCCTTCTTTGAAAATCGGGATGACTATTTCACTTTGCGAAGCACTATCACACGCAATATGCCCGGGAAAATTGTGCACGTTTTCCACACGCTGAATTTGTCCGGTTTGCGCCGCCGTTCCGCAAACGCCTTTGCCCAGCGCAATACGCACGCACGCCGGTTTGCCTTGGAAAGGGCCCAATAATAATTCTTCCCCGCGACGCACATAAAAGCCCACCCAGTTCACTTGCGTAAGTGCGTCAAAAAGCACGGCCGACATATTCGCCATATTGGAGACCGGGTCGGTGCTCATCGATAAAACGCCTTCTAGCTGGCGCAACAATAAATCATAGGGTGGGTTTGTGATCATATAAGCATTGTACTATTATTGCATTTGCCGTGCAAAAGACTTACAATAAAAGTAGGGCTGATTTTACCCCCAGCCCTTAGGAGATTTATGCCAAGAATAGAAGTAGACGCAAACCGCTGCAAAGCGTGTTACCTATGCGTGAGCGTATGCCCGAAAAAATGCTTGGGCAAATCAAAAACCATCAGCAAGAAGGGATATTTCCCCGCGGTGCAAGAACGCCCGCAAGACTGCATTGGGTGCAAAATGTGCTATGTGATGTGCCCCGATGTAGCGATTACTGTGCTCAAAGATTAAGGATTTTATATTATGACCGAAAAAACACTTAGAAAGGGAAACGAAGCGCTGGCCGAAGGGGCCATCCGCGCCGGGGTCCGCTTTTTTGCCGGATACCCCATTACCCCGCAAAACGAAGTGCCGGAATATATGTCAGCCCATATCGCTGATGAAGGCGGCGCCTTTGTGCAGGCCGAAAGTGAACTGGCCGCCATCAATATGGTCTACGGCGCAGCCGCTACCGGCACCCGTGCGATGACCTCGTCTTCTTCGCCGGGCATCAGCCTTAAGCAAGAAGGCATTACTTATTTAGCCAGTGCGGATTTGCCGTGCCTCATCGTCAACGTCATGCGCGGCGGCCCGGGACTGGGCAGCATTTCCGGCGCGCAAGGGGATTACTTCCAAGCTACCCGCGGCGGCGGCAACGGCGATTATCGTGTGATTGTACTAGCCCCCAACTCTGTAGAAGAACTGGGCAATTTCCCCAAGCTCGCTTTTGATTTAGCGGAAAAATATCGTATGCCCGCTATGATTTTGGCTGACGGAATTTTGGGGCAGATGATGGAAAGTATGGCGTTTAATTTTGAGCCCGTGGATCCCAATAAACTCGGTAAATTTGACTGGGCGGTGGATATTCACAAAAACGGACGCGCCAAAACCAACGTATTTTCTTACAAGGGCGACAATTTGATTGCCGATGTAGTGGAACGCGCCAAACGCTATGGGCTTATTGAAAAAACCGAAGCGCGCTTTGAAGAACGCAACTGCGAAGATGCCGACGTGATTTTGGTAGCGTACGGGCTTTCTTCCCGCGCGTGCTTGGAGGCCGTAAACCACGCTAAAGAGCAAGGCCTTAAAGTAGGACTGTTCCGCCCGATTACGCTCTGGCCGTTCCCTTCAAAACGCTTAGCCGAACTGGCCGCAAAAGCCAAGGGCGTTTTGGTGGTAGAGCAAAGTTTAGGCCAACTGGTACAAGATGTAAAACTGGCCATCGGCGACAAGTGCCCCGTGGGCCTCAACGCTTATCCCGCCGGCGGACAACCGGACGGCGCACAAATTTTAACCGCGGTTAAATCCCTTCTTACCGGCAAAAAAGACGGGCTTTTTGACCTGCAAGACCACGCGGCCGGGTTTACCTACAATTGCCAGCGCGACCTGAAACTGGGCGTGCAGGGCGACCGCAAGGAGGTAAAATAATGTCTACTGTGTTAGTTAAAAAACCCGGTATCTTGACCGATCTTCCCATGCACTATTGCCCCGGATGCGGGCACGGCATTGTGCACCGCTTAGTCGCAGAAACGCTGGAAGAACTCAACCTGACTGACCGCGCGATTGGCGTGGCCCCGGTGGGGTGCGCGGTGTTTGCGGACTCGTACTTTGCGTGCGACTTTGTGCAAGGCGCCCATGGACGCGGCCCGGCAATTGCCACCGGCGTCAAGCGCTCCAAACCGCAAGCGATTGTATTTTCTTATCAGGGAGATGGCGACCTGGCGTCCATCGGCATGGCGGAAATTGTACACGCCGCAGTTCGCAGCGAAAACATTACCGTCATCTTCATCAACAACGCCATTTACGGGATGACCGGCGGACAAATGGCCCCGACTACGTTGGTCGGCCAAGTAGCCACCACCGCCCCTAAAGGGCGCGACCCGAAATTGCAAGGCTGGCCGATCAATATGTGCGAAATGCTTTCGCAAATTACGGGGAGTAAATTTTTGGCGCGCGGCGCGGTAGATACGCCGCAAAACGTGCTCAAAACCAAACAATATATCAAACAAGCCTTTGAAAATCAGGTCAACAACGTCGGATTTTCCATGGTGGAAGTGATTTCCCAATGCCCCACCAACTGGCATGCGGATGTGCAACAAGCGCTTGAGTTTGTGCGCACGAAAATGATCCCGCAATATCCGCTGGGCGTATTCAAAGACGAGGAGGCGAAATAATGTACCAAGGTATTCGTATTGCCGGATTTGGCGGCCAAGGGGTTATTTCCGCCGGGATTTTACTGGCACAAGCAGGCGTGGAAAATAAATTAAACGCCAGCTGGTTGCCTTCTTACGGGCCTGAAATGCGCGGCGGCACGGCCAACTGCTCGGTCGTGGTTTCCGACGGCGAAGTATATACGCCCATCGTCTCGCGCCCGGACACCGTGATCGTAATGAATGAACCGTCACTCCCTAAGTTCGAGCCGATGCTAAAAGAGGGCGGGCTTTTAATTTTAAATAGTTCGCTTATTAACTCGCGCCCGACGCGCACGGACATCAAAACCGTGTGTGTGCCGTGCAACGAGATTGCCGAAAAACTAGGCATGGCGCGTATTGCCAACTTGGTGGCGCTGGGAGCGTTTATTAAGCTGACAGGGGCGGTTACTTTAGAAGCCGTAGCCGACGCCATGAAGAAGGTTTACAAACGCGCTAAACCCGAAATGCTAGAACTCAACAAAAAAGCCTTACAAGCCGGTTTTGACGCTGTAAAATAGAGTTTAACAATACAAAAATAGTTGCGGGATACGCAACTATTTTTGTATCATATATAGGTAGTGCCGAGGTAGCTCAGTGGTAGAGCACTGGTCTGAAAAACCAGGTGTCGACAGTTCGATCCTGTCCCTCGGCATTCTTTTTCGTCTTAATTTTGTGTAATACTTTGTTGTTCACTCGGTCGGATACCTCTGCCCTCCGGGCAGCTTCGCACAGTATTCCTCCCTCGTTCACGCCGCGTCTTACGCAAAATTTCTTTGAAAAAGCGCGTTGTCTGGTTTTCTGTCCCTCGGCATTTCGCTTTATATCTTTTATTTCACTTGTATCAGTGCAAAGTGCAGGTATTCCGTTTCCGGCATACCGATTAAAATGGGGTGATCCTTGGCTTGGCCGCGCAGTTCCACCAACACCGCGTTCGTGCCGGACTTACTCACGCCTTGGCGGATAATATCTACAAACAATTCGCGCGAAATATGGTGGCTGCACGTAGAAAACGCCAAGTAGTTGCCGGGTTTCATCCCTTCTAGCGCCATTTTGACCAGTTTGACGTACAAGCCCACCGCTTGCGGAAGTGCTTTGCGGCTTTTTACAAATGCGGGCGGATCGAGTAAAATCATATCGGGCTGGTCGGGTAGTTCGCCTTTTTTCAAGGCAGAAAGCAAACGCTCGGCATCGTCGCGGTGAAAAACCACGTTGTCTTTTAGCCCATTGAGTTCTGCGTTCTTTTTGGCGTATTCTACCGCCGCGGCGGAGGAATCGCACCCCCACACTTGCGTAGCACCGGCGAGCGCGGCCGTGATGCCAAACGAGCCAATGTACGAATACAAGTCCAGCACCAGCTTATCTTTGAAATACGGTTTTAAAAATTCGCGGTTTTCGCGCTGGTCAAAATAAAAACCTGTCTTTTGACCGCCGCGCAAAGGCACTAAATATTTTACGCCGTTTTCTTCAATTTCCACCTCATCCGGGACTTCGCCTACAATTTCCGGCGTGTTAGTCAGACCTTCCAGTGCACGAAATGCGCTGTCATTTTTATAATAAATTCCCGTCGGCTTGAAAATTTTTTGCAACGCTTTGGTAATTTGCGGTTTTAATTTTTCCATGCCTGCGGTTAATACATCCACCACCAGCGTGTCGCCGTAGCGGTCCACCACTAGGCCGGGCATGTGGTCGGCCTCGCCGTAGCACATACGTCCGTATTTGCGCACGCCGATTTCTTTGCGATACGCATACGCATTATCCAAGTTTTCAAACACAAAGTCCTCTGGAAGTTCGCCCTCGCCTTTTTGCAGTAAGCGTACCGCAATTAAACTGTGCGGGTTGAAGTAGCCATGCCCTACTTGCTTGCCTTCGTGCGATAAAACACGCACCAATGTACCCGGCTCAATGGACGTATCCAAGCCGTCAATTTCGTTGGAAAAAATCCACCAGTGGCCGGCATTTAAGCGGCGTTCTTCCTTGGCTTTGAGTTTGATTTCAATCATTGTTTAAGTTCCTCTACTTCACTAAAGGGAATTTTAGCCGCGCAGAGCGGACATTGTGCCGGGGAGAACGTCTGCATCGGGTAGGATAAGAGCGCGCGCAGCGGAACGGTCAGCGGCAAGTATCCCATCGAGCGGTCCACGAGCACCCCCACGCCGATTACATCCCCTTGGCAACGATTTACTAAATCAATAGCGCGGTTGATTTTACGTCCGGACACAGCCACATCGTCGACAATAAGCACATTTTCTCCAGGCTTAATGGAGAAATTGTGTTTGAGAACCATCTCGCCGTTTTCGTCTTTGGAAGCAAAGATAGCCCGCACGCCGCGCACGCGCGCTACTTCCTGTGCCAGCACACTATCCGATGGCGTAAGCGCCAAAATAACATCGGCTTTTTTGGTAAATTTGTCCGAAAGCGCCCGTGCAATTTTCTGCGCTAAATTCGGGTGCTGCATCAGCAAAGATGTTTGAATATACGTCTGGCTGTGAAAGTCCGAGGGCATCACAAAGTGTCCTTCTAAAATTGCCCCATGCTCTTGCAAGAGGCAAAGCAAGTCTAAGTTATTTCGTGGCATGGTGTTCTCCTTGGATAAACGTTGTTGCTGCGCTAAAATCGGTACCGACGCCTTTTTCTTGGGCGGCTTTAATGGTTTTGCCGGCTTTCTTGGCGCGGAGCATTTCCAGTTTGGGTTTGGTCATCGAAGATGACACGCGAAACGCGAGCGCCGGGTTACCGGATTCATCGGTTAAATTCTCCGCCAGCACGCCGCTCTTAGACGTGTTGGTAAACATCGTGTAGATGGTTAAATCAAATAGTTCTTTGACCCAATCGGTCGTGCCGCTGATAGCCGCTGAAATAGTAGGCCCTACAGTATAGGCATTGTGCACGGTCATGTCGCCGTTCTTTAAATCTACCCAGGCACCCAGCTCGTTGACTTCCACATCTTTAAGCACTTTCCCCACGCTAAAGCTTCCCGCGCGTTCCATGCGGTGCATCATGATAAAGGGTTGGAAAGTAACGTTTAGCGCTTCCTGCTCGGCAGCTAATTTTTCCATTTGGTGGATGACGCCGTTTTGCAAATGCACGTGGAGAGGGCCGGAAAGTCTCGGCGCGCCGGCTTGCAGGCCGGTTAAATCAAATTCGGCACGGAATTTCTCGCCGGAAAGCACCGTAGACGAAAATGTATCGGCCGATAACGTACCGGCGAAATTGGGCATAAAATTGGGCAAGCGATCTCTAAAATTACGCAGCCACGCTAACTCGCCCGTTACTTCAGGAGTTGTTTCTCCCCCCTTGGTAAGAGGCGTAATCACTGTTACAAAATCTTTGACCGTCTCAATAAATGCCATCGGGTCAAACTTTTGGAAATACATATTAGTGCGGATGGTGCGGTTCTCTTTTTTCAGATTGTTTACCGTTACATTCATTTTGAACGGCACCCCATTCAGCTCCGTAGAAGCCATATACACATACAAGTTCCCTTTACGCCAACTACCGCTCAGCTGCAATTTATCAAAGGTGGAACGATCTACCGTTACTTTACCGCCCGTGGTGCGCACATACAAATCGGTGAAATCATTTTTGGCTTGGAAATTTCCCGTTACATTATCCGCTTTAAACCCATAAAACAAACCACTCGCATTTTGAGCTTTTAGGTTAAGCAGCGGCAAGTTGAATTTCCCTTTGTTACGCGCAAGTGTACCGCTTGCGGCCCCTTTACCAGTTAAATTGTACCGTTTAAGTTTTGGCCAGAAATTCCCTTTATCGGGCAGGGTAAAAAATTGCGTAGAAAAATCTACTTGCATCGTAAAGGGATCTTGCGAAAAGTCGGCACTTCCCGTGGCACTGAGCAGAATATCTTCTGCTTGAGCTTGCAAATTGGAAATTTCCAATTTACGATACTCGTCCTTAAACTGCCCTTGCGCGCTTAACGTAATAGGCGGCACAGAAAAAGATTGATCCTTCACCCCGAAAATAGACATATCCCTGGCATCAAATGCGGGCGTAGTGGCTTGCAGGTTGAACGAAGGCGCCGTTAAACTGTCTACATTCAGTTCTATTTCAATTGGGTTTTGGAATAGATACACTTGTGTTTTTAAATCGCGCAGGGCAAATTGTTTCCAGTCAAAATCCGCAAAATTGATTTGTCCGTTCGCTTTTATTTCCAACTCAGAAATTCGTTCTTCCCATTGGTTGCGCAATACCATATCCATCTCAAAATCAGAAAGTTCATTGAGTCGTAAATTTTCAAAGTGCGCATTAAGCCCGTAAATCGAGTGTGAAGAATTTGTTTCCAAATTTTTAAAACTAATCACACCTTTTTTTATGCTCCAGTCTTCAATGACAACTTCCATTTTTTTACCAGAAACATCGGTATATGTGGGTTGTTCCTGCCGGGAGAAACGTATATCCGCGCTGTTATATACGCCGTCTTTAATACGCACCAAATTAAACCGCGGCGCATTTAATGTAACTTCATGTACAACCAGCTTCTTTTCAAAAAGCGGCAAAATATCAAATGCCAAGGTGACGGAATCGGCCGCCACAAGCGGCTTGCCGGGTTCGCCCACGGTATCTAAAATACAAAAACCTTTAAGTTCTATTACATTCCAAAACTTCATGTTTATGGAAGAAATTTTAACCGGGCGATTGAGTTGCTTTTGCAATTGGGAGGTAATACGTTCACTGAGTTGCTGTGCGTTGAACATCCGCAAGAATAAAATCCATACGATACAGAACAGAAGTAATAGCAGCATCGACAAAAATAGCAAAAAACGCAATACCGCATGTACGCTAGCTTTGGTAAAGCGCTTCGTTTTGCTAAAAAACAAGCGTGTTTTGGCACGTCTGTGTGTGTCGGCATCTTTCATACAAATAGTTTCCTGGACTGCTCTAGTATATAGTTTACTATAATTCGGGCACTTGTGCCCGTCCACCCCGCTACCTGACGAAACGAAGTATACAAATCAACCGCTTGCGGAAATAAAATTTTAAGTACCAGGGCCAATACCAACATATTGACCAGCACAATGCTCACGCACGAGAAAAATTTTCCTCCGGCCAATTTCAAATCCGGTTGATCAACCTCCCAGAGCGTGTGGAACGTCTGAATAAAGTGAAACGCCATGAAAAAGCCAACGGCAAACAATACAATTTGACGGTAGGGGGTTAAATCTATAAAAAAACTAATAAGTAGATACAACAGGGCTACGAGCACTACATACCCCGGCACAAAGTACGGCGCCAGCACTACAAATGTATTGGTACGGCTCATTTTGACATAGCCGCTTTCCTTCCCAATGGAGACATCCTTAATACGAATCCCGCACAAAACAGCTGCCATGGCGTGAGTCATTTCGTGAATAAATACATACATGCGCGAGAAATTATAATACCGGTAATGTATCCCCGCGTAAACAGCAGCACCCAATAAAAAACTAATGGCCGCGCCCAAATGCTCCAGCACCCCTAGCAAAATACGTCCGTCTTCTACCACCACGAACAGGGTAATGGGAAGAAGCACCAGCGCCAGTAAGAATTTTAAAAACTTTACCATTAAAACTTCTCCATCCACGCCTCAGTATTGTATTGCGTTCTAGCCAGTTGCCGAGCCGTAGCCAGCGCAGAGATAGAGGCCGGCTCGATTTTTAAATTCACTTCCAAAAATCCGCGCACCGCGTTAATAATGGCTTGCTTATATGCCGGGTTCTGCCGAGCTTTCGGGGTTTGCAACGATCCCTGGTACAGCACGGTATTTCCAAAACGCCGTATCGCACCGCCGAGCATCTTTTGCCCGTTGGCTTGCATTAAATCGTTCTCTACCGGGTTTGTAAAACACGCGCTGGCCTGATGGTGCTGACTGGGTGCATACGCGCTGGCGGGTAATTTTTTATCAAATAATTGCGCCGAAAGCCCGCTCAGCGTAAGTGCCGCTTGAATAGCCCCATGCAAATTTTTATAAATGGCTGTAGGTTTTTCTATCGACGGGAAAATAAGTGAAAATGTTAAATCATCCACGTGATACACTACGCCGCCCCCGGTCGGCCTGCGACATATTTCCCCCGTAAAATGCTGCGTGGCAGCTTGCGCGCGCACCTCGCGTACAGCTTGCGCATACCCAAACGTAAGCGCCGGGCCGGGTGTCCAGTTATAAAAACGCAGTGTCACTTGACCCGCGCGCTCGCGCACTAGGGTTTCATCTAGGGCCATGTGCTCACATACATCTAACGCGGAAGTCGTCAACAAACTATTCATAATAAAAATGGGCCTGCCTTTGAGGCAGGCCGGTTAAATTACCAACGCAAGTTAGGTTGTCTTGCCGCCGAAACCTCATCAATGCGCTTGACGGGTTGACTGTGCGGAGCGTCTTTGACTACTTGTGGGTCCGCTTGGATTTCTTCGTAGATTTTTTCCATCGCGGCCACAAAAGCGTCTAACATCTCTTTATTTTCCGTTTCCGTCGGCTCTACCATTAAAGCCTCAGGTACGATGAGCGGGAAATAAATGGTCGGCGCGTAAAAGCCGTAATCCAGCAGGCGCTTGGCAATATCGCTAGTGTGTACGCCGGTCACGTGCGGATCGGGCGGTGTCAACACACACTCATGCATACAGTTGCGGTCAAAAAACGCGTTAAACTTCCCTTTCAAACACGCGCGCACATAGTTGGCGTTTAGAATTGCGTTTTCGGCAATTTCTTTGAGTGTTTCTGCATCGAATTGGCGCAGGAAACAATACCCGCGGACAACTACCGCCATATTGCCGTAAAACGCTTTCATGCGGTTAGTGCTTTGCGGGCGATTGTCCGTTAACGTATATTTGCCGTTGACGCACGAAACGATCGGGTGCGGCAAAAAAGGCGCTACGTGCGCGGCCGCCCCTACCGGACCGGAACCCGGCCCACCGCCTCCGTGCGGAGCCGCAAACGTTTTATGCAAGTTGAGGTGCATAATATCTACACCGAAATCAGCCGGTTTGGCTAGGCCGATGAGCGCATTGAAATTCGCCCCGTCCATATAAAGAAGCGCGCCCACGCTATGCACCATATCGGCGATTTCTTTAATCTCGGTTTCAAACAAACCGACGGTATTGGGCACGGTCAGCATGACAACGGCGGTTTTTTCACTAAGCGCGGCTTTGAGCGCGGCTTTATCCACGCATCCGTTGGGAGCAGACTTAATGTTGATGACCGTATATCCCGCCATATTCGCAGTCGCCGGGTTGGTGCCGTGGGCGGTATCGGGCACGATCACTTCCGTGCGGTTTTGCCCGTTGTGCGTGTCGTGATAGGCACGCGCAGTTAAAATGCCGGTCAGTTCCCCGTGAGCACCCGCTGCCGGTTGGAACGTAAATGCCGCAAGTCCGGTAATTTTTTTTAAGAGTTCTTGCAAATTGTACGCCAGTTCGAGCGTGCCTTGCACGGCACTTTCGGGCGCGAACGGGTGCGCGGCGGTAAAATTGGGAAGCACGCTCAGCACATCATACGCTTTGGGGTTGTACTTCATGGTACAAGATCCCAACGGATAAAATTGGGCGTCTAGCGAGTAATTTTGTTGCGACAGACGCGTAAAGTGCCGCACGGTGTCAAATTCACTTAGTTCCGGCAAGCGCGGGGTTTCTTTGCGAAGCAAATCGGCGGGCAAATAATCAGCCGCGTGTTTTTTAGGTTGTTCAAAACGCACTCCGCGGCGGCCCGGGCGGGATTTTTCAATGGATAGTTCATTCTTCAAAATCTCTTGCATATTAAATCCTCCCTAACGCATCTGCGTATGCTTTTAAATCTTCTTCGGTGCGCAGTTCCGTCGCGCATACTAAAAGACAATTTTTCATCTGCGCGCAAAGTTGCCCCAAGTCATACCCGGCGGCAATACCTTTCTTTTCCAGGGAGGCAATTACATCGGCCGCGGGCACCGGGCACTGCACAATAAACTCGTTGAAAAACGGCATTTTTGTGTTCACGCTAAAGCCCTTTACGCCGTTGATTTTTTCGGCCAGTTGGTGAGCGCGTTCCAAGTTTAACTCGGCCACTTCCTTGAGCCCTTGCGGCCCCAAAAGCGTTAAATAAATTACCGCGTTAAGCGCGCAAAGAGCTTCGTTAGAACAAATGTTGGAAGCGGCTTTTTCACGGCGGATATGTTGTTCGCGCGCTTGAAGTGTAAGTACGAAAGCACGCTTGCCGTCTTTGTCTTTGGCGATCCCCACCATGCGGCCCGGCAATTGGCGCACATAGGCTTTTTTGGCGGTCATTACACCCAGGCCCGGCCCGCCAAAACTAACGGGGTTGCCTAGGGGTTGCCCTTCACATGCGGCAAAATCGGCATCATACTCGCCGGGGGTTTGTACCACCCCTAGCGAAATCGGGTTGACCACGCTTACTAAAAGTGCGCCCGCGTTATGCACGGCAGCAGAAATAGCTTGCGCGTCTTCCAAACTGCCTGCAAAGTTAGGCGTTTGCAAAATAAAACACGCGGTTTTGTCCGAGAGTTGATTTTTAAGCGCGGATAAATCCAACACGCCCTCGTCGGTGGCCTGGGCCTCGGTCAGCGTAATACCCATATGGCGAAGTCGGAGGCCAAGCGGTCTTAGGAAGACAATC
>JAZOAE010000007.1:0-53490 GCA_045595305.1 Elusimicrobiaceae bacterium
CAATAGTAAAGAGCAACTTACGGTTGGCTGCATAACGCAGCGCTTTATCTAAGTCTTGCAAGGCTAGCGTACGTATCACGAAGGCATCTTTGTATTTTCGGTCCTTGGAAGATATATCTGCCACAAATAACATTTTAGACAGTGTGCTCATGTGCAGACTGCCCAGCGTGTGTTCTGCAATAGCATCTAATATCTCTTTATCATGTACATCGAATAAATGCTTGGCGAGCCAACGCGAAGCGTAACTATGTAGCAACTGAGGTTCCATGCGACAGATGTCATCAAAAAATGGAACTTTAATCTTGTGTTCTTTACAAAAATCGATAAGTGCTTGCCCGTCCATTCCTTTGGCGGCATCGTGCAAGATGCCGGCTTTGACGGCAGATTCCACATTAATCTCGTAAATATCACTAAATGCGGCGGCCATCTCGGCGACATTCTTGGAGTGCAGGTAGCGTTTAGGTTTTAAATGGGATTTGAGCCAATCGTGCACAGCTAATCCGTAAAGTTTGTTTTTGCGAATGGTTGGTGCGATGGAGGAAGGAACCGTGTTAGGGATATCTCCGCATGATAAAATGTGTGCACGTACGCGGCTGGAGGAAAGTTTCGGGAAAAATCCCGGCAGAAAAATATGTGGGAATGTGGCGGGATTTTCGTCGTATCCTTTACGTTTGCCGGCGACCACTACCGCATTTTCGAAAATATAAGACGGATTTTTCCAATTATGTAAATCATTAAGGCAGTCGGTTCCCACTAAAAGAAAAATTTCAGGGTTTTGGTAGCGTTTTTTCAAGTACTGAACAAGCTGATAAGTATAGGTCTTGCCACCTTGCTTAAGCTCATAGTCATCAAAGATGATGTTCTTTCCCGCGCCTTTAAAGGCTTGTTTAAGCATAGCCATGCGCAAGCGGAAGGGGGTAGGTGATTTAGCTTTGAAAGGGGAATGATAGGCTGGAACAATATGTGCTACATCGGGAGCCACCACCTTCATGGCCCGACGAAAGAGGGCTACATGCCCTTTATGAACCGGATCAAAGCTACCACCAAAAACGAGAACTTTCATATTTCTATTATATCAGTTTTGATAATTTTTGAGCCAATTGCTCCGCTTCGAGCAGGGAACTCTCCATGAAACTATATTCCCACCGCCCGTAGCGGCCTGCACAGAAAACCTGTTGCTTTTCCAGCTCACGTAGCAAGAAGGGAACGGCCTGTGCACGTTCGGTATTAAATATTACGTAAGCGTGGGGAATGGTTTGCCAAGCAGAAAATAATTTTAAATCTTCGGCAACAACAATTCCTTTCTGGCGCAAACCTTGCCAAATACGTTCTTCCATGACGGGAGTTTGTGGAACTATGCCGGGTAACTCAACATAAAAAAGCGATCCCTCATTTGAAGGTATTGAATCCGATGAAAAACCGCTTTGTAGTCCCACCCGATAGAAGGGTTGCGCAGGATCTGGGCAATAAATCCAACTAAAGTGTGGAACAGCCCGCGTAATTGCCAGATGGTACACTGTAACTGATTGGGCCTGCAGCGTAGAAGCTGCTTTCTTGAGTGGCCTGTTGGCCCTTAGTAAATTAACAAAACTGGGAAGAGGTATAGTATTAACCAGGTAATCAAAATGAATCGTTTCATGCTGATTAATTTGTGCAGTTTTTTTAGCGAGGTCAATGCGAGTAATTTTAGCTTTTGTCCGTACTCTTGTGACTTGATGAAATAAAGCCGCAATTAATGCCCCAATGCCGCCTCGTTTGGGATAATAAAAAGTGGCATTATAACCAGTGGGCTTATTGGATTTATGTTTGGCACTTTGAAGGATCTCTTTGCGCAACGGCGCCGGCACAAATGGACCGCACCAATCACAAGTAAGTTCAGCCAACGGCCGCCCCCAAAGCTTTTCGTTATAAGGGCGAAAGAATGCTTCATAAATTCCGTAGCCGAACGAGTTTAAACACCATTCTTCAAAATTTTTAGGAAGTGTAGAAATCAAAGGACGATTCAATCCTTCTACGCACAAGGCACGTAACTCGGGATATAGCGCCCATAAATTTTGCTGAAAAGGATAGGGGACTTGCATTCCGTTCGTATAAATGGAAGCGTGACGGGTATGTTTTTGTAAATTAGTGCCCAAAAGTTGTTTTACTAATTTTTTCCCTTTAACGGTATGTAGATGCAGTAAGTGTCCTGCAAAATCAAATTGATACCCATCCTGACGAGTAGTAGCGCACAAGCCGCCTACACGGTCTTGAGCTTCCACCACCAAATAATTTGTATCTCTCTGTTGCTCGAGTGCGTAGGCAGTACTGAGCCCTGTAATACCTCCGCCGATAATTAGTGTGCGGACGTGCGTAGTTTTTGTAAGAGCCATAGTAAACACATACCTCCGCCAAGTAGAGATAATACGCATACCGCCTGCGTGTGCTGGGGTGCTAATTGCGTAACTAAGTTGCCCAGTAGGTTACATGCAATACCTGCCAACGCAAATGTTCCAATGATAGCAACCGCAGAAAAATGCCACCGTTTTTTCAATTGAATGGCCAGATGATCGTCACTTCCTTGAAGGGGATTTTTACCTTGTAATAAACGTGCCAAACTTACAAAAGCCGTATCTAACAGCGGTACAGCTGTAATGAAGAGGGGGGCAGTGTATCCATACGGGTTTTGCTGGGTGTATTGCGTGCCCATTGAAATAGCAGCTATCATAAATCCCAAGAATGTGGATCCGCTATCTCCCAGAAAAATTTTTTGTTTGATGTGATTAAACGGCCAAAAAGCAAGTCCGGCCCCCGTTAAAGCAAGTGCGGCAAAATTGACATACCATAATTCACCCGGCAGGGCGATAAGTACCAATCCTATTGCACAGATAATTGCTTGACTTACGCATAATCCGTCACTGATATCCAATAAATTAAATGCATTGGTCAGCGTCAAGAGCCATAGGAAAGTGATACTGTAATTAAGCCAGTTGGGTGCAAAAAGTTGTATATACACTCCGTAGTGGATTAGGAGCGCAGCGGCGCTTGTCTGTATAAGTAAGCGTACCCAAATGGGTAGCCCTTTTGGTTTTCGCAAATCATCCATTAATCCAAGCGCAAAAATCAGCGTGCCGGCTCCCAATATACCGCGTAAACTATGTAACGTTCCTGTAGGGAAATTGGTGGTGAAACGGACGAGTAGTAAACTTGCGATAGTTCCTATAAAAATAGCACATCCCCCTAGCATCGGCACTGCGTTGGCGTGTGTTTTGAGCCCGCCGGGGATATCTGTTAAAAATTTACCGATTGTGTGGCGCAGCAAAGGAACGGCTCCTGCCGTGACAGCCGCCGCACATAACAATGTAATAAAATAAAAGACACGTAACTCCATAAACAGTATAATATCAAAAAGGAGATAGTATGCTTAAACAGATTTTAACATTTTCTATGCTGCTGTTGCTGACCGCTTGTGCCACCACACGCGTGAAACAGATCCCGCCACAAGTGCGTAATCTCAAAAAGGTCAACTTCTTTGCGGAAGGAAAAACCCAAGCCGGTTTTAAGGTGGCGGGGACGATGGATGATATGATGGCCGACGGGGTATTGACTGTCAAAAGAATTGGAGATGAGGATTATGAAGTGGTACTTTTGACGGGCGGATTGTACAAAGTGTTACATGCGATTGTCAGTCCGGAAGGGGTAATATATCGCTATTTATTTAAGGATGTGGACAATACCTTGGTGCGGGGCCGAATTACGCAATTATTGGATTTATTATTTTCTAATCCGGGAACATACGCAGGCATGCGCCAAGAAAAGGACGGAGATATTACAGTTACTTATAAAACGGTACGTGCCAAAGAAACATTCACTTATCAAGAGGGGGAAGTCTACCCTGCTGCCGCGCGTACCATTACTACACTTAATTCAGCTGATTTAACGTATGCAGATTATATGCCTTTATCCGCCGATGGCGAAACGAAAGTACCACATTCTTTATTATATAGAGACGGGAAAATTACATTGGAATTACAGCTGATTAGTTTGCGATAGTTCAATAAATGTAGGTTCCTCTTGCACCTGCAGATTTGTGCTTTTTCAAGCACGTGGTTTTTGATATACTTTACATATGACCTCTTTTCAAGCTTACTTACGTGCGCACCGTCCGTTGTGTGTTATCTATGAATGTGCCCGCTGGTTGGGATATGTGTTTTTCGGGACTTATGATCCGCTTACGCCTGTGTGGTATGGCTTTCCGCATCATAAGTGGCCCACAGAGGAAGAATTTCTGCCTCTGGATAAAACATGGTATCACATCCGTCGGCCACTTTATATACACGAGCATGTATATTACAATTTAGATAATGCCCTAGCAGTAAATCCGAACCTGAAAGGGTTTGCTTTTGTGTTTTTTATGGGGATTGGAGATTATCTATACACTACCCCTCTGTTCGAGGCGCTGAAAGAGTGGTATCCAACGATCCCATTCTACGCTTATGTAGGCAAACAGTTTGATCGTAACAATTCCCCGCTTGTGGGCAAGTTGTTAATGGAAAACCCGAACTTTGAGAAAGTATTTTATTTCGAAGGCACTCGCCATCCGCTTATTTGGAAAAATTATGATTATTCCGCCGTGCTAAAAGAGGTTCCCAAAGGTTTTTTGGTAATTCCTGTTTATTATCAATACAGTACGCGTGTGCGACATCGCGTGGCTAGTTTGTTTGACACATTTGGGTTACCTGTTCCTGCGGAAATTCCTACTCCGCTAATGTATTTTCCTGCTACGTTCCCAACGCAGGCCGCTGATTATTTGGAACAAGCCCGCCACGGAGCATGTGGAAAAAAAGGCATCGTTTTCTTGCAATTAGATTCCCGCGGATCCAACTATGTATATCCTTTTGTGAAAGAATTGGCACAAGGGCTGATTGATGAAGGATATTTTGTGATGAGTGTTACCAAGGGCGGCCCGACTGGCGATAAAAATTATCTGGAAATTGATATTAAAAAAATATCTATTAACCAAACCTGGCAACTTTTAGCTACGCTTAAGAACGAATTTTCGCTTTATGTGATTGCGGTGAACAGCGTGTTTTGGGCTGCTTCGGCGGGATTGGGGTTGCCCAATTTGGGGTTGCAACATTGGATTGACAAAAAAGTGCATAACTTGTGGTACCCTAACATTCAAGTGGTAACCAATTATATTTATCCGCTGTTGCCGCGCGAAAAGCAAATTCAGGCTCCGCCGGAAAGTTATACACGCCACAATAAAAAGATTATTGACTATAAACCCACGTGGATATTGCGTTGGTTTAAAGAAACTTTTGGAGATAAATGATGAGTAACTCGAATACGGGAACGTATGTGTACGATAAAAAATTAGGCAAAATGGTTAAGATTTCCGATCATATTCCATCTTGTCAAAAAGGAAAACCCCATACTTGTTGTGGAAATTGTTGCTGCCATGAACATTGATTCTGTGCCGCTTTCCAAGCCGGCTGATCCCATAAAACTTTCAACCACGCAAGAAGTTAGCGTGCGTTTGCTGTTGATAGAATCCCTGGGGCGCTTTGCGGCAGCACTTAAGCGTTGGTTTTTGCCGCATTTGCTGGGCGGAATCGGTATCTTTTTATTAGTAGCGTATGCTACTTCTTCCACGCTTTTTGCATCTTGGACGTTTCCATTAAAATGGCTGGGCATTTGCCTGGTGTTATTGGTGTATGGTGTGTTGGCATTTGGATATTCATTTTTCACGACATGCGTGCTAGCCTTGCGGTTAGCGTGTGTGGAGTGGAATGATTTTATTGAAAATATTTTATCGTTGGTACAAGAGCGTGCGGCCAGTCAATTAACCGACATGAATGTAGGGCTTACCAAACCGGAAGCAACGCACCTGGTGAGGGGAAGCGTGAAGGATGTTTTTGCTTCCGTTAAGCAACAGCAAACGGGGTTACCACGCGGCGTAGTGATTTTATGTTTGGGCTTTTTAGCAGCGGCGACGCGGGCAGTATTGTCGGCTAAAATTTTAAAATGGTCGGGGCGTACGGTACGATTAGGCAAAGTGTTTGCCGGCAAAGCAACGTTGGTGGGAGCAATTTTTTTAAACTTGCACTTTTTTGCTACGTTATTATTGGGGTTGTGTTACCTGATTGGCGTGGTGATACTTGTACTAAATATTTATTTTGTGTTTTTACTTAAATAGTGGTTTAATACATATATGCGTTACTTAGTGATGAGCGTGTTAATAGGGATGGGGATCGCAGCGTCGGCACAGACGCGTGTACAATCTCCCGCGCAATTGTTTGAACGCGCCAAACAAGAGTCCAATTTGCAAACACAAATTGAGCTGCTCAATCAAGTAATTGAACAATCGCCTACTTATGTGGATGCATATCATTATCGGGCGGATGCTTATCAAGCGCTGGGGGATAACCGTCGGGCCATTGCCGATTATAACCAGGTAGTCGCGTTGCGGCCGAAGGATCCTTTTCGCTATTATGCACGCGGGCTTGCGTACTCGCATCAAAAAGAGCCGCAACTGGCGCTGGCTGATTTTACCAAAGCAATTCACTTAAATTCGTCCTATAAAAATTTTTATTTAGCCCGTGCGCGCGAATATCGTTCCATGGGGAAATATAATTTGGCCCTGACCGATTATACTACGTATGTGGGAGATTGGACGCACGCGTCACAAGCTGCTTTGGAAGAATCTATACCGGTTAGTTTAGAAGCGTATCGCTATGATGTGGCACAACAACAGGTGGACGCATTGGCTGCTTTGGGTAATGATTCGGCTTCCCGGCATTTTTGGCAAGGACGCATTTTTTACGGGGATAATAAATTGGACGAAGCAGTGTCCGCCTTTAGTAAAGCAATTAACCGCAAAGAGGGTTGGGCCCTTGCTTACCAATGGCGTGGAGCAGTGTACCGGGACATGGGCGATTATGAAGCGGCCTTGGAAGATTATAACCGTGTCGTTGAGCTGGAGCCGGAAGCGTATTGGTATAACCGCCGCGGGTTAGTGTACGAGGAGCACAAGGAATTTGATAAAGCTGTGGCGGATTACACGCGCGCTATCGAGCAAAGCCCCAAATGGGCAGTGGCGTATAACAACCGCGGGTTTGCCCGTATGAACTTAAAACAATGGGAGAAGGCCAAAGCCGATTTTGAAACAGCTATCCGTTTAGATCCGTCTGCCCCCACGCCGTATGTGAATTTAGCCGGCGTTTACTGGACTTTCAAGAAAGATCGTAAAAATACTTACGCCAACTTGCAAAAAGCTATCAAACATAATTTTAAAAATTATGATACTTTGTTTGATGACAATCAGAAAGGTTGGATGTTCAAAGATATCAATCAAACTGCGGAATTCCGCACGTTGCTGTACCGATGAGTTGACAACTTCATTTTTGTATTCTAAACTAATAATAGTTGTATTGTAAAGTTGTAAAGGAGATCTCATGAAAAAGAAAGCATTTACTTTAACCGAGTTGCTGGTAGTGGTTATCATTATTGGCATACTGTCGATGGTTATATTACCCCGGTTTAGTGGGATATTGGAGACGCGTAAAACGGCCGAGGCCGAAAACATCATGCGTGCAGTACGTACTGAACAGGAAGCGCGTTGTACGTTGGATAGGAATTATACGGCGAATGAAGATGAGCTGTCTTCGTGGCCGGCCGATGAAGGCAACAACTATGAGTATGGATTATTAGCCAGTGGCATTATGGCTACCCCCACGAACAATAGAGATGCCTCGTACATATTGTATATGGACTATGGTCGAGGGCGCATCTGCTGTGATGGGGCTGATTGTGACAGGTTAAATAAATCGTATCAGAACTGTGATGTAGAAGATGCAGACAACCCGCCGAGCGCGAGGGCAGCCTCGAATGATGAAACAGTGACATGTGCGGCACACAATGCACCTACGATATGTAACCTTGTCGATTATCAGGTACCGTGCGATGAAAAGGAGGGATATGCCCCTGGGACTCCGGGACGAGTGAGGTATGTGGTAAATTCGGATTGTAGCGGTCATGATAGGTTCCCTGAGTGTGGCACAGTAACAGCAGCGTGTACGAACGGTGAAACGAAAGACGAGAATTACGTAGGATGTGGATACAAGACATGGAAAGAGTGTGTAAGCGGGAAATGGGAAGACATGGAAGTTCACAATGCGGAATACAATGCGGAAGAAAAGGCCGATTGCGAATGTGAAACAGTAGAAAGTTTGGAAGAGCCTTGTGATCCTGCACACCCGTCCGGACCCAAGAAAACTAGAACATTTGCGTGTGATACGTCTACCGGTAAATATACGTATGGCGAGTGGAATACTAGTGCCTGTCCGGCAGAATGTACAAATACCGAAGAGAAAGCCGCTTGTGATGCGGCGGCATCCAGTGGAGCCGGTTGGGATCCTGTTCACTGTAAATGTCTCTGTCAAGGACAGTATGATGAATGGGACGGGACGCGTTGTAGAGGATGTATAAGCAATTCTATGGAAGAGATAGACTACTGTCATTACGGTTGTGGCTCTCATTGTCAAAGCGGGGGAATTTGGAATAATGAACAATGCAAGTGTTTTTGTAAAGCTGGTCATAAAAAACATACAAATTCAGATGGCTGGGTCTATTGCGAAGAGGATGCAGGATCCAGCGGAGATCTGAATGAATGTTATAAAATATATGGACCTGGTTCTTCGATATGTTCAATTCTAGACCCTGAGCAGGGGGACCCCGGCGATCCTAATGATCCTGAGAATAACCTAGGAGAGGATGAATATTGGTATTGGCGTGACGATGGAGACTATTAATCTCTTCTCTTAAAATGATAAATTTCCCCTGGCATTGAGCCGGGGGATTTTTTTGTATGTTGTCAGATTACCTCGGGGCCTTCATAATTTGGTAAAATATATATATCTTTATTTGTTAGGAAACCGTAAGAATTATGAACAATACCCGCCAAGATGTACGTAACGTGGCCATTATCGCACACGTGGACCACGGCAAGACCACTGTGGTCGATTCTCTCTTAAAATTTGCCGGAGAATTTAAAGTCAAAGAAGACCAAGCGCAAGATACCGTTTTAGATTCTAATCCCTTGGAGCGCGAACGCGGCATTACTATTTTAGCCAAATGCACCTCCATCGGTTACAAAGGCCATACCATTAATATTGTTGACACGCCCGGTCACGCTGATTTCGGTAGTGAAGTAGAGCGCGTGCTTAAAATGGTGGATGGAGCCATCTTGATGGTGGACGCGGTAGAAGGGCCTATGCCGCAAACCCGTTTTGTGCTGCGTAAAGCGCTTGCACTTGGGTTAAAACCTATTGTAGTCATCAACAAAATGGACCGCGAGCACATCCGCCCCAGCGAGGTAGTGGACGAAGTTTTTAACCTGTTTATGGAACTGGGTGCCACCGATGAGCAGCTAGATTTTCCAATCATTTATGCTTCGGGCCGCGCCGGATGGGCCAGCTTAAAAATGGAAGAAAAAGGTAAAGATATTGCGCCTATTTTGGATACCGTGTTGTCGCACGTTCCCGCGCCGCTGGCCGAGCCAAATGCTCCCTTGCAGATGCAAGTGACGATGCTAGACTACAATAATTTCTTGGGCCACGTGGGTATCGGCCGCATTTTAGCGGGCAACATCACCAAAGGTCAAACTGTGGCGCTTATTCATCCGGACGGAACTACTACGCAAGCTAAGGCGGCCAAAATTGAACGCTTTTTGGGGCTTGGTAAAGTGGAAGTGGAAAGCGCTACCGCAGGGGATATTGTATCCGTTGCCGGGCTGGAAGGTGTGGACGTGGGCGATACTATTTGCCGCCCTGATGCTCTAAAACCGCTCCCGCCGCTAACTATTGACGCACCGACGATGTCGATGGACTTTTTAGTCAACGACAGCCCGTTCTCCGGGCGCGAAGGCAAATTTGTCACCAGCCGCCATTTAAAAAACCGCCTGGAAAAAGAAGCGCAAACCAACGTGGGCCTTAAAGTAGAACAATTAGAAGGCGAAGGCAAATTTAAAGTGTATGGACGCGGTGAATTGCACCTTACCATTTTAATTGAAAATATGCGCCGCGAAGGGTTTGAGTTGGCTGTGTCTTCCCCCGAAGTGTTGTATAAAGAAGCAGACGGCCAAATTTTAGAGCCAATGGAATCCTTGATTTTAGATATCAAGAGCGAGTACCAGGGAGCGGTGTTCACTATTTTAGGAACACGCGCGGCACAGCTCGAAAATATGGTGACCGAAGGTGAGGACCGCTTGCGCTTGGAATATTTAATTCCTTCCCGCGCGCTTATCGGGTTTAAAAATGAGCTATTAACCAGCACGCGCGGAACGGGTATTATGCACCACAGCTTTAAGGGCTATTATCCCAAAGCAGACTTGCCTGATTTGCGCCATAACGGCGTGCTTATTGCCAAGGAAGATGGCGAAACGACACCGTATGCACTCTATGCCCTTGAAAATAACGGAGAACTGTTTTTGGGCCCCGGTGAAAAAGTGTATGCCGGGCAAATTGTGGGACAAAATTCCCGCGCCAATGATTTGGTAGTCAATCCGTGCAAAGCCAAACATTTGAGCAATATGCGCAGTAAAGCCAGTGATGAATCCTATGTGCTTACGCCGCCGCGCCAAATGAGTTTGGAGCAAGCGGTAGAATATATTGCGCCCGACGAATTGGTGGAGGTTACGCCTAAATCGCTGCGGCTTCGCAAGAAGATCTTGTCGCACTTGTTGCGCAAACGGACCGAGCGTGCTGAAGAAGCAGAAGAAGAAGCCTAATTTAAAAGCCCCACTAAGCAGTGGGGCTTTTTCTTACTTAAAATATATTGAAGCCAAACTTACTAAATAGTTTACCAATCAGCCCTTCATCCTTTACTTGTGATATCCCTGATTGATTTTGATCGCGCATGACTGCATATTGCAACAGTGCCAGTACGGCGTTGTATTTAGGAAAATCTACGGAACAATCTGCAATTAATTTATCAAACGTGCAGAGCCGTGCTTTGCGTGTGCCCAGTATATTTTTAAGCGCGCGTTGCACCACCGGTACGGCTCCTTGCCCGCAGAGGACCAATTGGGTGGGGGGATGCTGAATGTAGGTGAGCGATTGTACAAATTCTTTATGCAACGCCTTTAATATCGGCTGGGCGGCCTCTGCCAGTACTTCATCCATAACGGGGTCGGGTTCGTAATTGCGTAGTACTTCTAGCGCAGTAGCATAATCGTTTTGCAATTGGTCTGCAATACCTTCCGCAATGCGGTCCAGACCAAAGGGAATTTCCCAGGCATCTAACAGTGAATTTTTGTGATATAAAAGCGCCGAAATACTGTTTTCACCCAAGTCCACCAGTAAAGAAGAAGACTTTTCCGAAGAAGTAAGGGCCATTTCTCCCAACGCAATGGAGGAAGGAAGCCATTGAAAATCTTCGCAGCCGCAAGCATTTAATACGCTTTTTAAATTGATTAAGTGCGTGCGCACCCCATAAGAAACAAAGGTTTCCACTCCCAAACAGTATCCGTACATTCCTACCGGATCTATCGCGCCGGCTTGGTCGTCAATCGTGTATGAAAGCGGTAAAATATCTATCACCTCTAATGAGTCGTCCAAATCTTTGGGGAGCGATTCATGAATGGCGTTGTCGATATCGCTTTCGCGGATGATGCGGCTGCGCGATTCGGTATACGTAAACCCGGTGCTGTGCCGAAACGATAAAAAGCTGCCCCGTACCCCTACAATTACAGAGGGAGTGCGATCGGTATATTCTGATATTTGAGCAAAAACATGGGATAGTTCATCTTGAGCGTTGGAACGTTCACGCACAAAGGCGCCGGCAAAGGCGTCGCTTCGGTGTTGCAATACATGACGGATACGCAACGTGTCTGTATTTTCATCTAAAGATGCCAACGCAGCCACAATGGTTTTTCCGTAAAAATCGAGTGCTAAAATATCCCGGCTCATAACGTATGCTCAGTAAAGTAGTTACCACATTGTAGCAAATTTCAGCCCAGCTGCTTGATTGACGTTATTTTCTCTTAAAAAATACACTTAATCCGTGCTTGTTGAAAAAGCGTTTTAATAGGTAAATAGCTAAAAGTGTGGAAACGCCGTCGGCCACTACCGGAGCTAAAAATACTCCGTCCAATCCCCAGAATAACGGCAAAATAAGCACCAGCGGAATAACTAACAAAATTTGACGTGATAAGCTCAACAGGGCTGCTTTTAGCGGCTGATTAATTGCTTGGAAGAACGTGGTGGCCATCATTTGCAAAGGCACAATGGGTAGCAAAATGTTTACGATACGTATGACGCGGCTGGCCATATCAATCAGGGCCTGATCTTGCCCGTTGAAAATAGTGGCAATTGGACGGGCAAACACTTCTAAAATAATAAATCCTACCGTAGTTACCGACATGCCCCAGCGTAACGCCATTTTGAGCGTTTGGATGGAGGTTTTGTATTTACGAGCACCGTGATTGTATCCGATAAGCGGTTGTGCTCCTTGCGAAATCCCCATTGTAGGCATAATGACAATCGTGTTAATGCTAAGTGCCACCCCCATGGCGGAAATAGCTAAGCTGCCGCCGTAACGTAGCAAGGCGTGGTTTAGGATTACATTAAGTACGCCGGAGGCCATTTGAAACGCAAATTGCGAAAATCCAATGGCTACTACGTCGAGCACAATTTGCAAACGTAATTTAAAGTTACGCCACATCAGACGGTAGACAGAACGATGTCCCGTCAAGCAATACATGACCCAGCTAAACGAAATCGCTTGCCCGCACACGGTGGCCAACGCGGCACCTTTAATGCCCCAGCCGAATTTAAAAATGAATAAGGGGGCGGCAATCAGGTTCACAAATGCACCGATAAATTGCGTGGCCATGGCGGTTTTTGGACGACCGGAAGAACGGATAAAATGGTTCATTCCCGCTCCAATGGCAAATAAAAAATATCCTGGGAATACCCATGTAGCGTACAAGTGCGAATAGGGCAAAATTTCATCATCGGCTCCGCAGAAATGCAAGAGCGGATCTAAAAATAAATAACTAAATGTGGTCACCAATCCGGCCACGATAATTAGCAAAATAAAACCGTTACCTAATACGCGTAGCGCTTCTTCGTGCTTTTTTTCACCCAGCCGAATCGAAAAAAGAGCATTGCTTCCGATACCGATTAAAGCGCTAAATCCCATATACAAAAGGCCAATGGGAAAAATGACGGTAATGGCGGCAATTCCAATCGCGCCGACGTCCTGTCCTACATAAATACGTGAAATGATATTAAACAGAGCGTTGACAAACATCCCCGCCACGGCAGGGGCGGAGAATTTAAAGAGAAGTTTAGATAGTTTTTTATCTTTAAACGGGTTTTTTAGGGCACTTACGGCTGCTGACATATTTATATTTTACTAAATTTGTATGTGGATAAGAGAGCGAAAGCGCCGCATGAGCGCGTAGGGAAGTAAAATGCTAAAATAACTGCAAGGAGAATTCTATGAGAAAATCTATATTTGCAGGGGTTTTAATTTTTATCTGCGCGGCACAATTATGGGCCGCTCCAGCTTTGAAGGTGTTATCTGTATCGCCAAAAGGTCAGCAAGATAATATGGGACGCCAGGCTATTAACGTACATTTTAATCAGCCTGTTGTGAAATTAGGAGAAGAAACAGCGTTTTCTTCTAAAAATTGTCCGTTGGATATTGTTCCTAAAGTGGAAGGTTCTTGCCGATTTAGTGGGACGCAAACGTTGCTTTTTGAGCCTACCCAACCTTGGCCCGCTGCTACGCGGTTTACTGTTACAGTACCCCAGGGCTTTAAATCTGCTGTTTCCGGCGAAAAATTAAGCGCCGCCTATCAGTTTTCTTTTAACACGCAGGTTCCGCGCGTAACTCAGGTTTATCCTTATCCTAATGAACATTGGGTGAATCTAAATCCCAGTATTTATGTGGCAACTACGCTTGCGGTAGATTTGGTAAAAGCGCCTGCTTATATTGCGCTTACGAATGGGAAGGAAGTGTCCGTTCCGGTAAGTGTGCGCCCGTTAACAGCACCGGAAATTGAGAAGAATTTTGCATACTTTTCTGCAGAAGAAAAGAATAACTTGTTTGCCATTAATCCTAAACGAACGTTACAGGTGGGACAAAAATATGCCCTCACACTGAAGGCGGGATTGCCTGCCAAAACGGGTACATTGGGGATGGCTCAAAAATATGAAACTACTTTTTATACCTATCCGTCTTTACGTGTAGAAAAAGTGATTTCTACGGGGTGCTTGCCTTTTACGCCGGAAATTTTATTCTCCTCTCCGGTTCGCAAACGGGAAGTGTATAACTTTTTGGAAGTTACACCATCTGCGGCGAAAAAACCTCTGCCCGACACGGAAAGAGAATCTTTAGGCTATGAATTTGTAAACTCCAAAACTGGGGAAGCATATTTCAAGATGCCGCTTTCCTTCTTGGATGTACAGCCACAACAAACTATTAAGGTTACCTTGAAAAAAGGACTTCAAGATATCTATGGGAATACGCTTTCAAAGGATGAAACATTTATAGTTTCCAATGATGGTTATTGCCCGGCGGTAGATTTCTCGGCCGATGGTATTGGCGTGTTGGAAAGCTATTTGCCCGCGCGCCTGCCCATAGCGCTTATGAATATTCCTTCCCTATTTATGGAGGCAGCCCGGTTTGACCGTGACAATTTTATTCCCTTCTACAATAAAAATGTTTCCTATTGCGCACGCAAAGAGCTTAGCAATGCCGCCTTTACGGGGGAGTATACGTTTAAGGATATTAAAGATAAAACGTACCGTACGTTTATTGACTTAAACCGTTTTAAACCAACGGCTAAAGATAGTATTATTTTCACCCAATTTAAAACTAAACGAGACGGCGGGGAGCGTGATTGTTGGATTTCATCCACCGATAACATTACCGACGTAGGTGTTACCTTTAAGACTTCACCGGATTCTATCTTGCTGTGGACGACTTCGCTTAAAACCGGGCAACCCTTAGCAGGCCTTTCTGTGGAGTTGCGCAGCCAAGAAAATAAAATTGTATGGACGGGCACCAGTGATGCCAACGGAATTGTACGTGCCCCCGGTTGGGGCAAATTGGATGTGCCTACTAAAAAATGGGGCCAACCCGCCTTATATGCGTTTATTACCAGCCCTAACGGAGACAGTGTGGTCAGTAATTTATGGAACGACGGCATGGAACCGTGGCGGTTTAACATGGACTACGATTATAATCCCACCGCCCAATCTTTGCGGGCTTATGTGTTTACGGAACGTGGAGTTTATCGCCCGGGAGAAACGGTACACATTAAAGGACTGCTGCGCCAACAAAAAGACGGTGCTTGGCAATTGCCCGAAATAGTGCGCGGCACACTTACCATTAGTGACGCACGTGGAGAAGAATTTTCAAAGAAAGACGTGACAATTTCCGCCAGATGGGGGAGTTTTGACACTGAATTGGAATTGCCTTCGACGGCAGCGGCCGGGTATTGGGAGGTGGCGTTTGTACCCCAACTCAAAGGAAAAGATCCTCAAGAGGCCTTCGCTTCTTTTCAGGTTGAGTCCGTAAAACCTGCTGATTTTAATGTAGTTTTCAAAGCGGATAAATCTTCGTATATGGGAGGAGAAATGGCTGCTTTCTCAACGGGAGCACAGTATTATTTTGGCGCTCCTCTTTCCGGTGCCAAAGCGCAGTGGACGCTACGTCAGGAAAATGCTTGGTTTAGACCAAAAGGATATGAAGAATATACATTTACTCCTTACTTTGTGCGCCAAGAATTGAACGAAGAGGATGGTAAAATTTTAACGCAATCTTCCGGGGAATTGGATGTGCGCGGATCCCTTTCATTTAAGGCTTCCATGCCGCGACTTTCACTTCCGGTCAACGTGTATGCAGAAGTTGATATTGCTTCTCCGGCTCACCAAAATTTATTTAAACGTACTTCCGTGTTTGTGCATCCCAGTGATGTCTATATGGGGGCGAAAGTGCTTAAAGATTCCCACGAGCAAGGCAAACCGGTCGATATTAAATTGATTGCCATTACCCCGGAAGGGAAACCGACACAAATAGAAGCGAATGTCGAAATTTACCGTGAACAATATTTTAGTGTGCGTAAAGTAGGATTGGCTGGGCGTTTGGAATGGGTCAGTGAGAAGAAAAAAACGCCGATTTCTACCCGGCAGGTGACTATTGGGAAGAAAGGCGCCACGCTTTCATTTGTTCCGCAAGAGGGTGGATCGTACTTTATAAAACTAACAGCAAAGGATTCCAACGGACGTTCGGTAATAGGTGGAACCGATGTGTACGTATATGGCAAAGACAACTCGTATAATCAACGTACGGATGATGATTTGCTTACGCTTACGCAAAATAAAAACGAGTATAAAGTAGGCCAAACAGCGCGTATTCGCGTGCAATCTCCGTACGAAACCGCACAGGCGCTTATTACAGTGGAACGTGAGGGAATTTTGGATGCTTGGACTACCACGCTTACAGGCCCTACGGCGGACGTTAAGGTGCCGATAAAAGAGACCTATTTGCCTAACGTATACGTCGGTGTTATGTTGGTGCAAGGGCGTACGGCTAAGCCCGCCAATTACGAAACAGATCTGGGCAAACCGCAAGCCAAAATCGGCTACGTGAATTTAAACGTAGTGCCGGAAAGTAAACGTTTGATAACCACGCTAAAATCTAATGCTAAAAAATATCAACCTCGTGAAAAAGTAACTGTAGATATAACTACCAAAGCGGCGGGGAAAGGGGTGCCTGCCGAAGTGGTAGTGATGGCGGTGGATGAAGGTATTTTGGCTCTTAACAATTATCAAACGCCGGACCTATTTGATTTCTTCTACGGTTCTAAGCCGATTTCTGTCTTCACGATGGATAACCGTTCTTACGTGATTGGACAGCGCAGTTTCGGCGAAAAAGGTGAAAACCGCGGTGGTGGTGGTGCTGCTAATAGTAAGCTGGCAGGAACGGATTTGCGTTCGCGTTTCTTGTTTACGCCCTATTTTGAGGCAGCCGTACATACCGATGCAAAAGGTAAAGTACAAGTCTCTTTTGAACTGCCGGATAATTTGACGACATTCCGCTTGATGGCGATATCATTAACGGCAAATGAATTTGGCAAGGCAGAGGATAAGATTACCGTATCTAAACCGGTGATGATTGCACCCAATGTGCCGACTTTTGCCCGCGAGAACGACCAATTCACCTGTGGAGCGATTGTTTATAATTTTGAAGATAGCAAAGGTGTTTTTGATGTGCAAGTGGCTGCAAATGGCAGTGTGCAAGTCGACGGTGCAGACCGTCAAACAGTCACTATTACTAAGGGGCAGTCGCGTGAGATTTCCTGGAAATGCCGGGCTGCTAAATTGGGAGAAGGCTCTGTAAATTTTGCAGTTAAAGGACGCTATTCCGACGGAGTGCAAACGAAAGTTATGGTATCTACCGCTGAAAAAGAACAGACCTTGGCTGTTTACGGAGCCACGCAAACCCAGCAAAAAGAGGGAGTGATTAAGCCCACATCGGTAAATCCTTCTGCGGATAACCGTGTTAATATTTCACTTGCTTCTACGGCACTTTTGCAACTTAAGGGAGCACTGCGTTATTTACTTACCTATCCGTACAATTGTTTGGAGCAGCAAATGTCTAAATTGGCGGCAACAGTGGGAGCCGGCGCACTAGTGAGAGATTTTAAACTGACCGACGAAAAAGAATTACGCTCTCAAGCCCAGGAAATTATCAAGGCAGTTCCGTCTTATCAACACGTTTCGGGTGGATATGGGTATTGGCCCAACACGCTGCCCGATCCATATGTAACCGCGTACGCGCTCGATATGCTACTTTTAGCCAAGCAAGCGGGATTGGAAGTGCCCACCCAATCGATAGATAAAGCAGTTTCCTGGCTGCAAGGCGCGTTTAAGCAAAATGTATCGCAGGCCTATGTCTATTCCCTGCATGAAACGGATACCACCCGTGCGTATAGCGCCTACGTGCTAGCACGCTACGGGAAAAATACGGACAGTTTGTTCAATACGCTTTATGCAAAACGGACTGGTTTATCACAAACAGCGGTGGCGTATTTACTGCAAGCTGCTCACGCGACGGGACGCAGGCAAGAAATTCAACATAACTTAGCCCAGCAACTGACTAATAAACTAGTTTACACGCCTACGGCAGCCTACATTGATGAAGGCGTTTCTATGCCGTGGTTGCATAGTAATAACGTCAATGCTACGGCACATACGTTGAGCGCTTTGGTAACTGCAAAATTACCGCTGGATAATGACTTCCAATTAGCTAAGTGGTTGCTTAGCCAGGTAAATGCACAGGGCTATTGGCATGATACCAATACCAGTGCGGCTGTTTTGCGGGCCTTGCAGGATTATTACGCGGCACACGAAGCACAAACACCTAACTTTACTGCTCTGGTTAAACAAGGGGGAGAAACGCTGCTTTCTTCTTCCTTCCAAGGGCGCAGCTTGCAAGAAGAAACCGTGAGTGTTCCGTTTGCAAAGATCTATCAAAATGGAAAGGAAACGACGCTTGCTTTTGCCAAGGAAGGAACTGGTACGCTGTATTATAATTTAGCGCAATATTACACGCCAGGTGCGTATACATCACCGGTGGATGCCGGCTTCCAAGTTACGCGCACGATTTCTACGTTAGAAGGAAAACCAGTTACAAAAATTCTGACGGGCGAGCGTTATAAGGTGACACTGCATATCCAAAATGCAGCTACGCGCAGTTTTGTAGTAGCGCAAGATTTTATCCCAGCCGGGTTTAGACTCGTAAATACTTCGTTGGCAACAGAATCTTCCACACAAGCGGAACTGTTGCGGGCGGATAATGTTCACTTTAACCGCATAGAACAATATGATGACCGCGTTTACGGGTTTGCCGATGAACTTCCCGCCGGGAAACATACGTTTAGCTATTTAGTGACAGCAATTTCCGCCGGCACGTATACCTATCCGGCGGCGTGGGTCAGCCAAATGTATGATCCCGCTATTTTTGGCCGGAATACCACCAGCACGCTTGTGATTAACTGATGAAATCTCTTTGCACGGTAGTTCTTTTGTTACTTCTTCCCTGTCTGTGTGGCGGGGAAGAAGTAGCTTTATCCCCGTCTAAGCAATTATATGACCGGGAAGGACTATTGCTGCGAAGTATTCTCTCACAAAATAACACATATTACGAGCCTATAACGCTAGATCGAATTTCCCCGTGGCTCATTAGTGCAGTGGTTGCTGCGGAAGATAAGCGTTTTTATACACATAGCGGCGTAGACATGGCTGCTATTTTGCGCGCAGCGTGGCAAAATACGCAAGAGGGAAAAGTAGTTTCCGGAGCGTCGACAATTACCCAGCAACTGGCCCGCGCGATTACTCCGCGTTCCAAAACATTGTGGGGGAAAACAAAAGAAGCTTTGGATGCTACACAACTGGAGAAAAAATATACCAAAGAAGAAATTTTAGAGCAATATTTTAACCTCTTGGAATTTGGCAATTTGACCCAAGGTGTGCAGGCGGCCAGTCAGTTTTATTTCAATACCGATGCGGCGGATGTGTCGCTTTCACAAGCAGCGTTTTTAGCGGGGTTACTCAAATCACCTACGTATTATAATCCGCTAAAGCATTTTGAACGTGCGTTAAAACGACGTGATTATGTGCTTGAAGCACTGTACGAAAACGGGTTTATCAACGATGAAATGTACCGTTTGGCATTAGAGGAAAAAATCGTTCTTCAGCCTGTGCCGCGTCCGTTTTACGCACCACACTTCGCACAATTTCTCTCTGCCCATCTGCCTGTACAAGATACGCAAATACATACCACGCTCGATAGAGAATTGCAAATACAAGTAGAGCAGATTATTAAAAATAATCTTGCGCGTCTTACGCAAAGCAACGTGACTAACGCCGCGGTGATCGTAGTGGATAACGCAAGCGGGGGAATTTTGGCTTACGCGGGGTCGGCCGATTTTGCGGATAAAAAACATAGCGGACAGGTAGATGGAGTGCGTGCATACCGTCAGCCGGGCTCGGCGTTAAAACCGTTTGTGTACGCACTTGCGTTTGCGGGAAAAAAGCTCACGCCAGCTACGCTCCTGACCGATGAAGACACGTTTTTTGAAGGAGGATTTCGTCCGCGTAATTATGACGAAACTTTTCATGGTCTAGTGTCGGTGCGCGAGGCGTTGGCGAATTCTTATAATATTCCAGCCGTCAAAGCGGCTGAAAAAATTGGCACCACACAACTATTGGCATTTTTGCACCAGCTGGGGTTTTCTTCGCTTACCAAATCGGCTGATTTTTACGGGTTAGGTTTGGCGCTTGGTAACGGGGAAGTGAAGCTACTGGAGCTTGTCAATGCGTATGCCACTTTGGGGCGCGGGGGAATTTTTAAACCGCTTGTGTTGGCTACTTCGCCCGAAGTGAAATTGCCAGGGAAGGCAACGCGTGTGCTTGATGAAAAAAACGCCTATTTGATTAGCAATATACTGGCTGATAATCAGGCACGTTCTGCGGCGTTTGGGTTGAATTCCGCGCTTTCTATGCCGTTTGAAATGGCCGCTAAAACAGGTACGTCTAAAGATTACAAAGACAATTTTGCTCTAGGATATACGCCGCGCTGGACGATTGGCGTGTGGGTGGGAAATTTTGACGCATCTTCCATGCAGAAAGTATCGGGCATTACGGGGGCCGGCCCTATTTTGCACGACGTGGCGCTGGAAGTTCAAAAAAAATATCCCTCCCCCGCGTTTGCGCTTCCCAAAGGAGTGGTGCGAAAAGTTGTATGCAGTGAGAGCGGCCTTTTGGCGGGCCCATCTTGTACGCACACGCACGAGGAAGTGTTTGATAAGTCGCATCAGCCCGTTCAGTGTGACGGACATCATACAAGTGTGGTTAAACACGTGCAAATTACCGCTCCAGAGACGGGTGATAAATTTATGATTGATCCTTCAGCTCCGCGCGCATCTCAGCAACTAAAACTGGAAGCTCAATGTGCGCAATCTGTGTGTCGTTGGGCGGTAGATGGGAAAAAGTTGCTAGATAGTGCTTGCCAAATCTGGTGGCCGCTGGCGGGGGGAAAACATACCGTTTCCGTCCAGTGCAACGGACAGAGTGATCAAGTCGCCTTTGAAGTGCTTTAAACAAAATGCCCGCTATTACTAGCGGGCATTTCTGTATTAAATATTTTTTTAAGCAACCACAGAAGTTTTGATTTTACGGCTTGTTACTTTGGCAGGTTCCGTTTTCCCTTCCTTCTGTTTTAAGCTGGCTTTAATGAGTCCGTCAAACAGTGGATGCGGACGCATGGGCCGGCTGCCAAACTCCGGGTGGAATTGGCCCGCGATAAAGTAGGGGTGATCCTCGCGTTCCACAATCTCAGGAAGTACCCCTTCGTGCCAGCCGGATACTTTGAGCCCCGCGTCAGCCAATTGTTTAACGTAGGTAGGGTTAAATTCGTAGCGGTGGCGATGGCGTTCCACAATTTGGTCTTTGCCGTACAAACGGCGCGCTAATGAGCCTTCTTTCAAATCAGCGGTGTAGTTACCTAGACGCATCGTGCCGCCTTTGTATACTACGTTCTTTTGTTGAGGAGTTAAATCCACCACAGGATCTTTGGTAGTGGGGTCAAACTCGGTAGAATTGGCGTCGTGTAAGCCGCACAGATTGCGTGCCGCTTCGATGACCGCGCATTGCATGCCTACGCAGATCCCCAAGAACGGTTTTTTATGTTCGCGCGCGTACTTGATGGTAGCGATTTTGCCTTCAATGCCGCGGGTACCAAACCCGCCGGGAATTAACACGCCATCCACGGTTGCCAACTTTTCTTCCACGTTGTCTTTTTCGGTATTGATGTAGACGATTTCCACTTTGGCGTCGTTATTCATACCGGCGTGGCGCAAGGCCTCGTTAATAGACTTATATGCATCTTGCAGTTCGGAGTATTTGCCGGCCACAGCGATGCGCACGGACTTGCTGGGCGTCATGGCTTTGTCAAAGAATTCAAACCAGGCCGGATTGACCTCTTGCGTGGGTTTAAGCCCTAAAAGATGCATAATCTCTTTATCTACGTTTTGTTTGTAGAACATTTCCGGCACGTGATAAATGGATTTTGCGTCTGCACATTCAATAACGTTTTGCGCAGGCACGCTGCAGAAGAGCGAGATTTTCTTTTTCAGATTGTCGGAAAGCGGTTTCTCCGTGCGGCAAATGAGCATGCTGGGCGCAATACCCACTTCGCGTAGTTTATTGACGGAGTGTTGCGTGGGTTTTGTTTTAAGTTCTTGCGCCACGGAAATATAAGGGATCAAAGTAACGTGTACGGAAATGACGTTTTGCGGGCCTTTTTCGAGGCACAGTTGACGCGCGGCTTCCAAGAACGGCAACGATTCGATATCACCTACCGTACCGCCGATTTCAATGATGGATACGTCTGTCTCATTTTCAAATGCGGTAAAACGTTTTTTGATTTCGTTGGTGATGTGCGGAATAACTTGCACGGTAGCGCCCAAATACTCGCCGCGGCGTTCTTTATCAATAACGGTTTGATAAATGCTGCCGGCGGTGTTGGTGTTGGCGCGGGTCATGGTGATATCTAAAAAGCGTTCATAATGCCCGAGGTCCAGGTCGGCTTCCGCGCCGTCGGTAGTTACAAACACTTCCCCGTGTTGGTAGGGGGACATCGTGCCGGGGTCGACATTAATGTACGGGTCGCACTTAATCATATTGACCTTGAGACCGTTTAGTTGCAAAAGCTTGCCGATGCTGGCGCCGGAAATTCCTTTGCCTAGCGAGCTGACTACTCCGCCTGTAATAATAATGAATTTAGACATAATTTTCTCCTTCTTAGTTGTCATCCTGAACTGGATTCAGGATCTCTACCTCATGGACTGTTAAAAGCGGTGGAGATGCTGAATTAAATTCAGCATGACAGGTTTTAATTTGTAAAATTTTTCTTCCAATATTCTTCCGCGCGGCGCAAATCTTCCTTTGTATCAATGGCCGGACCGGAGGGTTCAATTTGCACGCATTTAATGGTCATACCGTCTTCCAGTGCGCGCAGTTGCTCCAGTTTTTCTATCTTTTCTAAGTTTCCTTGCGGTAATGATACAAAACGTTTTAAAGCCTCGCGCCGATAGCCATAAATGCCGCAATGGTGCCAATAGATAAAGTCTTTATTTTCGGCGGACGGCTCGCGTTTAAAGGGCACGCGGGAGCGCGAGAAATACAGCGCCCGCATATTTTTGCCCAGCACAGCTTTGACGCAATTGGGGTTGTCGATTTTGGCATCATCCGTAGTGGCCATCACGGCAGTGGCAATATCGCAAGAGGGATCGCTACGCAGCAAGGCAGCTATCTTTATAATCGTTTGCGGATGGATAAACGGCTCATCTCCCTGCACGTTAATAATAAATTTTTCGCTGCGCGTCTGCGTAGCTTCATAGATGCGGTCGGTACCGCTTTGGCATTTGTCGCTAGTAAGTACGGCGTTGGCTCCAAATGTTTTGCAAACTTCCACTACTTGGGCAGATTCGGTAGCAATCACTACCGGGCCGAGCCCTGTTTTTACACAAGTCTCGTACACGTGCTGGATGACGGGTTTGCCCGCTAGCAAAGCGGTCATTTTGCCCGGAAAACGAGACGATCCAAACCGTGCTGGAATAGCGATTACTACATCACTCATGGAAGTACCTTCTCGATTTCCTCTTGGGTGGCAGTGGCCGTGCCCGATTTACCTACAACAATGCCGGCGGCATAATTGGAAAGTACGGCTGCTTCGGGTAATGTGGCTCCGGCCGCCAAAGCAAGGGTAAAGACGGAAATAACAGTATCACCCGCGCCGGTTACATCGTACACTTCGCGCGCGGTGGTGGGAATGGTGGTGGGTTTCTTTTTGCCCTTTTCAAACAAGCTCATCCCATCGGCGCTGCGGGTGATCAAGATGGAATCTGCCTGTAGCATTTTTAAAATTTTTTGCCCCAACGCTTCAATAGCTGCTTCGCCAAATTTTGGGGATTCACCGGCCCCTTCCCAAGCTTCTTTCGTGTTGGGGGTCATACAGGTAATATGTTTGTATTTTTTAAAGTTATCGATTTTAGGATCCACGCAAACCGGAATGCCTTTCTTGCGGCATTTGTCGATAATCGTTTTGATGTTTTGGTCGCTAAGCATTCCCTTCCCGTAATCGGATAAAATCACGCCCTTAGCAGTTCTAATAGCAATATCGAAGCTTTTCATGCACTGTGCGGCAATAGCGGAAGAAATGGTTTTTCTACTTTCTCTGTCGTAGCGAACAATTTGTTGTTGTTCGGCCATGACGCGGATTTTTTGCGTGGTGGGGCGATCGGCGTCTTCGCAAATACCGTAGGTATTAATGCCTCTATCACGCAAGAATTTGCGTAACATTTCACCGCCTAAATCCGGTCCTACGACGGAAATCATCGAGGGTTTGGCCCCCAACGCCGCTAGGTTTACCGCTACGTTCCCGGCTCCGCCCGCTACAAAAAATTCGTTATTGACAGCCACTACCGGCACCGGCGCTTCCGGCGAAATACGCGAAACAGCCCCTTTAATGAAGTGGTCCAACATAATATCGCCTACGACGATAACTTCCTGCCCTTTGAACCTGTTTAAAATAGTTTTTAAGCGTTTGGTAGTAATTGCCATAATGATCTCCTTAAAGCTCCATTATATCTTTAATTGCGCTGATATGCCAGTAGTTCGGCAGACACGCTGCCAATAAAGACTTCTACTTCCATTTTAACCGGCATACGGTATTCGTCGTCCGTTAGCCATACTTTGAGGCTTTTGCCCTTAGCTACAAAAATCCCTTCTCCCCTAAATTGTGGTTCTACAATCCAGCAGTTAAATTTGCCGGCTTGCGTTTTTACAGTTTCTTTGCCAAGTACTTTGACGACGAGGGGATATTGTTTTTCGCGGTTGACAATATCAAAAACAACGTCTTTGCCCACGGCGAGCGGTTCTTTGCGAACATAATAAAGGGAAGAGAGCATATCCAAAACTTCTATATCTAGCTGCCCAGCAATAGTGCGGGGTTCTTTTTTCTTTTGGATTTCTCCATAATAACGATGATTTTGAGGGTCGAAAGCTACCCATTCGTCGCGTATATAGTTGCCTTCACGTACACTTTGTGAATATCCCAACGAGTGAAAAGTAGTCGCGTCCAACCAAGAGTAGTTTACGTCGCGCACTTTAAATACAGAGTCGATAACACTGGCAGAAAAAGCCGTGGTTTGGATCAAATAAGCCATTTTGCCATTTATATTCATTAAGCCGCGTGTTTTAATATATGCGGTACCAGCTTTGACAAATGAATAATAAATACCGTATTGCAAGCTTTCGTTGCTCCAGGGAGCGTGGGTATTATCAGCGATTATCGGTTCATAAGAAAAAGGGCTTAATAAACGACCTTCCAGAGGGAGAAGCGGTTCTTTTTTGAAGATAGCTTTGTCAGCTTGAGGTTTAGAAAGGGTTTGTTTGGCGCGTGCTTGGGAAATGAGTCCTTTGGCTTGCTCTTCGTCAAAAACGGAATTAACCGCGGGTATACCTGCTTGAGCGGGAGTGGTCGTTTTTTTCGCCAGAGTGTCTGCGGGTTGGGTTGGTAAAGATTTTTGAACGGGCGTGGTAATTGGCTTGGTGGATTGAGAAGATGTGGCGGGCTGGACTTCTTGTAAAACAGAGGCCGGTTGAGAGATTTCCGTTTGTGTAGAGACCGTTGACACTTCCGGCGTAATCACTCCGTCGTCCACGACGGTTTTTGTCGGTTTGCAGGTGCATCGACAGGAAACGAGCAAAGCACATACACCTAGTAGCAAAAGTCCTTTTTTCATTTGGTTTCCTCGCTATCGGTAAGAATAAATTTGGCGGCATTAAGTAGGTTTGTGGCTACTTTATCGGGATGCAAATCAGGATATTTTTTAAGATGACGATGCCCGTTAGCGGTGGTTACTAATACCGTTTTACAGCCGAGGGCGCGGCCAAATTCTACGTCGGCCTTTTTATCACCAATCATATAAGAATTTTTTGGATCAATATGATATTTTTTGATTAAATCTAACCCCATTTTAGGCTGTGGTTTGCGGCAAGCACATTTTTCATCTGGTGCGTGCGGACAGAAGACGATTTCCTCAATGGGTGCCGGTTTTAAAAGTTTAAGTAAATGTGCGTGAACGATGTTTACTTCTTTTTCGGTGAAATACCCGCGACCGATGCCGGATTGATTGGATACGATAAATAATTTAAATCCATTTTGCGAGAGTAACTTGAGGGCAGGCTGTGTGCTTTTGTATAAACGGACTTGTTGCGGGCGGGATAAATAAACGCCCGGCTTTTCGTAGATGATAGTTCCATCACGGTCTAAGAATACGGCTTTGATCATACACGTTCCTCCGGATGTGCAACCAGATATCGTTCCCCTTCGGCTTCACGTTTCCATAAGTTGTGTGCCCATAGCCACGAGGCTGGGTCTTGCTTTAAGCATTCCTCGTAAAATTCGATAAGTTGGCGGGTAAATTGACGGACGTTTTCAAGGTTGTACTCAAGGGGGGGAGTAAGTGGGTCTTTTACGTGGCATGTTAACGTGCCGTCTTTTTCGCGCGTTACTTGTACGGGAAAAACCGGTACTTTCATTTTAATGGCCAGCAACGCCGTGATGGGCGAAAACGCGGCAATGCGTCCCATAAACGGGAGCCATACTTGGCTAGAGCTGGCGTTTTGGTCAATTAAAATACCGATGAATTTTTTCTTTTTAAGCCAGCGCATAGAGGAAAAAAACGGTTGGTCCTGATGATTGCTGTAAAATGTACGCCCGCCGAAAACATTGCGAAGGCGGTTCATTTCTTCGTCGATATAGGGGTTGTCCGCGCGCAGGGCCAGCACTGCTTTATCTGCCCCGTAAACCGAGGCCGCCAGGCCAAACGCTTCCCAGTTGGTGAAGTGCCCGATGTGAATAATGCCGCCTGTTTTCCCTTCGGCGGCTTGGATTTTCTCAAAGCCTTCAATGCGCACGTGTTTTTTAAATTGTTCGCGGTTTAGGTGGGTCAGTTGAAGAAACTCGCCCAAAATGGTGCCCATGTTGCGCCAGGAATTTACAGCAATTTGATGGGCTTCTTCGGCAGATTTTTGCGGGAACGCGCGCTGAATATCGTGCTGCATACGCTTAAAGCGATTGGGAAGAAAAACACGCGTCCAGCCTGTTAACGTCGTGCCCAGCCATACACAAAACCGATACGGCAGCCGTGCAAAACACGCGCAGAGCCCTTTGAGGCTCAGGTATTGCAGGTAATGCAGAGGGGTCTTTTGAAAGCGGGTATCGGACATATTTCTATTCTAGCATATTTGATTCTTTGTGCCTAACGTAGAAAAAACCCCCGACCTGAGGGTCGGGGGATCGTCTTGTGAAGGGTTTTTAATAAATTACAGTGCCAATTTCATTGCCACACAAGGCTTTTTCAATATTCCCTTTCTGGTGCAAGTTGAACACTTGAATGGGCAGCTTGTTTTCCATGGCAATGGCCAGGGCGGCTGTATCCATAAATTGCAAGCGTTTTTCAATAGCTTCTGCATACGTGATTTTGTCAATGAGTTTGGCCTTTGGGTTTTTGCGCGGATCTGCGTCATACACGCCGTCTACTTGCGTGGCTTTTAGGAGCACATCGGCGTTAATTTCGCTCGCACGTAAGGCAGCCGCACTATCGGTAGTAAAATACGGGTTTCCGGTACCGCCCGCAAAAATAACAACGCGTCCCTTTTCCAAATGGCGCATCGCTTTGCGGCGCACAAAGGGTTCGGCCAGTTGATAAATGTTGATGGAGGTAAGCACGCGCGTGGGAACGCCAGCGTCTTCAATAGCTGATTGCAAGGCGATCGCGTTAATCACAGTAGCGAGCATGCCCATGCTATCGGAATTGACGCGGTCAATGACGCCGCCGCCGTCGCGCACCCCGCGCCACACGTTTCCGCCGCCAATCACAATGGCTAATTGGCAATTTGCTTTTTTATAGGCATCGGCAATTTCGGTAGCAATTTCCTTTAAAGATTGCGGATTAATGCCGCGGTGACCTTCCAAACTTAGGGCTTCGCCGGATAGTTTAAGCAAAATGCGTTTTTTGTGATTAGCAGTCATAAATTCTCCTTAAATCATTTTGTACAGTATAGCAAATTTTTCTTACGCACACGCAGCTCTTTATTTGCGCATACGATTTTCCATTGTTCATTTTTTGTGTTGTTTTTACGAAATAAAAACCCCCGGCGCT
The DNA here is from genome assembly GCA_045595305.1 of Elusimicrobiaceae bacterium. Lineage (GTDB taxonomy): Bacteria > Elusimicrobiota > Elusimicrobia > Elusimicrobiales > Elusimicrobiaceae > Avelusimicrobium. Next base: position 28,289 of record JAZOAE010000007.1, read on the forward strand.
TAGCCGGGGGGTTGGTTGGCCTTAAGTACTACTACCTCGGGTTAGAATCTTACAAACCGGGTGACGGTTACTTCACCGCCCAACGTCTTGGCTTGTTCTTTTAAGTAGTCAGCTACGGTTTTCTTATTATCTTTAATCGTCGCTTGCTCTAAAAGACAATTCTCTTTGGCAAACTTTTTGACTTTGCCAGGCAACATCTTTTCAATGGCAGCCTCGGGTTTGCCTTCATTTAACGCTTGGGTTTTGTAAATATCCAATTCTTTGTCGATTACTTCTTGCGGAATATCTTCGGCTTTGATCCAGCCCGTTTGCATACCGACGGTGTGCATCGCGAGTTCGCGCGCGAGTTCAGCAGCCTTGGCTTTGTCGGCACCGTTAGCAACCGCTAACTCCAACAAAGAGGCTTTTTTATTGTCGCTGTGGACGTAATAGGCCATTACGGATCCGTCGGCCGGGGTCCAGTTGAAACCACCTTTAAAGGTGGTGTTTTCACCAAACTTGGGGGCTTGTTCCGTGATTTTGGCTTTGATCGTTTCATCCGTGTCATAGTTTACGCCGGGGTGAGCCAGCACATAATCGGCCAATTCATTGGCTAAAGCGATAAAGGCATCGGTCTTGGCTACGAAATCCGTTTCGCACCCTAAAGATACCATAGCAAAGTTTTTGCCGTCGGTTTTGACGACCACTCTGCCTTCTTTGGTTTCGCGATCGGCGCGTTTGGCCATGGCAGCCAATCCTTTTTTGCGCAAGTAAACGACGGCTTGTTCCATATCGTTATTGCTTTCCAAAAGGGCTTTTTTGCAATCCATCATGCCAGCACCGGTTTTTTCGCGTAAGGTTTTAATATCATCCATTAAAGACATGTAAATCTCCTATTCGATAAGTGGGGGAAATTCCCGCGTATAGCAGGAATTTCCGTCAGAATTATTTTTCTTCTTTATCCGCTTTTTTAGTTGTTTTAGAAGCAGTTTTTTTAGCAGCCGGTTTCTTGGCGGCGGCTTTCTTGGCCGGTTTTTCTTCTTTTTCGTCGGCTTTTACTTCTTTTTTAGCGGTGGTTTTTTTGGCAGCCGGTTTTTTAGCAGCCGCTTTTTTAGCGGGTTTTTCTTCCGCTTTGACTTCTTCAGCGGGAGCTTCTTCCACGACTACCACTTCTTCTACCACGGCGGGTTCTTCTTCGACTTTAGCTTCCTTTTCCGCAGCTAACATGGCATCTTCAAAAGCTTGAGCCATGGCCGGGTTTTCAGCGGCCGGGGTTTCGGCATCTGCTTTGGCGGGTTCCAATTCGGCTCTGCCTTCCAAGATGGAATCGGCTACTGCACTGCAGAATAATTTAATGGAGCGGGCCGCATCGTCGTTACCGGGGATGGGTAAAGAGATCATATCCGGGTCGGCGTTGGTATCGCAGACGGCTACCACCGGGATGCCCAGCACGTGTGATTCGCGCACAGCACCCATGGTATCTACGGGGTCAATCACGAAGACCACATCCGGGAGCACTTTCATATCGCGGATGCCGCCCAGCAATTTTTGCAAGCGGGCGAGCTCTTTAGTTAAGCGGCTGGCTTCTTTTTTAGAAATAGCTTTAAACACGCCGGAAGATTCCCATTTCTCAAGTTCATTCATGCGTTCAATGGATTTCTTGACGGTTTGAAAGTTGGTGAGGGTTCCGCCCAGCCATTTTTCGCTGATGCAATAAGCACCGCAGCGTTCAGCTTCGGCTTTAATAGCTTCTTGGGCTTGTTTTTTGGTGCCTACGAACAAAAATTTGGCGCCTTTTTTGCTTTCTTCTTTCACTAAAGCACAGGCTTTTTTCAGTTCTTTAGCGGTTTTTTGCAAGTCTAAAATGTGCACACCGTTTCTTTCACCAAAGATAAAGCGGCTCATTTTGGGGTTCCAGCGGGAGGTTTGGTGGCCAAAGTGCACGCCAGCTTCCAACATGGATTTCATCGATACATTACTCATTATTCATTCTCCTGTGGCGCACGCCTAAATTAAGGCAGGGGATGCCTCGGTGGCGTTTGCCCGGGTGACGTCAGCACGAGCTTTGATTTACAACTGGTTGCGCCCTGCTGCTCAATTTCACCTGTATAGATTATAGCATATGCTAAAGAAAATACGCAACTTGTGTGAATATGCTACAATGTGCTTACAATTTGATCTATTTTGGAACCGTATGCGGAATACGGAGACTTTTATAAGATTTAAAAGTACTAGGAACTCCAAAACTAGCCAGTTAGGTGCAAAACGACGACGGTTGTTTTGTGCCGAATGTTTGCCACTTTGTTGGCAAATTACGGCGGTTGCTTTTGGGCTTGTTCCTAGTCTCAAATCAACGGCCGTTTTTCATGCGTTTCCTCAGTGGATAGATTGTATACGTCAACTTATCAGGAGATAACAGATGAAAAAAATAATCGCTGTGATAGTAAGTGTGGGGTTGGTGAGTGGATGTTCGGCTTTTCGGTCACGCAAGCAAAGTATTTCCATTATGACCAATCAACCAGATGCCACTATTTTTGTAAATGGGGAACAGGTGGGCAGAGGAAATGTACAGACGTCGGTAAAACGAAATAGAAATGTTCAAATTATGGCTTCTAAACCAGGGTATCAGACGGCCTATCGTAACATTGATTGTAGTTTCAATACAACAGGAATCCTGGACATCATTGGAACAATAGTCTTTCTGTGGCCTTTGATCGGGGTCTTGAGTCCTGGCTCAAAATCATTAGATGAAAATAATGTAGCATTGAATTTAGATCCAATAGCTTTTCCAACTGCACATCAATAAAAATATCCCCCAGAAAATATCTGGGGGATATTTTTATCTCACTGATTAGATTAGAAGCGACCGTTTACAAAGATCATGGCCGGCAAATAACCGTTTTTGGCAATGTTCAACAAACCAATTTGTAACCCTTTAATATGGCGTACGTAGTTTACAAAACCGAGTTGTACACCGGTTAAGTTGTTGGCTACGTTTACAAAACCGTGTTGCAAGCCGATTACTTCACCTTTAGACCAGGTGACAAGACCGCCTTGGATACCTTGGAGTTTGCCTTCGCTGATGGCAGCCAAACCACCTTGGATACCACGCATGTCGCGGCGGTTGACGGAAACTAAAGCGCCTTGCAAACCGTATACGATATCAGCTGTATCGTAGAACCAAGCGGTTTTAATACCGCGTACTTTGTGGGCATCGTTATAGATGAAATCCCATTGAATACCATCTACGGTGTCCGCTTTAGAACCGATACCTAAATCCAAACCAGTGATGTTGTGGATGTTATTCGGTACGGCTACGGCAATGTTGTCCCACAAGGACAATTTCACATAACCGGTATTGCCTGCAAAAGCAGGAGCTGCTACTAAAAGAGCTGCTACTAATACTGCTAGTTTTTTCATGAACTCTTCTCCTTATTAATATGATATACCAAACAGACAACCTGTTTAGTAATACGAAACTATTGTAGCAATTTTCAAACTGAGTTTCACACAATTTTCTATCAAATTGCTAAACTATATATAAGGTTGTATGTTATGGCCAAGCAAAAAACAATTTCAACGGGGCGCATATTACGTGCCCAATTATTTCACTTAACCAGCCCGATTTTTTTTGAAACTCTCCTTTTAATGCTCACCGGTGCGACGGATGTGTTTATGCTCAGCCGTTTTGCTGATGATGCCGTGGCTGCCAGCGGGGTGGTAAACCAAGTTGTATTTTTGGTGTGTTTGGTGTACATGATTACCACGTTAGGTACGTCGGTTTTGTGTGCGCAATATTTGGGGGCTAAGCAGAAAAAGAACGTATCGCAAGTAATTGGTGTGTCGCTGCTACTTAACCTGGTTATGGGGGTTGTGGTGAGCGTAGGACTGTACGTGTTTGCTTCACCGCTACTGCACTTGATGGGGCTTAAAGAGCATCTGTTTGAGTATGCGCTTCCTTATATGGGACTAGTAGGGGGAAGTTCTGTTTTCTTGGCATTGATTATGACTCTGGCGGCCATTTTGCGCAGCCATAACAGAGCTTATTATCCCATGTGGATAGCGTTGTTGATTAATGTTATTAATATAGTGGGGAACTATTTGTTAATTTTTGGACATGCGGGATTTCCACGTTTAGGTATCGTAGGTGCAGGAATTTCAACAATGTTGTGCCGATTTGTGGCCGTAATAGCGCTTACTTATATTTTATTCGCGAAGGTTGCACCCGTACCGCCGCTTGCGTACTTCAAACCGTTCCCGTCGGATAAGATTAAAAATTTACTCATTGTCGGTCTGCCCGCTGCCGGAGAAAATGTGTCCTACGATTTATCGCAAGTAGTGATTACCTACTTCGCGGTGCTGTTGGGAGCGGCGTCTCTGACGGCTCGTACGTATGCCATGCATATTGTAATGTTCTCTTATGTATTTGCTATTGCTATTGGGCATGGAGCGTCCATTACCATCGGACATTTAGTCGGGCGGGCGCGTAATCAGGCCGCTTTTTCACTCGAAAAATATTCCATCCGTTGGGCGCTTATAGTGAGTATTGGTATTTCTTTGCTTACAGCTATTTTTGGGCGGCAGATTTTTGGTTTCCTTTCGCAAAACCCTGATGTGATCCGCATTGGTACGCTAGTATTGTGGATTGATGTGGTGCTGGAAATCGGGCGTGCGGTAAATATTACGGCGGTCAATTCGCTCATTGCTTCCGGTGATGTGTTGTTTCCATTTTGGACGGGAGTCATTGTGATGTGGGGCGTAGCGACGCTTTTATCGTACGTGCTGGGTGTGTGGCTAGGTTGGGGCCTTGTGGGTATTTGGTTGGCCATGGCACTCGACGAGCTTATCCGCGCGGCTGTTTTTGAACGCCGCTGGCATAGCCGCAAGTGGCAGAATAAAGCGTTCACTCGTTAAATTTGGTAAAATATCTGTATGACATACGCTAGTTATGCGGATTATGATGTTCCGCAAGATTTAAAATTTAAAACGCACGATATTGTCCGCATGGGGGGGCTTACTTGTTCTGCTCAAGTACCCGCCGGGCAGTTTGTTGATGTACTACAAGCTCCCAACAAAATTACCAAATCCGCGGTAGAACTTTCGTTCTGTGTGGCCAATAAAGAGATTATTGTAAACGGAACTATCTCCGGCGAACGGGAAGTAGAATGTGCGCGTTGTTTGAAACATGTGACGCAACCTTTTTGTGAAAAATTTTGTGAAACTTATAGCACGAAGCTTGAAATAATTGATATAATGTATGTAATTAGGCAAACGCTGGCGCTGACGGAAGACATTCGTTTTTTGTGCGCGCCGGATTGCAAAGGGTTGTGCGCGCAGTGTGGGCACAACTTGAACGAAGGACCTTGCGGATGCAAGGAAGAGAATTTGTCGCCTTTTGCTGTGCTAAAAGGTAAATTTAAATAGTAAAGTTCTTGTGAATTTTTACGAAATATAGGAGTATAAGAAATGCCAAATCCAAAGAAAAAACACACTCGTTGCCGCCGGGACATGAGAAGATCTCATAACTCTGGGGTAGAACTTCCGCAACTCGTGGAATGCCCTAATTGTCATGCAAAGCGTCTTCCTCATAACATTTGCCCCTCTTGCGGTTACTATAAAGACCGTGTAGTAGTGGCGCAAAAAACGAAAGAAGAACCTGCTGCTAAATAATCGTCTTTTATGAAAATTGCTCTGGATGCTTTAGGCGGAGATTTCGGCGCGCGTCCCAATGTATTGGGGGCGTTAGAGGCGGCTAAAAAGCTCAACTTGGATATAATCCTGGTGGGTGATGAAGCCGTGTTACGCCGTGAACTAGCCGATTTAGGCTACGCTAAGGAGCCAGCGCATATTTCCATCGTCCACGCACCCGATACAATTGACATGGCTGCCGAGCCTGCCAAAGAATGTCGCAATAAAAAAGATGCCAGCATTATCGTATGCGCCAACTTAGTGCACAAGAAAGAAGCGGATGCTTTTGTTTCTGCGGGGCATTCTGGCGCGACGATGGTGGCGGCTTTGTTTGGATTAGGACGTATTAAAGGTGTTCAGCGCCCTGCGATTGCTACGCCCATGCCTACGTACAAAGGGGTTAGCCTTTTGCTCGATGGCGGGGCCAATGCCGATTGTAAACCGATTCACCTTTTGCAATTTGCAGTGATGGGCTCGGCGTATATGCAAAAAGTGTTTGATATCCCTGCCCCTTCCGTGGGTGTTTTATCCATTGGAGAAGAAGAAACGAAAGGCAATATGCTGGTCAAACATACCGTGCCGCATATGCGCCAAATCGGTGTTAATTTCAAGGGAACGGTTGAAGGGCGCGATATCAACGCCGGCGATACGGATGTTATTGTTTGTGACGGATTTGTGGGAAACATCGTATTAAAGACCGCAGAAGGCTTGGCAAAAGCTATGCTTGGTATGATTAAGCGGGAAGTGAAGAAACGGCCTTTGGCTATTTTAGGTGCGTTGTTATCTAAAGGAGCTTTCAAGGCGGTTAAACAACATTTGAATCCCGATTGCTACGGTGGAGCTCCGTTAGTAGGTGTGAACGGCATCGCAATTATTTCGCACGGTAAATCAAACGATTTTGCAATTTTCAATGCGCTTAAAACAGCAGCCCGTTTAGTAGAGAAAAATTTTGTGGGAGACATTGCCGCCAAGATGGCTGCCCTAAAGCCCACATTTGATAATTTAGAGAAAGAAATTTTGCAGGAGAATCACAATGCTTAATTTCACCGGTAAAACTGTTTTGATTACAGGTGCCACCCGTGGTATAGGGTTGGCTATTGCCGAAGAATTTGCTAAAGCGGGGGCTAACTTAGCCATCTGCGCCAGTCACGAAACAGGTTTGCCTCAAACCGCTGAAAAATTAGGGGCATACGGGGCGCGTGTTTATACACAAGTGGTAAACATTTCTCATGCCGACGACTGCGAAAGTTTTGTAGCAAATGCACTTAAAGAATTTGGACAAGTGGATGTGCTCGTCAATAATGCGGGAATTACCAAAGATAATTTGACGGTGCGCATGAGCGAAGAAGACTTTGATGCTGTTATTAATGTAAATTTGAAGGGGACGTTCTTAATGAGCAAAGCGGCGCTCAAAGTGATGTTCAAAAAACGTAGTGGTAGCATTGTGAACATTTCTTCTGTGGTGGGGGAAATGGGAAACCCGGGCCAAGCCAATTATGTAGCTAGCAAGGCCGGAGTGATTGGACTTACCAAAACGTTTGCCAAAGAATTTGGATCACGCAATGTGCGTGTGAATGCTGTAACGCCGGGATTTGTACAAACGGCAATGACGGACCAATTAAGTGAAGAAGTAAAAACAAAAGCGCTTGAAGCAGTACCGCTCAAGCGTTTTGCCCAAACACAAGACATTGCGAAAGCTGTTTTGTTTTTGGCTAGCGACGATGCCGCCTATATTACCGGGCATGTACTTGCTGTGAATGGCGGTTTATATATATAATTTAATAAAGGGTAACCTTTTTTAATTGGAGGACTAACATGTCTGTAGAAAACATACAAGAAAGAGTAAAAAATATCATCGTAGAACAATTAGGTGTAGAAGCTGATCAAGTAAAGCCCGAAGCCCAATTCGTAAACGATTTAGGTGCCGATTCCCTGGACACGGTGGAACTCATCATGGCCTTGGAAGAAGAATTTGACGTTGAAATTCCGGATGAAAAAGCCGAAAAAATTAAAACAGTAGGCGAAGCTGTTTCTTATATTGAAGAAAACGCCAAAAAATAATTGTGCAGACGGACATTGAACGTATCCTTGGATATCGCTTCAAAGATCCCGCTGTTTTAAAAGAAGCACTCACTCATAAGTCTTTCGCTGGCGAACACCGTGGCGTGAAACATAATGAACGCTTGGAGTTCCTGGGAGACAGTATCTTAGGTGCTATCGTTGCAGATTATATCTATAACGAATGCCCTCATGATGAAGAGGGAGTGCTTTCTAAAATTAAGGCCAATTTGGTTTCGCGGCGCAACTTATATCTTTGGGGCAAACAATTGTACCTGGGTCAGTTTATGGCACTGGGACGGGGTGAGCTTGCCACCGGGGGCCGTGAACGTGATAGTATTATTTCTAATGCGGTGGAAGCCGTGATAGGGGCTATTTATTTGGATGGCGGGTACGAGGCTGCACGAGCCTTTATTCTACCGTGGGCACGTACGCAGAAACTCACTCAAGATGCGCAGGATTTTAAGAGTGTGCTGCAAGAAGTGTTGCAGCAAAAAGGGCCTAGTACACCCGTTTATGAAGTGATTCAAACTGTCGGGCCGGAACACGATAAAACATTCACGGTACGCGTAAGTTTGAACGGAGATGAATTAGGAATAGGAAAAGGACACAACAAAAAGCAGGCTGAACAAGCTGCCGCTCATAGTGCATTAGTTAAATTAAAACAATTACACACATAATACGACTATGCCAACACCTAAACACAAACATTCGTTATCGAAGATCACTGTTTCTCCAGATAGTAAAGTAGCAAAAACAGTGCAAGCTGCTAAACGAAAACCGTGGGCTTCTTTAGGAATTATAGCCTCTATTCCGGTGATCATTTTGTTGGCGTTTACGTTTAAAAGTAGTTGGGTGCCGTTCAAACATCCTAAAACTAGTCCATCTAACATTTTAATCACACAAACTCCAATAGAAATTGCGGACGAGGCCACAGAAGCTTTGCGCAAAAAAGATACCCAAGCTTTCCTGGATATATTGGCTAACAAGATAACGGACGTAGATATCGTGAATAGCAAAGGAGATCCGTTGCTTCTGGTTGCGGCCACCTTAGGTAATTATGCTGCTGTACAAGAGTTGATTTTGTCAGGAGTAGATGTTAATAAACCCAATGCGTTTACGAAAGATACAGCGCTTCTGCGCAGTTTATACAACGGACATACCAAAATTGCGCAACGTTTAGTATATTCCGGAGCAGATATCAACGCCAAGAACAACTATCATCATTCCCCGTTGTACGTAGCTCTTGAGAAACAAAATGTAGATGTTATTGAATTGTTTCTGACGAGCGGTGTTAAAGAAGGGCTTACTCCAGAGTATTTGTTTCGTTCCGCTGCCAACAAGAATGAAATGGGTGTGCTTGCTATGTTAAAAGGTGGAATTAATCCAAATATCGTTAATGAAAAAGGGAATACTCCATTAATTATCTCGGCTTCGTTGGGCGATTTGCCTAGCTTGCAGGATTTGCTTGCGTATAGAGCCAATGTGAACACGGCTAATCAAGGAGGTAATACAGCCCTGATTTATGCGGCTCGTTATAATCATCCTGAAGTTATCAAAATGCTTTTGATACCTCAAACTATGCAAGCACCGCTAGATGTGAATGCACAAAATAAGGAAGGAGAAACGGCGCTTTATTGGGGGGCAGCTAAGGGACATGTTGAAGTGGTGAAACGGTTATTGGCTGCGGGAGCAGATCCCACGATTGCTGCTAACAATGGTTTGGTTCCTTACGCAATTGCACAGAAAAATGGACGCGAACAAGTCTTGGAGTGGCTGAATAAGGATATTCTTGAGGTAGAAAATGCCGTTATCGAACAGGATAATGCTCAGATTTTAGCTAAGCAGAAAGAAGCTGAGGAAGAGGCTAAAAAAGAAGAAAATATTTTTGAGGCAACGGCCAAAGGAAACCAGGAGCGTGTGCAAGATTTGATCTCGCAGGATCAGACGTTGCTGTTTTCGAAAGATAAGCAAGGGCGGACTCCGTTATTGGTTGCTGTTGAGAACGATCAAAAAGAATTGGTTGATTATTTTATTAACGAAGGAGCGAAACTCTTTGAGGTTTCCTCCAAGGGAAATGTATTGCATATTGCAGTGACTAAGAATAACAAAGCGTTACTTGAGCAACTAGTACAAAACGCACGCAGAAGTGGTCAGTTGGCTTTGATGCTGGAATACAAAATTAGTCCTGCTAAAAATGTGCCGGCGCTAACTCCGTTAGGTTGGGCGGCGCGTGCGTGTAATAAAGAAATTTATAATTATTTGGTTTCGATAGGCGCTAAGGAGGGAAGTGCCAGCCAAGCGTACAGCCCTACCTCCCTGTTGTCTCAGTGTAATACCAAATCGACAAAGGCGCAGTAAGAAGGACCGGCCTCTTTCACTCAAACGAATGTTTCTGCTAAACCGAGAGGGGAGATCCTTCGAAAATAAAGAAGGCACCAAACGGTTCCGGTAAATAAATTCTAATTCTCAAAAGCCCCCATATTGTACGGGGTCTTTTTGTGTGTATTCATTTATAACGGTTGTAACTGGTGATTTCTTCTAATTTTTTACGACCGTGTATACCCGCTTTTTGCGGATTTTCGTCGGGATAACCAACGGCAAACAAATGTTCGATTTTGTATTCGTTGGGGAGCTTGAAAAATTTTGCGGCTTTGTCGGAGTTAAACCATCCAATCCAACAAGTGCCCAATCCTAATTCCCACGCGCGCAGCACAAAATGTTCCCCGGAAATACCCTGATCCACTAAATAAAATTCCGTACGGCGGAAGAAGTTCCCCAGTCGGCTGACGAAGTTGCCTTTATTGGATACTACAGCCACTAGTACGGGGGCTTTAGCCGCCCAAGATGTAATCCCATATATTCCTGAAAAAATTTCATTACAAAAATTTTCTTTTACTGTTGGATCGTCAATCACAATATAATGCCATGGCTGTGAATTGCAGGCCGAAGGCGCCACACGGGCGGCTTCTAAACATTCATTGATTTTTTCACGCTCGACGGGTTGAGATTTAAATTTACGAATGCTGTGACGCGTTTCAATAGCGGTTTTTACGTCCATAAATATCCCCCTAATAAATAATTCAAAAATAGTTTAGCAAATTCTCACCAGGTTTTTATAAAATAAAATATATGCATTTCACTAAATACAACGGACTTGGAAACGATTTTATATTTTTGGATGGAGAAGCGGCTTTAAGCGTTAAAGATCCTGCCGCGCTGGCACGCACGCTTTGTGATCGTTATACAGGGATAGGCGCGGACGGACTTGTTTTGTTACTTCCCTCAGAGAAAGCAGATGTGCGTATGCGTATTATTAATAGTGACGGAAGTGAAGCCGAAATGTGTGGAAACGCATCGCGATGCGTGCCATTACATTGGTTGCAGAAAGGGTTTACTTCTAAAAAACAAATTACGTTAGAGACATTGGCTGGCTTGATTTGTACAGAAGTGTTGGATGCACAAAAAGGATTGGTGCAGGTCAATATGGGTAAGCCGCGTGATATAGGCACTTCTCTTACTGTTAAATTAGCCGCACAAACATGGACGGGAACAACAGTTTCTATGGGGAATCCACACTTTGTGGTGATCGTAGAAAATGTTGACGGATTTCCAGTAGCTCAGATGGGTCCTCTGTTGGAAACCCATCCGTTATTTCCTCACAAAACGAATGTGGAATTCGTACAAATTTTAGATAAGACCCGCGTGCGCATGCGCGTGTGGGAGCGCGGAGCTGGTATTACACGAGCCTGCGGAACAGGGGCCTGCGCCACGGCTGTAGCTTGCATATTGCAAGGTTTGACGGAAAAACAAATTACGGTCAAATTAGATGGCGGCGAATTGCAGATTGCCTGGCCGGATCAACAAGAAATTTTTATGACAGGCCCTGCCCAAAAAGTATTTGAGGGAGATATTTCTCTATGACCCGATTAAATGAAAATTATTTACGTTTGCAAGGAAGTTATCTATTTTCTACGATTGCACAGCGCGTGCGTAAGTATAAAGAGGCCCATCCAGGAGCTGACGTCATCAGTTTAGGTATTGGCGATGTGAGTCAACCCCTTGTGCCTGCCGTGGTAAATGCGCTTGAAAAAGCTACCCAGGAGATGGGGCAAATAGAAACGTTTCACGGATATGGGCCGGAACAAGGGTATGAATTTTTACGTAAAGCGATTGCACTTCATGATTATCAGGCGCGCAATATAGATATTAGTCCCGATGAAATTTTCGTAAGTGACGGAGCAAAAAGTGATGTCGCTAATTTCCAGGAACTGTTTTCTCAAGATGTTGTTGTAACTTTACAAGATCCCGTTTATCCCGTCTATTTGGATACAAATGTAATGGCGGGACGCAGTGGTTCGTTTGCGGAAGGTCGTTTTGATAAAATTATTTATTTACCTTGTACGCAAGAAAATAATTTTGTGCCACAGCTCCCTAAAGAACATGCGGACGTTATTTATTTGTGTTCACCCAATAATCCCACGGGGGCTGCTATGACCAAAGAACAGCTTACTGCTTGGGTGCAATATGCGCAAGAGCATAAGAGTATTATCCTATTCGATTCGGCGTACGAAGCCTATATTTCGCAGTCGGAGTTGCCGCATTCTATTTATGAAATTCCAGGGGCGCGGCAAGTGGCGGTAGAATTCCGTTCTTTTTCTAAGACGGCTGGGTTTACAGGTACGCGGTGTGCTTATACGGTAGTTCCAAAAGAGGTGCAATTGCAGGATGCACTGGGGCACTCGCACGCGCTTAATGCTTTGTGGCTCCGTCGGCAAACTACTAAATTTAACGGGGTCCCATATGTTATTCAACGTGCTGCGGAAGCAGTATATTCCCCGCAAGGTCAAGCTGAGATTAAGCAAGTCATTTCGTTATACCAGCAAAATGCACACGTAATTTTAACCGCTTTGCATCAAGCTGGATTGACGGCCTTTGGAGGGAAAAATGCTCCTTATATTTGGCTAAAAACTCCGATGGGGATTTCCTCGTGGGAATTCTTTGATTTGTTACTCGAGAAAGTGCAAGTAGTGGGAACGCCCGGAGTCGGTTTTGGCAAATGCGGCGAGGGATATTTCCGCCTAACGGCATTCAATACGCCCGTCCTTACCCAAAAAGCAGCCGAGCGAATTTGTACAATGAAAAATTTTTAATTTGTTACAATTAAGATATGGAGGAAATATGAAACAAGAAGGTTTTACATTAGTAGAAGTTTTAACGGTAGTTTTGATTGTGGGTATATTGGCATCTATTGCCTTGCCCATGTATACGCGGATGATTGAGCGTTCCCGCGCCACGGAGGCGATGTCCTCTATTAGAGCGATAAATGATTCTATTTATGCATATTTTACTGATAGAGAAGAGTGCCCTGAAACCTTCAGTAAGTTGGTGGCCGTGTTGCCCAGTGCCAATTTAGAAAGGGATGAAATAGAAACGAAATTTTTTAGGTTTAAGTTGGGGGGAGCCACCGTTTATATTCCTGGTACGGATTGCCAGGGTGTTTTAGCAACACGTATCAATGGGGGAAGCTATCATTACTCGATTTGGCATCCATATATACGTGGAGAGGCAGGGACGGCATTTTCTTTGCAATGTAATGGTGACGATGAAAAAAATATCGCGTTTTGTGAATCATTAGGCTTATATCGTGGAAATGAGCCGGCGGAATCCCCGAAGGAAGATTTAGCTCCTGGGGCGATGGATGAGGCGCAGTTTGATGTAAATGAATCGGCAAAAGAAAAAGAATTTGAAGGAGAAACAATTGGTTTTGAGTCGATTGACGACGCCGAACAAAAGATAGGAGACAAAACTGTTCAATCCATCAGCGAAGCAATTAATAAAACGGACACGGCATTGATTGCTGAACAAATTGAGAGCGCGCCCAAGAAAGCTGTTGTTCCGTAATTATTCGTTTAACAAGAGTAAAAATAAATGCCCCGCGTAACTTGCGGGGCATTTGCACTTCAGGAATCCTTTCACTATTTTGCTACAGGTACGCCGCCAGTCAAATCTTTGATGGCTGCCACAGCCCCTAATACATTGGAAGCTTCATAAGGCATATAGATAATTTTATTGTCTTTACCTTCAGTCATTCTTTCCAAAGCCTCAATGTATTTCATAGAAATCATATAACTGGCCGGATTGGATGATTGTGCCACGGTGGTAGCTACAATTTTTACGGCTTCGGCTTCTGCCTGGGCTACTTTGATTTTTGCCTCAGCTTGACCTTCGGCCTCCAAAATAGCGGCTTGTTTCATACCTTCCGCTTTTTTGATTTCCGATTCGCGGATAGCTTCCGCTTTCAAGATCTGAGCTTTTTTCGTACCTTCTGCTTCGGTTACCATAGCACGGCGGTCGCGTTCAGCTTTCATTTGTTTTTCCATGGCTTCTTGAATAGCGGCGGGAGGAGTAATATCCTGCAACTCTACACGGGTTACTTTAACACCCCATTTGTCCGTAGCGGTATCTAAGATATCACGTAAACGTGTGTTGATTGTTTCGCGCGAAGTTAACGTTTGGTCTAAATCCATTTCACCAATTAAGTTACGTAACGTGGTCTGCGTTAATTTTTCAATAGCAGTCGGTAATGATTCCACTTTATACGCTGCATCTTGCGGATTTGTGATTTGAAAATACAATAAGGCATTGATTTGAATACCTACATTGTCGCGCGTAATTACGTTTTGACGCGGGAAATCATACACAGTTTCACGCATATCAACTACGTCGCGGTATTCAGTAAATGGAACAGAACGAGAACGACCTGCTCCATCAATATATTCGCGGCTGCTGCGCCATTCCATACGGTGTGGCTTTTCCATAATCGGGATAATCCAGTTAATGCCAGGGCCTTTGATATCGCTGAATTTACCCCAACATTCGATAATTACACACTGCCCTTGCTTTACAATTAAGATGCCTTTAAAGATAAACACGACAATAAAGAAAGCAAAAGCACCCAAAAACAACAATACAACGCTTGACATTCCTTCCATAGAATACCTCCTTATTTATTTTTCTTTTACAAAAAGTGTTACGCCATTTAGTTTTTCTACCACGCAGAGAGTTCCCTTAACTAATGGTTTGGCGGCAGTGGCCTTCCAGCTTTCGCCTCCGACTCGTACGCGGCCAGTTCCTTGTGCGGGCGCAATGTCCACTTCTACCACGGCCTGTTTACCGATAACATCTTCGGCAGGGGCTTTGATGTCCTTTGCTTTGTTGTAGAAATATTTCAGAGCAAAAGGACGTACCCCAATCCAACAGACCACGGATACTAACGCAAATGCTGCTATTTGCATCCAGAGTGGATTGCCCAACCAAGATACTAGTGCTGCACCTAGCAAACCAATGCCTAGGCATGTGAGCGAAAATTCCATCGTGAATAATTCGCATACAAAACAGCCTAACGCAATGATTAGATAAACATAATAGTTCATTTTTCCTCCTAATTTTTTATAATCTCAAGATAATTACGCAAAAATGTCAGCCGGCGTGTATCGTGTATTTTATTCAACACATAGATCATGTTGGCAATAAACCGTCGTACAATTAAACGTGACGAAAGCGGTGTAAATAAATCTTGCTCGTTTTCTAACCCGCGTGAACGGATATACTGCCGGCAATCTTCTTCGCTTAATCTTTTGCCGTTATCAAGCGGATCGATCAAATAGGATATAGAATTTTTAGTGTCGCGCACATGCACAAGAAGCCGTCCGGCCAAATCTACCAAATCTGTTTCAATCCCAAAGCGTTGCCCCAAGCATAGATATAAGCAAGAAATCGTTAAAGCAGAGCCCCGTTTGCTTTGTAAAAACCGGGGAAAAGACAAGTCCCGTATATCTGAAATGGACGGGAGTACCTGAAATTGTTTAAGTTTAAAGATAAACCGACTGAGTAAGCTGATGATTTCCGGATAATCGGTGGCATTTACCAAGGCAGGCCGCAGCTCTTGTGCCATGTCATCCAAGGGTTGTGCGATTATTCCACGTTCTGTTGTGGGGGAAGTAAACTTAGCCAGTAACAGCAGGCCTTCTTCCAAATCCGGATTGATTTTAGCGTTAAAAGTAGAAAGGGCTTGGGCCAAATCTTCCCAGCAAATTTCTTCCAACATGTGTACAACCGTGCGTGGGGCGGCAGAAGCAAATTCCTCCTCCAACGTGCGTTGCACTTCATCAGGGTTGGCTTTAATGGCGCTGGCCAATGCCTGCTTTAACAGCGGGCCATACTGATCAGTCTCTGTTTCCATTAATTTAAAAAGTGCTTTTAACCGGGAATTATCCGCCTGTTTCATATTTAAAAGATAGTAAATTTATATAACAATGTCCAGCCTATAAACGACAGAATGTAAGTAGTAGTTATTTACTTATATTTGACAAAATACCCCGGAATAAACCCCGGGGTATTTTGTCAGAGTTGCGTTTTATTGAATATCTTTTTCGTTGGCGGTAATGGCCAATACTACGCGGCGGTTTTTGGCGCGTCCTTCTTCAGTGTCATTAGAAGCAACAGGATTAGCCTTACCGTAACCTACATGGGTAATACTTAATGTTTTCAAGCCATTGGCCAACAAATAGTTGTACACGGCTTTTGCACGTTGTTCGGAAAGAGTTTGATTGTATTCATCTGAACCGGTAGAATCCGTATATCCTTGTACAACAATACGGTTTTTAGGATATTTTTTAAGTACACGGTTTAAATCAGTAAGTGTTTGGGTGGAATTGGCGGAAAGTTCGGCGCTGCCCACGTCAAACAAAATGTCGTTTTTTAAGAATACCTGTAAACCATTGTCTCCTTTTACCACGTCAGCAATGGCGGCCAGTTCTTTAGCTTGTTTATCATAGTAATTTCCCAAGGCGCCTCCAGCGGCTAATCCGGTTAAACCGCCGATAAGCGCACCGGTACCTGCTTTACCGCCTGTAGCGTGTGAAATCAAAGCGCCGGCTCCTGCTCCTACAGCGGCCCCTGCGCCCGCTCCGATAGCTGTCCGTTTGCCAGGTGTTGTGCAGGCGGCAACTAACAAAACACTTAATGTGCTTACTAAGATTGTTCTTTTCATATAAGTAACTCCTTGTTTTTAAGATAGTTACATTGTACTTTTTTCGGGCTGGATATACAATCCGTATTGATTACTGTAAACCCAGTTGCACGCATAGGCAGAATTTATTAAGATATAACCGTAGGAAAATTATTTCGCGTTTCGCGCGTTCGAAAGCGCGCAGAGGGTTTATGGCACATTTATTTTCATTTTTTTCAGATAAGAAAAAGCCGTTAGCTATTACTGAATTGTCAGAAGAAATGCTTTCGTTTCTGGAACAATATCCTTTGGCATTATTATTGATTGACGCAACAGGGCGTATTGCGTTTGCCAACCCGAGTGCCCAGCACCTTTTACAAGTGGAACATAACGTGCTGATTTCTTCTTACGTAGATCGATTTGGCCTAACTATGGACAAAGTGCGTTCTATGGCGGAATCTAACCCTCCTCGTAAAGTGATTATTGAACTGGTCAATGCTCAAGCCGATACTGTATTCGTAGGTGCGGCGGCTTCCTTCCTGGCATCGACTCCCTTCATCTTACTAACGCTGGAATCTATTCCTCATTTTTCTCAACTGACAGCAGATAATTCTTTTCTACGCGGCTTGGTGAATGCATGCCCTTCGGCCATAGTAGTGCAAAATTTGGCGGGGATCTGTGTGCTATGGTCCGAGCAGGCCGCCCATTTATTTGGGTACCAAGAGACAGACGTGCTTGGACAGGATATATATTCGTTTTTACCCAAACAGTTAGTCGCTTCTTTGCAACGTGTTGATGACAAAATTTTGAAGGAGCGTTCTTCTCAAGAACCATTTAATCTGACTTATAAAGATTCATCTGAGCAGGAGGTCATACTGCGGATCACAAAAGTATTCTTGCCTGCTGAAGACGGAAAGGATTGGCGCATTTTGACCCTGTTTGAAAATATTACGGAACATTATCGGCGTGAGCAGGATTTGCTGCAAAATCGTAATTTGCTACAAGCTATATTGCAAAATGTTCCACTTGGATTGTATACCCGTGATTGTGATTATCAGATGACTTATTACAATCGTCAAAGTGTAAATATTTTCAACGAAACTGATGAGAAAAATGTTTCGCGAGCGCATGCTTATCAAAACCAAGAAGACAGTAAGAAACATCGTGCCAGAGAGCGTGAAATTTTGCAAGAGGGAAGGGTTGTAGATTACCCTGAGGAAGAATATGTGGATAGTTCAGGGAACAAGAGAGTGTTGCACTTGCGTAAAGTACCCCTCATGGATGCTGGACCGAAGCCCCTGGTGCTTTCTATTGTTGAAGATATCACGGAAGATGTTAAGCGTAAACGAGAAATCAACCGGGTTAACAAATTGTTGGCCGCGGTGGTGCAGAACGTGCCAATGGGGTTGTATGCCCGTACAGCGCAGGGGAAAATGCTTTTAGAAAATGGTCGGAGTGCTGAGATCTTTGGTGGCGGAGAACATATCCCAACTTTAGACAATAATCCTTATTTAGGGTTATCTCATGAAACGCCTGAACAAATAGCTGAGTATAAGAAACGCGAGGAGGAAATTTTAAAATCCGGGAAAATTAGTTATATTCCAGCGGAATCGTACCGCATGGCGGATGGTACGGTTAAGACGCTTCGCTTAATCAAGGTCCCTGTGACAGGGGAGGGAGATCCTTTTGTTCTTACTTTGGCTGAAGATATTACGCAGTATAAAGCGCAGGAAAAGGATTTGCTGGATACCAAAAACTTCCTACAAACAGTATTGGAAAATGTCCCTATGGCCATTTATGCCCGTGGGACTGCAAATACATTATTCTTTGCCAATCGCAAATCTGATGAATTGTTCCCTGGGGAAGGGGAAGAAAAGCATGCAGAGGATTCTTTTTATGATCAACGGGAAAAAGCCATCATCGAGAAAGGGGAAATGGTTGATATCCCAGAAGAAAAATATACAACGTTGGAAGGTAAGGAATTGTTTTTACACTTGATAAAAATTCCTGTGTTTGACCAAGAAGGCCAGCCGATGATGATTCTAACAGTGGCCGAAGACATTACACAACGTAAAGCGCAGGAAGAAGAGATTGTAAATGCCAAAAATTTCTTGCAAGCTGTCATTAATAATTTACCTGTATCTTTGTCCGTCAAAGCGTACGATGGTAAGTATATTTTGTGGAATAAAAAGAGTGAAGAATTGTTTGGGGTTTCCTCAGAAGATATCTTGGGCACTACTTCTTATCGCAAGGATATGAATAAGGAACAACTGGAATTCTTGCGAGAAAGTGACTTGCGTGTTTTTGAGAGTAAAAAGGAACAAAGAATCCCGCAAGAACTTATCTCTACCGCCAAGGAGGGGGTTAAAATCATGCATACTGTGAAGACCCCCGTATTTAACGAAGACGGAACGCCCAATTGTTTGATTATTGTATCGGAAGATATTACTGCTAAAACTCATTTGGAAAAACAAATTCGGGAAGCCAGTGATAAAAATACGTTGCTTATCGAGAATGCACGGGAAGGAATTTTGTTAGCGGAAGAGCATAAGGTAATGTATGCTAATCTGGCATTGTGTCGCATGTTAGGATATGGTGAGTTGAAGGAAATGGTGGGGATTTCTCTTATCGATCTAGCGGAGGCAGATTATCAAGAATTGCTGAAAGAAAGATATGAAGATGTCATCGCAGGGACTCCAAAGGCGGAGGAACCTATTTCCTTATCCCTTCGAACAAAAGAAGGACGGCCCGTTGAAGTTGAATTCGCAGCAGTGGCGTCGCGCTATTTGGGCAGAAGAATAGTGTTATGCTTCGTGCGGGATATTACCGCCTTCAACCGGTCCCAACGAGATTTACTGCGTGAGAGAGACAGTTATCGTTCGGCATTTGAAAAATCTGCGGTAGCCTCCTTCATTTTATTAAGCAATGGCTACATTAGTTTAATGAATGAATCTTGTCGTCAATTGTTTGGTTTAAAAGAATCTGATAAAACTTTCTATCGCAATGTATATATTCGTCCAGGCCTTACGCTGGATGTGCGCCGCAAATTGCGTGCAGGTGAAAGTGCTCAAATGGATTATATGTTTAAGTTCTCTCGCATGGCAACCAAATTCCCGGATCGTGTTGATGCGGAAAAAGGGGATCTGCCGCTTCACCTAATGTTTATGCCCATTAACCGGCGGGATATGAAAGATGGAACAGTGCTGGCAGACTATGTCGTCAGTGTAACCTCACCCAACAAACCGTTGCCTCCGGAATCATCGACTGATGTGAAGTTGTTACGCAAACCCCTTCCTCCCACGCAAATCTTGCCGGCAGTAGCCGCGCGTGAGATGCTGATTTTGCCTAATAGCGAACCGTACGTTCTTTGCGGACCGGATTTCAAAATGGTTTCCTGTAACGGGCTTTTCTGTGAATTGTTGCAACTTTCTGAGCAAGAGCTTTTAGGACAGACTATTGACTCTGTTATGGATGAAGAATCTCGTGCACAGTTTAAGGTAGACCTGCTTACTTTAAAGGAAACCGGTACTCTTGCCAACCGGGATTATTTTATCAATCCTGCCAGTGGACTGGAGAAAATTTCCATTCGCTTGACCGGAATAAAGGAAGAAGGGGATCGGTATCTCTTTGTTCTTCGTAATCAAACGGTTCATTTACAACTTGTAAAAGTACTAGAAGAACGCTCTGCCCAGCTCAATGCTTTGTTGGCATCTACGAATGGAGTGGTATTCTCTATTGTGCTCGTTAATGGAAAATTTGGCGGAATTGACAGCGTAAGCCAGTACCTTGCACAAAAAACAGGATATACGCAGGATGAATTAACGCGCATGCAGTTCAAAGACTTATTTGTGGATACGAAAACCACGAAGAAAGTAAAATTGCTCAATGAAGCCCAAAAGAAATTACTGAAACAAGATACCACTTCCTTTGTGGGAACGATTGCATGTAAAGATGGGAGCAAATTTGATGCACAGGTTACGATTACCGTGTTAGATTTACCTGGACAGGATGGAGCGTTGGTCGTTTTGCGCGATATATCTGCGGATAAAGATAATTGGTCTCGTACTTCCAAAGAAGCCCAAGAACTTCAAAGCGTACGAGCCGCACTTCCAGGTATGTACCTGAAGGTGGATAGCAACGGGAAAGTATTGGAAGTGTACTCGAATTTGTCGTACTTGCCACAAGAAGATGCAACAGAAATTTTCTTGGGGAAGACACCGGAAAAATTTTGGAAAAAGGAGTCTGCCCAACGAGCAGTATTTACCATTAAAGAGGCCTTGTCTATTAACGTTGCAACTAATTTTGACTTGGAATGGAAGGTGCAGGATTTAACTCGTTATTTTGATGTTAGTGTTACACCTATTGCAGGGAGAGGGGAAGTAATTTTGTGGCTTAAAGATATCTCTCAGGGACATACGCACGAAGAGCAGGTGCGTCAGTTATATGCCCTAACCAGCGAGCCCGGGCTTTCCATGACGAAGCAGGTGGATAAAATTTTAGAATTTGGACTAAAGACTTTCCACGCAGATATAGGGTTTGTCCTTCGTTTCGCGCATGAAGCAGACCAATTGTCTAGCCATGTAATGTATGTAACTGCTAATGAGTTGCAATTGGAGCGTTCGATGGCATTTCCTGTAGAAGAATGCTTATACGATGTAGTAGATGGACGTGTTCTTTTGTGGTCAAACCTGTCGAGCTTGGCCTGTCATAATTGTGTGCATATTAAGAAAAATTTTGGATCCTTGTTGGCCGCTCCGCTGCTTGTGAACGGGAAAGTAATGGGGGCGTTGTGTTTTGCTTCCTTGGCTTCTCGTCGCACATTTGAAAACGGAACGGAAGAATTGATGGGTTTATTGGGGCGCATGCTTGCGATGCGCATTGAACTTCGTCAAACGGGGAAGCTTCTTAGTGAGGCCTCTCGTTCATTTGCACATACGTTAGAATATGTGGACAAGCCGGCCGTGTTGTTGGATTTGGATTATCAGATTACTTTCATCAATGATCCGTTGCTTTCTTATAGCGGACGTCATATCAAAAATATGATGGGGCGCAATTTCTTTGAAGAACTGGTGCGTAACGCGGATTTATCCAAACGTGCCTTCAAAGATGCTGTCCGTAATGCAGAGGGAAATTCTTTTAATATCCCGTTGGAAATACGTACGAAAAAGGGCACGTATGAGGAAAAAGAGTGGAAAGTGGTGCTCTGCAAAGATGACAGCGGCGAGATAGCCAGCTACGGTTTGCTGGGTATAAAATAACGAAAAAATTATGTAAATCAAACGGTGGGAGCATTGCTCAATTTGAGAGCAGATGTTAGTATTGAACAGAGATAACATAATTGTGCTTAAGAAGGGCCACGCACGGGTTGTAGAACTATTATGGCAAGCAAGTCCCAAAAATAACACACTATTTCCCCGGCATAGTACCGGGATTTTCTTTCCTTTATAATTAGCAAACTAATAAAATAGTTGCTAATTTTGAAATAATTTGCTACAATTCTATCATATAATTGGTCTGTCGTCTTAAGTAGGGTTAGACCTGCAGACGATTTGAGCTTTTAGGGAGAAATTTATGGAAGAATTTAAGAAAATGACACTTTCCTTGCCTACCGTGGTGCCTGCTGTGGCAATTCGGGATGTGGTGATGTTTCCGGGGATGAGTTTACCTCTTTCAGTTGATCGCGAAAAATCTATTGCTGCGGTGGAACATGCTCTGCGCACGCCGGGGAATTATATTTTGGCAGTTTCCCAAAAGGAAGCTGAAAACGATGATCCCAAGGCGGATGATTTATATCATTTTGGAGTCATTTGCCAAATCACGCAAAATTTGCGTCTGCCGACGGGATCGTTAAAAGTATTTTTACAGGGACTGGCACGCGCGAAAGTACATAAATTGGATGTAAATCCGCAGGTGAATAGTTGGTTTGCCCAGGTGGAATACATAGAGGAAGAGGAGGATAATTCCCCCGTGGTACAGGCGTTAATGCGCCAAGTGCTGGATGAATTTGATAAATATGCTCGTATTTCGCATCGTGTGGCGGTGGAAGGGGTTTCCTTTTTGCGGCAAATAGGAGATCCTTCCAAGCTGGCCGATACGGTGGCCTCCAATATGATGGTTAAAACGGCTCAGCGTCAGGAGATTTTGGAAGCTGTTCGTATTACAGATCGCTTGGAAAAAATCTTAAAACTTATCACGTCCGAAATTCAAATTATGGATATTGAAAATAAGATCCATAATAAAGTGCGCGCGCAGATCGACAAAAATCAAAAAGAATATTACCTGAATGAGCAAATGAAGGCTATTCAGAAAGAGCTTAGCCAAAAGGATGATTTTCAAAAAGAGTTGGATGATATGCGTGCCAAAATTAAGAAAAATGGCTTGCCGGCATATGCTGCTGAGGAAGCTACCAAAGAGATTGACCGCTTAGCCAAAATGCAACCTTTTTCTCCCGAGGCAACAGTAGCGCGTACGTATTTAGATTGGTTGCTCAATATGCCGTGGAATAAAACAACTACGGACGTGTTGGATCTTAAAAAAGCACGCAAAATTTTAGATGAGGATCACTTCGGTTTGGAAAAGCCAAAGGAGCGTATTTTAGAATATCTGGCGGTTAACAAACTCACCGGTGCTTTGCGTGGGCCTGTGCTTTGTTTTGCCGGAGCACCTGGGGTAGGGAAGACTTCGCTTGCAAAATCTATTGCGCGAGCTATCGGACGCAAATTTGTACGTATGAGCTTAGGCGGAGTGCGTGATGAAAGCGAAATTCGCGGTCATCGTCGCACGTATATCGGTTCCATGCCCGGGCGTATTATTCAAGGTATTAGCAAAGCAAAAAGCTCCAACCCTGTGTTCTTGCTCGACGAAATCGACAAGATGGGATCGGATTGGCGCGGAGATCCAGCGGCGGCCCTGCTAGAACTGTTGGATCCGGAACAAAACAAAGACTTTACCGATCATTTTTTAGATGTGCCATTTGATGTGTCCAAGGTAATGTTTATCACTACAGCCAACTCGCTTGCATCCATTCCGGTTACCTTGCGCGACCGTCTGGAAATTATCAATTTCGACGGATATACCGAGTATGAAAAACATGACATTGTGAATAATTATTTGCTACCGAAGCAAATGAAACTACATGGTCTCAAAAAGGGACAATTGGAAATTAAGCGCGATGCTGTAGCTCTTTTAATGCGTGATTATGTACGTGAAGCAGGCGTTCGTAACTTGGAGCGCGAAATTGGCTCTTTGTGTCGTAAAGCCGCTAAGAAAATAGTGGAAGGTGCTAAAAAAATTACAGTAACTAAGGCCAACTTGCATGAATTTTTAGGCGTTCCCAAGTATTCCAATTTTGCCACGGAAGATAACGGCGTAGGTATCGCTACAGGCCTAGCGTGGACGAGCGTAGGGGGCGAGACTCTGACTATTGAAGCCACCAAACTCCCCGGTAAAGGTGGACTGATTTTAACGGGGATGTTGGGTAACGTGATGAAGGAGTCCGTGCGTGCCGCACTTACGTACGCGCAAAGCCGCGGTTATGGCAAAGATACGGATTTTCATAAGACGGATTTTCATATTCACTTTCCCGAAGGCGCCATTCCCAAAGATGGTCCGTCAGCGGGTGGTGTAATTACTACAGCACTGATTAGCTTGCTTACAGGCCTTCCTGTGAAAAAGAAGTTGGCCATGACAGGCGAAGTAACCATTACCGGGCGTATTTTGCCGGTGGGGGGGATTAAAGAAAAATTCCTCGCTGCGTATCGCGAAGGAGTGAAAACGATTCTGTATCCGCACACCAATCAAAAAGATGTGAGCGAAATTCCGCAGCGGGTGCGTAAAGAGATGACGCTTATCCCCGTCAAACACATGGACGAAGTATTGCCGCTGGCGTTGGAAGGGTGGAAGGATTTTTCGAAGAAACAAAAAACTAAAAAATCCAAAACTATTTCCGCTAAAAAAGCGAAAAAAACTTCTCCAAAAGCTGCTAAAAGAGCAGTAAGCCAACGGGCGCGCGTTGTTAGAAAATCTAAACGCAAATAAGTTGTTTACAAATATACAAGAACCTCAGGGATTTTAAAACTGGGGTTTTTGTTGTTTCTTCCTTGTTGTTTTTTATCCATGAAAATAATGTTTGACTTTTTTATATAATTGAAAAGGAGGCTGGTCCGCTGTTTTTAATCTTGTTGTGTGTGGTTAGAAGGACTAGGTGCTTAGGTAGTATACCTTTTGAGGAAAAATATGAAACAAACACATAATGCAGGTTTTACCTTAATTGAACTATTAGTAGTTGTTCTTATTGTTGTTGTATTAGCTGCCGTTGCAGTTCCTCAATACCAAAGGGCAGTACTTAAGAGCCGCTTTAGCAGTTTGCTGCCCACTACCAAGGCCATCCGCGACGGCAACGAGGCATATTATCTGACACATAGTGGCTATGCTAGTGCCGCCAATCAATTGGACGTAACGGCTA
>JAZOAE010000008.1:0-19831 GCA_045595305.1 Elusimicrobiaceae bacterium
CGACGAGATTCGAACTCGCGGTCTCTGCCTTGACAGGGCAGCGTGTTAACCAGGCTACACCACGACTCCTAAACTACCTATATAGTATATCTTATTTTGGCGGGCGCGTCAATTTTGACTACTCAAAATCGCCCCACAAAATTTGCTCCAGTTCCAGCTCTACGCCGAATTGTGCTTTTACTTTCTCGCGCACTTGGTCCATCAGTATTTTGATATCTTGCGCGCTGGCGTGGTTGAAGTTGACAATAAACCCGGCGTGTTTTTCGGAAACTTTGGCCCCGCCGACAGAAAGCCCGCGCAGTCCCGCTGCATCAATCAGGCGTGAAGCATAATCACCCGTTGGGCGCTTAAATACGCTGCCTGCGGACGGGAATTCGAGCGGTTGCTTTTCCACGCGGTTATGCTGCACCGTGCTGCGCGCGGCTAAAAGTTGGGTGAAATCCCCCGGCTTTAATGTAAACCCGGCCGATAAAATAATACATTTGGGAAGTCCGTCTACATGGCGGTAAGCGAATTTGACATCTTCTTTAAGCAGCGTGGCCGGGCGTCCTTCCCAGTCAATAATATCAAAGTATTCCAAACAATCGGCCGTTTCCTGCCCGTAGGCACCCGCATTCATGAATACGGCTCCGCCCACACTGCCCGGAATGCCGGAGAGTTTTTCCATCCCGGCCAGCCCGGCTTTGCAGGCCAGTTCGCATACTTTGTCCAAGGGGGCCCCGGCTTGTGCGGTAATGCGGTTGTCGTCCACCACAATACGGTTCATTTTTTTGGTGGAACACGTGATACCGCCAATCCCTTTTCCGCTTACTAAAATGTTCGAGCCGAAACCAATCACACGCAGCGGGATGTTTTCCGTTTGAGCCAATTTGAGCACAAAGGCCCACTGCTCAGATGTTTGCGGATAGACATATACCTCGGCCGGTCCGCCCGTGCGATAAGTAGTGTGCGTGTTCATAGGTTCGTTGAACAAGCACTCTGCGCCAAAAAATTCCTTAAGTGTATCTTTGTATCCCATTAAAACTTAAGCCCTACGCCGCCGGTAAAACCGTGGCTGTCTTTGGTAATTGTATAAGCTACAAAACCCGTTAAAAGCGGGAAGGGATTGATGTTTAGACCCACCATCCCGCGCGGGGTACCGTCGGAAACAGAGTCATTGTGTGCATAACCGCGGGTTTTTAGTTTGCCGTAATCATACCCAACGCCAATGTATGGAGTGAAAATTAAAACATTGGTGGAAGCAATGGCCGAGGCGGAATAGTGGTCGTTTTTGTACCAATCCGTACGCCCGTTATCATAAAATGCGCCGAAGGATAAATTCAAAAATTCAGCGAGCGTCATGTGATAAGTAAGACCGCCGCCCAAAGAACGGTAACCGTTTACAGCGGTGCCACGTGCTACTACGCCTACATTTATGTAGGGGATCTTGGTTTCTGCTATCAAAAAAGGAAGTACTGTGTAGCTGTCGGAAGAGATATCATTGGACGAAGAAGGTTTAAACACGCTTACGCTGGCACCTAAGTTAACACCGGGGAATGCTTTGGGGCGTCCGGTATTAAAATCCACCATGCCGACAATGCCGCTCAAATCACGGGTATAGGCTTTTAAGTTGGATTTTCCCGGCACGTAGTGATCGTGAAAGTCTTCGCCCATGTCATCTGCCAGCACAACCCAAGGGGCAAGCAGTAGTACAGCAAGTAAAAACGTTAGTTTTTTCATAGAGACTCCGTTTACAAAAGAATCAGATATATACTATGATAGAAAATGACATAAGATTTTTTCAACCCCGATGTAATTTGGCTCTTGGAGGATATATGGTTAGTGAATTAGCAGGTACCCTTACCACGCATAAAATTGACACCGAAAAACTACGTGCCGCTTTTTTTGAACCGGAAGGCAAACCGGTTCCGGTTAAATTTGGTACGTCGGGTCATCGCGGTCAGTTAGGGGTTGGTTTTTGTGCGTTACATGCTAAAGCGATTGCCCAAGCCGTAGCGCGTATTCATCAAGAACAAGGCATCACGGAACCCATTTTAGTTGGTGGAGATACACGCTTGATGAGCCGTGAAACCGCTCAGCTGTGTGCCGAAGTATTGGCGGGTAATGGGCTGCCGGTTATCTTGCCGGAAATTCCTGTACCGACGCCGGTATTTTCATTTGAAATTTTAAGCGGCCGTGTGTGTGCTTGTTTAAACGGCACGGCCAGTCACAATCCGCCGCAAGATATGGGGCTCAAATATAATCCGTCGCACGGCGGCCCGGCAGATAGTGAGTTAACGGGAAAAATTGAAACATATGCCAATGAGTATATGGCTCACCCGCAGCAGATAAAATCTATTCCCCTAAATGAAGCGCGCGCGAAAGGACTTGTGCAAAATGCCGATGTGATTACACCCTATATTACCGCGCTGGGGCAGCGGATTGATTTTGCTAAAATTGCCTCCTCTTCGCTTAAATTTGCTGTCCACCCGTTGGGCGGCGCAAGTTTGGCATTTTACCGGGCACTCAAAGAAAAATATCAGCTGCATAATTTAGATATTGTCAGTACTGAGCAAGATCCCACATTTTGTTTTATTCCCATCGATCACGACGGTAAAATACGTATGGATCCGTCCTCCAAATATCCCATGTCACCATTGATTAAATACGTAGAGTCGGGGGCCTATGATTTTGCCGGTGCGAGTGACCCGGATGCGGATCGCTTTGGCTGTGCAACCGCACGAGGCGGTTTAATTGCCCCGAATCATGCGTTGTGTGTAATGGCGGATTACTTGGCGCGCCATCATAAAATACCGGCAGCCAATGCGATTGGACGTACGTTGGGAACAACGTCTTTGTTGGACCGCATCGCCCGCGCGCATCATCTTGAGTTAGAAGAAGTAAATGTAGGGTTCAAGTATTTTGTGCCGGGACTTCGTGCCGGGAAATACGTGCTTGCTGGGGAAGAAAGTGCCGGCATGTCCGTAAGTGGGTGGACAACAGAAAAAGATGGAATCTTTGCAGTTTGCCTCCTGATGGAAATCACTGCCAACGAAGGAGATGTGGCCGTACGTTACCAAGAACTTACGAAGCAGCACGGAACTCCCTACTATACGCGGGTGGACGTTCCTACCGATGAGCAAACCAAAGCACGTGTCAAAGCGCTTAAGGCCGCAGATATGGCCGCTACGCAAGAAGTAGCCGGGGAAAAAGTGTTGCGCGTGCGCGATACGGACGGACTTAAAGTATATTTGGAAAACTCGTGGTTTTTAGTGCGTCCTTCCGGTACAGAGAACATCTTGAAAATCTATGCGGAAACGTACGTAAGCCAAGCCCACTTGCAGGAACTCATCGACGCCGCACAACAGGTGCTATAGAACAACATCGGGTGGGTTAATTTTCTACGGGGGCCGGTTCATATTTTGCGTTGCCGATCCATACGCTGCTGCCCTCTACCTTTTTGGGTGTTTTTATAGCGTCTTCAATGGTTTTATTCCGTAAGAAAGGTACCGCAGAAAAAACGGTATTGGCGTGAAAATGTGCCAGCCAAGCGTCCAATGAGACGGGTTCTCTTCCGCTTAAAAAACTATCCAGCACCATGGTGATATATCCGCGTTGGCTTGGCCATACTACTAAAAGGGCGGTGTGATAACGCCAATGTAAAGCGCTAGAACCGTTGGCCAATGTAAAGCGCGAACCGGCAGCCGGTTTTAAAAAATTTCCGCTTTTGGGGAGGGCTGTCAATACATATACGTGCGTATATCCATTGATTTTTTTGCTGGCAATTTGATCAGCCAACAAACGCCCTAATGTATAAGTAAGATAGTAACACTCGTCCTTTATCCAGCGATAAGTGCGTTTGACGCGCTGGGGATGGCTGACAAATTTATTATCTAAATCTTCTAAATTTGCTTCCGCTTTTTCATAAGTAATTACTTTCTTACCGCCTTGTTGCAGTGCCGTGGCCAATGCCGTCCGGAAAGCACCTACTTCCTGCGTAGGAATGGGGGTCTGCAGATAATTGGTGCTTGAAAATAAATAGACTGATTTTCCCGAGTGGCGCGGCTGTTTTTCCAACAGTTTGAGCCAAGCGTTTATTTGTGCTTGAGAAGGCGCCGGCCACTGTTTACCGCGAATTTCTTTTAAATAAGCGTCTACTTCTTTTTTATTCTTCTCATAAAAAGAGGAGGCCTTGGAAGTGTCAAATATTTTCAGTCCGCCGACTAACCCGTCCAAAACGCCCAAATAGTTTAAGGTGAGTTGGGAAGGGGTTTTATTTTGCTGGTAAAAATGCATGCTGATTTGCATATTTAAAAAGTAAATAGCTAACGCGCGGACGTGCGCCGGTTTTTCGGGGGTAGAAAACCACTCCTCCAGTAAGCCGGGCTCTTCCGGCAGTGTGTTTCGTGCAGGATAAAAGCGCATATAGTTAAAACGTCTCAAGCCAACCGGAGAAACCGTTGCCTGCTGTGCTTTTCGCTCAACGCGTTTCGCATTCACTTTTGCATACGTGTAAGGAACGTGAAACATGGAAAAAACTAAAACTAAACACAATAACAGATGTCGCATACTTTTAGTATAAGTAATGAGTTTAAAAGTTGCAAGGGCCAAAAGACCTATGGCATGGGTCCTAAAGACCTAGTTGTGTTTTCTGTGGATTTTTTTACTATAATAGGGAAGTAATTACTCTACTTATTAAAGGAGAATAAACATGTGGTATGGTATTTCTACCCTGCGTCCCTTTGAACAGTATGCACTTTTCGGCGTATTGGCCATTGCGATTGCGGGGCTTTTATATGCTTTGTTCTTGCGCCGCCAAGTCATGCGCGAGGACGCCGGCACCGCCAAAATGCAAGAAGTGTGGGGTGCTATTCGCGAAGGTGCTAATGCGTATCTCAAGCGGCAGCTCAAAACGATTTTGCCGCTCATCGGGTTATTAACAATTTGTCTGTTTTTGTCTGTTTACATTGTGCCCGTATCGCAAGATTCTATGGAACGCTTCGCCGGGTTGGATGCCAGCACCATTAAACTGATTGCGGCTTTTGGACGTGCCGGAGCGTTTATTTTAGGGGCGGTGTTTTCACTTCTAGTGGGCCAGCTGGGTATGCGTATTGCCGTAGACGCGAACGTACGCGTGGCGGCTGCTTCCAAACGTAGTTTTGGCGATGCGCTGCGCATTGCCTACCGCGCCGGAACGGTTACGGGAATGTTAACCGACGGCCTTGGGTTGTTCGGCGGCACGATTATCTTTATCATTTTTGGAATTGCCGCGCCGGATGCCTTGTTGGGTTTCGGTTTCGGCGGAACACTCTTGGCACTCTTTATGCGCGTGGGCGGCGGTATTTATACCAAAGCGGCTGACGTGGGCGCTGACTTGGTGGGTAAAGTAGAAGCCGGAATCCCCGAAGATGACCCGCGCAATCCTGCTGTGGTTGCTGACTTGGTAGGCGATAACGTGGGTGATTGTGCCGGTATGGCTGCCGATATCTTTGAATCGTACGAAGTAACCATTGTATCCGGTTTGATTTTAGGGATTGGCTTGTGGCGCTTGACGGGGCATCATGAATGGATTGTTTATCCACTGTTGGTGCGCGGAATCGGCGTGTTGTGTTCGATTATCGGCACATACGCAGTAAAGGATTCCAAACGTTCCGCCGGAAACGCGATGAAAGCTATCTTTAAAGGCTATTCGATTTCCGCGGCGATTTCCGTGTTTATCTTTGGCGTGCTGGCTTATTACTATATGAGCAATGTGCCGGGTGGTTGGTGGCGTCCGTTTGCGGCTACTACCATTGGGATTGTGCTTGCCATTTGTATTGACCGTTTGACGGAATATTTCACGGGCACCGAAAATAAACCCGTGCAGGAAGTAAAAAAATCCACAGCTACCGGCTCTGCCACGACTATTTTGTCCGGCATTGCGGTGGGGTTTGAATCGGCGGTGTGGACTACGCTTGTAATTGCGGCGTCTATTTTCTGCTCGGTCGTAATTTTCGGTACGATTGACGGACTGTCACCCGTGGAAAAATTTAACTTTATCCTATATGGTGTGGCTATGACCGGTATCGGGATGTTGACCTTAACCGGTAACAACGTGGCGATGGATTCCTTCGGGCCGATTGCCGATAATGCTAACGGTATTGGCGAAATGGCCTGGCACGGACAAGACGACGCCGAAACCAAAAAAGCCCGCCAAATTATGGCCGACTTGGACGGTGTGGGTAATACCACCAAAGCCATTACCAAAGGGGTGGCGATCGGCTCTGCTGTTATCGCGGCGGTGTCGTTGTTCGCTTCGTACATGGTGGACGTGAGCAACGTGCAGCGCTTATTGAATGATGCCTGGGCTGCTGCCGGGAAAGAGCAAGCTATGACGCTGCTTAGCGAAGTCGGCATTGTGGTTTCGAACCCGGTGGTATTTGTGGGGATGCTTATCGGTGGAGCGTTGCCGTGGCTGTTCTCCTCATTTGCTATTAATGCTGTCAGCCGTGCGGCTGCTTTGATTGTGCAGGAAGTGCGCCGCCAATTTAAAGGGGGTGTGTTGGAAGGCAAAGCCAAACCCGATTATACCCGCGCTGTAGGTATTTCCACGATTGCTGCACAAAAAGAACTTGTTATTTTGGCGCTCTTGGGTATCATTTCCCCGGTTGTGGTAGGGCTTACCTTTGGCGTGGAGGCGCTGGGCGGTTTCTTAGCTGGGATCATTGTTTCCGGGCAGCTGCTTGCCGTGTTTATGTCTAACGCGGGCGGTGCGTGGGATAACGCCAAAAAAGTGGTGGAAGATGAACCTTCCAATATTGCTGCCAATACGGGGAAAGGTTCCGAACGCCATAAAGCCAGCGTAGTCGGCGATACCGTGGGTGATCCGCTCAAAGATACCGCCGGCCCGGCCGTCAACCCGCTTATTAAAGTGGTAAACATGGTGGCTGTGATTGTGGCGCCGATTATCGTCAATTATCACAACGATTTCACGCCGCTTGGCAAAGCCGGTTGGTGCGTGGTAATTGTACTCTTGGCGGTATTATCGTGGGCCATTTTGACCAGCAAAAAACCCGCCCAAGATGTAACAAAATAAAAGTAAGTTTGATTATGAGCTCCCCGAAGAATACCTCGGGGAGCTTTATTTTGTAGAGGCCCCTTTCTTTTTTTTGCGCAAAATGCTAGGCTAGGGAAAAGAAGTCATTTCTCGGAGGTGCGACCTATGCGCATGATTGATGTAATTATCAAAAAACGAAATGGAAAAACACTCACGCAGGAAGAATTTAATTTTGTCTCTCAAGGCGCGGCTAAAGGTACATTGCCTGATTATCAGCTCTCTGCGTTTTTAATGGCTTGTTTCTTGCATCCGCTTAGTGATGCTGAGACGGTGATGCTCACCAAAGCCATGGCGCACTCCGGCGGGCGGCTGGATTTTTCGCGCATTACCAATTTGCCCAAAGTAGATAAACACTCAACGGGCGGTGTGGGTGATGGAATTTCCCTCGCGTTAGCGCCGTTAGTGGCGTGCGGCGGTGTGGCCGTGCCGATGATGTCCGGTCGCGGGCTGGGCCACACGGGCGGTACGCTAGATAAATTGGAATCTATGAAGAATTTTGAAGTGCGTGTTCCTGTCAATCTCATCTATCGCCAAATTAAAAAACTCAATGTGTGTATGTTTGGGCAGACCGATGACTTGGCTCCGGCGGATCGCAAGCTTTATTCGCTGCGCGATGCAACGGGTACGGTGGAATCGCGCCCGCTGATTGTGGCCAGTATTTTGTCCAAGAAATATGCCGAAGGCGTAGACAGTTTACTTATGGACGTAAAGTATGGTTCCGGAGCCTTTATGCAGAAGTTGGAAGACAGCCGCAAATTGGCCCGAGCGCTTGTATCCACGGCTAAAAAATTAGGATTGCATTGCCGCGCGCTGATTACCTATATGGATCAGCCCTTAGGCCGTGCTATCGGTAATGCTAACGAAATGAAACAGACCGTTGAGATTTTGAAAGGCAATAAAGACTTGGCACCTGATTTTTATGAACTCTTATTGGAAGAAGCAGCCAATATGCTGGTGATTAGCGGGGCGCAAAAAGACCTTGCCAAGGCCCGCGCGCTGATGGAAGAGAAAATTCAAAACGGCGAAGCGTTGGCGAAACTGCGTCAGATAATTAAATGGCAGGGTGCTTCTCCCGCGGCGGTAGATAATCCCGAAAGTTATTTTAAAACCGCCCCGCTTAAAGCAATATTCCAAGCTCCCAAAGCCGGCTATGTGGCGCACATCGATGCTAAAACGGCCGGGGTAGCTGCGGTTCTTTTGGGGGCCGGGCGCAATACCATGGAAGATAAAATCGACTATGGCGCCGGGATTTGGCTGGAACGTAAAGCTGGTGAACCCGTGCGCAAAGGCGACACGATTGCCGTGCTGTATGCCTCGGATAAAAAACGTTTAGCTGAAGGGCTTGCGCTGTTTGCCAAGTCGGTAACAATTACCAAACAGAAACCGGCGGCATATAAGATTATCAGAGAAGTTATCAAATAGTCTTACAGCGGCGCCCGACTGTAATTTACTATAATGTAGCTATGCCCAAAGAACCGGATATCATTGTAGCTAAATCAGCCGGGTTTTGCCCGGGTGTGCGCAAAGCGATTGACCAAGTACTCGCCCTGGAAGCGGCGGGGAAAAGCCCCGTGTATACCTTGGGGCCATTGATCCACAATAAACAAGTTACCCAAATGTTGGAGAAAAAGAAAATTGTCTCCATCGACGCGCCTAATCAAGCTGAAGATAAACATGGGGTATTGGTTATCCGCGCGCACGGCATCACGCCGGATTTTCAAAAAGAGATTGAGTCATATGGCATGCCCGTTGTAGACGCTACCTGTCCGCTAGTTAAACATGCGCAAAATATCATTGCCAAGTTTGCCGTGCAAGATTATCATACTGTTATTGTGGGCGAAGCGGAACATGCGGAAGTGATTGGATTAACGGGTTACACGCAAGGACGCTGCCATGTGGTTTCTTCGCTACAAGAAGCGCAGGCCTTACCGCACTTTGACAAAGTAAACGTAGTATCGCAAACTACCCAGAAAGAAAGTGTGTTTTATGAAATTGCCGAAGAAGTAAAGAACCACGCGGATGTGTGTCAAATTTCTAACACAATTTGTCAGCCCACTAAAGACCGCCAAAAAGAAACGATGGAAGAAGCCAAAAATGCAGACTTGGTAATTGTGGTGGGCGGGAAACATAGCGCCAATACGGCGCGTCTGGCTCTTTTGTGCCAAGGGCTTTGTCCGCACGTTCAACATGTGGAAACCGAAGATGAACTGGATGAAAAACTGGTAACTTCGGCCAAAAAGATTTTTATTACTGCGGGTGCTTCTACGCCCAGCTGGGTGATCGACAGTGTTGTGTTTCGCGTGAAAACATTGCGTGGCCGGGCAAACCGGAAAATTGTACATCATTAAATCCAGGAGAAAAAAATGAGCGTTCAACGTATTGGAATTTTAACGGCAGGGGGCGATTGCCCCGGCTTAAATGCCGTGGTGCGTGCAGTCAGTAAAAACGCACTTGGCCATGGAATAGAAGTGTATGGCGTGCGTAACGGTTTTGATGGCTTGGTGCGCAACGATATTTTCCCGCTTACTAATGAAAAGGTTTCCGGTATTTTAACGTTAGGGGGTACCATTCTGGGTACTAGCAATATTGCTAACCCGTTTAAATATACGTTGCCTCCCTTTGGTACACCTGAAAAACCGCGTGATGTTTCTTCGGTGGCTATGCATAATTTCAAAGAGAGCGAACTGGACGCCTTGATTACAATTGGTGGCGACGGTACCTTGCACATGTCGCAACAATTTGTGGAAATGGGGATGCCCATTGTAGCTGTACCGAAAACGATTGATAATGATTTGGGAGCTACTGATCAAACATTTGGATTTGACTCGGCTTTACATATTGCTACAGAAGCCATTGACCGTTTGCATACTACCGCGCAATCCCATCACCGTGTGATGATTGTGGAAACCATGGGACGCTATGCCGGATGGATTGCGCTGCGTTCAGCTTTGGCCGGAGGGGGAGATGTAGTACTCATCCCCGAAATTCCGTATAATGATGACGTGATTGTAGAATATATTTTAAATCGCAAACGCAGCGGAAAGAATTTCAGCATTGTAGTAGCTGCCGAAGGCGCCAAAAATGAGGCCGGTGAACAAGCTGTTGCCCGCACCGTTGCGGGTAGCACGGATGCTATTCGCTTGGGTGGTATTGCTTATAAGTTAAGTGATATGATTGAAAAGCGTACGGGTATCGAGTCGCGCGCGTGTGTGCTGGGCCACACGCAACGCGGCGGAACACCAACGGCCTTTGACCGCTGGCTCTCCACGCTCTACGGCGCGAAAGCGTTGGATATGGTGTTGGAAGGTAAATTTGGAGAGATGGCTTCCTTTCGCAATTTCGGTATGACGGAAGTGAAGATTGCCGATGCCATTGCAAAATTAAAATTGGTAGACCCGCAAGGCAAAGAAGTAAAAGCCGCCCTGGAAGTGGGCATGAGTTTTGGCTCATCTCAAATTGGCTAGGAGGACACAATGCAAGATAATCAAGATATTATTTACGGTATTCATCCCGTCTTAGAAGCGCTTAAAAGTAAAAAACGTAACGTAACGCAGCTTTATGTGTCCGACAGTAAAGCTGGTCACCGGACGGTGGAAGAAATTATTCGTCTGGCAAAACGAACGAATGTGCGTATTGACCGTATTGAAAATAAAGTGCTTGATCGTTTGACGGGAAACGCCAATCACCAAGGTATTATGGCCAAAGTGCAGCCTGTTAAGCTTATGAAACTTTCTACCGCTATTTATGAAGCGGACGGTAAAAAAGATGAATTGTGGTTGGCTATTGATGAAATGTCCGATCCGCAAAACTTAGGGGCTATTATCCGCAGTGCGGCGTGTTTAGGATTTTCAACGATCATTTTGCCTAATCGCCGTACGGTTGGAATTACCCCCGCAGTGTATAAAGTGGCATGCGGTGCCATTGAAAACGTAAATTTGGTAGAAGTTGCCAACTTGTCCGCAGCCATTACCGATTTAAAAGAAGAAGGTTTTTGGATTTATGGTGCCGATATGGCCGGCAAACCCATTCACAAGATGACGTATAACTCCCCTGCCGTATTGGTAATTGGA
The DNA here is from genome assembly GCA_045595305.1 of Elusimicrobiaceae bacterium. Lineage (GTDB taxonomy): Bacteria > Elusimicrobiota > Elusimicrobia > Elusimicrobiales > Elusimicrobiaceae > Avelusimicrobium. The sequence continues at coordinate 11,146 of JAZOAE010000008.1, forward strand.
TCGGAAGGATTTGGTATTCGTGAAAAGACCGCTGAAAATTGTGATGAAATTGTGTCCATTCCGCAAAAGCAGTTAGGCAATGTAGATAGTTTAAATGCCTCTGCCGCAGCCAGCATCATTATGTATGATATGATGGCAAAGATTAAACTGAAATAGTTGTTTCTTACAAAAAACTCCCCGAGTCATTTCGGGGAGTTTCTGTTTTATACTTAACTTATAAATACATCTCAAATTTGTCCAATTGCTTACCGCTATCACTGTATACTGTAAATGTTAATTTGCGATCTACAATCTTTCCTACGGCATAGTGTCGTACTGATACAAAGCGGGCGGTATGCGGTGCGGAAGTTACCCGCTTGCCTGGCGCAGGGGCAGCTGTCCCAATTGTTACATAAGTAACGCCCCGTTTGTGGGTTTCTTCGTTACGTAGTGGAAAGGAACGCTCGTAATCGGCATCGCCTCCCTGCAGCACTAAATTTACACCGTACGTCTCGAAAATTTTTACCCAAGCTTCTGCTATTTCTTGGTTGGAACCTGTTGTTCCTGTAGAATAAGCGGGGGTATTGAGTACCACGATTTTCCATTTATCTGCTGCACTGGACAACGTAGTTTTAAGCCATTTTGTTTGGGCGGATTCTTCGTTAATTTCTGGGGCCCATTTAGCTCCGTTTACTAAGTTGCTGTCCAACACAATAAATCGTGCATTGGCAGTATCAAAAGAATAGTATTTGGGGGTAGCGGTACTCCACGTCATATCATGATAGCGGGTATAATTGTCGTGAAGAAATGACTTGCTGTCCGAGCTGGTGCGATTCGGGCCGTATTCATTGGCCCCCAATGCTACAAACAAGGGGGTATCTTGAAACAATGCCTGGAAAGGGCCAAATAATTCGTTATCTGCATCGCTATTCAGACCGCTATGGGTCAAATTGCCCGTGTGCAGCACAAAATCTGCTTGCTCTTGAGCCATTAATTTAGCAATATGGGCGCGTGCTTGGGCGGACTCTTCTTCCCCGGGAAGAGCGCCGGTATTTCCCAAAGCCAAGAAAGTGACTACCTTGCGTTCCGGCGAGAATAAAGTGCGGAAGGTTCCATTAATGGGTAGCTCAGTGCCGGTTTGGGCAGGATTTCCCACATACAAGTGATAGCAGAAATTCTGGTTGGGTACTAAGCCGTAGAGGACTGCCTTGTGGTTATAAGCCGCAGGAGTTACCGTCATAATTTGATTGCAACGAGGGGCAGGGCCGTATTCTAACCACGTAGGCACCGCTGCGTTGGTTTGCCAACGTAGCGTAATGGAGGTCTGTGTGGGATTCTCTTGATAGGGCCCACGCACTACCTGCGTTGCGCAGGCAGGGAACGCTCCCAAGCTTACCAATAACAAAAGTAATTTCTTCACATTCTTATTTTACCAAAATACGTAGCAAAGTTTGTCAATAAAATTTCCCGTAACGGCTCTAAATTTTGTTAAATGAATTATATGAAAAAATTTCTACTGCTTTTGGCGTTGTTGGGGATGTCATCCCTTTTAATTTCCGCCGGGGAAGTTACCGGCGTAGTTGATTATACCGGCTCTAGTGATTTCAACCAAGTAAAAGCCCGGGCATTATGGCAATTCGCATTAAACTGGTCTGCGGGGATAGAAGGGAAATGGGCGGATGAAGATGCGTTTAAAAAACCCGTCTATGAGGTGAAAGTTCCGGTTGTATTTGAGACGGATTTATTGTCTTTTCATGTATCTCCTTTTTATTATTTCGAAAACAAAAGTGATCACAATACATACAATGCATTCGGGGTTTCTAGTAAATTGATCTTTACGCTGCAAGAAGATTCACTCAACGAAGAGTACTCTCACGTCTATCTGGGGGCTGCTTTTGCTCGGCAGGAAGGTGTGTTGTGGAAGGGAGAGGACATTTCCAATAAGTATTATTCACAAACCGCTTATACGTTGGGCTTGCACAAAAATTTCTTTCGCGCATTTAGTTTTGAAGGAATTGCCACCGTATTCCAATACCCGGATGGAATTAAAGGGGTCGATGGCTGGCGTGGTATTTTAGATCAGCAAGATTTGGTCTCTTTGCAAAGTTATGATATCGTGCATGAGCTCCCTAAATATACAGCGGGGGCGCGCCTGACGCGTTTGTGGGCGGATCGTCGGGCCACGGTGTATGTAAGTTATCGCTTTGGGGAATTTTATACGGCCGATCCAGAACATTCCATTGCACTGGGAAATTCATTTGTATTGGCTGATCGCGTACAATGCGATTTGGCGTATAACCACCTACGCACGGTACACAATAAAAATAAACGCGACATATTTTATGCGCAATTAAAGTTCATGTTTTAAGGGTTCTATATGACGGATAATGAAGCTTTATCTGCAAAAGCACTTTCGCTTATTTCGCACAAACTACGTACGCCGCTTTCCATTATTAACGGCTATTCAGAGGCAGTTTTGTCGCAGGCGGAAAAAGAAAAATTTTCTCCGTTCACTACCAAAGCATTAGAGGAAATTAATAAACAAGGCAGTCGAATGTCTTTGTTGGTAGATAAACTGATGGCTTTTAACCAGGTCATCACGGCCGACGGAAAACACTTAGAAAAACAACCCGTAGCACTCAAAGAATTAATAAAAGAGTGTGCTTCCAAAGTGATTGCGCAAGATGAGGGAGTTGTGCCTACACAACAAACCAAGAGCGTAAAGCGGGGTACCTTTGTTGAGATAGATTGTTCCAATCAGCAGACCTTGTTGGCCAATGCCGATATGTTGCGCTTGGCAGTATCGGAATTGTTGGAAAATGCTATTAAATTTAATAATAAAATGGAAAAAATCATTAAGGTGCAAGTGGCCAACCACGGGGATAGTATTTCCATTTCCGTGCGAGATTACGGCGTGGGGATCCGTCCGCAAGATGTGTCACAAATTTTCGAACCCTTTTATCAAGTAGACGATTATTTTACCGGCCAGGTAAGCGGTTGGGGCCTTGGATTGCCGATGGTGCAACGTATTTTGAACTTGCATAATGGATCAATTAGCGTTGTGTCCGACAGAGGGCTGGGGTCGATTTTTACTCTTTCATTTCCATTATGATACCCCAAGAACTTGTAGACCAAACCGCCGTCCAGTGTGAGGCACTTCGAATTTTTGTGCAGAGCCAGCTGTCCCGTTTAGCGGATTTTGACAGACGGTTACGGCAAATTATTCAACAGTTGCGTAAAAATATAGATGTGCGAGATACAGATTTTGCCGATGAGTTTAATCAATTCGTGCAGGAGCTGCGCGACACATTAGACAAGAGGGAGCCGGCTTGGACTGAATTGCGGGTGCAAATGCGGCAGTTGCCGGATAAATGCTGGACTGGAGACATGGCCCTCTCAGCTAAAGGGCTTAATAGCCGTGCAAAAGTATTAAACCGCATATGTACTGAATTTGGGGCCGAATATGACCGATTTTGTAAAGATTACAAAAGTTTTACCGCTGCTAAACTCAACGTGTGGTTATTAACTTCGTGTCAAACAGATATAGAGAATTTGACCGGTAAAATTGTCTTTTTAGCACGAGAAATTTCTCGTAAGACTAATCAACACAGGAGTCCGTATGCAAAATAAACCCTTGTATTATTTTTCTAAAACCAGTACCGTGTGCCTGATTATTATTGCGGCCGGTGTAGTGGCAGCATTTTTGGTATATACCAAAGCGTTAATGATTCCACTGATTATTTCTATTTTCCTGTATACGATTCTAGCGCAAATGACGTTGTTTCTGCGTCATAAATTTTCATTTCCTAAATGGCTGGCTCTCACAGCGGCCATCTTGCTGTTTGTGGCATGTTTTGTAGGGGTGGTAGCTTTTACGATAAACTCGTTGGAAGAATTTTTCAAAGGATCTGAGCTGTATCGTCAGAATTTAATTGCTACTGTATCGGACTTGTTGAGCCGCTTACAGGAGCATGGTATTGCTGTAGATAAAAATGTGATCGTTGGCTATTTACATGATTTACCCATTTTTAATTGGGTACGTAACGTGGGGGGAAAAATTTTTAGTTTATTTTCCAACTTCACGTTGATTATTTTATTTATGACGTTCTTTCTGTTTGGTAGTAAAAAAACGCCGCCGATCACCAACCCGGCCATTAAAGAAATGTTAGCGAATGTGTCTGTATATTTATCGGTTAAATTAATGGCATCTATTGTGACGGGAATTTTGGTGGCCGTGGTACTGTTTGGTTTTCAAGTGAAATTGGCGGCCGTATTTGCATTATTTGCGTTCTTGCTCAATTTTATTCCTAGTGTGGGATCCATTTTGGCGGTATTGCTGCCGATTCCTGTATTGTTTTTGCAATTTGGATTGGGCCCAAACTTTTTTGTAGTGTTGGGGCTACTAAGCACTATCGAGTTTGTGATTGGCAGTTTGGTGGAGCCACGCTTTTTGGGAGAGGGAATGGATCTTCACCCGGCCGTCGTAGTGGGGGCACTTATTTTTTGGACACTTTTATGGGGGGCCCCGGGGGCGTTCCTGTCTGTGCCGATAACAGGTTCGATTAAAATCATCTTGAGCAAAATAAAACTTACACGCCCCATGGCTGAATTCTTGGCCGGGCGTTTACCGCATTAAAATAGAAGGAATTATAACGCAATTTTAAGTTTGCGTGCTAAGGCGCGCAGGATGTCTTTCTTCTTGGCTTCTTCCCCTAAGGAATGAAGTCCAAAAAATACAAATTCTTGCGCCTTAATCGCGTTGGGATCGAATCCAAAAATTTCAGTATAATTCAAAAATTCCACCAGCTTATGTGCTGCTAATTTATCGGTTGGATTACGCGCAAAAGCAAATGCTAAGAAGGTAAGTTTTTCGGTTACCGCGTCCGCTACTTTACCTTTTGAAACATCAATTCCTAACGTTTTTACATCTTCCATCAATTCCTCTACATCCGCCACGTTTATAGTGGCCGCGCGGAATTCATCCACTAAATCTTGCGTGAGTACAAAATCGGCCAGGTGCAAAAACGAGGGAGGCGTCGGCGTTCCCAACAGTTGAAGCCCGCGCACCACAGGGTATTGTTCCTCAAATAATTTATCATAGATTTTGGAAGATTCATCATCTAAGCGTTTGAGGACCTGGTTCACCACTTTGCGACGTACATCCATAAACATGCTGTTTAACGGAACCTCGGTCATAAATTGTTGGCGCATGAAAGAAGAGCAGTCGTCATACTTTTTTTCTTCGAATAATGTTTTTAGTTGGGCAAATGTTGTCTCGGGCTGATCATTTCCGGCCACACATACCAGTTGAGCAAACCCTTTGCGCAAGACGGCAAAAGGAATATTTTTTTCTTCTAACGTGATGCGTGATTTTAATCCAATCCTTCCGTAGACCAATTGGATATTGGGCGCAGCTAACTTAATGGGATCATAGGATAACACGTCGCACGCATAAGCGCGTTGAGGGTTTGCCGTTTCATCAGCCAGCAAGGTAACAATGTGCGAAAGTGCCATTTTTTCTAAGCTGGCGGATTGCGGTTTTACATAACGCTCATAAGCTATGGCGCCGTTTTTAATTTCGGGCAAATTGCTGGGCGCTTTTTCCAGACGTTTGATAAATTCCGGTTCCAAATCTATTCCGCTTAATGCGCGATTTAATTCCATGGCGCGGCAGGCATATTGCATAATTTGGACTGTTTCAAGTCCGCTCACTTCATCAAAAAACCACCCGCAGGAAGTATACATAAGCATTGCCATGCGTTGCATTTCCAAAAGCATAAGTGCGGTGGAACGATCTCGCCAGGCTTTTTCAGTGGCATGGCGCAAAAAGAATTTATGTTGTGCATCCAGGGAACGGTCTAAAATCAGCTCTATGTAATCGTTACGCGCGGCCCACACGTCTTTGAAATATTCACTGCCTACCTTTTTATAAGTGAGGAGCATCTCGTCACGTATGAAGTCTAGGGCTTCGCGCAAAGGGGCGCGCCATTTTTGGTGCCAACCCGCATGCATGCCTGAATTGCAGCCACAATTTGCCCGCCATCGCTCTACGCCGTGGCAACAGCTCCAGGAGGAATTTTCGTGAATTTGCGCTTCATATTGCGGCGGGTTTTTTTCCAAAAATTCGCCGTATATTGTTAACTGAACGTCCGGTTTTTCTTGTACGGTTTTTAAACAATACGCTAGCGCCATTTCGGCAAATTTTTGATGATGTCCGTAGGTTTCGCCATCGGTGGCGATGTTCATCAGTTGGGCTTCGTCTGTGTTGTTATAGGTGCTGAGCAACCGCCCGGCAAATTTTTCACCGGAAGAAAGCGTATCGGAGAACGCAATTCCTTGCGAGATGGGTCCATCATAAAAGAAAAGCGCTATTTTTTTGCCGCTGGGCAAATTGCATAAGTAAGCCCGCTTGGGATCTACCCCCGCACCGATTTCCTGCCATTTATCCTCGCCGATTTTGCGCACGCGCGCACATTGCCCGGGGGCCAAAATAACATACTTCATCCCGTTGGCAGCCAATACTTCTAAGGTTTCGGTATTGCAGGCAGTTTCAGCCAGCCACAGCGCTTCGGGTTTGCGGCCAAAACGTTTTTCAAAATCATAAATGCCCCATTTAATTTGAGTTTCTTTATCATGGGCATTCGCCAGGGGTAAAATCATATGATTGTACGCTTGGGCAATGGCGCTTCCATGACCGGAAAAGTGAATCTGACTTTGTTTATCAGCTTCTAAGATGGTTTGATATACTTCGGGCTCTTTGGCCTGCATCCAAGATAATAACGTGGGACCGAAGTTAAAACTGATATATGCGTAGTTATTGACTAAATCCGTAAGCTCTTTGTTTGCATTAAGCACGCGGGCCAATGCGTTGGGGGAATAGCACTCCGCACAAATGCGGGCGTTCCAATCATGATAGGGGCTCGCGCTTTCCTGGAGTTCAATTTCTTCCAACCACGCATTTTCGCGCGGAGGTTGGTAGAAGTGTCCATGGATACAAAGGTATTTCATAAAATTCGCCAAATAATGCTACAATGGAAACAAGGGCGTATACACCCCTTATTGATTATACTATAATTATCCCTAAAATGCCCATGGAGGCCCTATGAAAAAAACTTTTATTCTAGATACCAACGTTTTACTACATGATGTGAATTGTATCCGCGCGTTTGATGATAACGATATTATCATTCCGATGGCGGTTATAGAAGAGTTGGATGCGTTTAAAACTGAAGGGGATACCCGCGGTAAAAACGCGCGTATGGTATCGCGCATGCTCGATGAGCTGCGCAAAAAAGGGCGCCTCAATGAAGGGGTAAAATTGGATGACGGCGGGATACTTAAAATTGCGCTTGATTTGCCTAATTCGCTTCCGTATTCCATGTCTTTCAATAAAGCTGATAATGCCATTTTAAATATTGCTTATACGATGGGCAAGAAGGAAGGTTCTTATAAAAAGAACGCGGCGCCGGTTATTGTGGTGACTAAAGATATTAACATGCGTCTAAAAGCCGAAGCGTTGGGGCTGGATGCGCAGGATTATACCACCGATAAAGTCAACGTGGATGAATTATATACCGGAGTGAGCGAACTGGAAGTTTCCCCGGAAGAAATTGATGCTTTTTACCGCGCCAAGAAATTGGAATTGGATCCGGAACGTTTTATGCCTAACCAATTTATAATTTTAAAAACAAATGATGGTAGCAAAAAATCTGCCATTGGGCGTGTAGGCAATAACGGGGAATTTGTACTTCGTCCGCTTTCTTCGCAAGAACCGGTGGCGTGGGGTATTAAACCGCTTAACAAAGAGCAACGTTTTGCGATGGAACTATTGTTGGATGACAGTTTGGATTTGGTAACGCTCGTCGGTACAGCAGGTACTGGTAAGACGCTTATTACCTTGGCCACGGGTTTGCAACGCACCATGGATGATAATGCGTACCGCCGTATGGTGGTATGCCGCTCTATTGTGCCTGTAGGGAAAGATTTAGGTTTCCTCCCCGGTACCAAAGAAGAAAAGTTGGAAGCGTGGATGGGAGCTATTTACGATAACTTGGCTTTCTTGGCGGATCGTAAAAATCCGGATGAAGGAGAGGAAAAAGCGCACTATTTATTGGACAGCGGAAAGATTGAAATTGCCTCTGTTACGCACATGCGCGGCCGCTCTTTACCTGGTCAATATATGATTGTGGATGACGCACAAAATTTGACTCCGCATGAAATGAAAACCATCCTCACCCGCGCGGGCGAAGGCACCAAAGTAGTGGTAACGGGCGACCCGTATCAGATTGATACCCCCTATTTGGATGTAGAGTCTAATGGTTTAACCTATTTGGTGGACCGCCTGAAAGGGCAAAAGAACTACGGGCACATTACATTCACCAAAACCGAACGCAGCCGCCTGGCCGATCAAGCCTCGCGCTTGCTATAAGCAGTTTGAAAACGCAGATAACAACCCCCGGCTTATGCCGGGGGTTGTTGTGTTCTGCGACGTTAAAAAGTATTTTTGGAGACATTAGTTAACAGAAAACCTGTTTTCATTAGTTGTCTCCTTTGTTACAAATCTAGAAAGCTGTCCGCTTTCTACATATAGTATACGACTTTTTGCAGAAATTTCAAGGCCTTTTTTAAAATCGGGCCTTGAAAGTTTTTTCATTATCCTTTTGTGTCATCCCCGAATGTTTTAATCGGGGATCCCCACCTTGAGTTG
>JAZOAE010000009.1:0-8226 GCA_045595305.1 Elusimicrobiaceae bacterium
TGGCATATTCAAAGGCTTGCTTGACTTCCCCCTCTACCTGTTCGGGCGTGCAGAAAATGTGCGCATCATCTTGCGTAAACCCGCGCACGCGCAGCATGCCGTGCAACGCGCCGGACCGTTCGTAGCGGTACACTGTGCCCAATTCGCTAAAGCGCAAGGGCAAGTCGCGATACGAGCGTAAGTGCGTTTTGTAAATTTCCACGTGGAAAGGGCAGTTCATGGGTTTGATTTGGTATTTTTCCTCATCAATCTCCATGGGTTTGAACATACTATCGCTATAAAAGCCGGCGTGTCCGCTGATTTCAAACAGGTGATAGCGCGCAATATGCGGGCTGACTACCAAGTCATAACCGCGTTGCAAGTTTTGGTCTTTGATCCAATCTTCCAAAATTTTGCGCAGCATCCCGCCTTTGGGGTGCATCAAAATAAGGCCGGGGCCAATGTTGTCGTTAATGCTAAACAAATCCAACTCCGGGCCGAGTTTGCGGTGGTCGCGCTTGGCGGCTTCTTCTTGCTGTTTGACATAGGCGTTGAGTTCGTCTTTGTTATCAAAACACAAGCCGTAAATGCGCTGGAGCATGGGGCGTTTTTCGTCACCGCGCCAGTAGGCACCGGCAATGGTGGTCAGTTTAAAACTGTTGACTTGCCCCGTATGTTCTACGTGCGGGCCGCGGCATAAATCGGCATAGTCACCGTTAATATAAACGGTAATATTGCCGTCTTCTAATTCTTCCAAAAGTTCTAACTTATAGGTTTCGCCGCGTTTAGTGAAAAATTCTTTCGCTTCGGCTTTGCTCATCTCTTTGCGTTCAAATTTTTGACGCGCTTTGATGATTTCTTTCATCTTGGTTTCAATGGCTTTTAAGTCTTCGGGAGTGAATTGCTTGGGGCAATCAAAATCGTAATAAAAGCCATTTTCAATAGCCGGCCCGATACCCAGTTTGGTGCCGGGGAACAACTGCTGCACCGCTTGTGCCATGACGTGCGCACAGGAGTGGCGCTTGGTTTGTAAGTCTTGTTTTTCCATATATTTTTCCGATTGGGGATGTCAGCCACGATGACCGAGCCAGCCCCAAAAGGCCTCATTATAAGATATAATAATTATATCATTTAATGTATCAGACGGAAAACTAATATGCACTTTTTAAGTAAACTGATTTTCAAACCTTTCCAAAATGCTTGGCAACTGCTCACCGTGTTGTCTATCCCCGCCGTATTAGTTGGATGGTTTGGACTAAGTCAACTCAACATCGTGGAGCCCATCTATCTCATCCCGGCCGAACTGATAAAGTTCCTATGTGAATTTTTGTTCTTGGGAATCTTGCTTTCCGTGTTGCAACTCATCGGCTTGAAAAACAAATGGTTTTTGGGCATATTGATGTTTTTTTATTACGTCGCCATGACGGCAGATTTGGTTTTATTGTGGTATTTCAAAGAGCGCTTTGGAGCAAAATATTTTGATACTCTCGAAGGCGGTGACTACAATTTTATGAAGGACTGGCGCATCATCTCCTACCTTATAGTGGTAGCGCTGTTCTCCATTTTCTCTGTGCGCCTACTCTTAAAAAATTCCCCCCGCCTAACAGCGCTGCATCGTTTGGGTGTATGTGCGCTGGGCACCACCTTATTATATGTAGCCAACCCGTTGTGGCTATTGCCCAAGCCCGTCAATTTTTACGCCACCTATATGATGCCGCCGTCTGTGGTGTACACAGCACGCGCCCTATTAACCAAACAACCGCAGGCGCACATTGTATCAGAAGTAACGCCGCAAACAGCCCTCTTGGCCCAACGTTATAATGTGTTTAGTGCCAAGCAAACGCCCGTCGGCAAAAATTACATGCGGGTTATTCTGATTGCCAGCGAATCCCTCTCTAATAAATACATGCACCACTTTAATTTAAATATTCCGACTGAGGCCAGCGCCACGCTCGATACCCTGTACAAAGAAAATCCATCTGCGTCGCTTAAGCACGTAACCCTTTCTACACTTTACGGGTTGTCGGTTATTTTTACTTCGCACCCGTTTGTGCGGTTAGCGTATGAAAACGCGTATCCGTTTTCTTTGGTACAAACGCTTAGAGGCAACGGCTTTCACACGGCATTTTTGCGCGGAGCGAACGAAACCTATATGGATGAAAATATACTTTTTAAACAGGCTGGGTTTGATGAAGTAATTGGTGCTACCTATTTTGCTACACGCGACGATTATAAAAAGTATATCGACTGGTGGGGATTACTAGACCGGAAGCTCTTCGATTATGCCGTAGAGTATTTACGCATTCATAAAAATGAACCTACGTTTGTCACGCTCTTAACCGTCGATTCGCACGTACCGCTGGGACGATTGGACTATTTGGGTGAAGAATACCAAGAAATCGAAGAAAAATTTTACGATACCCCCACCTTGCCGCGCGCGTTTGCACGGTTTGGGCAAGATGTACAACGCTTTTTAGATATCCTCAACCAGCAGGGATTATTTGATGATGACACGCTGGTGCTTATTATGCCGGATCATCCTTCTTATTCCAACACCCCCACAAACGCTTTATTTAAACCCTTTTACCCGGAATTTGATAATTTGCCTTTCATTATTGTGACGAAAGAAAAAATTACCGCGCCCGTGGATCGAAATGAACAACTCTCCCAATTGGATATTGCTCCCACCATTTTAGACTTACTCAATGTAGATATCCCGCGCGGCATGTTCGGACACAGTATTTTTGACACGAATGTGCCACGCACCGTGTTTGACATCAAAGAAGACTATGCCGTAGTAACCACTTGGGATAGCCAACAAGTTATTCCGCTTAATTCCCGTAATAAAGAAGACAAAGCGCTCATTGAGCTAATGAGTACGTTTGTAAAAGAGTAATTCCCTTCCTATTTGCGACGCTCATCCCGTCAAAATATGCTACAATACTAGGGTACTATTTTTACTTGGAGGATTTTTATGCAAACAGCTGCACAAAGCTCCGCTAGCTGGATTTGGTTTTTTATGCTCGCTTTTGCGTTTGTGGTAATTTTTTTCCCCGCACGCAGCCAGAAAAAACGCGAACAAGAACTCAAAGCCAAGACGGACGCTCTACAAAAAGGAGATCAAATTATTTTGGCAAATGGTATCATCGGTACCGTAGTCGGTTTTAAAGACGAAGCCCTGGAAGTAAAAGTGGCCGAGAATGTAAAACTAACTGTACTGAAAAATGCCGTTGTCGGATTTTTAAATGACCGTACTGCCAACGCAACTACGGAAAAAGGAGGCAAGAAGTAATGTCAAATAAACTAGCCGTAAAATGGGGACTAATCATCGTCATTTTACTGGGGGCACTCTACTTAATTTACCCCAATTATAAATGGTATTCTAAACCGCTCGCCGAGCGCGAAAAATTAGATACCCTGGGCGAACGCCCCAAACGCATGCTCAATTTGGGCTTAGATTTGCGCGGGGGTTCAAGCTTACTTTTAGAATTAGATGTATCTAAATTACCTGGTAACGAGCCACTCCATGAAGCCATGGCCCGTGCCATTGAAATTATCCGCAACCGCATTGACCAATACGGCGTGGCGGAAACTTCGATTACCAAACAAGGCGACAAATGGATTATGGTGCAACTGCCGGGTGTATCTAACCCGCAACGCGCCGAAGAACTCATCGGTAAAACCGCTATGTTAGAGTTCCGCATCGTGAAAAACGATCAGTCCATCGCGCAAGAAGCCTTTGCTAAATTAGAGGCCACCGAAAACCCGTTTGATGACGACGGAAATTTGGATCCGGAAATTGCCGCCCTGGTACCGGAAGGTTACCAAATTATGCGCAGCAAGGAAGGCGGCCCGACCCTCGTGGAAGCAAACGTAGAAGTAACCGGCGCCGACTTGGAAGATGCCCGCACCGTCATGATGGGTGAAAACGGTTACTCCGAAGTATCTTTCCGCTTCAACACGGAAGGTGCGCAAAAGTTTGGTAAATTAACCGGGAGCAATTTGCAGAAAAATTTGGCTATCGTGCTGGATAACACGATCCAATCTGCCCCGACAATTCAGTCCCGCATTTCGCGTGAAGGGCGCATTACCGGGCGCTTTACTCCTGACGAGGCCCGCAGCTTGGCCATCGTCCTAAAAGCCGGTGCACTGCCTGCCCCTGTACGCGTAATCGAAAAGAAAACCATCGGGCCGACCTTGGGTGAAGACTCTATTAAATCGGGTCTGTCCGCCTCGGGTATTGCACTAGTAATCATCTTGCTGTTTATGTTGGTATACTACAAAGCCGCCGGATTTATCGCCGATATCGCGCTGCTATTAAACTTTATACTTACCGTAGCCGTAATGAGTTACTTCTCTGCTACGTTGACGCTCCCCGGTATCGCCGGTATGATCTTGGCATTAGCCATGGCCATTGACGCCAACGTGCTGATCATCGAACGTATGCGCGAAGAAAAACGTGCCGGCAAACCTGTGTATGAAATCATTGCATTAGGTTACGATAAAGCCTGGAGCGCTATTTTCGACTCCAACATCACCACCATTATCGTAGGTGCATGTTTATTACAATTCGGTACCGGCCCTGTAAAAGGGTTCGCGGTAACCTTAATTGTAGGGTTGCTAGTCAGTTTGTTCACCGCCGTATTTGTAACCCGTGCGATTTACGAACTGATTTTAACTTCTAACACCAAGGAGATCAGTCTATGATGACACTTTTACCTAAGACACACATTGATTTCCTAAAGTATAGAAAAGTATATTTTACGCTCTTCGGGATTTTACTCGTTGTCGGCTTAATCTGCTTTTTTACGAAGGGATTTAATATGGGTATCGATTTTACCGGCGGCACCATGGTGCAGGTAAAATTTAATGCTCCCGTGGAAATGGAACAAATACGCCAAGCCTTAAGCAGCACGGGGGCTAACTCCGAGTTGCAATCTTTCGGCGATAATTCCTACGCCATTAGCGAAAAAAGCACCACGGATGAAGTGGGTGTAGTGCAAGGACGTATTACCCACGCACTGGACAGTTTGAACATACCCTACACGGTATTGCAAACTAACTCCGTGGGGCCGGCCGTAGGGTCCGACATGACAGAACGCGCCCTGTGGTCTATCTTGCTATCGATGGTGTTTATCATCATCTACGTGGCCTTCCGCTTTAGCAACATTTTGTGGGGTATTTCGGGTGTAGTAGCCTTATTCCACGACTTGTTCTTAATGGCGGTCGCGTTTTCCATCACGCAACGCGAAATTGACCTGGTGGTCGTGGCGGCGTTCCTCACGGTAGCCGGGTTCTCTATTAACGATACCATCGTTATTTTCGACCGTATGCGCGAAAACGTGCGCCTGAACCCCAAAATGAGTTTTGGCGATTTAATTAACTTGTCCATCAACGAGACGCTCTCCCGTACCATTATCACTACGCTGACGGTATTGTTTGCGCTCTTGATATTGTATTTCTTCGGTGGAGAAGTAATTAACTCCTTCGCGTTTGCCATGCTCATCGGTTGTATCTCCGGTGTGTACAGCACCATCGCGCTGACCACTCCTTTGGTGTATACCTGGAGCCATGGCCAATACCACGATGGCAGCGAAAAAGATCTTAAGCCTGCCACCCGTGAAAATGCGGAACAAGTTGCTTCGTCTTATCACGCAGCCAAACGAATGGTGCGTAATTCCAACGGCAACCACCGCAAAAAACGCAGATATTAATCTGATCTTCATACAGAGCCTCCCCTCCCTGGGAGGCTCTGTGCAAACGTTTTATAAAGGGGGTTTTGCAAAAGACCCGGTTTACAAAATGTTTGCAGTGTCTTAAAAATCTATGCGCAAAATAAAACGTTTTAAAATTACTTCCCGTGAACGTGAAATTTTAAACCGCCTGATGCGGGAATTGCCGCTCTTGCGCCGGGCCGGATTTCAAAGCCAACCCGAAGTATCTGCATTTGTGTTAGACATTTTCAAACAAATTGATCCCGGGGTGGTTTACGAATTTAATCAGGATGCGCATTGGGAATTAGACGACAAAAATATTTTGCATAAAGAAATGTTTTCTGCGTGCGCCGTAACGTTGGGAGATCAATTAACTCCGTTCTTAGAAGAATTACCCAATGATGATAAACGCACGGCAGCCGTTACCGTAATTTTGGAGTTTTTAAAAACTGCTATTTTATTTGTAACAGATTTAATCAAAGAACAAGCCCAAAAAGAGGAGTGTGAGACGTTGGATTTGCAATTTGTCTATCTCCCCCCGTTTGGAGCGGCCGGTGCCCCCAAAATGCTGCGCGAAGCAGTCCGCCTGGAAAAAGCCATAGCGCAAAAAGCACTTCCCGCGATCTTACCTCATTTAAAAGCTGAAAAAATTGATGTTTCTTTAACGCAGGAAGGAAGTTTACTTCCCCCTTACACAGCCGTGTTTTTTGTGCCTTGGCAAAAAGCCAAAAAGAGAGGAAAAAAATAATGAAATCCGATGAGAAGAAACCTTTTTCATTAAAACATACGCTTGTTTCCACGTTTGCCTGGTGGTACAGTGTTTTTTTGGGTTGGACCACCCGCGTCTACTGGTATAAAACTGAGGAAGCAAAAAAGTTAGAGAAAAGCGGCCAGGGTATTATTTATGCCGCCTGGCATAACCAGCAACTCTTTTTGTTGTATCCTTTTAAAGGCCAAAAAATTGCTGCCTTAATCAGCCAATCTTCCGACGGAGAATATATTGCCCGGGTCTTGCCGCACTTTGGAATGCTGGCCGTGCGCGGTTCCACCACCCGTGGCGGAGCACGGGCCCTTATCAAACTGATGCAAGCCGCCGAAAAAGGCTATCGTTTGATGATTACCCCCGATGGTCCGCGCGGACCCATTTATACCGTTCAACCCGGCATTTTGTTCTTAGCTAAAAAGCTGGGCTGGCCGATTGTTCCAGGCGGAGTATCTTTGTCGCACAAATTCAAGGTGGGCTCGTGGGACAAAATGCGTATTCCGCTGCCCTTTGGAAAAGCGGTATTTACCTACGGCAAAACTTTTTGGGTGAAAAACGAGGAAGATTTCCCCCGCTTAGCTCAAGAAATCCAAGCAGAACTCAACCGCTGCAGCGACGAAAGCGAAATGCGCTGCAATAAAACGCACTTCGATAGCACACAAGGATAATTTGTTTTATTAATGTGGGACTAAATAGGCTGGAAACCTACTTCTTTCATACTGGCACAGAAAGATGGATCGTTATCACAGGAATCCACTTCCGTAGGATTATTATTATTATAAAGCGTTAATGTGTATGATCCTCCTGAGATTGGCTCGACAGTTACTCCCCCCTCTGACAGAGTATACCGAAATAAATTTGTGCTGTACGTACTATCATTGGTCCAAGTACCATCCGGCAACGAAATATCCAGCGCACTTTTAGTACCCACCGGATCATTAGGATACGCGTCTAACGAACGGTTTTGAGATGCTATGATAGATCTGGCCGTCATGATTGCCTCCGTAGCGCGACTTCTTACGATCGTCTTTTGATATTGCGGCAATGCCACACTGGCTAAAATTCCCATTATTAACACTACGACCAACATTTCTATAAGCGTAAAACCTTTCATATTCCAATTCCTCCCTATATGAAAGTAGTATATCAAATATTTTTACAATTGAGGGAAATTTGCTATGATGTAGGTATGCAAAAAACCATTAAAATTGGTAGTTATCAGCTGTCTAATACAAAGCCATTGGCTTTTATGGCAGGTACGTGCGTCATTGAAAGTGAAGCGCACTATCTGCGTGCTGCTAAGAAGTTAAAAGAAATTATTGTGCCTACGGGTCATCCTTTTATTTTAAAGGCTTCGTTCGATAAAGCAAACCGTACTTCCGTGACGGCCTATCGGGGCCCCGGGTTGGCAAAAGGCCTTGAAATTCTGGCTAAAGCCAAACAATGCACTGGGTTGCCCGTCGTAGTGGATGTACATGAGCCTTGGCAGGCCGAAGAAGCAGCCCAAGTTGCTGACATTTTACAAATTCCTGCCTTCTTGTGCCGGCAAACAGACTTAGTGTTGGCTTGCGCCGATACCGGCAAAGCCATCAACGTAAAAAAAGGTCAATTTTTAGCGCCCGAAGCCATGGAACAAGTTATCAAAAAAATTGAATCGCGCGGAAATAAAAACATCCTGCTTACCGAACGCGGTGCCTGTTTTGGTTACGGAGATTTGGTCGTGGACATGCGTTCGTTGGAGCTGATGAAACAATTTGGATATCCTGTCAT
>JAZOAE010000010.1:0-94330 GCA_045595305.1 Elusimicrobiaceae bacterium
GAAGAAAATGATTGGTAATTTTATCTCTTGTTTCCATACTTTCTCCTTTATATTCGTTTATACGGCGTTTTAAACCGGGGTGAATATCCCCCCGTTTATACAAAAACAAAATCGCGTATAACCCATTATAAGAAAAAAAAACACGATTCAAGCGCTATTTATTTTTGGATAGCAAATAAACAACAAAAATTTGACTAGGTCTTTTTTCCTACATTAGATTAGGCCCTTTGGTCCTTGTGTAAAGACCCGGAAAAGCAATATAGTATAAGTAATGTATCGTAAAGGCATATTCTTATTCGCGTTACTGTTTACGCTATCCTTAGCCGCCCAAGCGCTCCCCTCTATTAAAGTCGGTGCGTATGTGCAAAAAGTCGGCAGAGTGGCCGTTCGTCCTATTCGCACGTTTCGTGGAAAAACAGAAACGTTTGTCCCCCCTAAACCCAAACGTATGTCGTTCCAGGGGACACGTGCTGGCAAACAAACTCCTCGCGTGCGTAATACGGTTGTCCGTACGGCTTCCCGTTCTAGAACAACAGCAAAAGAAGGCTCCTCTCATAAAGCCAATAACGTGCAAAACCGGTCCACCGAAGCGAACAAAAAAGCCTCTGCACGCTTAGAGGAATTTGCAAGACGCTCTTCTCAGCCACACCACAGGACTGTCTCTGCTACAGATAAGGCCGCTCTCCGCAATGCCGTTTTTGAAGTTCAAATTTCTAGAACTCCCCGTAATACAGCTTCCGCTTTTGCTTTAGATATAAACGGCCACATTTGGGGGGTAACTGCTTCGCACGTAATGGAAAATATTCATACCGACCCTTTTGCTAAAGTTAAAACTGTAAGCGGAGAGATTGTAGCGCCTATTACCTCTTTTATCATAGGCAATAAAAAAGGAAACGACGTGGCCCTTTTTGAAATTCCTCAAGAAATTCTGCCTCATGTAAAAGTTTTGCATCCGGCAAAGGAATTACCTGCTGTGGGAACGGAAACACAAGCCCCTCGCTTTGTATGGGGACAATTTGCCTTCTTCCCGGAAGAGGACATCTTATTTGCCGGGGAGCACCGCATTCTTATGCGTGACGGAGTTCGCCAAGATATAACCGGTTCTTGTGGAGCTCCCATATTAGCAAACGGGGAAGTAATAGGGGTACATGTAGGCTCTTTTTCTTTACGCACAATGGAAACCATCTCTTGGAGCACCCTGCTTCATGAGTACCAAATTGTTCCAAAAGAATCTTTACATGTTGCCTCTCCAATCCGAAATGTACTCCAACTAGACGCCCAAGCAAAAGGAGTCCCGCAAGTGGGTACCACCCTTGCCGTATCAACCCATCCGGTATACTTAATGGCTCCTCAAGAATATCTTGTTTCTATTGCACTTATGCGAAACGGATCTTTTAAGAAAGAAATACTTGCACATCCGTTTATGAATTTTGGACATTTGGAAGAGTTTTTTGAATTACAGGAAAACGATGTGTTACGTATCAGTGTAGGAAGCCCTAAACCTTATTCTTCCAAAACAATTACTAAGATTATCGATATAAATGTATCTACCGGAGAAGTAACACAAGTAGGCTCATTTTAGGTGCTAAAATTATGAAAATTCTTCTCGCTATCTTACCAATTTGTGTATTACTTATTTCCTTACCTGCCCAAGCCGGTTGGACCCCGCCGAGAGTTAGGCCCTCTATCCCGCGTCTGTCCTGGCGGGCAAACCTCCGCTGGAATAGAAAAATAGAGCGAATCCCTAAATTGGTCACGCGCACGGTTACCAATGTCCCGCGTAAAAAACATCCAAAGCCTGCTACTTTTCAAATTCAACGTTCTCCAAATTCACGTGCAGAAACAGCTTCTGCTTGTGCTATTCAAATAGGACGCAAAAGATGGGGCGTTGCTGCGGGGCACGCCATGAAAAACGTCCGTGATGATCCCTATGTAAAAGTGGAAGTCGCCCCACATACGTATAAAATGGCTCCGATAAAAAAATTTTATATCGGAAATACTTCCGGTATGGATCTGGCTCTTTTTGAAATTCCGGAAGAAGTGGACCCCTTCGTAACTCCTTTGGAACCTGCCACACGTCGCTCCGTTGCAGGGGAAACCGTCAACATCCCCGGTTTTGCAGACGGACAACCCTTATTCGTTCCGAATGAAAAAATTCTGTTTACCAACTCTGCACGCATGCTTATCCAACGGACTCCCTTAGAAGACCTGACCGGTTTTTGCGGCTCTCCTGTTTTTGGAAAAAATAACACCGTGGTTGCCATTTACAGCGGATTTGTAAAAAAAGATTATCTGCGTCAATTCCCCTGGTTTTATGATTTACCTTTGGAAGTACAGTGGGAAATGCCTAATTTACATCTTGCCATCCCTATAGAAAATGTGGAAATTATGGCCGAGGGAGCGGAAGCTCATTCTTTACAACAAGCCGGGAAAATGATGAAAGCGTTTAATCATCCCATCGCCCCCTTACATCCCAATGAAGAAATCTTAACGGTGGAGCAGTTCCGCAACGGAGAAAAAATTGCAAAATTCGATAAGAATTACTTAGTGGATCCGGAAAAATTGGAAGAAACTTTTGAGTGGGAAGAAAACGATGTGTTGCGGGTAATCCTTAAGCGGCCTCAGACTCCGCCTCACGTAATCTATGATATAAACGTTTCTACCGGAGAAGTGTTTGAAGTCCCAGAAAAAGACGCTTTTACCCCCGAATTGGGACGCTAAATTCATCAGAAAATTATTCCGCTAATAAAGCCCGGGCAGATTCGTTCCCGTTGGCAGCTGCCTTCTCTAACCAAGCACGGCCTTTAGCAGTATTTCTTTTTACACCAAGACCTTTCGTAAAAATTTGCCCGAGCACATATTGCGCGGAAGAATCTTCCTGCTGGGCAGCTTGTTCAAAAAAATGAATCGCCAGCGGAACAGATGGTTTAGTCCCTTGCCCCTGCAAGAGCATAAATCCTGTCATATATTGAGCTTGCGCATGCCCTTGCGCAGCCGCGTTGGAAAACCAGGCAAAAGCATCTTCAAAACGGGCGGGATTTTCGGTATATGCCGAAATCCCCATTTGATATTGTGCGGCGGGATTTTTCAGTTCGGCCGCTTTGGCAAACAAATTATTCGCGGCGGTTTCATCCTTCTCTACCCCTTCGCCTTTTGCATATTGATCGGCCAATTCATACGCCGCCTGGGAAAGCTGCTCATTGGAAGTTTCCCATGCTTTTTTAAACCACTCGGCCGCCTGGGTATCATCTTGCAATATAGGAAGTCCTTGGCGATAGGCTTGCCCTGTTTCGAATTGTGCTTGCACGTCCTTTTCGGCCGCTTGGAGTGTTTGCATAAAATGATTTAAACTTTCATACAAAGCAGGATCTTCCGTGCTAAGTGCATTCACTTTGGCTCTGGCCGGAGCTGAACCGTCCGCGGCAGCCTTCATATACCAGTAATAAGCTTGCCCTTTGTGCTGAGGGACTAATTTGCCTTGTAAATACTGATTACCCATTTCATACTGGGCTGCGGGGTAATTATCTTGAGCGGCTGTTTGCAAATACGTCAACGCTATTTGCGAATCGGCCGGGGCTAATCTTCCGGTATTGTAAATTTGGAACAGTTGCCACACGGCTTCATTGGATCCATTTGCGGCCGCTTGCTGATACCACTCTAAGGCTTGGGCATTGTTGGGTTTAATCCCTTCTCCCTTTTCATAAGCTTGGGCTACGGCTAATGCCGCTGTTGCATCCCCGGCCTGGGCGGATTTTAAATTTTTGGTAAACGCCCGCTCTTGTGGCGTACGGTAAAAAGCAAATGTAAAAAGTCCTACCGCTAGTAATAACCCTACAAATACCTTCAAAAATGTTTTCATAATTACCCCTTGCTGATTTCATTATATCTTTTTGAAGGGCCGCACGTTTTGAAAATTATTTCGCAGAAAAGCAACAAATTCCAGGAACACTACAAAATCCTGAATCAAGTTCGGGATGACATTCCTGGAATTTGTGCGTTAAAGCGTAACTTTGCGAAAAGATTGTTTATTTGACCATGACAAAGGGCATTTGATCGCCGGCCATGTACGTCGGCATACGTCCATCCCATTTATCAATGGCTTTAAGCTGGGCTTCCACTTGGCGAAGTTTAATCAAGTTATCCGAAACCACTTCACGCTGCAAGCGCAAAGATTTAGCTTCCGCCTCGGCTTGCAAGATTTTTTGTTCGGCTTCTTTTTTTACTTTTTCAACCAAGTTGGTGGCGCGTTTGGCTTCCTGCTCGGCAATCTGTTTTTCTTCTACTGCTTTTAAAAACTGTTTGGAAAATTCAAAGTTGGTAATGGCTATATCGGAAACGATCACTTCTTTTTCAGCCATTTTTTCTTTGAGAATTTCGTTAAGTTCTCGGGCCACTTCTACACGGTTAGCAATTAAGCTGTCCGCCGAGTATTTGGCAATAACAGCTTTTGTCCATTCTTCCACCATTGGTTTTAAAATAGTATTAGTATATTCCGGGCCTAAGTTGCGGTAAATTGATTCTACCGTGTTGGGCAAAATGCGGTGGTTGACTGCCAGCGTCAAACCAACCGTCTGCAAATCTTTCGAAAAAGCTTCAGTGGTAAATGAATCTTTTTTGATACGCACGGAAAATTTTTCCACGCTGTCAATAAATGGTGCTTTAAAGTGAATACCTTCCCCATACGCACCCACTAACTTACCAAAGCGTAGTTTTACGGCCACCGTACCGGCGGAAACTGTAAAAAACGAACTAAATGCTGCTACAGCTAAAACAAATAACAGCACCGGAATAATAATCAAAAACCCATTAATTTTAGTTGGGGTTACATCTCTCATAACTCTCTCCTTCTTCATAGTGTACTCTTTATCGAGATAATTTATTATAGCTTTTTATGCTATAATAAGAGAAGATTTAAACACAGAGGAAAAAGTATGAAATATAAATTTGGTTTTACGTTAATTGAACTTTTGGTGGTAGTACTCATTATTGGAATATTGGCTGCTATTGCCTTGCCTCAATATCAAAAAGCAGTGCGCAAAGCCCGTCTCACAGAAGCTAAAGTAATTCTCAAGAATTTAACTAAAGCACAAGATATACACTACTTACAAGGGGGAACTTGGCCGGGAGGTACTTTAGAGGAGTGGAATGGAGTATTAGATGTACAAATTCCCTCTTCAACAAACTGGTCCGTATATCCAGATGAGTGTATCCCAGGAGAAGGGACAATAGCAGGATGTTCAAACAGAGCAAGGCCCCTTTGGGAATCAGGATATGAAATAGGATATATAAGTCGCAACTATGATGGGGGGTATTCGCTAGCCGAACGTTTTCTGTGTATAGGAGATGAAGATAAGTGCACTAGTTTCGGCGGTGTAGCAGTTGAGGAAGATGGATGGCCAAATTTTTATATTTTGCCTTAACTACTCTTTCATTACTCACAAAAGCCCGCTCAAAAGAGCGGGCTTTCTCATTTAGTTAAACACTAAACTTATTTGTCTACTACTTCGGCTTCAACGACGTCTTCTTTGCCGCCGTTGGCGTTAGCCTGTGCTTGTTCGGCTCCAGGTTGCGGACCGGCTTGTTGTGCGCCCGCTTGCGCGTTCGCCGCACCTTGCTGTGCTTTGTACATAGCCTCACCTAATTTTTGGCTGGCTTGCAAAGCAGCGTCGGTAGCCGATTTAATGCGGGCCGCATCGTCGCCTTTAAGGGCTTCTTTGAGGTCGCTAAGCGCCTGTTCAATCTTGCCGCGTTCTTCCTGGCTGACTTTATCGCCGTACTCCTTCATGGCTTTTTCGGTCTGGAAGACTACGCTGTCGCCCTGGTTTTTGGCCTCGATAATTTCTTTTTGCTTTTTGTCTTCTTCGGCAAATTTCTCGGCCTCTTTGACAAACTTATCAACTTCCGCGTCGCTTAACTTATTGGACGAAGTAATCGTAATGTGTTGTTCTTTATTGGTGCCGAGGTCTTTGGCGGTTACGTTTAAAATACCGTTGGCATCAATATCAAACGTTACTTCGATCTGCGGCACGCCGCGCGGAGCGGGCGGAATACCGTCGAGGTCAAATTTCCCCAGCGGTACGTTGTCTTTGGCCATCGGGCGTTCACCTTGCAATACGTTAATGGTTACTGCAGGTTGGTTATCCGAAGCCGTAGAGAAAATTTGCGTCTTGCGCACCGGGATCGTAGTGTTGCGTTCAATTAAGCGCGTGCACACACCGCCCAAGGTTTCCAAGCCGAGAGATAACGGGGTTACGTCCAACAGAAGAACGTCTTTTACTTCCCCGGTCAAGATACCCGCTTGCACGGATGCGCCGATTGCCACACATTCCATCGGGTCAATGCCGCGTTCAATCTTTTTGCCAACCAGATCTTCCACGTATTTTTGCACAATCGGCATACGGGTCGGTCCGCCGACTAAAATAATGCGGTCAATTTGGCTGGTCGTCAAATTAGCATCGCTCAAAGCCTGATTGACGGATTTACCGCAGCGTTTGACGATATCGTCCACCAAGCTTTCCAATTTGGCGCGAGACAGGCGCATTTCCAAGTGTTTGGCACCGTCGGCACCGGCCGTGATGTACGGCAAGTTGATATCAGTTTCCATGGTGGTGGAAAGTTCAATTTTGGCTTTCTCGGCCGCATCTTTCAAGCGTTGCGCGGCTTGTTTATCGTTAGACAAATCAATACCGGTTTGTTTGCGGAAATCGTCGGTCATCCATTTAATAATGGCATTATCCATGTCTGTTCCGCCCAATTGCGTATCGCCGGAAGTGGAAAGCACATCAAACGTCCCTTCTTTACCCATTTCCATAATGGTTACATCCAGCGTTCCGCCGCCGAGATCGAACACCATAATTTTTTGTTCTTTACCGGTTTTGTCGATACCAAAAGCAAGGGCAGCAGCCGTCGGTTCATTAACCAAACGTACTACATCCAGCCCGGCAATACGTCCGGCATCTTTAGTGGCCTGGCGTTGATTATCGTTAAAATAAGCAGGCACGGTGATGACCGCTTTTTCTACCGGTTCACCTAAAAAGGCTTCGGCGTCTTTTTTCACTTTCTGCAGTACAAATGCAGAGAGTTGCTGGGGCGTAAATTCTTGCCCGCGCAAGTTATATTTAAAGTTTTCCCCCATTTTGCGTTTAAAGGCGGTTACGGTGCCTTCGGGGTTGGCAATCGCCTGGCGGCGGGCAGGTTCCCCCACTAAGCGTTGGCCATCTTTGGTAAACGCCACATAAGACGGGAATGCTTTCCCGCCGATGGAGCTACCTTCCGCAGAGGGAATAATGGTTCCTCTGCCGCCTTCCATCACAGCAGCTGCTGTGTTAGAAGTTCCTAAGTCAATACCAATGATTTTAGCCATAATACTATCTCCTTACTGTGAAATTTTTAAATTACTCTTCTTCTTTTGTTTGACCTACTACTACATTAGCCGGGCGCAACACTTGGCCATTGATCGTAAAACCCATTTTTACTTCGTCTATGACGAGGCCTTCTTTGTCTGCCGGGGCGGGTATCGTGGCCACTACTTCTTGGGTAGCAGGGTCGTAGGGCTTGTTAAGTACATCCATTTTTTGGATCCCTTCCGCCCGAAACGCCTTATCCAACTCCGTTAGAATCATGCGCATCCCATCTTGCAAGGCTTGCGGATCTTGATCCTTTTTGTCCTGCAAGGTTTTCTGCTGTCGAAGTAATACTTCATACATCGGCAACATTTTCAAGGCAAAGTCCTTCTTGCCGTAGGCGATCAAGGCCGCTTTTTCGCGCTCGGTGCGTTTACGATAGTTGTCAAACTCCGCGTATAAACGAACATATTGGTCGCGGTAATCGGGTTCTTGGGTTTGAGCCGGGGCTTCTTCAGTTTTGCAAGCCATTTCTTCGGCTTGTTCTTCTGCTGCCTGTTCTTCGGCTAATTCCTCATACCCGGTTTGATGTTTCTTATTATGTTTACTCATAAATCGTCATCCTCTAAAGCAAGCGCGTGCCAATTATTCATAGACGCCTCGAGTAAACTACCTATGTAATTTACTAAAGACATCACACGCGTGTATTCCATGTGTTTGGGGCCAATAATTCCCAACATACCTACTGTTTTATCCCCTACGCGGCATGCCGTAGATACAATGCTCAAGTTCCTAAGCTCTTTGATCGCGTTTTCGCTGCCGATAGAAACACTAATGCGTTTATCCTTTTTATCTAGTTCGGCCAGTTTTGCATTTAATAGAGAGGAAAATCTATCCCGCTCTTCCACCACGCGCATCATTTGTTTCAAATCTTCATAATCATCCTGCGTCGTGTTTTCCAACAGCCGTCCGATGCCTTCCACATACAATTCATCACTGCTGGTTTGCGGGCGCTCCATATCTTTAAGCACTTGCGTGGCCACATCCGCTACGCCAGCTAATTCACGATGACCTGAGTGCAAGTATTGCCATAAAATTTGCCGCGCTTCAGCCAGAGTATGGCCGGCAATCTCGTCATTAATAAACCGGCTAAGCACTTGAAGTTTCGCCGGAGAGATATCTTGTGCCATATGCACCGGCCAATGGCGCACGGCACCTGATTCGGTGACCAATACTGTTAACATTGCACCGGGCGCCAACGGAATAAAATCCAAGCGTTGGATACGTTGGTCATCCACTTGGGCGGTATAAACAAACCCCGCCGCACCGGACAACATTGCTAATAGACGCGAAGTTTGCACCAGCATATTATTGACCTCGCTCACGCGGGCATCGTACTGTTTTTCAATCTGTTCGCGCTCTTTGGCAGCCATTTTTTGCACGTTGGCCAAATAGTCCACATAATAGCGGTACGCTTTATCGGTAGGGATACGCCCGCCCGATGTGTGCGGCTGATAGAGGTATCCTTCCGCTTCAAGCTCGGCCATAATATTGCGAATCGTAGCACTGGAAACATCTTTTAAGACGCCATCGGCAATCATTTGTGAGCCGACAGGGCGGCGGGTTTCCACATATTGTTGCACTACCCATCGCAAAATTTTTTCTTTACGTGCTTTAGCAACTTCCGGTTTTAAAATACGCATGATGCTAATCTCTCTTGGGTGTTTTTACCGACGAAGCACTTATTTTATTTTAGCACTCCCCAAATCCACCTGCTAAAATTATAAGTAATTATTTTATTTTTGTCAACCCCCTTTTTAGAGTGCTAATTTTGATTAGTTTGCTTAGTCCCGGAAAAGCATATCTTGGCAACTCATCTTATAGGAACTTGTGATTATGATAAGTGCTGAAGGCTTCATCGGGATCGTCCCATTGCATCTTTTATATATAGGAAATAGGCCTTTTAGCCCCGGTTTGCATAGGTCCAAAGGCCCTCGCGCGGGCAATCGGAGAAATTCTACAATAAGAGTATGCGGAAAATCGTTGTTGTGCTATTTTTGATGATGAGTATTTTTGCGCCATCCTTGCACGCCCATTGGTATGAAACCGTAGCCAGGGGCACCTGCACACATATGCGCAGAATGCAACAACAAACTACCCGGTTTCTCCGGAAGCAAACCAAACAAGCACAACGGACTGCCTCCCATCAACTGCGTATCCAAAGGAAACAACTCAAACAACAGATCGTACGGCCCGTAGGAGTTACATATCCACAAGTACAACGTGCGGTATTCCAAGCAACCGGAAGGCAAAAACCCCGCCTAAGCGTGGTAAGAGCTTCCAAAGCGCTCATCCCTTTGCGCGAACGCCACCGTACGATGCGTTATTTCAAAGTAAAAGGAACTGCTTTTGCCATTGAAGAAGTATATAAGGGGAAAAAATATGTTTGGGGAGTAACTGCCACTCACTATGAGTATCAATTCCCCGCTATCCCTAAAAAACGTTTTTCGTATGAACCGCTTACCTTCCGGGCGCAAGGAAACCGACACGCAAATGATGTATCTATTTTTTCTATCCCCGAAAGTTTAGCTGATACTTTTATTCCGCTAAAACTTGCCGAAAGTGCACCTAAAGAAGGGGAGCGATTGTTCTCCCTTTCCTTCTTTGATAATCAATTTCAATACACTCCCGCCCGCAAGGTGCTTGAAACATCCCCCTTGCGCTTTACCACCTCTTTAAAAATAGAGCCGGGCATTGACCGCGAAGGAGAGTGCGGCTCCCCGTTATTAAATTATGACGGCGAAGTGGTTGGCATGGTTGTGGGAGCCTCTTACACAAAAGAAATTGGGTTTGCTGTTTCAGTGGATAATATCCGTCAAATTATGCAAGCCTATCACGAGCGAGAAACCAGCCTTTCACCGGTATTTGCCAACGGAAACAAACTCATTGATTTGGATGTGACTGAAGCCATTGGACAAGTGCGCGTAAAAAATACCGATGGCAGTTTTTTGGAACGCTCTACCTATCACCTAGAGAAAGAATTGGATTATTCCCATTTAGAAAATTTTATTGATTTGTCGCAAGCAAAAGAAATTACCCTCACCATAGAGCAGACTCCTTTTGTAACAACGGGAGAAAAAATTAAACCCACCGTAAAGGATATAACTTACGACGTAGAAGCGGGAAAAATTACCGAGATGACTATTCTCTCTGCTCCTTAAAAGCTACAATATGGGTATGCCATTTATTGATTCGCATGCCCATTTGACTGATCCGGCGTTCGACAACGACCGGGACGTTCTTATTACGAAAATTCTACCAGCAGCCGACATTATCAAAAGTGTAGAGATTGGCTGCGCTCCCGACGAGTGGCAACCTGCTTTGGATTTAGCCAAACGCTATCCTAACACTATCGTGCCCGTGCTGGGCGTTCATCCAGAATATGCCACCACATTTACCACGCAACATATAACATCTTTTCAACAATTTTTAAAAGATCCCCGCGTGGCAGCCGTAGGCGAAATAGGCCTTGATTATACTTGTCTGCAAAAGGCTGATAAAAAAACACAACAACAACTATTCCAACAAATGATTGGCTTTGCCGACCAAGCCAAACTTCCGCTTGTATTGCACGTACGCCGGGAAGGGGAAGACTATGCAGCATACGAGGACACGTTTTCTCTCCTTGGCAAGTATTGGAAAAAATCCACTTCGCGCACCTATAGCGGTGTGCTTCACTGTTTTTGTGCACGCTATGAAGAAGCCAAAAAAGCACTCGACATGGGTATGCTACTGGGGATAAACGGTTCTTTTACGTATAAGAAAAATGAATATATCCGCCAAGCGGTCAAAAAAGCAGGCGCCGATAAAATTATTTTGGAAACAGACTGCCCTTATCTTTCCCCGCAGGGCAAACGCGGCACACGTAATGACCCGTCCAACATCCCCCTTATTGCACAATTTGTGGCAGACTATTTAAATATCCCGGTGGAAGAATTAGCCGAAAAAATAGTGATGCAAACAAATTTATTGTATGGTTTGCGCTAAAAATTTGTTATATTGTCTCAAGAGGAGTTTTATGAAAAAAATACTTTTATATACACTAACTGCGTCCTTGTTTATTGCTGGATGCACATCTAAAGAACAAGACGATAAAATTGAATCTTTTTGGCAACAGCAAATTTCTTCTTTGTTTTCACGGCATTCCGGGCGCCCTGCGGAAACGCCCCCCCCTATCCCTGAAAAATTACTGTTAGATGAAAATGGGAAACCGTTATTCCCTGAAGAACAAGAAGCACAACCTGCCGAGTCAGAAAAACAACAAGAGCCAACTGCCCTTTCCACAAAACCGACGGAGGAGCCCGCTGCAAACGCCCCTGCCCAACAGACCAACACAAAAGCAGCCCTTCCCGCTTCTAAAAAAATATCTATTGAAGCCGTTTTATTTACCCATGCCGATTCTCCCCAAACTAAGCAATTGAAAGCAGATCATTGGGATCAGGGTTTTCTGCAAAGATATCAAGGCCGCGTATTCTTGATGGAATACGATATGAAAAATCCCGCCAGCCGAAAACCCTTGCAAGCAATGATGCGCAAACATAAATTGTCTTCTGTTACTGTACCGATTTTGTTTATAGGAGATCAAAGTTTTCAAGGTTATCCGTTTGGGGATACGGACCCGGCTGTGCGCAAAGCACTTACGGCTGCACAAAACAAACAAGCCGCCGCGCGAAAACGCAAACAGCAACCCACTCAGTATATGGAAATCATCATGGAAGACACGAACCAAACACAACGAACCAACACAAAGGCTTCCCCTCGTGACAGCCGTGCCATGCAGCTTGCTTTGGCCAGCGTGGAAAAAAACAATCAAGCTGTGTTAAATGATATGGGTTCTTTGTTTGGCGAAGACACTAAAGCACAAGCATATATTATTATTTCGCGCACAGAACGTTTGTTGCGCAACAAGGCTTCTTCCAGCCCGGATTATAAAACGTATTTAGCTACGCAAAAAAACTTGCTGCAACTGCAAGAAAAAGAATTAAACGAACTCATGCGTCAAAATGCAAAAAAACTGCGTTCGACACGCGGATAGTTTTAAAACATCTTCATTAAAAAGCCCCGGTTTACGCCGGGGCTTTGATAGTAAATAAGCACTTATTACAACTCGCATTCCTCTTATTCTCACCCTTGATTTCATCGCTGCCAACCCATGGATGACAACTGATTTAAAAAACAAACACTCCGCTTTTGCGGAGTGTTTGATTGTTAAGACAAAGACAAACTGCTAAAGCAAATAAACATTTGACATTCGAGAGATTGTGTTTTTTCCTCCCAAAGATTTACAGAGCTCTATAGCGCGGTTGCTTTCGGCCTGGCTAAGTTCTTCTCCCCCAACAGGAAGTCTGCAAGCGCGTTTCCCCTGTACAGCTCTCGTTTCGTCAGAATCCGGATAATCATACTGCTGATCTAAATAGCGAATATACTGCGCTTTTGCGTTCCCGTCTTTCATCTTGCCATATACATAAAGTTGGTCGTGCTCATGATTTGGGATCACATGTTGTGGAGCAAAATCAATCGTGTAAGCGTTGCCATTGCTATCACATTTATAACCGGCACTGCCGCAAGTCTTTAATGGGAAAGAAATCTCTAAGTCATCCCAATCATCCGTGTACTCGCCATATTCCATAAAGTATATTTCTTCCGCCTTAGCAATACCATCCACAACAGGACCCATAGCCGTAAACCGGGCTTTGTTAACCGCTTTTTGGTATTGCGGCAGGGCAATGGACGACAAGATACCAATAATGAGCACTACTACCAGCAACTCTATTAATGTAAAGCCTCTTTTCATTCGTTTTCCTCCTTTTTACCGATTTACCTAAAAGAAGATTAATCTCCCCTCTGTATAAGTATAAACATTTTTTATGAAAATTCAAGACCTATTTTAAAAAGTAGAGCCCCCTGATCAAAGCACTTGGGAACAACATATTCTTTTAATTCTAAGCCGTTAAAAAAGCCCCTCTTGCGAGGGGCTTTTCACTTACTAAAACACGCTTAAGCGGCTTTTTTAGCGGTGTCAACGAGGGCTTTGAAAGAAGCCGGGTCTTTGATCGCCATTTCGCTTAACATCTTGCGGTTGAGCGTGATGTTCGCTTTGGTCAAGCCGTTAATGAATTTAGAGTAAGACATACCTTCTTCACGTACCGCAGCGTTAATGCGGGTAATCCACATTTGGCGGTAGGTGGTCTTTTTATCTTTGCGGTCTACATACGCGTGCACGCCGGATTTACCCAACTGTTGGGTAGCCATGCGTAAGCGGCGGGACTTATCCCCGTAATAGCCGCTGGCAGATTTCAATACTTTTTTCTTTCTTGCGTGTCTGGGAACGCTGAATTTAATTCTCATGTTTCAACCTCTTATTTAGCCATCGGCAAATACTTGGCTAAGATTTTGCCTTTGTTAGACTCAGGCGTGATTACACCGGTATGGCGCATATCGTGCTTGCGTGAGGCAGAAACAGGCGTTAGCAAGTGTTTTCTGCCGGCTTTTCTGTGGGTGAATTTACCCGTAGCGGTTTTGCGGAAACGCTTTTTACCGCCAGCGTGGTTTTTTAATTTTGGCATTCAATATACCTCATTTTTTAATTAGCTCTTATTTATCCTACCTGCGGCAGGAGCCGGTCCGCCCCGAACGCAGTCACTGCAAAAAGAGCCTAAAAATCTGTTATTTGGGAATTAGGGTGATAAACATCCGGTTTCCCAACGTTTGCATACTTCCGTCTACGGTGGCAAGTTCTTCCATCCGTTTAGCGGTATTATTCAAAATTTCAATTCCAATATCTTTGTGTTGGTTTTCACGTCCGTGGAATACCACTACAAAGCGTACTTGGTTTTTCTTGCGTAAAAATTCTTCAATTTGGCGCAAACGCACATCTAAATCGTGCGGCGCAATGTGCGATTTAATACGCAACTCTTTCATGGTTACTTTGGCTTGTTTCTTTTTAGCCTCGCTGGCTTTTTTGCCCTGTTCATAGACGTATTTGTTGTAGTCTAAGATTTTGCACACGGGCGGGTTGGCATTAGGGGAAATTTCCACCAGGTCCAACTCTTGCTCTTTGGCTAAGCTGACGGCTTGGGTTAGCGGCATTATGCCGATCATCGATCCGTCGGAATTTATCACACGCACTTCACTGGCGCGGATATTCATATTTCTGGGGTAGAGATCTTTTTTAAATTCTCTTTTTCTATCAAATCTTGCCATGTAACCTTTTCTGCGAAAAAAATTGCCCCATCTTTGGGACAATTTATTATATCACTTTGACAATAGCGCTGTCAATGAAAACCTAGGCTTTATCCGGCCCGGCTGTATAGACAACTTGCCCGTCTTGGAATAATTTCCAACCTTGAATCTTGTCATATGTCAGCTTCCACGTACCATATGTGTCTGTCCAGGTGGAATCCCCGGGTGTAGCTTGCAAGTTTAGCACAAAACTTCCTTCTTGGCCGGGCAGGAACACTTCGGCATGTTGCCAATTGGCCGAGCGTATTACATAAGCGGCCAATACGGGCTCACCCAGTTGTATAGTCGGCATAAGCGCGGTTCCTACTTCCCATACGCGCACGCACTCTTGGCGGACCGCGCTGTAGGTATATCCGGCTGAGGCAATACAACCGTGTGCGTCTCTATCCGCCCCCACCAAGGGAGCCGTCGGCTTTTGGCCTACCCCTTCTTCGGGGGAGGCGGGTGTAAACGGAACGTACACCACAATTAGTACACCTAATAAGATAGCAGCAGCAATTAGTAAGATTATTTTTTTCATACTGTTATTATAACAAGATTAAGCCCCCGGCTGGGGGCTTTTTTAGGGTTAGATTTAATCTTCAAATGCAGGCTGAATATGTTTTTCGCTCCCGCTGCGTGTTAATACCGGGCGCCCGTGGTAGATAATTTTCCCACGGCCCAACGCTTCGGCTTTTAATGTTTCCATAGCAAACACTTCCACATCGCCTGTGTCGTTAATCTGTACATGTGCTTGTTGAACACGTAAATCCGCGCCGTCTATCTCTTTAGAGCCATTATTGACCATTTGGGCCTGCTGCGCCGAGCCGGACAATTCTATTTCTGCCTTATCAAACAGGGCTACTTCCAATTTTTTCACTTGGATACGCTCCAAATCTACTTCTGCCTTGTTGGTAGCTTGCACGCGCAAAAGGTCTGCTTTTAGCCAATCGCCGGTCACATACGCATGATCTCCTGCGGAAATAACCGCTTGTAGTGTATCAAAGGGGCCGCGGATACGCACGCGCCCTTTTGCGCGTACCGTTATCGATTCAAGCTGTGGGATCCCAATAATCACATGCAAGGCATGTTTTCCCTTGATGTGCACAGGGCGTTTAAAATCAATGATTAGCTTTTCATTCTCCACGCGGATATCTGCCAATTCCATTAAATTTGCTTTGCCGCTTACAGATACAGTTGGAATGCTCCGCTGCCAAATATCCACCTGCACGTCCCCACGTACGTCTATAGAAGTAAACGGGTTTAAATGCGTGAGTTTGTTGGACATATAACGCCCTTCTCCACGCATGGACTCAGCCTGCACGCCAACAGCTAAAAATACGCCTAGCGCTGCAAAGGCCAAAAAAACGACTATTTTTTTGATCATACATCCCTCCTTTGTGGTGTAGGTAGGGATATCCTAACAAAGCGCAATACATTTTCAAAGTTCAAAAATTAATTAGTTTTAGCATAAAAAAACCCCGGCCGTTAAACCAGGGTTTTTGTTTTACCAGAATTCATTAATACTCTTTTACAAATAACTACCCCCATGTCCTCCGACGTGCAGGCTCGCTTGCACTTCTCTTTGAGCCACTTCGCTTTCATCTACCTGGGCAAAGTCGCCGTCGCCTTCAAAACCTTCACCTTCTTCACCCTCTACTTGGGCATAGTCACCTTCAAAGTCTTCGCCTCCTTCACCCTCTACTTGAGCAAACTGCGCTCGACACTTTCTTTGATATTTTGAATAGGTTTTAGACCCTTTTTTAAGGAGTCCAGCCAAAACAGCCATGTCACAATAAGGAGCTATGCTAGGCTTTATATTTTCTACCGTCAGAAAATCGCTCCAAGCATTATCAGCCATGTATTTCTTTCCTTCTCTAATAGCAAACCTCCCGTTGCCCGGATAGTAAGCGACCCCTTGTTCATATTGCACTTGCCCACGCAATAAGTACATATACGGCTGTCCCGGTTCCTTTTCAATTGCTCTATCAGCAAACCCTATTGCTGCAGAAACAACGTAATCGCCACCTATTTTCGATTGAGGATTGAGAGGGTACACGTTATCGTAGCCCTCAAAAGACGGTTTAGTAGCCCACACGACGGCCGCATTGAAATAAGCTTGGTAGCTTTTTTCATTGTATGCTCTGCGCTTAGCCGCTATTGCGGCCTTCTCTTTTCCATCTCCCCAATAGCTCCAGTTCTCGGTAACATATATGGGCAAAAAGCCCTTTACCGCGCCACGGGCCATATCATACACCTGTTTCCGGGTCATCGTTCCTCTGTAAACCTGTGGATCAGATTTATCACGATATCCCTCTATAGGAAAGGAAAAGCTTGGTACACAAATCCCCAGACATAACAACATTATTAGTAGTTTTTTCATAGGTCCATCCTCCTTGTATATCCTAAGTATAAGAGAAAACGAAAAAATTTCAAGGGTTTTTGGACCTATATAAAAATAGGTCCTTGGACCTATAAAATTTGGGCTTGGCTGTTACGTCGAAAACCAGGATTTTTTCCCTCGAAAGCGGAACTGCCGTTTCTTTTTTAACTTCGTACTCCCGCCCTTAAAAATTTGCTAGAATAGAAGTAACTTACTCACCAATTTGTAAGGGGGCTTATGAGCAACCGCAGACAAGCACGCGAATGTGCCTTACAATCTTTATACTATGCCGACAGCGCCGACCTGGCGCCCGAAGTAACCGCCAAATATATGGCGCAGTTTAAGGGAGAACTAGCCGAATGTTTCCCGTTTTGTGAAGACCTGGTACACGGCACCGCCAATCATTTGGCCGAAATCGACAAACTTGTTTCCGCTTATGCCAAAAATTGGACTATCTCGCGTATGTCGGCAGTGGACCGCTCGATTTTGCGTATGGCTACCTACGAAATGATCTTCAGCCCCGATAAAACCCCCGTGCCCGCTATTATCGATGAAGCGATTGAGCTGGCCAAGAAATTTTCTACCGAAAATTCCAGCAAGTTCATTAACGGCTTGTTAGATCAACTTAAAAAAGAACGCAAAAAATAGGGGTTGTTATGCACCCGAAAGACGAAATTGAGCAACTTAAAAAGTTAATCAATTACCACAATAATTTGTATTACAATTTGGACAACCCCGTCTTGTCGGACACACAGTACGACGAACTTTACAAAAAACTCAAAGATTTAGAAGACGCTTACCCGCAATTTCGTACCCAAAATTCCCCCACCCAACGCGTGGGTGGCAAAGCCAGCAAAACATTTAGCGAAGTAGTGCACGCCGTGCCGATGATGTCATTAGACAATTCGTACAACGCCGATGACATCCGCGCCTGGCACGAACGCACCGCTAAAACGTTGCAACGTCACGATTTTGAAATGGTTTTGGAGGCCAAAATTGACGGAGTGTCTTGTTCGCTTACTTATGAAAACGGACAACTAATCCGCGCTGCCAGCCGTGGGGACGGAAAAGTAGGCGAAGATATTACCGCCAACGCGCGCACGATTAAAAGTATCCCGCATACACTGGGCGCAAATGCCCCCCAAGGACTCTTAGAAGTGCGCGGTGAAGTGTATTTAGATAAAAAAGATTTGGCCGCCCTGAACAAAATTCAGCAAGAGAAAGATGAAAATACCTTTGCTAATACCCGCAACGCCGCGGCCGGGTTTTTACGTCATAAAAATGCTGATATTGTAGCACAACGTCCGCTCAAATTTTTTGTGCACTCTTTTGGGGTGGGCGATATAGCCGCGGCCTCATTTAGCGAGTTTATTGACTTATGCAAAAGCTGGGGTTTTACTGTCGGTCCGGTGCGTACCAAAACCACGAGCATTGAAGATATCATCACGTTTTACAATAAGTTTAGCGACTCGCGCCACCAACTCCCCTTCGATGTGGACGGACTGGTGATAAAAGTAAATTCTTTTGCCGAGCAAAAAATTTTAGGCGCTACCGCCAAAAGCCCGCGCTGGGCGATTGCCTTTAAATACCCCGCCCCGCAAGCCACCACCCAACTAAACAACGTCATTTTTTCCGTCGGCCGTTCGGGTATTATTACTCCCGTAGCGGAATTAGAGCCCGTCACGGTGGGCGGTGTGACTATTTCCAATGCTACCTTGCATAATTTTGATGAAATCAAACGCTTGGGCGTGCGCGTGGGAGACAGCGTAATTGTCGAGCGTGCCGGAGAGGTAATCCCCAAAATTGTAAAAGTAGTCGAGCAAAAAGGAACGCAAGATATCCTTCCCCCCACCGTTTGCCCGGTGTGCGGCGGCAAAGTGTATAAAGAAGCTGAAGAAGTGGGATATTATTGCGTTAATCCCGCATGCCCGGCGCAACTGCGCGCGCGGCTGTTGCACTTTGCTTCGCGCGATGCGATGGATATTGATGGCCTGGGTGACGTAATTATGGACCAACTGCTAGAGCGCAAATTTGTAACAGACTTTGCCGACATTTACAAACTTACGTTTTTCCACGTACTTAATTTAGAGAATTTTAAAGACAAAAAAGCAAAAAATTTATTGGACTCTATCGAAGAGAGCAAACATAAACCGCTTTCTAAACTATTGTTTGCGTTGGGGATCCCGTTTGTAGGCGAAAAGACTGCGGAAATTTTGGCGGACCGCTTTCATACCTTAGACGCACTCAAGGCTGCCAACTTGGAAGAATTGCAATCGATCCGCGAAATCGGCGAGACGGTTTCACAAAGCGTGTACGATTTTTTCCGCGACCCCAAAGTGTGCCAGCAACTGGAACTCTTGCGCGAAGCGGGGCTTAATTTCACGCAACCTAAAAAGGAACTCTCCGGCAACGTACTTGAGGGAAAAACGATCGTTTTTACCGGGGAGCTTACCACCCTAAAACGCACCGAAGCCGAGCAACTGGCCAAACAGTACGGCGGATATGCCAGCGGAAGTGTTTCCAAAAAGACGTCGTTTGTGGTGGCGGGCGAAAACGCCGGCACTAAACTACGCAAAGCCAACGAACTGGGCATCCCTGTGATTACCGAAGAAGAATTTTTAAAAATGATTGGAAGGGAAAACTGATTTTACGAATAAAAAGCCCCGCCT
Source organism: Elusimicrobiaceae bacterium (assembly GCA_045595305.1). Lineage (GTDB taxonomy): Bacteria > Elusimicrobiota > Elusimicrobia > Elusimicrobiales > Elusimicrobiaceae > Avelusimicrobium. Next base: position 19,677 of record JAZOAE010000010.1, read on the forward strand.
TTTCGGCGGGGTTATTTAATACTTTTCTTCGGCCTAAGCTTAATCAGCCATCGTTAAATTCCCATCACTCAAACAAATCGTATAATTAAAATACTCGTGTTTTTTTATGACCGAATTTTTGGGGACTTCTAACTTAGGATTGCGTTTTTTGCGCGACTTCATCACATAGTAATAAGGAACATTTTTTAAATCTTTTGGATCTTTTGTCTGCACAAAATAACGATAGCGCTTCTTGCCTACCGGCAAAAACAATACCCCTAAATCTTTCTTTAATGTCTCTTCGGAACATAACGTTTCTGTTTCTAACATTTTTAATTCGGGACGATTAATCTCAATATATCCCTTTTGCATAAGATTGGCCGCCCGTTGATTGGCCTTTTTGATTTCATCTTGCGTAAGCGGAACCAATTGGTTGGAAAGCAAATATTCTTTCTTCCCCTTTAAAGCCTGAGTATAAACATAAAATCCTTCTTCAGTGAGCGTGCTTTCCGGTGTGAATACAGGTTTGCCTTGTTTATCGCGCAATTCAAAGACTTCCTGCACAGGAATATTCAGCTTGAGAAAAACAGTTATGGCATCTTGCCCCATATCTTTTTGCAACACTTTGTAACCGTCTAAAGTTAACATTTCGCGTGCAAAATCCGTCCCTTTGTTGAGTGTGACGATGTAGTCTTTGACATTAGCCCCATGTTTATTTTTTAGATATTCTACCCCTAAACGTTGTTCTGCTAAATGGATTTTATTAAACAGCTCCCGGTGTTGCGGTGTAAGCTCGGAAGTTTCCGGCTTGATGGCATAACGTTGTTTAAGCGCCAGCAACATATCTTTATCCGTTAAATACTCCGGCTCTAATTTTATCAACCGCTGGCGTGCAATGATGTTAAGCGGTTCAACCGCCAGCGCAGACTGATATGCATCAGCGGCGCCCTGTACGTTCCCTTGCGTTTCCAACACAATCGCCTTGCCGATTAACGAGTTTACATTGGCCGGGTTGTATTGCAACGATTTTTGATACATATTCAGCGCTTCTTTTTGGTCTTGTTTCTTCAAGGAAATATCACCCAACATTGAATATGCATACGACCAATACGGGCTGGAGCGTTTCATGTTTTTAATGGCAGCTTCAAAATGTTCTTGCGACTGTTTTAAATCTTCTCGTGTGAGCAAAGCCCCCGCTAAAGACAGGTGTGCCTCTACATTTTCCGGGTCCAAATCCAAACATCGTTTAAATGTTTGGATGGCTTGCGTATATTGAGCCTTGCCATATTGCTCTTTGCCTTGTTCCAAACAACTTGATAACGTCTGATGCGCGGCTTGTTGCGCCCACAACGTGGACGATACTAAAACAAGACAAAGCCAAGCGTTCTTAAAAAAATGTTTTGATAAAAGCATAACCTACCATTTGTATTTTTTCAAATTTTGTCAATTTAACAGGCTCACTGCTCACGAAATTCCCTTCTTCTATTTTAGCAAGATTTTTTTGATAAATATATCCCATTATGCGGCAGGGAAGCACGGTAAGCGGCCAAAATTCATCCATTAATTCAAACGCAAGCGCATATTGTTCTTTCGCTTTTTGGGTCATTTGCTGTTGCAGTTGGCGAACCAACGCGTGATTTTTGTTTTCTAAAACTTCTGCGGCTGTTAATTGGCATGGCAAATAAACCCGCCCCAATTTTGCGTCGGCCCGTACATCCCGTACGATATTTGTTAATTGTACCGCGGTTCCTAACGCGTTAGCTAAACCATCCGCTTTTTCTCCATGTACGCCCAAAATATCCAATGTGGCTTTTCCCACTATTACAGCTACACGATATATATACCATTGTAATGCTTCAAAAGTAGGATATCGTTTTTGTTCCAAATCTGCCTGCATTCCTTCCAGCAAAAGAGTAAATCTGTCTTTTGGTAGCGGGATTGTTTGGACTTCTTTTTCCAATTCACGCCCCCACTCCGTTTTAGGCGCACCCAAATAAATAAATTCTACTTCGTTTTTTAATTCCGCTAGCGCCTGTTGCGCGTTTGTCTGCGGCTCATCAGCAATATCATCGGCCATCCTACAAAAAGCATAATAATGTGCCAGGGCGCGACGTTTACGTCCTCCTAAAAAGAGGAAAGCCGGTCCAAAACTAGATTTTTTGTACGCTTCTTGCTCGTTCATTTTGTTTTCTCTTTTTTGTGCAAATAAGATAACGCGGCCCCTGTTGCCGTGGCGTAAATGGCATTTTTAGGAATAATAAAATTTATCCCATGCATATTATGCAACATTTGAAATGTTTTTTTAGCCGAAGGTACTTGTGAAAGCGTGCCCGTTAAAATAACATCTTTCATTTTTTCATTGCGGCATGCAAACACAGCCATCATGCCCACCGTTTGAACTACCATGTTAAGCACCCCGGCCGCCAAATCAGCAGGGGTAAAGCCATCCTCCATTTTGCCAAAGTTAGCAGCTGTTATTTCTTTGGTCAAGTTAGAAATCGCCCGGGTAGAAATATCCCCAATGTTTAAGTCCACTTTATTTAGTTTTCCTGTTTGCGCCATTGCAATAAGCGTTTTGAATGATTTAATTCCACAGAGTTTGCCCCCCAAGCCAAGCACGGTTCCGCCGCCCACGCCCGAACCGCCAATGTGAAAAATTCCTTCCTTGCCGGCACGCACAAATGCTGTACCGGTCCCCATACTGACAACCAGTCCTTCTTTTTTGTTAGAAAGCGCCAAACCGCCCAAGCCAATGGCTTGGAATTCATCCACGGTAGAGGTGGCAATCCCATATACTTTTTTCTTAAAAAGATCCGCGCCTACGCCTGTTAAAATAATTTGTTTTACATCCTTAAGCGCAAGGCCGTTTTCGTTAATAAATTTCCCTAATGCCCCGTAGGCCGAGGTAAGCGGATCGGCTGCCTCCACTTTGAGCATGCCTACTAGTTTAGCTTTATCGGTATAACCAACAATTTTGGTGGTAGATCCACCGACGTCAATTCCAATAATTACGCTCATTTCTCCTCCAAGCCGATCGATTTCAAGAACGGACCGTTTTGCGCCGGACGGCCCAAGAAATTTTCTACTAATTTTTCTTCGTCTTCGCTACCGCCTTTTTCTAAAATCTCACGGCGGAATTTAAGGCCGATTTCCGGATTAAAAATACCGTTCTTTTCAAACTCGCTGAAAAAATCTTCCGCAATTACTTCCGACCATAAATACCCATAGTATCCGGCATCATAACCGCCCATAATGTGTCCAAAAGCCGCCTGCGGATACGTGTTTTTGGTAAGCGGCAAGGCGCGGATTTTCTTGGTTAAATCAAAATAAAGCTTGGTGGTATCGAGCGTCTTAGGAGCTGTGTGCAACGTCATGTCATACTGTGCAAAAAAGTTCTGGCGCAAATACGCTCCGCCGGCACCAAAATTTTTAGAATCCAACATCCGTTTGATTAAATCATCCGAAAGAGGCTGCCCTGTTTTATAATGTTTACTAATTTTTTTGAGCACGGTAGGATCCCACGCCCAACGTTCTAACATTTGGCTGGGAGCTTCCACAAAATCCCAACTCACGCTAGTACCGCTAAATGCTTTGTATTTCGATTTTGTTAGCGCATTATGCAAGACGTGCCCAAATTCGTGGAATAATGTTTCCACCTCTCCGTGTTTTAACAGCGACGGAGTTTCTTTGGAGGGCTTATTCAGGTTTGCCACAATAGCCACAAACGGCTTTTGATAGGAACCATCTTCTTTTTCATATCCTTCCACTAAATCAAAGCACGCGGCATGTTTGTATTTTCCTTCACGAGGATAGAGGTCCATATAAAAATATGCCACGGGTGTGCCGCTTTGTTTGTCTTTGATAAGGAACGCTTTTACATCCTCATGCCAAACGGGAATTTTTACCGGCTCAAATGTAATCCCAAACACTCCGCCGAACAAATCAAGCATCCCGTCAATGACCACTTGCGATGGGAAATATTCTTTAATTTTTTCGCTGTCTAATTGCAAATTCTCTTTTCGGTATTTATTGGCCCAATAACCCGATTCCCACGGATAAATCGTGTGGGCCTTTTTACCGGTTTGCTCGTTCTTATAAGCGATTAAAAATTTGTCTTCCTTTTTGCCCATGGGTTTTAGTTTGTGTTGCAAATCTTTTAAAAACGTCATGACTGTTTGCGGTTTTTTAGCCATGCGGTTTTCCAACTTGAGGTCCGCGTGCGTTTTATAGCCTAAGAGTTGCGCAATCTGCCGACGGAGTGTAAGCGTTTTTTCCAATAGCTCCACATTCTGCTCTCCGCCGCGGCGGTTATATTTAAATTCCAATGCTTTGCGGGCTTCTTCATCGTCAGCATTGAGCATAAAAGGCACATAGTCGGGGTAATCCAATGTTACCAGATATTTTCCGTCTTCTGTTTTTTCCAACTTGCCGATATAATCTTCGCCAAGGCCTTTTAACTGCTCGCGCGTGACGATAAGCGGATCTTTATATTCTTGGACGTTTTTGTCAAAATTGATAACGTGTTGCGCTTCTTCTTTGTTAAGTGCTTTAAATTTTTCCAAATCTTCGTCGTTTAGATCCATCCCGCTGTGTTTAAAACCAATTAGCATCTCCTTGACTAATTTTGCTTCCACCGGACCAAGCTGTGGGTTAGTGTCCGTATACTCTTTAATGGCTTTGTATACATCACGCCGGGTGGCTACGTCCACCATATATTGGCTGATTTGCATTTGCAAATCGCGCGCGGTATCGCGGAAATTTTTATCGGTAGAAACGTAAGATAAAAATCCGCTCATCCCCAGTGCCTCACTGTATTTATCAAACGCTTTTTCGTACCCCATAATGGTGTTTTCAAAGGTGCGTTTGTCTGCGGGAATAGCAATTAAATCCGCCAGATCTTTTTCCAGTTGCACGCGGGCAGCAGCCTCGGCGGGAGCCAGATCTTCAGCTTTATAATTAAAATGTAAAACACCGTCTTTATTAAACATACTTGGCATAGCAAAAACCCCCGTGGATAAAAGGAATAAAAATGATGTAAGTATCGTCTTAATTTTCGTCATACCCATATCATAGCATTTTAGAACACAAAATTATTATTTACAAACCGGCTTATTTGTTATAATATATACATACTCAAAATTCATAAAAGGAATGAGTGGAAAAAAATAACCATGTACGAAGCATTTGTACCTAAAGAGATCTTCCTTACCAAAGGAATCGGCCGGCACAAAGAAAAACTAGCCAGTTTTGAAGAAGCCTTGCGCGACGCCAAAATTGCCAGTTTCAATTTGGTGCCTGTTTCTAGCATTTTCCCTCCCGGCTGCAAAACAGTTCCCGTTGAAAAGGGTCTTAAAAAATTGCGTCCGGGCCAAATTCTGCATTGTGTAATTAGCAGAAACACCAGCAACGAATACCGCCGTATGATTGCGGCATCCGTCGGTGTAGCCATTCCGAAAGATAGAACCCATCACGGTTATCTGTCCGAACACCACAGTTTTGGTGAAACGGATAAGCAAGCCGGGGATTACGCCGAAGATTTGGCCGCCCTCATGCTATCCACCACGTTAGGCGTTGACTTTGATAACGATACTACGTGGGACCAGAAAGAAGAAATCTGGAAGATGAGCGGCAAAATTGTGCGCACTTCTAACGTAACCCAATCTGCCGTCTGCACCAACGGGGTATGGACCACCGTTATTGCCGCGGCTGTGTTTGTAGAATAATCGACGGAAGTTTTTTGTGAGCGATAACGTACAAACTGATAAATTTATGGGGCTAGAGAGCAAAACCAGTTCTCTGGCCTCTTGTCATTTCGTAGTCGTGCCGGTGCCGTTTGAAAAAACGGTCTGCTACGGGCACGGTACTGCCAAAGGGCCGGCGGCCGTCATCGAGGCCTCCACCCAAATTGAACTGTGGGACGAAGAAACCAAGACCGAAACGTGGGAACTGGGCATCAACACCCAGCCCGCCATTAATTGCAAAGGTTCTACCAATACTGTTTTTAAAAACATTGATAAAACCGTGCGTAACTTAATGCAATACAAGGCCATTCCGTTTTACATTGGCGGGGAACACACCGTTACGCAAGCGCTAGCCCAGCCGTATATCGATAAGTACAAAAACTTGAGCATTTTGCACTTTGACGCGCATGCTGATTTGCGTGAAACGTTTGAAGGCACGCCCAAGTCGCACGCGTGTGCGTTGTATCCGGCTTCGCGCCAAGTCAAAGTAGTGCAAGTAGGCATCCGCAGTGTGGCCAGCGAGGAAAAACAATACTGCAACGCGGGCAAAGTAACCACTTTCTTAATGCACGAGCACCGCGACGTGAAAAAACTCATCCCGCAAGTGCTCAAAAAACTGACCGATACCGTATATATCACCATTGACGTAGACGGGTTTGATCCGTCGGTCATCCCGGCCACGGGCACGCCGCAACCCGGCGGTTTTATGTGGTACGAAGCGCTGGATTTATTCCGCGAAGTAATCAAGCACAAGAAAATTGTAGCGGTGGACGTGGTAGAAGCGTGTGCCCGCAAGGCCGACACGATTACCGAGTTCAACACGGCCAAACTCATTTACCGCTTGATGGGATATTTAGCTCTTAAGAAAAAATAAGTTTATAGTGAACCAATAAAACCCCGGCTTTTGACCGGGGTTTTATTGTTATAAATAATTATTTATTATAATTCTCCTTCCTCATATTCCCACCCTTGGTTCCTCAGACTGTTACAAATGAAGCGTCCTTTATCGGTAAACTGAGTATAACACACTTTACCTTTTCTAGAAGGTTTAGATATAATCTCGAAAGAATAGAAATTTGACGGAAAACGACGGATATCTGCCATACATCCCAAGTTTTTATTGCAGTTAACAAATTCATACCAAAAATTATCCGTTTTGTATCCGCCTTCTTCCTCATCTAAATTTCCCAGATTAATCTCCATTGGACAATTCATATCCTCTAATTCCACGCTTCCACTAGAAGGAAGGCCATGTTCTAATATATACCAATCAAAACATTCCTCTATAACTTTGGCATTTTGCAAAGCCTCAGCCGCGCGGCTTTTTTCCACGGCTTTTTGATATTGCGGCAAAGCAATCGCTGCCAATATTCCAATGATCAGCACCACAACTAACAGTTCAATTAGCGTAAAACCTTTTATACTGCTTTTACAACAATTCTTCTTCATAGCAGGTATCCCCCCATTTATACAAAAATACTTTCGCCTATAGCCCATTATAAGAAAAAAAAAAACAAGTCAAGCGGTTTCTTTTTTGTAATAAATAAACAACAAAAAGGCTCCCTTGCGGGAGCCCTTTTCAGTAAAAATTTTATTAGAATCTAAAACCGAATTTGAGTAAGATTTCTCCGTAGTGGATATTGTCTTTTCCGAAAGCCGATTTTACATCGCTGCGGGTACGCATCAAGTAATAGCGTCCTTCCGCCCCAAAGATGATGGATTCGTCAATATCAAATTCCAATCCCAAACCTAACATACCGGCTAAGTCCGTGCTGTTATAGGTTTTATGGGAATTATCGTCATTATTTTGGCGCACAAATACGTGACCCACACCGATACCGGCCGGGATGTAAATACGCGTAGTTTGGCGCGGGAAGAAGTTTACACGTACAGCCACCAACCCGGTAGCAGCACCTGTGCGCAAATAAGATTTATCTGCACGTTCATCACCGTCACCAAATTGGGCATAGTTTCCATCCAACCCAAGCGTTATCACACGAGTAATGTTGCGGTAAAAACCAATACCGGCGGCCCAGCCAATGTCCCCTAAATCTACTTCTTCTCCATCGTGTTTCCAGTTACTTTGCGGCAAAACCATACCTCCGTAAAGTTCTAAGCGGGTAGCACCGGCGTATAAGCCTTCGTTATGGATCGGGTAGTAATTTTGTGCGAACCCGATTGAAAAACAACTAAGCAGCATGCTTAACAAAAGTATTTTTTTCATACGTCTCCTTTACTATTAGTTTAGATACTTATATTGTAAATTTTTTCCTACAAATTTACAATACACTCTTACTGTCCGCGTGCGTTCAAAAATTATATAATGAATATATGAGAAAAGGACTCTTGGCCTTTTTGGCAGGAATTTGCTTAGGCGCCTGCACTCCTAATACAGTGTTGAGCCCTTCGTATGATTTTAGCCAGGTAAACCGTATAGGTATTATGGCCTTTTCCAACGCGTGGGCGGACTTAAACGGCGTGGAAAATTTGTTTGCCAAATATCTTATCCGTAACGGGTTTAAGGTCGTGGAACGAGCCCAGTTAGAGAGCATTTTAAAAGAGCATAATATCTCCGTTTCGGGCTATTTGGCACCGGAAACTACGCGCGAAATCGGCCGTATTTTAGGAGTAGATGTTTTGCTCATTGGCGAAGTTAGTTCCTACACGCCGGCCCGGACCGAGTTGGCTATGACGGCTTCGCGCCGCAGCGAGTCCCGCCCGATTATGACGCAAGATGTGATGCGTATGCCCGATGGAACTTATGTAGGTTATACGCGCCCGGTGGGCACACAAGTTTCTAATTCAGTAGATGTTCGCCCTACGGAATACACCATCAACGCCAAAGTGGCTATCATCGCCAAGCTGGTGGACGTAGAAACGGCCGAAATTGTGTGGATCGGCTCGGACAGCACCGAAAGTTCCCGCGCGTTGGACGGAGCAGACTATATCGCTAAAAAATTGGTCAAAAGTTTTAGCAAAGAGTTAGCTAAACAGGAAAAGAAATGAACGTATTGCACCGCCCCACATTTGCGGAGCAATCCGCTAAGGTTGTTTTTAATATGTTCTTTGCCCTCACAAAGGCGGCGTTTGTAACGCTTTTGCTAATTGTAGCGGTTTTGATAGCCGGACAAAGCCGGATGGCTCCCATCAGCGTGCGTTTACTTACCGTCTATGGGATGGAATATGCTGTAACGTATTTTAAGCCATATCGGGGATATTTTCCGCAACCTTATGCAATAAATTTGACAAAGAAATAAAGAGGACTTATGTTAGACATTAAACAAATCGTTGCTAATTCAGAAGAAGTAAAAAGACGTTTATCCTTGCGTAAACCGGCGCTGGCAGCGCAAATCGATGAAGTGCTTGCTAAGTACGAGTCTTACAAAAAAATTCTGGCCCGCGTAGAAGAGCTGCGCGCTAAACGCAACGAAATGTCCAAGTCTATCGGCAAAATTAAAAAAGAACAGGGTGACGCGGCTGCCCAAGAAGCCATGAAAGAAGTGGGCAAGCTCAAAGAAGAAATGACCGCGCAAGAGGCCGCCTTAGAACCTGCTAAAGCCGAAATTAACAATTTGCTCTTAAGCATCCCCAATTTGCCCAATGAAAAAATTCCCGTAGGCGTTTCGGACGCGGACAATCCGGAAGTGGTGCCTTGCTCTATCCCGCTGCCCAAGTTTGATTTCACGCCGCTTGACCACCAAGCAGTCGGTGAAAAATTGGGTATTTTAGATTTTGAGGCCGCCGCGGCTCTGTCCGGCAGCCGCTTTGCACTATTTAAAGGCGACGGGGCCCGCTTGGAGCGTGCCATTATTGCTTTTATGCTGGATCTGCACGCTAAAAAAGGATACACCGAAATTCTCCCCCCCGTTATCGTCAACGAAAACATTTTAGTAGGAACGGGACAATTGCCGAAATTCCGCGAAGATATGTACGAACTTACGGGCGAGCCGAAACAATTTCTCGTCTCCACTGCCGAAATTCCGCTAACCAATTTAAACCGCACCCGCACTATTACCGATGAAGAATTGCCCATTAAACTCACCGCGTACACGCCGTGTTTCCGTAAAGAATCGGGCACGTACGGCAAAGACACGCGCGGCTTAATCCGCAATCACCAATTCGACAAAGTAGAACTAGTGATGCTCTCCAAGCCGGAAAATTCCTACGAGATGCTTGAGCAAATGGTGCTAGACGCACAAGATGTGTTAAAAACGCTTGAGATTCCTTATCACGTGGTGGAACTTTGCAGCGGAGACATTGGGTTTTCTTCCGCCAAAACCTACGACATCGAAGTCTGGATGCCCAGTGAAAACCGCTTCCGCGAAATTTCCTCTTGTTCAAACTGCTTGGACTTCCAAGCTCGCCGCATCGGGATGCGCTTCAAAAATGCGCAAGGAAAATTGGAATACGTCCACACTTTAAACGGCAGCGGTTTGGCCGTCGGGCGTACGTTTGCAGCCATTTTGGAAAATTTCCAACAAAAAGATGGCAGCGTCATTATTCCCAAAGCGCTTCGCCCTTATTTCGGCAAAGATAAAATTGAGGCCAAGTAATGCGTAAATTGTTGTGCTTACTTGCAGCTGTTGTTTTCATCTTGACGGCCGCTTTGCCTCCTGTTCACGCGGAACTTACCCTTCCACCGGACGTTATGCAATATGCCACCGATGGTATTAACGGCGTGTACAGTTTAGATTTTGACAGCGCACAGGAAAACATTCAAAAAGTTTTTGCATTGTACCCCGATCATCCCTTTGCTCATTTCGGCAACGCCATGATTGCGTGGAGCCGCTACGAGTATGAATTTGAAACAAGCGATGACAAACAACGCAAGGTTTTTGAAAAAATTTTAGACGACTCTATCGACGGCATTAAACGCTGGATTAAAAAATATCCTAACGATTCCAACGGATACATGGGCATTGGTGCTTTGTACGGGCTGCGCGCCATGTTTAATATGCGTAACCGCAACTGGATTACATCGTACTTTGCCGGACGCAAGGCCATTAGCAACTTGGAAAAATCTCTCCAGCTGGACCCTACCTATTACGACGCCTATTTCGGCTTGGGAATTTATGAATATTTTGCAGGCACGCTGCCCTCGGTTATCAAGGTACTGGCGCGCATTGTAGCCATCAAGGGGAACCCCGAACAGGGCATTAAATTTTTAAATTTAGCCCGGCAAAAAGCCCATTTTACATCGGATTCCGCCAAGCTTATTTTAATAGAAGCGCAAAACACACGCGCCAGCAAGTTCTATGATCCGGTTACTTCTTTGAACTACATCCGCCAACTGCGCGCCAAATTTCCTAATAATCCGCTGATGCGTTACGTAGAAGTCATTTGCCTGTACGAAACCAAAAATTACGACGAAGTTTCCGCGCAAGCTAACCAATTTTTGGAACTTATTGGTACTGACAAATTCTACAAAGATATTTACATTCCCCGTGCCTATACTGCTTTGGGGACCGCCCAAATGGCACAAGGTAATTTTTTGGCCGCTAAACAACTTTTCGAAGAAGGAAGACAAAAAACAAAAGAGCAACAACCTAGCCGCTGGGGAGTGTGGAATGAACTGCGTTTAGGCCAGGTATATGATGTACTCGGTCAGCGCGAACAAGCCAAAGCGCAGTATAAGTATGTGCTTTCCTTCAAAGACAAATGGGGTTTTGACGACTTAGCCAAAAGTTTACTTAAAACCCCGTATACGGTTCCCGCAAGCGGCGTAGGGCCGCTTCCGCCGCAAAGCAATTAACAAAAAATTTGCGTTAGCGCCTTTAGTTTGATATAGTACAAGTGTCGAAATTATTCTATAAGGAGAGATGGAACTTCATGAAAAAATTTGCGTTAGCTGTTCTTGCTGTGTTGTTCATCGCCCCGGCCGCTATGGCGGAAGGATGGGGTGTGGGTGTAAAATTGGGTGCTGGTGAAAATGATCCTAAAGATATGAAAAAACTTTTCGATGAGGGAACATCCTTTAATCGTGAACTGGACAAAAATCCTGGATATTTCAGCCTGGAAGTTTTACATGAATGGGCTTTGAACGATGAAGCCAACAAAATCGGTGCTAAAATTGGTTGGGATATGTACGGAGAAAATGAACTTGAATTAAAACGATCAGGCTCGAACGAAAAATTCACCGAAACCACTTATGCTTTCCCGATTACTGTTTACTATAAACGCGACAATGGCGAGAAAAATTTCTCGTGGTTTGCCGGTGCCGGTATGACCATCTTGCGCACCAAAGTAGAAGCAGACGGACTTGTGGATGATGATATTAGCAAAACCAAAATATTCCCGCATATCGCTATTGGTGGGGAATATCGTTTCACCCGGGTGTTTGCTTTAGGGTTAGATGCTCGCTACAACATTGCAGCTAAAGCGAAAAAAGACGGAGGTGTCTTATCTGACCGCTCCGGTTTTGGGGCTGCTTTAACCGGTCGTTTCTATTTCTAAGAATTTCTTAGAGTTCAAAACACCCGCTACGAGAGCGGGTGTTTTTCTTGCTTTTTTTCGTCGGTATTTGTATGATAAGAATATGACTACAGACATGATTATTAAAATTTTTCTGGCGTTGATACTCGGCGGTGCGCTGGGTATGGAACGCCAATATCACGACAAACCAGCCGGGTTTGCCACTAACTGCCTTATCTGTCTAGGGGCTATGTTATTTACCGTCTTATCTGAAATTATGGGCCTTGCCGGCGGAGATCCGGGCCGCATTGCCGCACAAATTGTAACCGGTGTGGGTTTTATCGGTGCGGGTGCCATTATGCGCGACGGGAACAAGGTCTCGGGTATTACCACAGCGGCCAATGTGTGGTTAGTCGCTGCGTTGGGGATGGCCGTAGGGTATGGTGAATATGTGTGGGCAACCGCCTGTGCCGCGGGGATTTTAGTGGTGCAACTGGTGCTGCGCCGTACGCTTTCTTTAGTTGAAAAAATGCGCCATTATGACACGGTACGTGTCATATGTGACCCGAAATGGACTATAGTGGAAAAAATTACTGAGCATATTGAAAAGCAAAATATCAAACTGCTTAAAAGAGAAGTAATCAAGCAAGATAATTTATTTCACGTGTCGCTGGTGGCTACGTTTACCGCGCACGAATTTCAAAAAGTCACGCACGAGCTGTTAGAAATGCCCGAAGTACACAGTTTGTATCAGTAAAGAACTTTTTTCAAAGAAAACCCCCGCCTAGCGCGGGGGTTATTTTTATAAAGCTTCAGACATCCAAGTTATTGAATAATAAAACTATTACAATTTTTAGTGTTTTGTCCGTTGCATTGATTGTTTGTAGGATCTGGGACCCCTCCCAGTGCTTTGCAAATATCTTTTTCCTTGTTTGTGGGAGAGGTACATTTTATTTTCCCGGCATATTTGCCGCTATCATCGTCGGAGTGATCTGCATAAAAATGCAATATAATCCCCGCCGTGCCCGAACAATTCGACCCGGAGGCATACAATGTAGAAAGTTGAAGATGTCCTTTTTTCTTATTGCGAAGACATTGCATGTCTGCTTTCCCAAAATTATACGCGAACCACGTGGTCCCCGTAGGAACTGCTGTAATGGCGTTTCCGCTGTTATCAGTTGCTCCGCCCAATGGAATAGACAACAACAGATCCCCAAAATTGTTCGGGTATTTACCATTATCTAAGTAATACACATTCATGGCTGTTTGTATCCCTTTGCCCAAAGCCAGCACCCTAGAAACACGCGACTTTTTTATTGCTTTGTTGTATTGCGGCAAAGCGACGGCTGCCAAAATTCCTAAGATAAGAACTACTACCAATAATTCAATTAATGTAAATCCCTGACGCATAAATTTCTCCAAAGTAAATATAGTATGATTGTACCAAAATTTAACCCTCTTTAGTATATACGTCTTGCTCGTTTCCCTTCGGTAAACGTGAAACTCCCCGGCGATAAACCGGGGAGTTTTACAAATTTCCGCCAAAGCCTTAAACGCTACAGCATTTTATGTTTCAGGCGGTCGGCAATGTTGTTTAATTGCTCGATGGTATGATAGTGAATTACCAGCGATCCTTTTGCCGGGTTTTTGCCGCATTTTACTTCTACCTTTGTACCTAATATCTCTTGCAATTCTTGCTCAAAGTAAAGTACGTCAGGCGTTCCCGGGCGGGATTTCCTCTCTTTGCGCTGCGTATCTTTTAATAAGCGATCAGCCATTTGTTCGGCTTGCCGTACAGACATTTTTGTTTTGACCATCTTGGTAAAAGCATCCACGCGGGCTGAGCCGGCCGGGATCATTAGCAACGCCCGGGCGTGCCCTTCGGTAATAGTACGGTCTTGCAGGGCCTGTTGGATTTCCGGTTCCAATTCCAATAAGCGCAGCGTGTTGGAAATCGTCGCTTTGGATTTGCCACAATAGGCCGCCAAATCTACCTGTTTGACGTAAAATTTATTCATCAAATTGCGGTATCCCAGGGCGGTTTCGATGGGATTTAAATCTTCGCGTTGGATGTTTTCAATAAGCGCCAGGGCACAAAGTTCTTGGTCGGACAACTGCTTATGCACGATAGCATCTATCGTCGTAAGACCCGCCAGTTGCGTAGCGCGAAAACGCCGTTCTCCGACGACAATTTCATATTTATCCAACCCCGTATCATACACTACTACAATGGGTTGCGTTAGGCCGTGCTCTTTAATAGACGCCGCCAATTCCTGCAGCTTTTCTTCGTCGAAAACACGACGAGGTTGAAAACGGTTGGGAACGATTTTGCTGACCTCGATGGCCTGCACACTCATTCCAGGTGTATTTTGAACAACTTGCACCGCTTGTTCCGTCGGCAAATTGGAAACTTCTTGGGTTTGTTTAATCAAGGCATCAAGGCCTTTTCCTAATGCTTGTCTGGCCATGGGTTATCCTCCAAAATCGTAATTAATCGCACGTTCTCCGGCGAGTTTAAAATCAGCAAAATCTTCTGTTTTCGCTCCGCGGCGGGTTAAAAACTCTACCGCTAATTTAATATAGGCTTCCGCTCCCCTGCAGGCAGGCTCATAGTCGAAAATAGACTGTCCAAAACTGGGCGCTTCGGCCAAGCGGATGTTGCGCGGAATGGGCGTCTTATAAATTTTGTCACCAAAAAAACGACTAACTTCTTCGCGCACTTGTTTGGCCAGGTTAAGGTGGGAATCGTACATAGTAAGTACCCCCCCATCCATTTTGAGGTTAGGGTGCAGAAATTGTTTTATTTTATTGACAGTGCCCATGAAATGCGCCAACCCTTCCATGGCGTAATATTCGCACTGTACAGGAGTAATGACGCTATCGGCAGCCATCATGGCATTTAAGGTAAGAAGACCTAAAGAAGGAGGACAATCAATAATGATAAACTTGTACATATCGCGAATGGGCGCCAAGGCATCTTTGAGCATATTTTCGCGCCCGCGGATGTTGACCAGTTCTACCTCTGCCCCGGCTAGGTCCTTACAAGCGGGTAGTACGTCTAAAAACTCACTGGATGTTTGCCGCACTACTTGGTCAAAGGGAGCCACTTTGGTAAGCAGGTGATAAACCGATTTTTGTCCTTCTTCCACGGTTACCCCCAGGCCAGACCCGGCATTCCCCTGCGGATCAAAATCTACCAATAGCACCTCTTGATTTAAGCAAGAGAGTGCATACGCCAAATTAATGGAGGTCGTCGTCTTTCCAACTCCCCCTTTTTGGTTTGCAACTACTACAATTTCTGCCATAACTCCTCCTACCTATATTAAATCATAATTGGACCGCTGCCGCAAGGCAGTTTTCACGTGAAAACCTATTTAATGAGACTAATTTTCTGAAGCGGCCAGTATATAAACCAGGCTTTCCCCTTTATATTTTCTCGCGGAACAGGCCCCCAAAAACGGGAATCACAGGAATTGTCGCGGTTATCTCCCATGACAAAATAAGAATCCTCTGGCACTACAACCGGACCAAAAGAATCGCGCAATTCAAAGCCCAGGTAATTATCTAATAAATGTTTCTGCCAAACTTCTTGATATACCTCAGGATCATCATTTTCAACTTTAGAAATACGGGGCAAATCCTCGTAGACTTCATAGGCTTGCGGCGGAAGTTCTTTGCCATTAATCCACGGGCGTCCGTTTTTGACTTCCACTGTTTCCCCAGGAAGACCAACAACACGTTTCACGAAATCACGCCCATATTGAGTTTGATCTCCGCAATTAACCTGCGTGCGGTCTTTGGCCGGAAATTCAAAAATAACAATATCCCCCCTCTCTATATCTTTAAATTTACCAAACCGAATATTTGTAAACGGTATGCGAAAACCGTATACTGCTTTATTCACAAAAAGGTGATCCCCCTCTACTAATGTATAACGCATGGAAGCCGAGGGAATTTTAAAAGCCTGGATAAAAAAGAACATTACTATTGAGGCAACAAAACCAGCAAAATAAACCGTATTGCTCCAATCCAAATTGGATTTAATAAGTTTCTCTTGTTTCTCCTTATCTGCTTTTTTAGCTAAGATAAAGCCGTAAGCCGCAATCCCAAGCACCACAATTTCCCCTAAAACGAACTTTTTAACCGGGTAAGGATCCCCTGTTCCTCCGTTCATTACAAATAAAAACACGTATAGCGCACAGGTTAGAATTAAGAACAAAAAGATAGCATGCCACTTGTTAAACACCGACGATAAAGTCAATTTATTTTTCTTCTGCAGCCACCGCGTGCAAAGCGTAAAAGCATACATAATACAGGCCGCTAAAAACAGTCTTGCTTCCATACTCTCTCCTTTCAAAAGTTTTCACGTGAAAACTTTTGTTTTTAAATTTTGGCTCATGCCAAAAAGTTTTCACGTGAAAACTTTTTAGGCCTTATTCTCAATTATTTGTTGATAAAGCTGTTGATATTGTTGAGAACTATCTATTATTGTAGCATTTTTTTGCAAAGAATACGAGCTCATTTTTTCCCGCAAGGAGCTATTTTCATAAAGCTCTGTAAGCAGGCAAGAAAGCAGCATTTCATCGCCAGATTTACAGAGAAATCCGTCTTTGCCATGCTCAATTTTTTTGGGCATATCCCCCACCTTGCTCACAATACAGGGAAGGCCCACTTGTTGTGCTTCTAAAAGCGCCAGCGGTAAAGATTCTTCTTTTGAGAAAAGCACAAAGACATCTGCCATATTGAGCCATTCATTGATGTTTTTTTGTTCGCCGGCCAACAAAACGCGAGAGGATAACTCATTCCCTTGAATTTGTTTTTCCAACACAGTGTGCTGCGCCCCATCCCCCACATAAACCAATTTAGCATGCGGGCAATTTGGCAAAATTTTTGAAAAAGCAGACAAAAGTCCCTGCGGATTTTTAATCGGAGCCAAACGCGCTACGCTGATAAAGACAATATCGTCTTTTTCAAATCCATACTTTTCGCGCATGGATTTTTTAACAGAATTATCCTTAAAAAATAAAGATTTTTTAACAGAATTGCCTATAAACAACGTTTTTTGGGGGGGATAACGTTGGATATCCCGCAAATAGTTATAGGTGCTTAGTGATTCGGCTGTGCTTACGGTATCAATGCTTTTAAGCGCGCGGTCTAGCCAGCGCATCCAAAGCGGTTTTTGGGATAAATCAAAATGGGGGGTGGTGATCAGTTTGATGTTGCGGCCTGCGCAAGCCAAGCGCGCAAATTCAATCGCGCGAAAGAGCATCGCATGCACGATATCGGGTTGAAATGTTTTTACTTCTTCTGCTAATTTAGAAACACACCCCAGCCCCGCACCAGTCATTTCTAAAGACACGACCGACGCACCGACGGCTTTTAGTTCATCCGCCAACGGGCCTGCATGTTTCAAACTTACTACGCGTACGGTGTGAAGGGGGGAAATAGTTTTAACGAGGGAAACAAGTGATTTTTCCGCCCCTCCTACGTCGGTAGAGGTAATAACATACAAAACTTTCATAGAAGTATTATAGCAAGTTTTGCACGTGTAAACAGCATTGCATAAGATGGCGGAAAATTTTATTTATAGTAACAATTACTCAGTTTGCCGCATAAACTTTTGCACACTCGGCCTCCGCGGTCGGAATTTGCCAGACGCATACATTTCCATTTTCCTTGATCTGCCTGTTGTGCATGCAACAAATAATACATATTGCGAAAAAGATTACCGGCACTAAAATAAAAGAATTTTCGGTTCGGTTCCAACGTGAGTACGATTGTTTCCCCTGCAAATTTTATATCGTCGCACGTTACTTTCGCCACCGCAAGCGTGCAACCCGGATAAGAAAAATCCATTTTTCGCCAATCCGTGGGATAAGCGCCGTTCTCAACATAATACCACTCCAAGTGTTGCGCCAAGGATCGCGCGACGGCGTCTGCCCGTGTAAAATTTGCTTTGTCGACGGCATTTCGATATTGCGGAAGGGCAATGGCGGCCAAGATGCCGATGATGAGCACGACGACTAGAAGTTCAATAAGCGTAAAACCTTTTATATTCCTTTTTAAACAACTTTTCTTCACGACAGGTATCCCCCGTTTATACAAAAAAACTTTCGCGTATAGCCCATTATAAGAAAAAAAAAAACAATTCAAGCGCTATTTATTTTTGATAGCAAATAAACGACATAAAAAGGAGGAGATCCCCGATAACAACATTCGGGGATGACAAACTATTATAAATTGTCATTCCCGTGGGCCGTAATTGGGAATCTCCACCGCTTGTGTTGTTACGAAACAACGAGATCCGCAGTCAAGTTCAGGATGACGTAAAAAATCCCCCGACATCGTCGGGGAATTTATTTTTTGCGTTGAAAAGATTAGGCAGCTTTAAATTGGTCCTTGCCTACACCGCAAACCGGGCACATCCAGCCTTCCGGCACGTTTTCCCACGCCGTTCCGGCTTCTACTCCGTTGGCCGGATCTCCGACGGCAGGGTCATATACATAACCACATACTTCACATACATATTTCACCATAATTTTCTCCTATAAATGAGTTGCCCCCGCAGGGGTTTTGCCCTTAATCACCGTATGATAATATTCATACGTTAAAGGGGTGCCTTGCGGCTTAAAAACTTGCCCAGCTACGACGTTGCCGATAAACAATGTGTGCGTTCCCACGTCGACGGTTTGTTCCACGCGCGCCTCCACACACGAAAGTGTGTTTTCGCTCACGACAGGGGAACCGGTCTTTCCCGGGGTATATGCTACTTTAGCAAATTTGTCAAAATTACGCCCGGTGCGAAAGCCAAAATTGCCGATAAATACCATCGGCGTTTCTTGCACCAGCGGCATCACGGCAAAGGCGCGGCTCGACGTAATTATTCCATGCGTAAAACTGTTTTTGCAAACACACACAGCAATCTTGGCCGGATCGGCCGAAACTTGAAGGGCTGTGTTTACAATCAGTCCGTTTTTCGTCTCCCCGTCGGCAGCTGTAACAATATACAACCCGTAAGAAAATCCGTTCAAACTTTGGCAAATGCACGCGTCCATTAGTTTAGTTTCTCCGCTAATTTTTGGCTGACTAGTTTGCCCAGCTCTTCACATTGGGTGAGCATTTTTTCGTCGGGCACAAAACAACATTTCAGCGCCGGGGAAACAATCTCCACACCCATTTCTTCGAGTATTTTGGTAAGGCCGTCAATGGGGGCTCCGTTCCATCCATAGGAACCAAACGCCGCGCCGACGAGATTTTTCTTTTTAAGTCCTTTTAAGTAGCAAAGCACGTCAGCCATTGCCGGATACATATTGCTGTTTAATACCGGTGTACCGACGAGAATTGCCCCCGCGTCTAACAGCTCGGTAATCACGTCGCTGCGGTGACACGCGTGCATGGACATCAGCTGCACCGTCGTACCATTTTGACGTAGTCCGTCGGCAATGGCTTGGGCCATTTTCTCGGTGCTGCCCCACATAGTATCGTACACGATAACGGCTTTGTTCGTCGGTTTTTGCGCGGCAAACTGCCCGTATAATTTGACAATTCTAGCCGGATCTTTGCGCCAAACAAATCCGTGATCCGGCGCAATTAACTTCGGCGAAAGCTCCAGTTGTTGTACTTGGCCTAAAAAGCGCATGACAATATCGCTATACGGCAAAATAATGTTTGCGTAATATTTGCGCGCCTCTTGCATCCAAATATTTTCGTCGTTCTCATCATCAAAAAGTTTCGATGTAGCCAAGTGCATCCCAAAAACGTCGTTAGTAAAAAGAACATTTTCTTTTTCTAAATACGCCAGCATACTATCCGGCCAATGCAGCATGCGCGCCTCGACGAAGGAGAGAGTGTCGTCTCCCAGGTCGATTTTATCGCCGGTTTTGACGGCTTTTATTTCAAAGGAAGGATGGAGCTGCGCGATGAGATTTTTCACACCCATCGCCGATGCGTACACTTGACTAGGTGCAAAATCCGCCACAGCTTGTTCGAGTGCACCGGAGTGATCCATCTCTGCATGATTAGAAATAATAATTTCAATTTGCTTGGGATCAATCACGCTTTTAATACGAGAGAGCATCTCGGGGTAAAACGCCTTTTTTACCGTGTCAATAAGTGTGGGTTTTTTGCCTAAAATCAAATAGGCATTATACGTCGTACCGCGCGTAGTGGCATAGCCATGGAAATCGCGCAAGTTCCAATCAATCGCGCCCACCCAATACACGTGGGGGGAAATCTGCAAAGCTTTCATGTAATTCTCCTTACCCCCGCCGAACGCGACGGGATTTGTTACATTATATTATTTTTTGCTTTGCCACAACCCGTGTAAGTTGCAATATTCGCGCGCAGTTACGTCGTCTGAGCAGGTTTTGAACGTAGCTTGTGCCGGATCACCGGGCTTGATGTATGCGCGTTGTACTTGGTGACACTGATTGCAAATTATTTCTATCCATTCGATGTGATGCTCAGGCGTGGCCGGATGCGGGACAGAGCCTACTTTTACCAGGTATCCCCCGTCTATTTTTTCCAAAACCGGTACGTGTTTTTCGGCAGCGCCGTCTGTCTCCCCGGCTACCATTTTGTGCATAGGCTTACCACAGCAAACCAGTTCACCCGCTGCGGCGTGAACTACTTCTACCATATTGCCGCACACGCTGCATTTGTAAATTTCGTGTAAGTTAGTCATTTTTTGCCCTCTTTTTAAGAATTTTTCCTACTTTTTTTCTTTTTATTATATCATAGGTTGTAAACAACTGCATAGGCCAAAAAATAATTAGTTTGCCAAAAAAGCCTTTTAGGTCAAATTTTCTGCGTTTTAATACCCTGGGTGCTATTTTTTGAAAAAATGGCCTTAATCCCCGTTTTTAGGCCTTTATTAGCCTTTTTGATATTTTTAGCCATTGACCAAACGCTCAATAAGTGATAAGATAAATAAAAGACTTTTTAAGGAAGTAACTTGTGGATAACTTTCAAAATAACCCCGTATTATTGTCTATCTTCCAAGAAGTAGAACAAATTATCGGTAAAGAAACATACGACTTGTGGTTTAAAACAGCCAATTTTGCCTTTAATAACAATGTGTTGACGGTAACAATCCCTAATGCTATTTGGGGAAAGACCATTCAGGACCGTTATGAGTCCATTTTAAAGGACGCTTTTTTAAAACATATGGGAACACAAATTGCCGTAGAATATCATATTGCGGTGGCGGATACTCCTGTGCCGTCGATTTCTTCCGCACAAGATGTGCTCCCTTCTATTGAAACCTCGCAAACTGTAAATGCGGTAAATCCTTTTTTATCGCGGTTTAATCCAAATTATACCTTTGATAATTTTATTGAATCTCCTTCAAACCGATTTGCTTATAAGGCAGCTCAAGCTGTTGTAGCAAAACTAGGAGCGCGCGAAAACAATCCACTCGTGATTTATTCCGCTCCCGGTCTTGGAAAAACGCATCTTTTGCAAGCCATCGGTAACCAAATTTTAAACGAAAACCCAACCGCAAAAGTAATGTATATGACCGGCGAAGAATTTGTAAATGAATACATTGAATCAATCTCTCAAAAAACAGGGGATTCTTTCCGAAAAAAATACCGGTTTCTGGATTGTTTTTTAGTGGATGATATACAATTTGTAGCAAATAAACAATCTAGTTCTGAAGCATTTTTCTATACGTTTAATGCCTTATTTGAAAGCGGAAAACAAATTGTATTATCTTCCGACAGATCCCCGCAGCAATTAGAATGGGATGAACGTTTATCGTCAAGATTACTATCGGGTATTAGTACAGAAATTAAATATCCAAATGTAGAGGCACGTATCGCTATTTTGCGTCAAAAGCGCGATTCGATGAACTTTATTGTAGGGGACGATGTAATTACCTTTTTAGCAGAAGGAATGGAAACAAATATCCGTAGACTGGAAGGAGCTTTAAATACATTACGCGGATATTGTACAAACCATGGGATTACCCCTACTATTCCTATTGCCAAGGAATTATTAGTAGACTATTTAACCACCGAAAAAGAAACTTCTGTTTCTGTAAATACGATTAAAAAAATTGTGAGTAAGCATTTTAATATTCGTATGGAAGATTTTAATGCGAAACGTAAAACACAGTCTATTGCATGGCCTAGGCAAATTGCTATGTTTTTAACAACAGAACTGACTGATTTATCACTACCGGAAATTGGCCGGGAATTTAATAGGGATCACAGTACCGTTGTACATGCACGTGATTTAGTAAAAGAGAAAGTAGCCACTGATCCTTTCTTTACAGCAGAAATTAATCAAATTATTGCGGACATTAAGGGTGTGGAAAAGTAGTGAATAAATTGTGGAAAGATAGTATATAAGTACACAAAAGCAGTGTATAAGATTTGTAAAAGTGAATAATGTGTATAATTTGCAACAGTTATGCACAAATTGATGGATTAAGTTGTATTGTGTAATCCACAAAAATAACACAATCAACAGCACATATTATTAAGGATGAATATGAAAATAAATATTACTAAAGCCACTTTGTTAGAAGGAATACAGATTGTTTCTTCGGGAGTGTCTGCCCGTACGACATTACCTATTTTGCATAACTTTTTATTAGAAACACAAAAAGGAAAATTAAAGCTCGTTCGTACGGATATGGAAATGGCCACTGTCCATTACGTACCCGCTGAAATTGAAGAAGAAGGAAGTATTACTGTTCCTTTAAAAGAATTTTCAGATATTATTAAAAATTTAGCAGATGATAAAGAAATTCACTTACAGAGTGACGAGAATAATAAATTTCATATTAAATCAGGAAAAAGTAAATTTTGGGTCATGGGAACCCCTAAATCGGAATACCCGGCTATTCCGGAAATCGAACGCGCCGGCAGTGTAGAATTAGATCCCTTACTGTTACAAAAAATGGTGGAGAAAACAGCCTTTTCGGCTTCCACACAAGAAACACGCTATATTTTAAATGGACTTTTGTGGAATAATTCAGCAGAAAGTTTTGAAGTGGTAGCTACCGATGGTGGACGTTTAGCGGTAGCCACGCAAGAAGCATTACCCGGCAGCCAGGAATTTAAAATTATCATTCCCACAAAAATTTTAAATGAAGTATGCCGGTTTATTTCTATTGCTAAACCGGGTAAAGAAGATAAAATTCAGGTAAATGTAGCTGCCAATCAAGTGAGTTTTATGATGAAAGATACCACTTTTATTTCACGTCTTATAGAAGGAAATTTTCCTAACTATAAGCAAGTAATTCCTACTAAAACAACCATTAAGTTTGAATCTTTTGTGAAAGAATTATTAGCTTCCACCCGTCGGGCAGCCTTGTGTGCCGGCGAGTTTGGCAGTATTGTAAAATACAAAATACAAAACAACGTATTAACCGTATCTTCTAATTCACAAAATATGGATTTTACAGATGAAATACCGGTGGAATATACCGGGGAAACTTTTGAAGCAAATTTCAAACCGCAGTACATTATTGATGTACTTAAAAATGTGCAAACCGATAAAGTATCTTTTGCTTTTGTAAATGCTTCTCAGCCGGTGCTTATTGAGCCGGTAGGGGAAAACAACTTTAAATATGTAATTATGCCGATGAGGGCTTAATGAAGCTTGGGCAGTCCCCTAAAAAACAATGGTATTCCAGTAAAGAATTAAGCAACCAGTTTAATCCACTTTCTAAGACGTTAAATCGGTTGATGATACTGGATTATGCATGGGAAAAGTTAGTAGGAAATAAAAGTCGTTTTTGGGTGTTACATGCTGTAAAAAAAGACACTCTATATATACAAGTAAAAGTCTCGGTAGCAAAAAATGAATTAACCGGAAAAAGACGTGAACTGATTCGGGAATTAAATAAACATTTTGAGTCACCGTGGATTAAACATATTGAAATTATTTAGTCGGATACAAGGAGTTTTAGATGACAGTTGAACAGCAAGAAAAAGAGTACGATTCTTCCAAAATTACAGTCTTAGAAGGATTGGAAGCCGTACGCAAACGTCCCGCTATGTATATTGGGTCTACCGGACTACCGGGATTGCACCACTTAGTATATGAAGTAGTAGACAACTCTGTGGACGAAATTTTAGCCGGCGGCGCTACCACCATTACCGTTACCATTCAAGATGACATGACCTGTTCTATTCAAGACGACGGGCGCGGTATTCCGGTTGATTTAATGAAAAATGCCAAAGATGCTAAACTACGCAATAAATCCGCTTTAGAAGTTGTAATGACCGTTTTACACGCCGGTGGTAAATTTGACTCCGGTGCGTACAAAGTTTCTGGCGGTTTACACGGGGTGGGTGTTTCTTGTGTGAACGCACTGTCTGACTATATGCAAGTAGAAGTATGCCGCGACGGGCATATTCACCAACAAGAATATAAACGCGGCAAACCGCAAGGTCCTGTTAAAGTAGTAGGCGATACAAAAGCACACGGTACAAAAGTAACTTTCCACGCAGATCCGGAAATTTTTGGAAACTTGGCTTTTTCGTATGAAACCATCGGAAACCGCTTGCGTGAACTGGCCTTTTTAAATGCCGGGGTAAAAATTATTTATACCGATCAGCGCAAAGAAACTGATCAAACCGTTACGTTCCACTACGAAGGGGGGATTTCCCAATTTGTTAAGTTTTTAAATACCAACAAAACGGTGATTAACCCCGAGCCTATCTACCTAACCAAAGAAGTGGGAGATAATTATATTTCGTTTGCCATTCAATATAACGAAGGCTATTCCGAAAACATTTTTACCTTCGTCAATAACATTCACACGATTGAAGGCGGTACGCATTTAACCGGGTTTAGAAGCTCTTTAACCCGTTTAGTCAACGAGTATATCAAAAATAACAACCTGGCCAAACAACATAAAGAAATTACCGTGGGCGGAGATGATATTAAAGAAGGACTCGCTTTAGTGCTTTCCGTCAAAATCCCGCATCCGCAATTTGAAGGACAGACCAAAACAAAATTAGGCAACAGCGAAGTGGAAGGAATTGTCCGCTCGGTGGTAACCGATACATTGGCTACTTTCTTTGAAGAAAACCCCAAAACAGCCCGTGCCATTTGTGAAAAATGTATGGGCGCAGCTATTGCCCGCGAAGCCGCCCGTAAAGCGCGCGATTTGACACGGCGCAAAGGCGCGTTAGAAGGAGGGGGTCTCCCCGGTAAACTGGCTGACTGCCAAGAACGCGAAGCCGCTAAGTGCGAGCTCTTCCTGGTGGAAGGTGACTCTGCCGGCGGATCTGCCAAGCAAGGGCGCGACCGTGTTTTCCAGGCTATTTTGCCGCTGCGCGGTAAGATTTTAAACGTAGAAAAAGCCCCGCTGGTGCGCATTTTATCCTCTGATACGGTGCGTGATTTAATTGCTGCCGTGGGTACCGGCGTTGGCGAAGGCGAAGGCGGGTTTGATATTAGCAAACTGCGCTATAATAAAATTATTTTGATGGCTGATGCTGACGTGGACGGACAACACATTTCCACGTTGTTACTTACGTTCTTCTACCGCCAACTAAAGCCTTTGATTGATGGCGGACATATCTATTTGGCGCAGCCGCCTTTGTACAAGGTCAAAAAAGGCAAAGTAGAACAATATCTGCAGACCGAAGACCAAATGCAACAGTGGCTCATGAAAGAAGGGCTGGCCACCGTAACGGTAACCGATACAAAACAAGACAAAGCGCTTACTGCCGCGCAGTTGCGTGATTTGCTTAAAGTATTACGTGACGTAGAAGACACACTGGCAAAATTGGAAGTAAAAAATATTACGCTTAGCGACTTTATGGCTTTCCTCAAAGAAGGCCAAATTCCGGTATACCGCATCCCGCTCAAAAGCGGCGGTTTTAAATACTTCTATACCGAACAAGAATATCGCGCTTACGAAGAGCAATACATTCAAGAAAAACGCGAAGAACTCATGGCTGACGGCGTAGATGCCGAAACCGTGGCAGACGCTACGCTGGCCCCCGAACACCAGAGTTTATTTGAGTTTGGCAAGCTTTTAGCGGCTGAAAAGAAACTGGAAGCCTTTGGATTTAACTTTGGGCAGTATCCGCTGATTGAAAACGAAAAGGAACGCGTCAATCCTCTCTTTAAAGTCAACAACGGTAAGACGGATACGTTAGCATATAGCTTGGCGGAACTGTTAAAAGCCGTTAAAGAAGCGGCTACCGCTGGGGCTACTATTCAGCGCTACAAAGGGTTAGGGGAAATGAACCCCGAACAACTGTGGGAAACCACTATGGACCCGTCTAAGCGCAAACTTATCCAAGTGAAAATCAACGACGCTGCCGATACGGAACAAGCGTTCACGATGCTGATGGGCGATCGTGTGGAACCGCGCCGCGACTTTATTTACTCGCACGCGTTAGAAGTTAAGAACTTGGATATTTAAGGTTTTAGGAGATTTGAAGTATGAGTGAAGAACTAAATAACTCGACACAAAACGTAAATGTAAACGTAGATTTATTTGGAAATATTGAACAACGCGACGTAGCTACGGAAATGCGTTCGTACTACATTGACTACGCCATGAGCGTCATCGTAGGGCGTGCTTTGCCCGACGTGCGCGACGGTCTAAAACCGGTGCACCGCCGTGTGCTCTATTCCATGAACGAAATGGGCTTAAAATACAACCGTCCGTACAAGAAATCCGCCCGTGTAGTAGGGGACGTGCTTGGTAAATATCACCCGCACGGAGACACTGCCGTATACGATACGCTGGTGCGTATGGCGCAAGATTTTTCCATCCGCGCGCCGTTAGTGGACGGACAGGGAAACTTCGGTTCTATTGACGGAGACTCCGCTGCCGCTATGCGTTATACCGAGTGCCGCTTGGCAAAAGTTTCCGATACAATGCTAGACGACCTCGACAAAGATACCGTCAAAATGATTCCTAACTACGACGGCTCTTTGTTAGAACCGTCCGTATTGCCGGGTAAACTTCCGGCTTTATTAGTCAACGGTTCAGCGGGTATCGCAGTAGGTATGGCCACGAACATCCCGACCCACAATTTGGGCGAAGTGTGCGACGGAATAATTGCCTACATTAAAAACCCCGATATTACCACCAAAGAGATGATGAAAATCATCAAAGGGCCGGACTTCCCCACAGGGGCTACGATCCGCGGTACCAAAGCCATTTACGAGTATTTTGAAACCGGTCACGGCAGCGTAAAAGTGCAAGCCGATACCGAAATCGAAGAACGCAAAGGAGGCCGCCAAGCCATTGTAGTAACGGCTATTCCGTATCAAGTAAACAAAACTTCTTTGATTGAAAGTATCGTCGGTCTGGTGCGCGACAAAAAAGTAACCGATATCTCCGATATCCGCGACGAGTCGGACCGCCGCGGCATGCGCTTAGTCATTGAAGTAAAACGCGACGGCAACGCCCAAGTGGTACTTAATCATTTGTTCAAACATACGCAACTGCAAACGTCTTTCCCGGTCAATATGCTCGCGATTGTGGACGGACGTCCGCGTGTGCTTTCTTTGAAAGAAGTGATGAAGGCGTACGTAAAACATCGCCAAGAAATTGTCACCAACCGCACCAAATTTGATCTCAATAAAGCGCAAAAACGCGAACATATCTTAAACGGGTTGTTAGTGGCCATCGCCAATATGGATGAAGTAGTAGCCATTATCCGCGGTGCCAAAGACCCCACCGAGGCCAAGTTCACTTTGATGAAACGCTTTACGCTTACCGAAGTGCAAGCACAAGCCATCTTGGATATGCGTTTACATCAGCTCACGCAACTTTCGGCGTTGGCTATTGAAAACGAGCGCAAAGACCTCTTAAAGTTAATTGCGGACCTGCAGTCTATCTTGGCTAATCCGCAAAAGATTTTAGACATCATTGTGGAAGAACTCAAGCAGCTCAAAAAGGATTTTGATGACCCGCGCCGCACGAAGATTGGCCCGGATATGGAAGATTTCTCTATGGAAGATTTCATTGAGAAGGAAGACGTGGTTATCACCATCTCTAACGACGGTTATGCCAAACGTATTCCGCTTTCCACGTACCGCAGCCAAAACCGCGGCGGAAAAGGCATCATTGGTAGCAAAACCAAAGAAGAAGATTTTATGGAGAACTTGTTCATTACTTCTTCGCACGCGACCATCTTGATGTTCACCAACCGCGGCCGCGCGTTCCCGCTGCGTGCCTTTGAAATCCCCGAAGGAAACCGTATGTCCAAAGGGAAGGCCTTGGTGAATTTGTTGCAGCTTACCGGGGAGGAAAAAGTAACTTCCACGTTGGCCATTGAGGACTTTAACAGCTCTACCAAAGACAGCAGCGAAAAAGCATACCTCACGCTGTGCACCCGCCTGGGTACCATCAAACGTGTAGAACTTAGCGAGTTTGAACACATCCGCCGCAGTGGCATTATTGCTATTGGCTTAGACGAAGGCGACGTGCTTATCAGCGCGCAAATGACACACGGTAAGAGCGATATCATCGTGGCTACCCAAAACGGTAAATCCATCCGCTTTGACGAAAACGAAGTGCGCTCGATGGGTCGCCAAGCCCGCGGCGTACGCGCCATTAGCTTGGAAGAAGGAGACATCGTAGTGGGGATGGAACAAGCACCTAACGACGGCGCTCAACCTGACGTGCTTTCTGTATGCGAAAACGGATTTGGTAAACGCACGGAGTTTAGCGAATATAAACGCCAACACCGCGGCGGCGTAGGGGTCATTACCATTAAGACCTCGGCGCGCAACGGCAAGGTCGTAGGTATTAAACTTGTCGACGAGAGCAAAGACCTCATGATCATTACCGAAAAGGGTATGACCATCCGCTTGCGCTGTGCGGATATTCGTTCCGTCGGCCGCAACGCCCAAGGCGTCACGCTCGCGCGTATGGAAGACGGCGATAAAATCGCCCGTATCGCGCCGGTCGTAAAAGCCGAAGACGAAGATACAGAACAGACCGCAGAAGTCAAATAATCGACTCGTCTGAAAGAAAAACTTTACCCGCTCTTGCACTTTTGCAAGGGCGGGTTTTTTGCTAAAACATTTGTTTGAAATGGCTTTACAAGTAGCGGGGAAAATTGCTATAAAAGTTATAGGGATGAAATCATGCGCAACAATCCGCACATTTTAGAAATTAATGCGCGCTCATGGCTTGGCCGCTACGAGCGTGAACAAGGCCGCAAACTGACATTGGCCGACGTGCCCGCTGCTTTTTGGGAAAAAATCCAAGAGGTGGGGTTCGATGCTGTGTGGCTTATGGGCGTGTGGAAGCTTAGTCCTGCCGCTGAAAAAATTGCGCGTGAGAGCGAGGACATTTTAAATCAGGTCCGCACCAGTAAACCCAATTTTAAAACGGAAGATATCGCCGCTTCCCCTTACGCGGTGTATGATTACACGGTAGATGAAGCGCTGGGCGGGAATGAAGCGTTGGCCGCGTTTCGCAAAAATTTAAATGACCGCGGAATTCAACTCTTTTTAGATTTTGTGGGCAACCATACTGCTATTGATGCCCCGGTAGTAGAAGAACATCCTGAGTTGTTTGTCACGACGGGAACAAAGGCTCCGCACGTGCACGCAGATTGGTTTTTCCAAAACAAAAACGGACATTATATCGCTCATGGGCGCGACCCGTATTTTGCTCCGTGGACGGACACGGCGCAGTTAAACTATTTCAACCCCAAAACGCGCGAATTTATGACGCAAAAACTCTTGGAAGTTTCGCGCATGTGCGACGGCGTACGCTGCGATATGGCCATGTTGTCTTTAAACAAAGTGCAGCGCGATACGTGGTGGGAATTTATCGGCGGGGAACTGCCCAAAGAAGAATTTTGGACGCAAGCATTAAATGCGGTGCGTGCCGAACATCCCGAATTTGTGTTTATTGCCGAAGTATACTGGGGCCTAGAATGGGATATTCAGGAGCTTGGCTTTGATTATACGTACGATAAAGTGCTCTACGATCGCTTGCGCTTTGCCAATGCAGATAGCATTCGCGGGCACTTGCGCGCCGAGCATCTGTTCCAGATGCGCTCCTTGCGCTTTATTGCCAATCACGACGAGGAAGAACCCTTAAAAGCATTTGGGCGCGAAAAATCCCTCGCGGCTGCTACTATTATTGCCACTCTGCCCGGTGCGCGGTTGTTTCATTTGTTCCAACTGCTCGGCCGCCCGGAAAGGATGCTCTTGCAGTATATCAACGACGATTTTACCATAGACAGAGCCGTAGAGCAGTATTATGCAAAACTCCTAAAAATTGCTTCCGATCCGGCCTTCCATGGGGGGCAATGGTCTTTGCAAGAGATTATGCCCGTGTACGCAGGAGAAAGTTCCTGTCAAAATATTTTGTGCTGGATGTGGCGTCAGCGCCATACCGGTAAAATGGTGTTCATCAATTACAGCAAGGATCCTGCTCAGTGTCGCGTGACGTTTAAGAGTGTTTGCGGCGATAAAATGCGCGAAGAATTAGAAGAAAAAGAGCTCACGCTTTCCCCCGAACTGCGCGCCCAAGGTTGGGAACTAGTATTAAAGCCCTTCGAATGTAAAGTATTTACGTTTAACGTGTAATCAAGGATCCCGCCAAATACGCTATCGCGGTATAATTTTTACTGCATTTTACGCCTATTTTTTTTATAATGTAAGTATCCCCCAGCAGAGGAGAAAATGCCCATGGCGCTTGGTCCGTTTTCCGCAAAAGATCATTTAGAAATTACCTCTTTGGGAACGGAGTTTGCTTTGGCAGAAATTATCGGCGCCGCAGCGGGGTATTGGCTAGACAATAAACTCGGCACGTTGCCGTGGTGTTTAGTAGGGGGAGTGATACTCGGTTTTGCGCTGGGGCTTGCGCGTATTATACAGGCTGCCCGGCAAGCCGGTAAAAGGGAAAAAAAAGATGGACGTAGCTGAAACAATATCTCACCATATTTTGGATCACGATTGGGGCGTAACACTGGGCGGATTTCGTCTCCCGGTGACTACGCACTCTGTCACAATTTTTGCGGTGAGCGTTTTACTACTTTTAACGTTGGCGTGGGCGGCCCGCAAGCATACTAGCCGCGCGGGGAAATTAATATCTGTGCTTGCAGAAGAATACGTTTCTTTTATCCGTGGCGGGATTGTAATTCCCAACATGGGGAAAGAAGGATACGGAATGCTACCGTATTTCTGCACGCTTTTCTTATTTATTTTATCTGTCAATTTAGCGGGGATGATCCCCGAAATGAAAACTGCCACATCTAACATTTCCGTAACGGCGGCGTTGGCGCTTTGCTCGGGTGCGCTAATTGTTTTTAGCGGGCTAAAATATCACGGACTGGTTGGCTTTTTAAAAGGGTTTGTACCGTCGGGAACTCCCGCGTGGTTAGTGCCGCTGCTGTTCCCCTTGGAAGTAATCAGTTTAGTAATTAAAGTGTGCGTGCTGGCTATTCGTTTATTTGCCAATATGCTTTCCGGGCACATGGTGCTAATTTGTTTGCTGCTTATTATTTTTATCGTTGGGGAAATGAGCAAAGCGGCCGGGGCGGGCGCGTTGGTGCCTGCGATGGTATTAGAGATTTTTATGACGTGTTTGGAGTTGTTAGTTGCATTTTTACAGGCGTATGTGTTTACCTTGCTTACGGCTATTTTTGCGGGCTCGGTTATTCACACGCATTAATTTAAAGGGCTATTTGCCCAGAGGAGAAAACGTATGGAACTAGTAGCACTTAAGTATATTGCCGCCGGTATCGGTGCCGGTATTGTCGTATTTGGGGCCGGGTTAGGACTTGGTAAAATCGGCACAGCCGCCCTGGAAGGCTCTGCCCGCCAGCCCGAAGCCGCCGCTGATTTACGTACCACGATGATCATCATTGCCGCTTTGTTAGAAGGGGCCGCCATGTTAGGTCTAGTGATCTGCTTGCTGACCATGGTCATGAAATAATTTAGCTAGGGAAGTAGTATGGAAAATTTACTCAAGCCGGACTATGGCGTACTTTTGCTGACGGTTTGTAACTTTCTGCTCTTGGTGTTTCTGCTAAAGAAATTTGCCTGGGGGCCGATTATCGGCGCCTTAGAAAAACGCGAAGCACAAATAGAAAATGACAAACAAACCGCTGCTGATGCGCGTAAGTCTGCCGAAGAATTGAAGAAAGAGCTTGACGAACGCTTGGCTCAAATTTCCAGCGAGGCCACTCAAAAAATGGCGGCTGCCGTCAAGGCGGGCGAAACGCAAAAGGAGCAACTTTTGGCGCAAGCCAAAGAGCAGGCCGAGCGGTTGCTCATGCAAGCCACACAGCAAATCGAGGCTGAGAAAAATAAAGCATTGTCAGATGTGCGCAGCGAAATAGCTTCTATTAGTTTGTTGGCTGCTTCGCGCGTGGTTGAGCAGGATTTAAAAGCAGACAACGCCGATAAAATTGTGGCGCAAGTTTTAGAGGAAGTACAACACAAGTAATATGAATAGTCAACAGCGCATAGCGGCTTCACGTTACGCCGCAGCTTACGATGCATTAAGCTCTTCGTTAGAGCAGGCTGAAAAAAATGCCGCTCAGCTGGATCAAGCCGTACGTATTTTAGCCGGCGTAAACGGGCTCATGCAAAGCCCGCGGATTTCTTCTGCACATAAAAAACTAATAATTCAGGAAACATTGAAGGAAATCCCAGCGGCTTCGTCGTTTATTAGAGTGCTTATTGATGCCAAGCGGTATGAATTATTGTCAGAAATTTGCAAACGTGTCCATACGTTATTAGATGACCGCAGGGGCATTTCCCGCGCGATTGTAACTTCTGCACGCGTGTTAAGCCAGGCTCAACAAGCTGCCACGCAAAAGGCTTTGTCGACCCGCTACGGTAAAACCGTGGAAATCCAATTTGAGACGGATCCTTCCCTATTGGGAGGATTGAAGCTGGAGTGTAACGGTGAATTAATAGACGGTAGTATTAAGAACCGTCTTGTCAGATTACAGGAAGAAATAAAAGGGTAGTGTTATGGCGATTAGACCCGAAGAAATAACAAATATTATCAAAGAAAAAATTGAAAAGTTTGACACTTCCGTTGATGTAAGCGAAGTGGGAACTGTCATTCAAGTGGGAGACGGTATTGCCCGCGTGTATGGCCTAAATAATGTGAAAGCTTCCGAATTGGTAGATTTTGGCCAGGGTGTAA
Source organism: Elusimicrobiaceae bacterium (assembly GCA_045595305.1). Taxonomy (GTDB): domain Bacteria; phylum Elusimicrobiota; class Elusimicrobia; order Elusimicrobiales; family Elusimicrobiaceae; genus Avelusimicrobium. The sequence continues at coordinate 52,920 of JAZOAE010000010.1, forward strand.
AGGGAATGGCGCTTAACCTGGAATATGATAACGTCGGCTGTGTATTAATGGGGGCAGATACCTTGGTGCATGAGGGAGACACGGTTAAACGTACGGGAGAAGTTATTAGTATTCCTGTTAGTAAAGGCGTGATTGGGCGTGTGGTGGATCCGTTGGGCAAACCGCTGGACGGCAAAGGGGCTATTGCGGCAGATAAGACCATGCCGCTTGATATTGTGGCCCCGGGTATCATTGACCGTCAACCTGTAAAGCAGCCGTTGCAAACAGGTATTAAAGCTATTGACGCCATGGTTCCAATCGGCAAAGGACAGCGTGAGCTTATCATCGGCGACCGTCAAACCGGAAAAACCGCTATTGCCATCGATACAATTATCAATCAGAAAAATATTCCCGAAAACGAACGCTGTATTTGTATTTATGTAGCCGTCGGTCAAAAACAAAGTACCGTGGCGCAAGTGGTAAAAACGTTAACCGATTTTGGTGCGATGGATTATACGGTAGTTGTATCAGCTACAGCATCAGATCCGGCCTCTATGCTCTACATAGCGCCGTACGCCGGGTGTGCGATTGGAGAATACTTTATGTGGCAAGGCAAAGATGTTCTCATCGTGTATGATGATCTGTCTAAACACGCCCAGGCCTATCGCCAGATGTCTTTGTTGTTGCGTCGTCCGCCAGGGCGCGAAGCTTACCCCGGAGATGTATTTTATTTGCACTCCCGTTTACTTGAGCGTGCGTGTAAACTTTCCAAAGAGAACGGCGGCGGGTCGCTCACGGCGTTACCGATTATTGAAACACAAGCCAACGACGTGTCTGCCTATATTCCCACCAACGTAATTTCTATTACGGACGGTCAAATTTATTTGGAAAGCAATTTGTTTTTAAGCGGCATTAAACCCGCTATTAACGTAGGGCTTTCTGTTTCCCGTGTGGGAGGTAGTGCTCAGCGCAAAACCGTGCGCAAAATTGCCGGAACACTGCGTATTGATTTATCACAGTATCAGGAACTCGCCGGGTTTGCGCAATTCGGTTCGGAACTTGATAAAGAATCTCAACGGCAAATTGCCCGCGGCAAACGCATGACCGAACTGTTAAAGCAAAACCAATACGCCCCTTTGAAAGTGGGGGAAGAAGTATTGGTGCTGTATGCAGGAACACATGGATATTTGGATGATTTAGAAGTGCACGATGTATTGCGTTACGAAAAAGAACTGCTTTCTTATGTGCGCGCGCAAAAGAAAGAAGTGCTGGACACATTAAACACTGCTACAGAACTAACGCAAGAAGTAGAAACAAAAATCAAAGATGCATTGGATGCTTTTAAAACGGTTTTTAAACCGGCATAAGGAGAAAATATGGACACTAAAAACAGAAAAAAATATCTCGTAACGGGTGGGGCCGGTTTTATCGGTAGCAATATTGCCAAAACCTTAGAAGCACAAGGACACGAGGTAACCGTCATCGATGATTTTACCAAAAACGGGAACTTTAAAAACCTCATTGGTTTTAAAGGGGATGTAGTCGCCGCGGATTTGCTTACTTATAATTTTCCGGAAGATTATTTTGATGCTATTTTCCACGAGGGCGCCATTACCGACACCACGGTAATGGATCAACGCGCCATGATGGAACAAAATGTGGAAGCCTTCAAGCGTCTTTTACATTTTGCCGCTGAGAACGGTATCAAAAAAGTAATTTACGCTTCTTCGGCAGCCACATATGGAAACGGGCCCGTGCCTAATGTGGAGACGCAGCCCACTCACCCGGAAAATGTATACGGGTTTTCCAAAGTAATTATGGACAATGTGGCGCGTCAATTTGTGGAAGAAAACCATGATATGACGGTCATTGGGTTGCGCTATTTCAATGTCTATGGCCCGGGTGAGTATTACAAAGGTAAAATGGCCAGCATGGTCTACCAGCTTTATTTGCAGATGAAAGAAGGCAAACGTCCGCGTGTATTTAAATTTGGCGAACAACAACGTGATTTTGTGTACGTCAAAGATATTGTCAAAATTAATTTGTGCGCGCTGAACAACGGCAAAGAGTCCGGCGTGTATAATGCCGCTACCGGTGTGCCGCGTGATTATAATGCCATGATTGCGTGCCTAAACAAAGAAATGGGCACCAACTTAGAACCGGAATACATTGATAATCCGTACGCGGCATTCTTCCAGGTAAAAACGCAAGCGGATATCACTAAATCGAAGGAAAAATTAGGCTATACGCCAGACTATACGTTGGAAACAGGCATTGCCGACTACGTTAAAATTTTAAAAGCGGAAAACAGATAAATGGAATCACTGCGCGACATACGGCAAAATATCAAAGCCATTAAATCTACCCAGCAGATCATGCAAACTATGAAGATGATCTCCAACGCGCGCATCCGCAAAGCGCAGGAAGCCATGCAAAATGCACGTCCTTTTGCACAAAAAATGATGTGCATGGTAGATGATTTAAAGCAAGATATTTTGTCTATGCCGCAGCCGGAAGACGGAAGCGAAAGTTGGGCCGGGCGGATTTTTATCAATAAAACAGCAGATCCCCATAAAATAGGTCTTATTGTAATCACCGGAGACAAAGGACTCACAGGCTCGTTTAACGCGGTTATTTTGCGCAGCACATTGGCCTTTTTGCGCGAACACAAAGACAAAGAAGTTTTCATCTTTGCTATTGGTAAAAAAGGACGTGATTTTTTAAATCGTCTTAAACTAAAAAACTTGCACATGGCTTATGAAAGCGTAGGAGTTTTTCCAAAAATTTCTTACGCACACGCCGATTTACTGGGAGACGCCGTACTAAGAATATTCTTGGAAGAAAAATTGGCCTCGGTTACGCTTATTTATAATGATTTTAAGTCGCTTGCCAGCCAAACGCTTCGCCAGATACAGTGGCTGCCGTTTGATTTTGAACAAATCACGCAGGAAAAAGAAGAAAGTGATTTTGAATTTGAGCCCGGCATGTTGGAAATTTTTAAACTTTTGGTGCCGCGGTTATTAAAAGCGAATTTGTACCGGATATTATTAGAATCACAAGCGGCTAATTTGGCAGCTACCATGAACGCGATGGATGCAGCCAGCAAAAACGCAGGAGAATTGGTGACGGCATTGGGTGTAAAATTAAACAAAGTGCGCCAAGCCAGTATCACTAACGAAATTTTGGATATTGTCAACGGGGCAGAAGCTCTTAACAGTTAAAAGGAAAACACTATGCAAACGGGAAAAGTTATTCAAATTATCGGGGCGGCGGTAGATATTGAATTTGCTCAAGATCACTTGCCGGCTATTGAAAATGCCATTGAAATTGAAATGGACGGCAACAAAAAAATTGTGGCCGAAGTAGCCCAGCAAATGGGCGACGGAATTGTGCGCTGTGTATCGCTGGAAAGCACGGATGGTTTGCAGCGCGGTGCCAAGGCCATAGATACAGGGGCGCCGCTTACTGTACCGGTAGGTGAAAAGTGTTTGGGCCGTTTATTAAATGTGCTGGGGAAACCACAAGACCATAAGGGCGATATTCAAGCGGCTATGCAGATGCCTATTCACCGCCAAGCTCCCAGTTTAGAAGACCAAAACCCAACCCCCGAAATTTTTGAAACCGGTATTAAAGTCATCGACCTCATTGCCCCGTATATGAAAGGGGGTAAAGTAGGGCTTTTCGGCGGAGCCGGTGTGGGCAAAACGGTACTTATTATGGAGCTGATCAACAACGTAGCCCGCGAGCACCACGGCAGCTCTGTTTTTGGCGGCGTCGGCGAAAGAAGCCGCGAAGGGAACGATTTAATGCTCGAAATGAGCGAGAGCAAACTTTCCGACGGATCTACTGTTTTAGATAAAACGGTGCTTGTGTATGGACAGATGAACGAACCGCCAGGCGCGCGTGCAAAAGTGGCGCTTACCGCCCTTACGCAGGCAGAATATTTCCGCGATGTGAAAGGACAAGACGTGCTTTTGTTCTTGGACAATATTTTCCGCTTTGTGTTAGCCAATAGCGAAGTATCCGCACTTTTAGGGCGTATGCCTTCGGCGGTAGGGTATCAACCCACACTTAACACGGAAATTGGCGCCTTGCAAGAACGTATCACTTCTACCAAAAAGGGGGCCATTACCTCTATTCAAGCGGTTTATGTCCCCGCGGACGACTTAACGGACCCCGGTGTAGCTGCCACATTTACACACTTGGATTCTACTTCCGTGTTGGACCGCCAAATTGCCAGCTTAGGTATTTATCCGGCGGTAGACCCGTTAGCGTCCACGTCGCGCATTTTGGACCCGCGCATTTTGGGTGAAGAACACTATGAGGTGGCGCAGAGTGTACGCCGTGTGCTCCAGAAGTACAAAGATTTGCAAGATATTATTGCCATTTTGGGTATGGACGAACTTTCTGACGAGGATAAAAAGACAGTCGCCCGCGCGCGCCGCATCCAAAAGTTCCTCTCGCAACCGTTCTCGGTGGCCGAACAATTTACCGGACATCCCGGCAAATATGTCAAACTGGCCGATACGATTAAGGCCTTTAAAGGCATTGTAGCCGGCGAGTATGACCACATCCCCGAGTCGTGCTTCTATATGTGCGGCGGGATAGAGGATGTATTGGCGGCTTACGAAAAAGTAAAGGATAGAGAATAATGTCCGATAAGAAATTAACGCTGAATTTGATTACGCCCGAAAAACAGCTCATCAAAGATAAGCCGGTGGATATGGTTATTTTACCGGCTTTGTTAGGGGAGATGGGGGTTTTGCCCGGCCACGTAAAAACCGTGGTGCAACTGGGGATGGGATCGTTGCGTTATAAAGTGGACGGAAAAGACGAAGAATTTGCCGCGTTAGGCGGGTTTGCCGAAGTGTTGCACGATGAGGTAAATGTATTTGCCGAAAGTGCTGCCCTGGCCGGAGAAATTGACGAAGAGAAAGAAAGACAACGTATTAAAGCACTCAAAGAATCTTTATCCAATAAAGACGCGGATATTGATTTTGAACTGGCGGAATTGGAAATCAAGCAAGCCATTGCCCGCATGAAAGTAAAAAAGAAAAAAATGTAGTGCAGTTGCAGGTAAAAGATAAGTTTTGTATAATATATCTATCAATTTAATTTATTTTTAGGCAAGAGTTAAACAAAATGGTAGCCAAAAATAGCGTTTTAATCCTCGCGGCCGGCAAAGGCACGCGGATGAAATCTTCCCTCCCCAAACCGCTCCACGCGGTGTGCGGGTACCCGATCGTAGCCCATATCTTAAAAGCTGCGCAGGCCTTAAACCCTGCGGGCATCGGCGTTGTTATTGGGCATGGGGCCGAGCAAGTCAAACAAACCGTTTTAGACAACCTTTCCGCTTGGGGTATTGCCTCTCCGGTGGAATTTTTTGTGCAGGAAGATTTATCCGGCTCCGGATCCGCCGTCAAAGCCGCCTTGCCTTTCTTGCAAAAGCACGATAATGTGATGATTTTAAACGGCGATACGCCCTTGCTACAAGCGGATACCTTGCAAAAAATGCAAACTGCATTTGAAGAAGCAAAAGCCGGGGCGCTGGTGCTTGCTGTTGAAGTGCCCAATCCGGCCGGCTATGGGCGTATTGTGCGTGATGATCAAACCAATTTTGAAAAAATTGTGGAAGATGCCGATGCAGACGCGGAAACGAAAAAAATCTGCGAAATTAACAGCGGAATGTATGTGTTTAATAGCGCCGCGCTTCAAAAAGCCCTCACGCAATTAAAACCGCAAGGCCCTAAACACGAATACTATTTGACAGATACCCTTTCGCTTATTAAACAAGCGGGCCATCCGGCCGTGGTATTTACCACGCAAGATTATACGCAGGCATTAGGTGTAAATAGCCGCGCACAGCTAGCCGAAGCGGCGCAAATTATGCGCGCGCGCATTAACGAGTATCATATGGATAACGGCGTAACGCTTATTAATCCGCAAGATACGTATATTGATGCCGGGGTAGAAATCGGCGCGGACACGGTGATTGCCTCGGGTTGTTATTTGCTGGGAAAAACAAAAATCGGTCAGAATTGTACGCTCGAAAGCAGCGTCTATATTAACAATTCTATTATTCATAACGATGTTACGCTTAAATTAGGCACGTACATTGAAGAGTCCGAAGTGGCCGAGAATTGCCAGCTCGGCCCGTATGCACACCTGCGCCCGAAGTCAATATTAAAAAAAGGTGCCAAGGTGGGTAATTTTTCAGAGATTAAGAAAGCTATCATCGGGGAAGGTTCTAAAGTAAACCACCTGAGTTACATTGGGGATACGCAAATGGGTGCCGGGGTAAATGTAGGCGCCGGAACAATTACTTGTAACTATGACGGCAAAAACAAACACACTACGGTCATTGAAGACCATGTGTTTGTAGGGTCTAACGTGAATTTTGTGGCACCGGTAACGGTGCATGAATATGCAAAAATCGGCGCGGGGTCAACCATTACCAAAGAGGTAGCTGCTCAAGGTTTGGCGATTGCCCGCTCGCGTCAGGTCGTTTTAGAAAACAAAGGTGTGAAAAAAGAACATGACTAAAAGTGTAAACGGCGACTTGCGCATTTTTTCCGGCAATGCCAACTTGGCCTTATCTCAGAAAATTTGCGAACACTTAAATATGGAACTTGGCAAATTGCGCGTAGAACGCTTTGCCGATGGAGAAATTGACGTGCAACTGTTGGAATCAGTCCGCGCGCATGACTGCTATCTCATTCAACCTACGTGCCCGCCCGTCAATGAAAACTTGATGGAACTTTTGATTATGATCGACACGTTTAAACGTGCCAGTGCGGGCAAAATTACAGCCGTTATCCCCTATTTTGGGTATGCGCGCGCAGACCGCAAGGCCTCCCCGCGTGTACCGATTACTGCTAAATTAGCTTGTAATTTAATTACCCAGGCTGGTGCAGACCGTGTAATGGCCATTGATTTACACGCTGGGCAAATCCAGGGGTTCTTTGATATTCCCGTAGATCACTTGCGTGCCCGGACTGTATTTTTGGATTATTTCAAAGATTTTAAACGTGAAGATCTGGTAGTTATTTCCCCGGATGTAGGCGGCGTAGAACGTGCCCGCAAGTTTGCAGCCAAAATGGACGCGGGGCTGGTTATTATTGATAAACGCCGTCCAAAACCGAACGAAGCAGTTGTCTATAACGTCATCGGAGACGTGAAAGACAAAATCTGCATCATTTTTGATGATATTGTAGATACGGCGGGAACCCTTACCACCGTAGCCAATAAAATTAAAGAGCAGGGTGCGCGCGAAGTGTATGCCGCGTGTGCCCATGGCCTTTTATCACGCAATGCCATAGAAAAAATTAATGCCAGCAGCATTAAGAAATTGGTAATTACCGATTCCTTGCCGATGCGTGACTTGGGGCCAAAAGTAGAAACGCTGTCTGTGTCTCACATTTTAGCAGACGCGATTCAACGCAACCACAATGGACAATCCATTAGTGGTATGTTTATGTAATTTCTAAAATACTTGGAGGAAATACAAGATGGAAAAAGTAACTATCTCTGCCGCCACCCGTGAAGGTATTGGCGTCAAAGGAGCTCTATCCAAAATTAGAGCAGAAAAAAATATCCCGGCCGTAGTATACGGCGGGCATAAAGAACCTGTTAGCGTAACCGTAAGCGTAAAAGATTTGGATAAAATCATTAAAGCCGGTAAGAATACGTTAGTAGAAATCACCTTAAACGGAAAAGCCGAACTCGCGCTGGTTAAAGAAGTACAATACCACGCTGTAACCGACCGCCCGATCCACGCTGACTTTCAACGCGTAAGCATGAAAGACAAAATGGACGTGGTTGTGCCGATCCGCTTGGAAGGTACCTCTGCCGATATCGCCCAATATGGTGCTATTGTGGAACACATTATGCGCGAAATTGAAGTACGCGCTTTGGTAAGTGCCATTCCGCACGAAATTGTGGTAGATATCACCCCCATGACTATCAACAAAGGTATTGTGGCCGGGGACATCAAATTGCCCGAGGGTGTAGAACTCATTACCGACGCACAAGCCCCGGTAGTGCACTTGGCTATTCCCAAAGATGATACGCCGGCTCCTGCCGCTGCTGCGGATGCAGCCGCTGCTCAACCGGAAAGCTCTTCCACCAAAGGTAAGAAAGACGAAGAAGGAAACCTTACCAAAGGAACGGAAGCCGCTAAGAAATAGTTTATGCAATATCTCCTGGCTGGCTTGGGTAATCCCGGCCCTGAATACGAGCGTACGCGGCACAATGTGGGATTTCGCATAGTGGATGCGGCCGCCCGTAAATGGGGAGCCGAGTGGAAACCCTGGCAAAAGCTGGGAGTATATAGCAAAGTATCCGTGGCGGGGCATGAGGTGTTTTTGTTAAAACCCCACACGTATATGAATTTATCGGGTCAGGCTGTCAGCAGCCTGGCCCGGTTTTACAAAATTACGCCGCAGCGCGTGATTGTGTGCTTTGATGATGTGTCTTTGGACGTAGGTAAGTTGCGTCTGCGCGGCAGCGGCTCTGCCGGCGGCCAAAAAGGGATGAAAAACATTATTGAGCAAATGGGCACAGACCAAATTGCCCGGCTGCGCTGTGGTATTGGCCCTAAACCCGAAAAATTTGATTTAGTAAATTTTGTGCTTGGTAAATTCTCTCAGGGCGAAGAAAAACTGTTGGAACCTGCCTTAGAGCGCGCGGTCTGTGCGCTAGAATGTTATTTTCAAGACGGCCTGGAACGGGCCATGAATCAGTTTAATTAAGAGCACGCTCATCTGTGTCATCCCGGACTTGATCCGGGATCTCCACCTTGTTTTAACAACAAAAGCGGAGGGGGTTTCCGGTTACAACCCACGGGAATGACAAAGGAAACGGGCCATGAAACAGCTTAATTAGATTTTCCTTTGAATTGCATATCGGAAAGCCATGAATTAATTTGCCGTAATTCTTTTTCTACTTTGATGCGCAAAGATTTATTTTCATCTCCTAAATGGCTCCAACAAGTTTTGGTGGTGAGGGCTTTTTCAAAATATTCCAGGGCTTTATTTAAGTCGGGCTCGCATTCAAAACCAAACTCGTACATAAGCCCCATATACCAAAAGTCCTCTAGTTCAGGCTCGCGCGGGGCGTTGCCGGATTCCACCACCTCGGCCAATTTCTTTACGCCTTGTGCTATTTTTTGTTTAATATCGGGGTTGTTTTTCCAACGATCGATGGCTCCGCCGGTGTGAAATTCTTTGGCTAACTGTTGCAATGCGTCAAAATCGTTATGCACAAAAGCCTCTTTGTGCCACTCAACGATATTATCTTGCTCGGCAAAATTCTTGACTTGTTCCAACACGCCTATGTCCTTCTGCTTTTTTTGTAAGAAAGAAAAGAACAAGAACGCCAGCCAAAACAATAAGAGCCAAAAAACCAAGATGGGGACGGGCTTTCCCGTCAGTATATTGATGCCAAGCAAAAAAATAAAGAAAAAAAGAAAAAGATAGTTCAACATATTTTTTCTCCTAAGAATTGTAATTAATCGGCAATATTTTTATTTGAATTTTTTGGCGGGGAAGCATATAATTTTACAGCATTTGATATACATACATATAATCCACCAAATCCCGCGCCCACGCAAATCAACCAAATATACCAATTCTCTGAAAGAGGTTCCTGTGTGCCATGCAAATAAAACAGAAGTCCACTTGCAATCAAAATTCCCCAAAAGCCTACGAATATGTTGTAAAGAGGATGGGTTTCTGGCTTTTCAGGTTTAGCGGTTTTGTCATTTTCTTTTGAGGTCGGGGAAAATGTTTCCGTCCAAAAAGTTCCTTTGATTGGAAATGTAGCTTGCGAAATGGAAATATTGCGAATCTTAGGAACAATCCCGCTTTGATTGTATTTTTCTATGGCATGAGCAATATTTTCGGCAAATTGTTTTCGAGGTAAATCCAACGTATGATTTTCAAAAGAAATGGTTGTTTTTTGGAAGGGATGTTTCTCTTCCAACAGAGCAAAAAATTGTTGTATAGTGCCCGCATGTTCCACTTGGTATGTAAATTGAGGTGTAATGAATTTAAAAATAAAACGTTGAATAAAAGGGCGATAAGATATTTCTTGTTTATGAAAAGAAACATGATTTTCTAACCAAAGTATTATTTCTAGACAAGTATCCGAATAAGTTAGAACAATATCTGTATCAGCATGCAAAACGATATTATCTGGCAAAAAATCAATTTGCCCGGCAAAGGGTTTTGCTTGGGTGGAGGAGTTTATTTTTAATTTCATTTTCTCTTTTATTTCTTCTCAAAAGCCATGCAGCAGTTGCCCAGCATACATTTAGAGCAGTTGCATAAACTTTGCGCTACACGCAGACCGGCGAGCAATTTGCGGGCAAAGTCTGTTAAGGTTGGGTCTCGCGCGCCGAGGACCAACAGAATATCCCCCGGTTGGGCAGCGGCGGCCATTTGCGCTAAAATGCGCTCGCGGCACGCTTCGTAAGACACGTTTACCCCGCGTTTTTTAAGGCCTTCATACACGCTTTTGCAGGTAATTCCGTCGGGAATAGTTCCGCCCGGATAATACACTTCGGTCAGCCATAAGTGATCGTTTTCGCCAATGCTCTTGGCAAAACTGTCTACAAATTCGTGCGTTAAAAGTTTAATGGACGCAAACGCATGCGGCTGATAAAACGCGAGCACCCGTTTTCCACGCAAGTGCGCCGCGGCAATCGTGGCGGCTAGTTTATGCGGGTTGTGTGCAAAATCGTCCACTACTTCAATTTTGTTGTAACTGCCAATAGAGGCAAAGCGGCGGGCGATCCCGGTAAATTTGCTAAGTGCCTGGGCACAGGTTTGCAAATCTACGCCCATGTGAAGTGCGGCGGCCACAGCGGCGGTGGCGTTGGCTACGTTATGCACGCCGGGAATTTGCAAACGGAAGGATTGACCTTGGATGGTGAAGTCCGAGCCGAAGCCGTCCACTTTAATATCCGTGGGATGTACATTGCCCAGGGAAAGACCGAACGATTTTTCCGCGCCGAGCGTACGCAAATTTTCTTCTTCCGCGTTAACAATAGCGGTTTTGCAGTGCGAAATAAACTGCTTAAAATAGCCTTGCAAAATATCAATTTCTTTATGATCCTTTTGCAAGTTAAGGCACAACCCCAAATACGGTTGATATTTCACGATAGAGCCGTCGCTCTCGTCGGCTTCAATGACTAAAATGTCGCTATTGCCTTTGTAGACGTTACCAAAAACCCCTTGTTCTTTTTGCAAGGACAAGATGGCTGCACCCGTAATCACAGACGGACTCAACCCCGCAAACGCCAAAATATCGTAGACCATTGCGGTGGTGGTGCTTTTGCCGCTGGTGCCCGATACGGCGATCGTGCGGTGCTCGGCCACGTGTTTGGCCAAAAGTTCGCTGCGGTGCATGGTTGGAATGCCCAGTTGCTTGGCTTTGATAAGCTCAGGGTTATCTTCTTCAATGGCGGAAGATAAAATGACAAGCTGGGTCGTTTCGTCAATGCCGCTTCCGTCCTGCGGGAAAAGCTTAATGTTCAATTTTTTGAGATAATCCCACAAGGCCATATCCGTATAGCCTTTGCTGATTAAGCGGTCTGAGCCGGTTACTTCGTCACCGCCCATCGCATGAAGTTGCGCGAGGGCACTCATCCCTACGCCGCCAATACCTATAAAGTGAATTTTCATTTTTTTCTTTCCTTTAATTTAAATTTTGCAAAATCGCTCATCGTGTAAAATCCGCCCGCACGGTTGACCAGCCACGCGGCAATGTCCAGCACCGACGCGGCAAATAGGTCACGGCTAGTGGCTTTGTGCGTGAGCGTAATTTCATCTAACGCACCAGATAATGTAGCACTATGCGTGCCAACAGTTTCGCCGATTCGTTCGTACGTTACTTGGCCAACGGGAAGATCCATCTCCGCCGCGATGCGCTTGGCCGTACCGCTGGGGGCATCTTTTTTGTGCACGTGGTGAATTTCGTGCAAAGCTTTTTCGTATCCCTTATACATTTTGCACGCTTGTTTGATTAGTTCGGTGAAAAAATACACACTTAAACTCACATTCGGGGCAAAAAACACGGGGATTTTTTCTTCCGATTGTAACTTAAACAAAAACGGTTCCGGTAAATTTGTTGTGCCGGTTAAAAACGGTTTTTTATATTTTTTGGCTAAGAGAAACGCCTCTTGCGCGCCTTGCGGTGTAGAAAAATCTACGACGATATCAAACGGTTCTTTTACCTCTGTTTGCCCGGCTTCCCGCTTAGCAGATACCACTAAATTTTTCTGCGGATTTTCTTGAATAAGCCGCGCGATAGCTTGGCCCATTTTCCCGTTGGCGCCGTTTAATAATACACGCACTGTTTTTAATTTTTTCATTTGAAAAACCTCTTGAGTAATTCTTCCACAATTTGCCGCCCGTTCATCGCGGCGCCTTTGAGTAAATTATCAAATGTGACAAAATAGTGAATAATTTTCGGGTCTTCCACGTCGGCGCGTAAGCGGCAGATAAAAGTTTCTTCCTTGCCGCTTGCCTCTTTGGGCGTAATGACTTTTTCACTATACACTAAATTAGGGAAATTATTCCACAACTTTTTGACTTGTTCCAAATCAAAATTTTCTTGTGCCTTAATGGTTACGCCCAGCGAGTGAGAATTTTCTACGCCCACGCGCACCGTGTGACAATATACTTTGATGTGCGGCCAATCCATAATTTTGCGTGTTTCATAAAGGCCTTTTAGTTCTTCGCTAGTATGACCATTGGGTTGAATAGAACCAATAAGCGGTACACAATTTTTTTCATACAAAGAGCCGGGCGTATGGAAATCGTCCAACAGTTTTTTCCCGCCGCCGCTAATCGCTTGGTACGAACAGAAAAATGCTTCGGTGATGTGATAAAAATCACGTAGCGGGGCCAAGCTCATCACAAGGCCTGTCGTCGTGCAATTGGGGCTGGCAATTACCTGCGAACTTTCGGTAATGGCTTGGGGATTAATCTCCGGGATGACCAGCGGCACGCCCTCGCTCATGCGAAACTCGGAGGACATATCCACCATAAATTTCACACGGTTTTTAAGCGCAGGCACGAGTTGTGCGCTGACAGGATTATCCGTGCATAATACGGCAACATCTAACGCGGGAATTTCATCCTGCCGCCCGAATGTTTTTAATTCAAAAGGTGTTTTGATTTTTTGCAGTTGAGCTAACATCTGTTGCCCAACCATACCGTTAATTCCAACAATGCCGACTGTTGTCATATTAAATTAAAAATTCCTTATTCGTCTGTGCAAGCAATTCATCGATTTTAGCTTTGTTTTCTTTGGAGATTTCTCCCAAAGGAGCCCGCACCGCTTGTGTACCAAACCCGAGCTTAGAAAGCATGTATTTAATACACGTTGGATTGGTTTCGAAATAACACGCTTTAATGAGCGGGTAGATTTGAGTAAACAAGGCAAACGCTTCGTGTGTTTTGCCCGCATTAAAAAGATTATAAATTTTTACAAAACCGGGAGCTAAAACACTGGCCGCCGCGCTAACGGCACCGCACGCGCCGATCGACAAAAATTGCGGCAGCAGCTCGTCATTTCCGCAAAAATAACTTAACTTGCGGGAATATTTTACGGCAGTGTCAGTAACCTGGCTCATGTCATAGTCACACTCTTTAATACCCACCAGTTGCGGAACTTGCGTAAGTAAATCAGCCAGCACGGGAGCGGGTACTTTTAGCCCTGTTCTGCCGGGAATATGGTACATTACCAAAGGAATGCCCACTTTGGCGGCTGCTTTATAATGCGCAATCAACCCCGCCGGGTTTGGTTTGTTGTAATAAGGAGTAACCACCAAAGCGGCATCGGGTTTATAGCGGGAGATTTCTTTTACGTTGGCTACTGTGGAAACGGTATCATTTGTGCCGGCACCAATGATAATTTGCACTTTCCCTTTCAAAAGAGGGACACAAGTATCCAAAATTTGTTTCTTTTCTTTATCGGTAAGAGTCGGGGTCTCGGCCGTAGTTCCCAAAAGCACCACGCCGTGTACGCCTGCTTCAAGTTGTGCCTGTACCAGTTTAATAAGATGGGCTGTATCCAAAGAGCCATCCTTTGAAAAAGGGGTAGGTAACGCAGTAAAAATACCTGTTAGCATAGTTCCTCCAGTTTTTCATATTGTACAATTTAATTGCTATAATAAAGTAACTTATTTTTAGAGGAATTTTATGGAAGAACAAAATAATAATATGCAAAATTTAGTCTCGTCAACGGACGCTACGCCTGTCACAGATTCGCGCAAAGCAGCCATTGGCCCCAGTTTTTGGCACGGATGCTTACTCGTGTTATTTTTAATTTCATCAGTGTGCGGAATTTATTTAACCGTAAAACCGGGAATGAAATGCGAAAAAGTTTCAGAAAATGAAGCATCCCTTTCCTCTGCGTTGGCCTCCTCATTATCCTCTAAAGAAGGCAAGCCCAGCGTGGCTTGGATCAAAGTACGCGGCGTAATTGCTACGGATAATTCTTCTTCTCCGTTTTCGCGCCCGCAAGGGGCTGGCGCAATTGCCAAAAAAATCCATGAGGCTGGCGAAGATAAAGAAGTAAAATCCATTGTGCTGGATATTAATTCTCCCGGCGGGACGGTGGCATCCGTACAAAATATTTACAGCGAAATTTTAAAGGCCAAAAAGAACGGTAAAAAAGTAGTAGCTCTTTTCCGCGATGTAGCGGCAAGCGGCGGCTTTTATATTGCTATGGCGGCCGATAAAATCGTGGCCGAACCCGGCACGATTACCGGGTCTGTCGGTGTAATTATGCAAACTAGCAACGTGGAAGGGCTCTTTCAAAAAATCGGTGTGAAAATGGTGCCGATTACATCGGGAAAATACAAAGATATAGGGTCCATGTACCGCCCGATGACTGACGCCGAGAAAGCCCTTTTGCAGGATATGGTAGATGATACATACACGCAATTTTTTGCCGCGGTAAAAGCCGGCCGTCCGAATGTGACAGAGGCCAATTTAACTGAATATACCGACGGACGTGTGTTCACCGGTCAGCGTGCCTACAATTTGGGATTTATTGATAAACTGGGCGGCGAGGAGGAAGCCTTGCAACTGGCCGGAGAATTGGCCGGGATTAAAGACCCTAAAATTATCAGTTCTAAATCAGATAATTTGCGGGATTTTATCTTCTCGTTTGGATCTTCCGTGGAAAGCGCTTCTTTAGTGAAGCAGCTTGAGTCGCTTGCCACGCCGAGCGTTGCGTATTTGTGGGTGCACTAATGACACATTTATTACAAACTTATTTTACCTATATGAAAGACCCTGCCGCCGGTATTCAACGGCTCCTGGCGCGTCGTTCGTTTCGACAAGCCTGTTTGGGCTATTTCGTGGCAGCACTTAGCTGGGTACTGTTTTTTAATGTAGGGGACCAGTTGGGTATAGCAACGCTGTTTTTCAAATTGTTTGTTATGTTTTTGGCGGAATTAACTGCCGGATATTTCATCGCGGCTTTGTGCGGATTGTTCTTGGATCTTCGACGAGTAAAAGTGTCCGCTGCCCAACTTTTTGTACTCATCGGCTCGGCCGGATTTTTCAAGATTTTACTGGTAGCTTTTGTGCTCATTTCAGCGACGTTTCCGGCCTTGCATTTAAAATTTCTGGCACCGTTTGCGTTACTATTTGTATTTATTCTGCAACTGGTATACCTGGTAAAAGGTTTGAAGCATGCTTGGGATGTAGGTGCCGGGGAAGCTTTAGGCGGCTGGTTGTTTGGTTTTATCCCGGTAATTGCCCTGTTTGGGCTAGCGGGTGTATTCTTTATTTGGTTTTTAGTGTTGTTGTTTTAATTGTTCTCTTATCAAGGCATAAACTTCTTGATAGTTTGGAATGTCACAAATAGCAATTCCCAAGGATGTGCCCCTTCTGCGTGTAGGCACATCAGTATCATTTTGTTGAGTGGCGAAACACACATCTCCTACCCCTAAGAGTTGGTCAATCATCCCCCGGTTAATAGTTACCTGCGAAAGCTCTGCAAATGATTTATGTTCATACGTGCATGTAAAAATTCCTCCAGATGCATACACGCCTTTATTTGTAACGATAAATTCCGTATGTTTATGTCTTAAGATAGAAAACAATACTCCCCCCAAGTAAATCCATACTGGCATTAAGTGTAGAGCGAAAAACCCGATAAATACAATGGGCAAAACAGGAGTTTGCGTTGCCTGAGTCCCTTTGTGGAAAAGCATGCTGATAAAAAATCCGTCAAACAATGCCCATACGATGGCGAACGGTAGTAATGGGTTAAAAATAGATTCCAAAATAAAACATTTTAGATTAGGTTTGCCGGCCCACAAAATTTCTTCGTTTTCATCCAGCATATTATATAGAACTTCATTATGTGCCATATCCTCTCCTAGGACTGAAAATATTATAACTTTTTAGCGTATACGCAGAAAAGTGTTTCCATTTAAATAAAAATTTACTATAGTAGAAAAGTAGGATTAAACAAATTTAGATCTGTTTTTGGAACTGTGCAAAGCACAGCAAGCTGTTAGGAAACTAACGGCATAACTCAACACCAAAAACAGCTGTTTTAGGCGCAAAACGATGGGAAGTCATGAGCCCGTTGTTTTGCGCTGAGTGTTTGCTATCATCTAAGGATGATAGCAAGCCACGGCTGTTATTTGTGGGTTAGTTGAGTTAGCCCCTTATAACAGCCGTTTTTGTTATAGAGGCTCGGTAAAATAAAGGATAAACAAATGAAAAATAAATGGATAGTAGGTGTATTGATGGTAGCACTATTGTCTGTGGCTGCTACCGCACAAAATTCATATATGCCAAAACCGGGCAATGGAAGCTTGTTTGGTGGACGTGAACAAGCATCCGGTCCCCGCATGGATAGTTTTGGGCTGGGCGTTCATTTGGGTATTGGTCAAAACAATCCCAAAGCACTCAAAGATGCGTATGATGAGGCATTTGATAACGGTTGGACCGGGAAAGAGCTCAAGAGAAATGCAGGTTTTTTGGGATTGGAAGTAATGTATGAAAGAGCTCTAGGTGACGAAGCCAATAAATTGGGGCTTAAAGCCGGATGGGATATGTACGGTAAAAACAAATTGGAACTTAAATATCCCGGAGACAATCTCAAAGCGACGGAAAGCACCCATGCATTTCCGATTACTGTTTACTATAAACGTGATAACGGAGTTAAAAACTTCTCTTGGTTGGCAGGAGCTGGGATAACAATTATGCGCAGCGAAATAGAGATCGAAGAAACCGGTTTTTCTAATGAAAGCTATTCAAAAACCAAAGTATTTCCGCATATAACATTAGGTGCAGAATACCGGTTTACGGAATTGTTTGCTTTAGGATTAGACGTGAGATATAACATTGCCGCTAAAATCAAAAAAGACGGGGATGTTTTGTCTAATCGTTCCGGTTTTGGTGGAGCATTGGCAGCTCGGTTTTATTTCTAATCGACCAAAGTGCTAGTTTCTTCATGGGTGTGCCTCTGTAGCACCCTATCGGCCCTGTACTCACGTGCAGGGCTGATTTCTTTATAATTGCCCTTACGGGTGGGATCGGCCACAAGTCGGCTCGTTGACTCTCGCCGCTCGCGGCCCCAGCCCGTGGTACCAAAATAACGGGAAAATGCAAAATTAAAAGTTGTGATAGTTGCCATCACGTGCCGTCAAAAGGCCTTTTTAGACGGGAAAGAAATTTTATTGTTTGAGCAAAGCGAGTTATAAAATTTCCCGCTAAAAAGTGACTTTTGTAAGTGAGGCAACGAGTTTTTTGCTACTTTTTGCCGGCGCAAAAAGTAAAAAGAAAGGTGCGGGTGGGAATCGAACCCACGAATAAGAGTTTTGCAGACTCTCGCCTTACCACTTGGCCACCGCACCATCAAAACATCACAAATTGTAAAAACATTATAGCAAAAATAGGTCCTGCAAGCAATTTTGCGACGACAAAAAAATATTTTTGAAATTGGGCCTTGACAAATTACAAAATATGCTTATACTATAGGTAAGGGAGAGCCACTGAGACCCGTTTTAAGGGTATGCCTCTTGTAGGGGAATCGGCCTCCCGCTTTTTTTTGTCTTTGCAAAAAGGACTATTTCGTTGTTGCATCCAACTAAACAATTTGTTATAATAAAAATATAGATGACCCCTGCGGGGGTCGTTTTTATCGGTGCTAGCGAGTAAAAGAGGTTTTGAAAGCACCCTAAATTTGATATAATGTTAAGGTAGTAGTTTGCGGGCGTGGTTCAATGGTAGAACACTAGCCTTCCAAGCTTGTGACGAGGGTTCGATTCCCTTCGCCCGCTGATAATTTGAGTTGCTGGGGTAGCTCAGTAGGTAGAGCATTTCCATGGTAAGGAAAAGGTCGTGGGTTCGATTCCCACTCCCAGCTAAAGCGATTTGAAGTAATAAATTGCTGGGGTAGCTCAGTAGGTAGAGCATCTCCATGGTAAGGAGAAGGTCGTGGGTTCGATTCCCACTCCCAGCTTTTAAATTAAAAGAAATAATTAAGGAGAACTGAACAAATGGCTAAAGAGAAATTTTCTCGCAGCAAACCGCACGTGAACGTCGGTACCATTGGTCACGTAGACCACGGTAAGACCACGCTCACCACCGCTATTACCAAAGTATTAGCTAAAGAAGGTAAAGCCAAAGCCATGGCTTATACCGATATTGCCAAAGGCGGCGTAGTACGTGATGCTTCCAAAATCGTAACGGTAGCCGTATCTCACGTAGAATACGAATCTGACAAACGCCACTATGCACACATTGACTGCCCCGGCCACGCTGATTATATTAAAAACATGATCACCGGTGCTGCTCAAATGGACGGTGCCATTCTAGTGGTATCCGCTGTTGACGGCGCTATGCCTCAAACCCGCGAACACGTGCTTTTGGCCAAACAGGTAAACGTACCGAAACTCGTGGTATTCTTGAACAAAGTAGACTTGGTCGACGACAAAGATATGTTGGACCTCGTTGAAGAAGAAATCCGCGACTTACTGGGCAAATATGAATTTGATCGCGATAACACCCCGATCGTGCGCGGTTCTGCTTTGAAAGCCATTGAAGGCGACCAAAGCGAATTGGGCGAACCCAGCATTCACCGCTTGATGGACGCGTTGGATTCCTGGATCCCTGAACCCAAACGCGAAACCGATAAACCGTTCCTCATGGCCGTGGAAGACGTATTCTCTATTACCGGTCGTGGTACGGTAGCCACCGGTCGTATTGAACGCGGTAAGGTGCACGTGGGTGACAACTTGGAAATCATCGGTTTCCGCGACACCATGAACACGGTAGCCACCGGTATCGAAATGTTCCGCAAACTCTTGGATGAAGGTATCGCCGGCGATAACGTAGGTATCTTGTTACGCGGTATCGATAAGAACCAAGTAGAACGCGGCCAAGTATTGGCTGCTCCTAAAACCGTAACCCCTCACAAACACTTCAAAGGTCAAGTATACATTTTGAAGAAAGAAGAAGGCGGACGCCATACCCCGCTCGCTAAGGGTTACAAACCGCAATTTTACTTGCGCACCACGGACGTAACCGGTGAATTGTCTTTCGATCAAGACATGATTATGCCCGGTGACAACGCCGAAATCGAAGTAAAATTGATTACCCCAGTAGCTATGGAAGAAGGGTTGCGCTTCGCTATCCGCGAAGGCGGCCACACCGTAGGCGCTGGTGTAGTAACCAAAATTATTGAGTAATAACTCATTGTATGTTTAGTTCTCTACCGCGGGGCGGGAGTTTTCCCGCCCTCGCGGAGGTGAACAGACTGCAAAAATCCGTTGTAGAAGGAATTAACAGATGGCAACTGAAAGAATGACGATCGCGCTGATTTGCACCGAATGCAAAAACAAGAACTACTATAAAGTGCGCGGCAAAAAGAAAGAATATAAGTTAGAACTAAACAAGTTCTGCAAAGCGTGCGGTAAACAAACCGTACATAAAGAAGGCAAAGCCTCGTAAAATTTTCGGGGGAGCGTCGGTTAACTGGTAAACCACCGGTCTCCAAAACCGGGACTGAAGGTTCGAGTCCTTCCGCTCCTGCCAGATTATACCAAGGATACCATTCTATGAATAAAGCAATCCAGTTTATAAAGGATTCTGTGGCGGAACTCAAAAAAACCACGTGGCTTTCCCGTCAAGAGGTTATCCAATCCACTATTTTAGTAGGGATTGTGGTAGCCTTGGTGTCTGCCTATGTGGGCCTTATTGACTTTGGCCTTACCCAAATTTTAGGCAAAGTGGTAGGAGGAAACTAATGAGCGAAGAAATCGCTACCGCTTGGTACGTTGTACATACGCAGACTGGACACGAAGAAAAAGTAAGAAAGAAAATCTTACTGGACGTGGAAACCCATCAGTTTGGGGACCGCATCTTCCAGGCACTCGTTCCTACCGAAGAAGTCCGCGAAGTAAAACAGAATAAAGAAATCCGCCACCAGCGTAAATTCTTCCCCGGCTATGTGCTTGTGGAAATGAAAATGACCAGCGAGGCCTATTGGTTCATCCGCAATATTACGGGGGTGACCGGGTTTTTAGGCGGCAATACCCCTGTACCGCTGCCCGAAGAGGATATTACCGAAATTTTAGACCGCATTAATAACCCCGGCGGCAAACCGAAATATTTGGTTGAATTTAAACGCGGCGAAAGCGTACGCATTACCGAGGGTCCGTTTAAACACTTTATTGGGGTAGTAGAAGAAGTCAACGAACAAAAGAACAAACTCAAAGTGATGGTAACGGTATTTGACCGTGCCACGCCCGTAGAAGTAGACTTCCTCCAAGTAGAAAAGAACTAGATTTTACCGCGTAAGCAGTAAAAAGATGGAGTAACAAAAAAATGGCAAAAGAGAAAAAAATAAAAGGATACATTAAATTGCAAATTCCTGCCGGCGCTGCCAACCCGGCCCCGCCTGTGGGCCCGGCTTTAGGTCAGCACGGTGTCAATATTATGGAATTTTGCAAACAATTCAACGCCAAGACCGCTAAAATGGAAAAAGGGATTAAGATCCCGGTCATCATTACTGTGTTTGAAGACCGCTCTTTCACCTTTATTACCAAGATGCCGCCTATGGCCACGCTGATTATCAAAGAGCTCAAACTTGCAAAAGGTTCTGGTGCTCCGCACAAAGATAAAGTCGGCAAGATTACGCAAGCCCAATGTGAGAAAATCGCGGCTCAAAAATTGCCCGATTTGAACACGAAAGATATTAAACAAGCCGCGGAAATGGTCAAAGGTACCTGCCGCAGCATGGGCGTAGACGTAGTTAAATAATTTAAACTGAGGGAGGGCGCAAGCCCGCTTGAACCTAAGGAGTATTTAGATGGGAAAAAGACTAGAAGCCGCTGCTAAAGCGTACGATAAAAATAAAGTCTACACCGTAGAAGAAGGCCTCAAAATCGTAAAAGATAATGCAAAGGCCAAATTTGATGAAACGGTGGAACTGCACGTGAAACTCGGCATTGATACCAAAAAAGCAGATCAACAAGTTCGCTCTACGGTAGCCTTGCCGCACGGTACAGGTAAGACCAAACGCATCGCTGTCATCGCCAAAGGTGAACATGCGCAAGATGCACAAAAAGCCGGAGCTGATAAAGTCGGCTGTGAAGACATTGTAGACGAAGTACTTAAAGGCAAAATTGACTTTGACGTGCTCGTTGCCACGCCGGATACCATGAAAGATTTAGCTAAAGCTGCTAAAATCTTGGGTCCGCGCGGTTTAATGCCTAACCCGAAATCCGGCACCGTAACCTTTGACTTGGCCAATACGATCAAAGCCCTCAAAGCTGGTCGTATTGAGTTCAAAGCCGATTCTTACGGTATCGTACACGCCATCATTGGTAAAGCATCTTTTGATGCTGCCAAATTGGCTGAAAACGCAAAAGCAGTGTTAGAAACTATCCTCCGCGTGAAACCCAGCACCTCTAAAGGGGTGTATGTGCAGAGCATTTCTGTAAGCTCTACCATGGGGCCCGGAGTATTTGTAAGTAACAAATAACAAATCTCTTTTGCAGAAAAGCCCGCCTGTATAAGGCGGGCTTTTTGATGGATTTATTTGCCTTTCGCACTCATTCTTGTTACAATATAGTCCGACGAGATTAAATAAATTATGTTAAAAAAATTATTTTTATTCTTTCTTTGTTTTGGTGCGCTTCCCTTGGGTGCGGAAGTGAGCGTTTTAACCGTTACCGATGAAGATAAACACACGAAGACGGAAGATTTTTACCATACGTATGAATACTTTGTGAGTTCTGGTTCCACCCAACAAATGAAATGCCAGGCTACGCGCATTACTTCGCGTTGGTTTGCTACGGCGGCCCATTGTGTAAAAGAAATGTGTCAAAAAGAGTGTAAAATCCGCATGGATTTAATGGATACCCCCGTCTCAGTGCTTGCTCAAGGAACACACGAGGCGAAGCATCTCACTGTTTTTGTGCATCCGGGGTATAATCCCAACAAGATGGTAAAAGATGATTTTGCGCTTATTAAATTGGACGTGCGGCACGCTCCAAAAATTTATTATCGTCGGGCTACATTAAAAAATGGTAATAATACAGGGATATCAGCTAACGAGTTTTTGGCGTGGCTGAGTAAAAATCCACGTGCCAAAGCAAAATATAACAGAGCATTAAATCCTGTGCTTCCACCCCTCGTGGATTTTTCCGTTTCGCGCGATTACGAAATTGACCGGCATCTTTCGGTAATTTCTATTTTCGACGGAATACGTAATGTAAAAAAAGCAACCAGCCCCGTGTATTACGTCAAAAGTTTGGGCTATGCGTACACGACCAATTTTGGAATCCGCAAAGGGATGAGTGGGTCGGGCGTGATGAGCAATACCGGTGAGCTTGTGGGGATTATCTCTTCTAACGTTGGCGAAAACTGGTATAAGAACGGCAAAAAAGTTTCCAAAAACGAGTGGTTTATGTTTCCTGTGTTCAACGGATCAATTTTGGCGTTTATGAAAACGACGATGGGGAGCGATTTTGATAAGATAGACTTCAAAGATGCGGGACCTTCATTTGTGAAAAAAACCAAGCAAAATTTTGCCGGGGTTACAACCCTCATGCAGCAAAACGCTGCCAAAAAATAAAACCTCCGTTTAAGGAGGTTTTTTAAAATTATTTTTTTCCTTCGCGGCGGGCCTTGCGCTTGGCTAAACGCTCGGCCTTGGTTTCGCGTCGTTTGTAACCGGCGTGTTCGGGTGCTTGAGGGGCTTCCTCGTCAAAGTCGCCGTTCCACTCAAATTCTTTACCGCCCACAACTAACAAGTCTCCGTCTTGCACCCCTTGTTTAAGTAGAGCCTTTTCCAGGCCGATTTTTTTGAAAATTCCTTTCAAGCGCGTGACCGCTTCGGGTTGTGTGAAATTGGTCATGGCGATAAATTCTTCTACTTTTTTCCCCGTGATGTGAATCACATTATCTTCGTCGCGTGTAATCGTGAAAATCGGCTCTACTTTATGCACCACAGGCTTTTCTTCTTCCACCGCAATTTGTTCCACCGGGGTGGCCGATAAAATTTTGACTACTTCGTCCAATACTTCTTTGACACCCTGGCCCGTAGCAGCGGAAATGAGCATTACTTTATGTTTTTTGAATTTTTTAGAAAGTGTTTTGTACGCTTTTTCTGCGTCGGGTAAATCGGCTTTGTTTACGGCAATAATGCGCGGCTTTTCGTAGAGTTTTTTGTTAAAGTTTTTAAGTTCTTTTTCAATAACTTTTACGCTTTGTTCGGCGGAAAGTCCGTCAAATCCTTCCGGATCCACTAAGTGCAAAAGTACGCGCGTGCGCTCAATGTGTTTTAAAAATTGAATCCCTAATCCTTTGCCTTCGCTGGCACCTTCAATAATACCGGGAATATCGGCCGTGGCAAAACTTACTCCTTGGTGCAGCGTGATACCCAAGTTGGGGTTTAACGTCGTAAACGCGTAATCGGCAATGCGCGGGCGGGCCGCGGAAATGCGGCTCAAAAAGGTGCTTTTTCCTGCATTGGGGAAGCCGACAAGCCCTAAGTCTGCCAAAATTTTAAGTTCTAAAATAAGCGTCACTTCTTCGCCGGGCAGCCCGTTTTCGGCAATGTGCGGGGCTGTGTTTTGTTGGGTTTTGAAAGATTGGTTACCGCGTCCGCCCGCGCCGCCTTTGGCGACGACGAATTCTTGCCCAGGCTTAGTCATATCCACTAAAAATTCACCTTCTAACGTGCGCACGATCGTGCCGCAGGGAACGTATACATAGCGGTTTTCGCCGGCGCGTCCGGTTTTGTTGTACGAGCCTCCCTTTTCGCCGTTGGGAGCATCTATGTGGGGATGATAGGCCAGTTCTAAGAGCGTAGTTAAATTGGGCTCGGCTTTTAAAATAACGTCGCCGCCGCGTCCGCCGCAACCGCCGTTGGGGCCGCCAAATTCAATGAATTTTTCGCGCCGAAACGACAAACATCCGTCTCCGCCTTTGCCGGCGGTCACGTAAATTTTAACACGGTCTAAAAAACTGCCTGATTGCATAACTCAAAAATCCTCGCGCTGCTACGCATCTGTACTCTGCGCCAATAACTTTTTGGACAGTTGCCGTTTGGCTTTGGCGCGGGCTCTTTTTACTTTTTTGCGGGCGGAAGTTTTGGTAGTAGTATAACTCCACTCGTCTTGTGTTACGTGCAACGTATCTTTTTTCATAGTGTAACAAAAAAGCGGCAGGAATTAAATCCCGCCGCTTTAAGGTGCCAAATGTTTATTTGTCCGCTTTTTTGGCAGCCGGTTTCTGGGCGGCTACTTTTTTAGCGGGCGCCTTTTTCTCGGCTTTTACAGCCGGTTTGGCAGCAGCTTTGGGGGCTGCGGCTTTTTTGGCAGGCGCACTTTTTTCCGCAACTTTGGGGTACACGGAAATTTGTTGTTTGCCTCTGTACACCCATTCAAAGGTGACGATGCCGCTTACGCGGGCAAAGAGGCTGTCGTCGCTGGCGCGGGATACGTTGGTTCCGGGAAGGAATTTAGTACCGCGTTGGCGTACGATGATTTCCCCAGCGTTTACAAACTGGGAGCCGTAACGTTTAATACCTAAACGTTGGCCGTGGCTGTCTCTTCCGTTAGAGGAAGAACCTTGAGCTTTTGTATGTGCCATTGTTTATCTCCCAATTTATAACGCAATATCCGTGATTTTAATTTGCGTTAAGTTTTGTCTATGGCCCTGGGTTCTTTCGTACCCTTTTTTGGGGCGGCGTTTATAGACAATCACTTTTTGACCTCTCAAATGTTTGACCACTTGAGCGGTGACCTTGGCTGCCGTGGCAGCTTTGGTATCTGCTGAGGTACTTTCTTCGTTACCGGCCCAGAGAACTTTAAGTTCTACGGTGTCGCCGGCTTTCGCGTCAAGCTTTTCAACCTGCAGATCTTGACCGGGTTTTACCCAGTACTGTTTTCCACCAGTTTCAATAATTGCGTACATAAGTTTACTCTAATTAGCGGGACAAACCCCCTCACCCGCCTTTCAGCGCGCGTGGGGTAAGCCCTAATTAGTACATATATTATAGCAAGTTGGGGCGTGTTTCGCAAGAGAGCTATTTGAAGAGGTCCTTAAAAAAGCTTTTTTTGCCGCCGGTTTCTTGGGCCAAGGCTTCCAAAAGTTCCTTTTGCTTGGCGGTAGGTTTTTTGAGAACTTCGATTTTGACGTTGATGAGAAGATCGCCAAATCCTTTTTTCCCCAGGCGCGGCATACCGTTGCCTTGCACTTTTAGCACTTCGCCAAATTGGGTACCTTTGGGGATATTCACTTCAATTTCTTTGCCTTCAATGGTGGGTACTTTAATCGTGCCGCCCAGTACGGCCTGCGGATAGGTAATGGGGGCGTCAATGACTAAATTATCCCCGTCTCTGCGGAAAATTTTATGTTCTTTGACGTGCACTTCCACGTATAAGTCGCCAAACCCGCCGCCGTTTTGCCCGATATCTCCGCCGTTGGAAACGCGCAAAGTAACTCCGCTGCGTACGCCGCTGGGCACTTTAACGGTAATGTGTTCTTTGACACGTTTATGTCCGCTGCCGCGGCATTCGCTGCACGGTTTTTCGACTACAGTGCCTTTGCCGCCGCAATCGGGGCAGACTTGGCGCATGCTAAAAAATCCTTGCGAATAGGTAACTTGGCCCGAACCGTTACAGGAACGGCACGTTTTGCGTTGCGAGCCGGGCGCGGCACCAGAGCCGTCACAGACTTGGCAGTTATCTAACCGGGTATAATCCACGGGGACTTCTTTGCCGCTAAACGCTTCTTCCAATGTCATCGTTACATCTAATTTTAAATCTTCGCCGCGAGTAACGCGCGGTCCACGCGAGCGGCCGCCAAACCCGCCGCCAAAAATATCGCCAAACACAGAGCCGAAAATATCGTTAATATCACCAAACCCATTGGCATTAAAGCCGCCAAACCCGCCGGCGCCGTTGACGCCTTCGTGCCCATATTGATCATACATTTGTTTCTTTTGCGGGTCGGACAAGACGGAGAATGCTTCGTTTACTTTTTTAAATTGTTCCTCGGCATTTTTATCGCCGGGATTTCGGTCGGGGTGATATTTCATGGCCTGCTTACGAAAAGCGGACTTAATTTCCACTTCTGTAGCGGTGCGTTCAATTCCCAAAATTTGATAATAATCTTCTTTCATAGTTGTGGACATATCAAGTTGATACTCATATTTTAGCAAATTTGGCGCTCTGCGTGATAAGGTGCTAAATCCCAGCGAGCGGTCTAAAATGCTATAGTATAGATATGGATTTGAACACGCTGCTCAAACACACGTCGCGCAGTTTGTATTTAAGCGTAAAAATGCTTCCGCGTTCCATGCGCCCTGCGTTTGGACTGGCCTATTTGTTGTGCCGCTACGCAGATACTATTGCCGATACGGATTTATTGCCCATCGAAAAGCGGTTGGATTGGATACAGCACTTCCCAAGTATCGTGCGCAAGCAAGATCATATGCGGCAAGCTGAACTTGTGCAAGATTTGGCGGGTACCAGCGAAAACCCCTACGAGGAAAAATTAATCGCGCATTTGTCCGATTGTTTGGCAGCACTTAATCAAATTCCGGCGGCTCAAAAACCATTTATTTATGATGTAGTGCAGGCTGTTTGCGACGGGATGTGCATTGATTTGACCAGCTTTCCCAACAAAAAAGAGGCAGCTCCCGTGGCGCTTAAAACCATAGCCGATTTAACAAATTACTGTCGTTTGATGGGCGGAAAGCCGGGGCTGTTTTGGAGTCAGCTTATTTATCATACGTATAAGATAAAGATGCCGGAAAAAGATTTTTATGCGCTAGGCCAGCGCATCGGGGATGCGTTGCAAATTGTAAACGTGCTGCGTGATTTACCCAAAGATTTGCATTTTGGGCGGTGCTATTTTCCCATGGAACAATTGGAGCAATATAATATGTCTGCCGCCAGTTTGTTACAGGCGGAACGCGAGGCCGACTTTTCTCCCATTAAACGATATTGGATCCGGTGGGGAAAAGAAAACTTGCAACACGCATTTGCCTATTTTCGGGCGCTTCCTAAGACGGCATGGCGTACGCGTGCCGCCGTGGCATGGCCTGTTTTATGGACGGCAGATACATTTTATAAATTAGCGGTAAGTCCGGATTTATTAAACCCCAACAAACGTATTAAAATTTCCCGTTGGGTTATTTATGGCACGATGCTGCTTACCCCTGCGCTGCTGCTGAGCAACCGTTTTTTTGATAAATGGTTGGCCCATAAACTCCAAAAGTTAACATAATATTCCCCCCAAAAACAGGCCAAAAAGCCCAAAATAGGCCCCAAAATCTAGGGCCTTTCGACGGAGAAAAAAATTTTTAAAATTGGGTCTTGAAATTTTTCAAAAAAGTCTTATACTAGTAGTAACTTAAGTACTTGGGACACGGGCTTACTCCTTGGTTGCAGTTGTGCGGATACGGTGTATTTGCCGATTGCGTGAAGACCCGGAGAGGTTCCACCCCTAGGAAATAGGAACATGGAGTCATGAGAATGACACGAATGAGCTAAACCCCCGAATTGGTACGCGGGGGTTTATTTTGCTGCCTAAAATGACTTTTTTCAAGGCTGTGCCTTTGTCCGGCCTATTTTTCTCGGCTTTTGCGTTTCATTTCTTTCCATACGGCCAGGGCTTCTTCGGGGCTTTTGGCTTTTGCATCACCAAATACGTGCGGGTGCCGGTAGTGGAGTTTGTCATAAAGCGCTTGGATAACGTCGTCAATGGTAAAAAGCCCTTCTTCTTTGGCAATTTGCGCGTGCAGCAGTACCTGTAATAATACATCCCCTAATTCTTCCTTCATATTCTCGGGATCTTTTTTCTCGATAGCGGCCACGAGCTCTTCGCTCTCTTCACGCAAGTTTTTGATTAAGCTCTCGTGTGTCTGTTTTTTATCCCACGGGCAGCCGTTTGGCCCGCGTAAAATCGCAAAGGTTTCTATTAAATCAGCAAAATTATTCATTGTTTTTCTCCGTCAAAAAATGATATACCATTATTATATGAAAAAACCGATTGCTTGGCTTAGTGCCGCTGTTTTTGTTTGTTGTTTTTCGCTCGGCGCGTTTGCGCAGATGAGTGTTGTGAAAATAGACGGGAAGAAAATTTATTTAGATACATCCGAGGAAAAAACCGCTCCCACCAAAGGAAGTACATTTAAAATAATTTTATCTTCCGAAACGCTTATAAATTCCAAAGGGAAAAACTTGGGAGAGATATACAAATACTCTGACGTAGGTACCATTACCGAAGTACAGCCCATGTATGCCATTGGTGAATTAAAAGACGCCAAAGATGTCAAAGTTGGCCAGCAGGCTGTATTCGAAGAAATTAAACCGGTTCTTCCTGCCGCTGTTAGGGAAGAAGAAACCCCGAAATCTACCCGTCCTAAAACGGTTTATCAACCTATTGAACAAACAGTAATTAGTATAACACAAGCCGATGTAACTGCGCCGGGGGCTCAAAACATTGTTACGTTGGGTGATAATAATCAAGTATGGGTGCTCTCCCGCGGCGAAAAAGAAAGTTTAAAGCAAGAAATTGTGTACACGTTACCCGCAGATAAAAAAGGAATTGCTGTTTCGGCGGCTCCGGTCAAAGAAGGCTTGGCTCAAATTTTTGTAGCAGTATATATAGAAGGACGACAGACCATTCAAACGCTTGTGCTCGAAAATAAGAACGGTACACTCACAAACACAGCCACATTGCCTTATTTCGTGAAAGAACTGGGATGCGGTGCTGACAAAAAAGTATGGGGCCAACGGCCTTTTATCGTGGATGCAACCCCGGGTGATGCGCGCGAAATTGTGTTTGAAAAAGGGAAATTTGTAGCCAGCGGTGCTAAGTTTAAAACGCGGCGTAACTGGCTGGAAGGATTAAATTATTTCCCGATTGAGAATGCCAAAGAAAATAACTTAATTTTTACAGCTTCCAACGGCGTGCTGCGTATAATACTGGATAACGGAAAGCGCTCAGAAAGTAAAGATTTGTTTGGTTCTTCTCCATTGCGGTTGCAGTACAAACAAGAAATTTTGAAGTTTTATCCGTCCATTCAAGTATTTGGACAGCCGGGTAAAGCAACTGTGGCTGCGGTGGAAAACGGAACAAAGTTTGGGCTCCTGTCCGAAACGTTTGGCCAATATCAAAGCGGTAAAGTGCACTTTTTAGATTATGAAAAAGGAAGATTTCAGGTAACGGATACCGTGGAACTTGACGGTGTTTTGTATGACACCGCCTGTACGGATAAAGCTATTTTAACGGCGGAAGTACTTTCGGATGGAACGAGTACCGTTGTGGAAATTTTAAAATAAATTTAGGAGAAATACTGTGGCACAATCGACAGAGAAAATTGATGTATTAGATAAAGGTTTTGTACGCTTGATTGATTTTATGGGCGGAGACGATCGCGCCGTACAGGCAGCACGCGTATCGTTTGGAGCTGTTTCCAAGGGGCCGGAACAAGATAAACGGCTAATTAAATATTTGATGGAACATGCACATCATACGCCGTTTGAACACTGTTATTTTCAGTTCCATATTTGTTGCCCAATCTATGTAGCACGTCAATGGATGCGCCATCGCTGGGGATCTTACAACGAAGTCAGCGCCCGCTATACCGAAGTGAAAGATGAATTTTACATCCCTGCTTCTTTCCGCGGACAAGATACTAAAAATAAACAAGGGTCCGTTGATAGCGCCAGTTTGGATCAGACCGCGCTTCATAAAATTTATGAAGATAGCATTGAGGCTTCTTACGCTGCGTATCATAAATTATTGGAGGCAGGCGTCGCGCGCGAAATGGCTCGCGGGGTGCTTCCTGTGTGCCAATATACGCAATTTTACTGGAGCGTGAATGCGCGCAGTCTATTTAACTTTTTGTGTTTGCGTACCGATAAACACGCACAGTATGAGATCCGCGTGTATGCCGATGTGATTGCTAAAATGGTTCAGGAAAAAATGCCATGGGCCTGGGAAGCATTTGAAGCCCTTAACAAACAATTGCCTTTGGGCGCTGCATAATTAAAACGAACAGGGAGAAAAACGATGAGAGTATTAGGGATGATTATGGCGGGCGGAAAAGGGGAACGTCTTTACCCGCTTACCAAAGACCGTTCTAAACCGTCGGTGCCGTTTGGCGGGAAATATCGCATTGTAGACTTTGTATTGTCTAACTTCGTCAATTCCGGTATTTTTTCTTCCTATGTTTTAGTGCAGTATTTATCCCAAAGTTTAATTGAATACTTACGTACCACGTGGCGTACGGAAGGAATTGTATCGGATCACTTTTTAACGTGTGTTCCTCCCCAAATGCGTTTGGGAGAAATTTGGTACCGTGGTACAGCGGATTGTGTTCGACAAAACATCAATCTGGTTAAAGATTTTGCCCCGGATGTGGTAGCTATTTTTGGAGCAGACCATATTTACCGTATGGACGTGCGGCAGATGATTGATTTTCATGTTGCTCATAAAGCAGATGTAACTGTGGCGGCAAACACCGTTCCCATACAAGCAGCCACGGCCTTTGGCGTATTGGGCACGAACGCGGACGGACGCATTACCGAATTTAACGAAAAACCAGCACATCCTGCTTGTATTCCAGGCGATCCAAAGCACGCCTATGCTTCTATGGGCAATTATATTTTTAATACGGATACGCTCCTGCAGATTTTGCAAAAACGGTTTGCGGATACCCCCGCTTTGGATTTTGGTAAACATATTTTGCCTAAAATTTTAACAGACTACCGCACGTATGCATATAACTTTCAAAGCCAAAAATTACCCGGGGCTAAATCTTATGAAGAACAGGGATATTGGCGTGACGTAGGAACCATTGAGTCTTTTTGGCAAACAAATATGGACCTGTTAGGCCCCAAACCAAAGTTGGATTTAAACAATCCTGCCTGGCCGATTAGTACGACGCTTAATCGTGTTCCGCCCACTAAGTTTATAGGTGGCAGCGTGAGTAATTCACTCGTTGGAGATGGGTGCGTCATCAGCCCCAAAGCTAAAATTAAAAATTGCGTAATCAGCGATAGTGTTGTTATTGGTGAAGGAGCTGAACTGGACAGCTGCGTGATTATGGATAATTGCGAAATTAAGTCAGGCTGTAAACTTAAAAAAGTGGTTATGGACCGCTTTAATACCATTGCTGCCAAACAAACAATTGGGTTGGATTTAGAAAAAGATTCGCAAAAATATTATATTGACCCGTCAGGAATTATTGTCATTCCGCGCGGTAAAAATAAATTTTAATGTTAGCTTACATTTTTTATAAGACGGATATTCCTGCCTATTTACGTCGAACCGGTCTCTTTAAAAAAGCGTTGCAAAAGGGGCTTAAGCGTTTCGCTAAACAAAACATAGAAGTAAATGTAATCTTTGTAGGGGAGCGCGAAATTTTGCGGATAAACAAACAATATCTAGGGCATCATTACGTAACAGATGTTATCTCATTTAATAACCAACGCCCCCCTGTCTCTCTCCCCGGCGAAGCGTGGGGTTTTGGTGACATTTTTGTATGTTATCCGGTAGCTCGTAAGAACGCCAAAAGATTTAATCACACCATTTTACAAGAAATGCTGATGTATGTGACGCACGGGGCGTTACATTTATCGGGGATGGATGATCATGATCCAGCGGACCGCGCAGAGATGGACCGTCAAGCTGAGAAGATTATTAAAGATGTTTTGGCGAAATAACAGGGCTATAAACTAACAATCTTAGGAACGCCTTGTTCTGTAATTTCTAGATACTGCAATTTGCGGTGCATGCCTACATCCAGTGCGATCATATTCATCACGCGATCTATGACCATTGTTTCCACGGGAGTGTGGCCAAACACTTGCCAGACGGGGCTTCCTTGCGGATAAGAATTGACTAAATCTTCCAGATCTTCCCAAAAGATCCCGCCGAACCGATCGGGTCCTTTCCGACTGATACTTATGTTGAAAATGGGATGTTTAAAGAAAGAATGTTTGATTGATTCTTTGAAAATCAAATTAATTAAAAGAGACAAATTGGACGCATTGGGATCTTCAAGTTGTAGACTAAAAATGCGGAAAAGTTTTTGAGTGACGCCGGCATGTGTAAATAAAAACCCCTTATAAGCATAAGCTGCGCGTAAATCGCCGGCGAGGACTTGGCCAATTAATTTTTCACGTATTTGTACGGCTTGTTCTCGTTGAAATTCAGAAATTAAATAGTTTTCCATGATCAATTCCAATTCATGGTTTCCAATGATCCGAATTACTTCCCCGCCTGCCACCTCGGCTTCTGCTTGCAAATTATCAAGCAAGTTATCTACTTTAAGAGAAAATGGTCCCCTATCCAGGATATCACCAATTTGGATTAAGCGATTTTGCCCTCCGCACCAATGATGTCCCGCATTGATTAATCCTGCGTGGCGCAAAATTTTCACCAACCCTTCAAACTGGCCGTGTACATCGCCTACAGTAATTAATTTGCGTATCGATTTCATACTAAAAATCCGTTACAATTATTATAATAATAGTATAGCAAACTACTTATGAAACTGACATTCGCGGCCAAAAAACAATTGGAAAAAATCGTGGGTTCCGCCGGTATATTGACGGATGAGCTGTCTGTTTCTCTGTATGCATACGATTGTTCTGTTTCACGTACGCGGCCGGATGGCGTATTGCTTATTACACATTGCGAGCAAATAGCCCCTGTCTTACGCATATTACATGATTATAATATCCCCTTCGTAGTTCGCGCAAGTGCCACCAATCATGCCGGAAGTTGTGTGGCCCTTAAAGGCGGAATGATTTTGAATTTAACAGCCCTAAATCATATTTTAGAAATTGATACACAAAACCAAATTGCTACCGTAGAACCAGGCGTTATAACGGCAGATCTGCAGGAAAAATTAGCGCCTTTGGGTTATTTTTATGCGCCGGATCCCGCTAGTCAACGTGTCTGTACGCTGGGGGGTAACGTGGCTCAAAATGCCAGCGGAGCACGCTGTTTAAAATATGGAGGGACGCTCGATCATATAGTAGCAGCAGATTTTGTGCTTTCCCGTGGAGAAAAAATTTCTATCTCGCGTGCAGATACGGGACCCGATTTAATGGGCCTTTTATGTGGTAGTGAAGGAACCTTGGGGGTACTCACCAAATTGAAATTGCGGATTTTGCCGTGCTGTGAACATATACAAACTTTTTTACTTACGTTTTCTTCTTTACAAGACGCGGTGGAGGCCGTTACTGATATTACCGCGCATGGAATTATTCCGCGCTGCGTAGAAGCCATGGACAAATTAACTCTACAAAATGTAGAGGAGTTTTCTCACGCAGGGTATCCTTCGGCGGAAGCATTGCTGATTTTGGAATTGGAAGGCTCGCCCGCCCAAATTAAAAAAGAAACAAAAAATGTGGAAGAAATTTGCAAAAAGCATCATGTTGTAAAAGTTCTCTCTGCCAAAACGCAACAAGAACGTCACGCTTTATGGTTAGGTCGGCAAAGTGCATTTGCTTCCATGGCGCGGTTATCTCCAAACGTGATAGTGGGTGACGGTACGGTGCCGCGCAGCAGATTGCCTCAAGCGTTAATGCGGGTACAAAAAATCTTACAGAAAAATAATGTGAAAGCAGGGCTTCTTTTCCATGCGGGAGATGGCAATTTTCATCCGCACGTATTATTTGACGAACGCAACAAATTGCAAACCGCCCAAGCCGCACGTGTTTTGCATGAGATTTTAAAAGTGTGCGTAGAAGAACAAGGGACCTTGTCTGGCGAACATGGAATTGGCGTGGAAAAGCGTGCTCTAATGGCTTATCAATACGATGGCCCTACCCTAATGGCTATGGCACGTATTAAACAAGCATTAGATCCAGAAAATTTAGCTAATCCGCTCAAAATTTTACCCTATAAATTTGCAGAGAAAGCACGGATGCCCGAACCATTATTACCCGGCGTACAGATTTTACAAGAGAAGCTTTTTTCCTATTGTAAAAATAAAACCCCGTTTGTTATATGTGGTCAGAACACGCACTTAAAAAGTAACTATAAGACCCTGCTTTCGTCAGAGACCTTACAGGAAATTATTGATATTGATACCGTGAACTATACTGCTACTGTGCAAACGGGGGTGACATTGAAAATTTTGGCAGAGGCACTTAATAAAGCGGCGGTTTATGGAGTATTACCCGCCACAAAAGGGACGCTGGGCGGAGCTTTTTGCTCGGGGATGTTCCCGGAGTTTTATGCACATGTGCTGGGTATAGAGGCGCTCTTACCCGACGGCTCGTACATTCGTTATGGCGGTAAATTCATGAAAAACGCTGCCGGCTATCACCTAACGCGGTTGCTGGCCGGAGCACAAGGAACGCTGGGGCTTGTTACGCAACTTACATTTAAAATATTTGCGCAGCCGATGCCGCTTTTGAAGCCGAAAACGTTTAAGGTTGGAAATACGAATGTTGTTTGGGAACAATTGCGCAATACCTTTGATCCGGCGCATTTGATTCTAAATAACACAGAGGAGAATACGCATGGCTAACGCTTCCCAAGCGCATCTAAGCACATTACAGACTCCGTTTGGTGCACGCAACGTGTATGATTCTGTTTGTTATTGTAATAGATGCGGAGTGTGTGCTAATGCATGTCCTTCCTACCGGCAACTACAGCAAGAACCCTTCTCTGCGCGCGGACGAAATCAAATTTTACGTCAACTACTCACTGGGAAACTAAAAGCAAAACGAGAGCATAAATTATTACAGAAAGTTCTTGCTTCCTGTACGTTGTGCGGGCATTGTGTACAGCATTGTCCCGGCCAAATTCCTACACCGCAGCATATGCTAGAGCTGCGTCGCCGATTGGGGATTTCGCTTTTGCCGCGCACGTTGGTTTATCTGTTGCGTTTCAGGCAAACGACTCCCCAGTTATTTACTTGTATTGTAAAAAGCGGATTTTTCTTGCGTCGCACCGGGGGGTTGAAACTTATTTCATATGTCCCGGGTTTTACATGGCTTAAACATGCGCTGGAGATTTTCCCCTCGGCTGTTAAAGTATCTGTGGGGACATCTGTTGAAGACCCTACGTTAATTTATCTGCCCTCGCTTGAAGCCGAGTTTTTTATGCCTGCTTTGTTTAAAAAAACATATCAATTGGCTGCTCAAAAGCATAACGTAACCGTATGGCAAAATACTTCCAGTGGCTTGTTTGAATATGTATATGGGGACTTGCGTCGTGCACGCAAATTGCTGCGTGCTATTATCACGCGGCATGCAAATATAAAAGGCGGAACACTCCCCATATTAACGGACAGTATAGATGTGTATAATTTTTTAGTACGGTCTGCTGAATTATTTGTGGGCTTTCCAACCTTCGAACAAAAAGCAAGGGATTTTGCTGCATGCGTGCGTTATGTAACGGATCTGTTTCCTTCTGAATTAACAAAAGAATCTTCTTTTCCAATGCCAGTAAAATTATATTCCGGGGCGGTTTTTTCACAAGAGACTTTACCCCAGCAAAAAGCCCGGCAAATATTGAGTACACTTTTTGAGAAAAATTTTGTACAGTGTGGGTATAAAGATGAAACTGTACCACCATTAGGGTGTGGTTTTGTAGTACACACTAGTGCACCGGCTTACTCGGTATCAGCGGTACGAATGATTGCCGCTCATCAAATACAAACTGTGTTTGTATTGAGCGGGCTTACCGCCCTGGAATTGGCATTCTATGTACGCAAGTTTTATCCAGTGGCGCAAGCGCGACATATAGTAGAACTGGGCGATAGTTATGCAAAAATTTCCGCAGAACAACAGATTAACAGCTGAGCAAAAACTAAAGCTTCTTGTCGAGTTCGGAACTCGTACGTCCGGTGAAATCCGTTTGGACAAATTGTTAGATATTATCGCTCAGCAGATTTCTACCATGCTGGATGTGGGGCGCTGCACCATCTATTTAAAAGACATCGAAAAAAATGAGTTGTGGTCAAAAATTGCCCATGGCCGCGGTTTAGAACACACTGAAATTCGGCTGCCTCTTAACGGGAACAATGCAGTCTCCATTGTTGCGCGCACGGGTGAAGTTCTCAATTTCCCAAATGCCTACGAAGATCCGCGTTTTTCTATGGATGTGGATATGGTGACTGATTTCCGCACGCATACCATGCTTGCCGTACCGCTTAAAAATAATTCCGGCAAAGTGCTGGGGGTTTTTCAAGTAGCTAATAAATCTGACGGTACGCCTTTTGATAAAAACGATGAGGGCCTTTTGACGTTGTTGGCAACGTTAGCCGGAAGTTCTATTGAAATTGCCAAATTGTATCAAGATGTACACGTGGCGCAGTTGGAAACAATTTACCGTCTAGCTGTAACGGCCGAATATCGCGATCAGCAGGACACGCGCGCACATCTGAAAAACATCAGCATTATTTCTTATTTATTAGCGCGTGCGCTAGGTATGGGAACAAAAGATTCCGAACTGATTAAAAACGCGAGCCCTTTGCACGATATTGGTAAAGTGGCGTTGGCGGATACAATTTTATTAAAGCCTGGCAAGTTGACTCCGGAAGAATTTGAAATCATGAAATCGCATACCATTTATGGCGGACGAATTTTGGAAGGAGCGCACTCCAAGGTCCTTAAAATTGCACACAAAATGAGTTTGTATCACCACGAAAAATGGAACGGTAAAGGGTATCCCCACGGCCTTAAAGGGGAAGAAATCCCGTTGGAAGCACGTATTGTTACCGTAGCAGATGTGTTTGATGCCCTGTGCCAGTTTCGTGTTTACAAACAAGCGTGGAAAACAGAAGAAGCCTATGAATATATTTTAGCTCAATCGGGGCAATCGTTTGATCCGCGCATTGTGGCAGCCTTTAAAAAGATTTATCCCTCTATTCGTAAATTATATACGGACATTTCGACCGACCAATCCAGTATGAAAGATTCTATGCAGGCCGGCGATCCGGGGACAAACCCGACGTTCCATACAACACAAAGTACGGTAACGGATGAAACTTTCCGTCGTCTCATTGAAAACGACAAGTAGATTCCTGTCCACTTGTTTTAAACACTTTCCAAAAATACTACAATAGATGTGTCCTTTTGGCTTTCAACCTTAAGTACAACTTATATATAGTGAGGTTTTGATGGAAAAAGAGACCGTGTTAGTCGGCCTAAGTGGTGGGGTTGATTCCGCCGCTACAGCTGTTATTTTAAAAGAACAAGGATACCATGTAATTGGAGCGACGATGCTCATTTGGGATCCTTCCCTGCCTGTTCCCAAAGACGGGCACCAAAAAAATGCGTGTTTAGCGCCTGAAAAAGAAGATTTATCGGAAATTGAAGCGATTGTTAAAAAATTGCAAATTGATTTTTTAACCGTAGATTGCCGCGAAGAATATAAGCATACGGTACTGGATAATTTCCGGCTGGAATATTCTTGCGGACGCACACCTAATCCGTGTGTGCTGTGTAACAGTTTGA
This sequence comes from Elusimicrobiaceae bacterium, assembly GCA_045595305.1. GTDB lineage: Bacteria > Elusimicrobiota > Elusimicrobia > Elusimicrobiales > Elusimicrobiaceae > Avelusimicrobium. The sequence continues at coordinate 90,886 of JAZOAE010000010.1, forward strand.
TTAAGTTCGGGGTTCTTCCCTCCGCAGCGGCAAGACAGGGAATTAAATTTGATAAATTTGCTACCGGGCACTACGCGCGCGTAGAGAAAGATGAAACAACAGGGAAGTACCTACTTAAAAAAGCGCTCGATTTATCGCGCGATCAAAGTTATTTTCTGCATCGTTTGACACAACAGCAATTAGCGCATGTTTTGTTTCCGCTCGGCGGGAAAACAAAACCTGAAATCCGCGAAAAAGCCCGCCAGGCCGGGTTAGTTGTGGCCGATAAAGAAGATAGCATGGATTTTTATTGCGGTGATTATAATGACTTGCTTAATTTTCCTAATAAACCTGGAGATATGGTGACTATTGACGGTAAAGTGATTGGCAAACATAACGGCATTTGGAATTATACCATCGGTAAACGTAAAGGTCTGGGGCTGAGTGGATTTGCGGAACCGATGTATGTAGTTAAAATTGATGCCGACAAAAATCAGGTAATTATTGGTCCTAAAAGTGCATTATATTCAAACACGTTGCGCGCGGACAATGTAAGTTGGATTGCGGGCGAACCCCCTGCCGAAAAATTTAATTGTGAAATTAAAATTCGCAATTTACATGTACCGGCAAAAGCACAAGTGCAAGTAAACAAGGATGGAAGTTTTACAGCCACGTTCGAAACGCCGCAAATGTCTATCACCGCCGGACAAAGTGCCGTACTTTACCAAGAAGACGTTGTTTTGGGAGGCGGTATTATTTTGTAATAAAAAAATTATTGACACAAAAAATATATTTGTGCTATACTAAACGTATGCAAAACTGTAACACGCATAAACATTGTCTATCCATTATTATTATGACCCTATTTCCGATTATGTGGAAAAAGGGAGACTCTGTTTGCGAGTGTGACAGGTAAAAAATAAAATATAAATTTGTGTAGTAATAAACCTCGCATTAAAAAATGCGAGGTTTTTGTTTTGATAATAAACTAAGGAGAAAATGAAACATGAAAAAGATAGTAATTACAATTGCTGCTGTGGTATTTGCCGCGGTTGCAGTTCACGCACAATCACCTGGAGTAGAAGTCCGTGGTACGGATGCCTGTTTGGGTGGTTACTGGTCTAAACATCAACCAGCTAAGCCGTCTGCCAGTGCCAAGACAAATCAGAAAAAACAATCTGCTAGATCTAATATTGAGAAAAAAGTAATTCGCGAAGCGGAACACGCGCAAACTCAGAGCACTCAAAAACAAGCCAAGACAACATCCAAGCAAACTGCGAAGAATGCTAAACCGGCTCCTAAAAAACCTGCCCAAAAAAAGCCCGCTAAAACCGGCGCTGTTAACAACGCAAATGCCGGGCAATGGTTTGCGGCTGCTTGGAGCGCCCCTTATTCTGGGAGGCCGTCGGCACAGTATTGGATAGACTTGGCTAAGTGACCCACGAAACAGATTTATCACACAGGATGTGATAAAACACATAAAACGGGTACAAAAAATAAGAAGGTTTGCGAAAATTATGCGCAGGCCTTCTTTTTTTGCTATAATAAATACATAGTTAGTGCGCAGTAAGTGGCCGCGCAAATTTTTGCAAAGGTCCTTGAAAAAATGTCAAATAACTAAATTTTTCCGACGGGGAAAATAAGTGTTGACAAAAATTTCAAAAACTGCTATACTAATTATATAAGGAAACAAAAACGGATTTGTTTCCGACAGAAGTTTTCAAGAACCCTTTTCATTTTCAAAAAGAAAAGAAAATGGGCCTTGACTTTTCTGCCCCTTTTTTGCTAAACTATATACATAGTTGGAATTGATCTTTAAAAAGCAACAAACTTCTTTAAGTTCTAGTTCGTAAACAGAAAACTTTCCCGCACCGAAACATCACCTATTATATATAAAGGTACAAACGATGGGCTGAGGCCAGCAGGTCAAGTTAGTTTTACAGACTGGAACATTCATAAATAAAGTTGACCTAACCCTTTGGCCCAAGCGCCGTGACTGGCTTGAACAATCAAGCAGTATAAATAGGCTGACACTGATGCAGTTGTAAAGCGGACTGGAAAGATTTGCAAGAAAGACTTGACAAACTTTGAAATAAATGCTTTAATATTAATGTAGTAACAACAAGCCTCTGTTTGGAAATTCCAAAAAACGCTTGACAAAGTTAGAAAGATTTGCTATAATATCTTTGTAGCAAATGAGTGCTACGAAGAAGAAAAGATAAATTTCCTTGCTTTTTTCAAAGCAGAAAAAAGCAAAGAGGAAATTTCGCTCTGTGAAAATTTGACAGCAATGTGCGAATGGGCGATTTGAAATGACAGCGCCGTAAGGCAAAACAGTTCAAATGCTCATAAGTTAAGTCTTATACTTTAAAAATAAGACACCAAGTTAATTCAAACAAGTAAGAGTCACAAGTCAACAGCTCACTGTTAACGATTGTTTGTCTTTAAGCTCCCTGAGTTTAAAGATAAATAATTTTAATGGAGAGTTTGATCCTGGCTCAGAGTTAACGCTGGCATCGTGCATAACACATGCAAGTCGAACGGGACTTAATTTGTAGCTTGCTATAGATTAAGTTTAGTGGCAGACGGGTGAGTAATGTATAAGGAACCTACCTCCGAGTGGGGAATAACAGTCCGAAAGGATTGCTAATACCCCATAACATAATCGAGTGGCATCACTTAATTATCAAAGATTTATCGCTTGGGGATGGTCTTATATTCTATCAGCTAGTTGGCAGTGTAACGGACTACCAAGGCTACGACGGATAGCCGGCCTGAAAGGGCGACCGGCCACAAGGGCACTGAGACACGGGCCCTACTCCTACGGGAGGCAGCAGTGGGGAATTTTGGACAATGGGCGCAAGCCTGATCCAGCAACGATGCGTGGAGGACGAAGGTTCTCGGATTGTAAACTCCTTTTGTGAGGGAAGAAAAAAATGACGGTACCTCACGAATAAGCCACGGCTAACTACGTGCCAGCAGCCGCGGTAAGACGTAGGTGGCAAGCGTTACTCGGAATTACTAGGCGTAAAGCGCGCGTAGGCGGAATGTTAAGTCTGTTGTGTAATCTCTGGGCTCAACTCAGAAACTGCAACAGAAACTGGCGTTCTTGAGTGAGGCAGAGGAAATCGGAATTCCTAGTGTAGCAGTGAAATGCGTAGATATTAGGAGGAACACCGGTGGCGAAAGCGGATTTCTGGGCCTTTACTGACGCTCAAGTGCGAAAGCTAGGGGAGCAAACGGGATTAGATACCCCGGTAGTCCTAGCCGTAAACGATGATAACTAGGTGTGGGAGGTATCGACCCCTTCCGTGCCGACGCTAACGCATTAAGTTATCCGCCTGGGGAGTACGGCCGCAAGGTTAAAACTCAAAGGAATTGACGGGGACCCGCACAAGAGGTGGAGTATGTGGTTTAATTCGACGCTACGCGAAAAACCTTACCTGGGCTCGAACGACTGGTGGTA
>JAZOAE010000011.1:0-9779 GCA_045595305.1 Elusimicrobiaceae bacterium
CGATTGCGTTGCCGCAATACCAAAAAGCAGTTGAACGCTCCCGCATGGCTGAAGCTGTGCAGAGGCTAGGAGATCTGGCTTCTGCGCAACAAGTATACTACACGCAACATGGTAGATATGCAGAGGACATTGACGAACTCAACGAAGGGGATATCCAGCTTGCCTTACCCGAAGCAGGCGCTTATGAGTTCTCTTTTGATCAAGTCAGTGATGACTTCGTGCGGCTATTGTCTGAACGAACGTCAGGGGTATTTGAAAACGGCGTACTCGGCATAGCTATCAGGCCCACCCAAGCTTTGTATAAGTTCTGTCAAGGCCCGGAGGGATTCTGTCCTATGGCTGAATTTGCCGGATATGTCGTTGATGATCTTCAAGAAGTGCCTGGAGACGATATGCCGCCAGAGGAAGATCTGATAGGGGAAGGTCAGGGAGAGGAGAAATCAGGAACTTCATCCGATAAAGAAGTCATGGTAAGTAATGATGAAGACAAGGTTGTCCTCAACCCGGGGGACACCAATAAGAAATGTATTGATGAGGCAAACTGTCAACAAATAATCAAGGTCCCCATAGAGCAAGGAGAAGCGGAAAATGCAAACGTTGAGGAAGCGCCCTTCATCATAAACGATGATATGTTTGTAGAGAAGGCCAAGAAACCGTAGTGCGCTTAAACGTTCTAAAAACCCCGGGCTAATCTCCGGGGTTTTTTATGTATCCAGAAACAGTTCCCTCCAAAACGTCAAGGCCTAATTTTAAAAAAGGCCTTGAATTTTTGGCAAAAACGCGTATACTTATAGTGGAGGGTTTGCACCTTCCATAACTTACCGTAAGGAGGTTATCTTATGAATAAAGGTTTCACGTTAATTGAGTTATTAGTCGTAGTACTCATTATTGGTATTTTGGCTTCGATTGCGTTGCCACAATATCAAAAAGCGGTGGAGCGCGCACGTATGGCTGAAGCAGTCCAAACTTTGGGCGATTTAGCTACTGCCCAAAGTATCTATTACTTACAGCACAGTACGTTTGCCGACGGCTTTACCGGAGCGGGTTCGATTGCTGAGGGAGACATGATCGTTCCGGAACCCACAGGCGGCACGTATGCCTATACCGTAAAGGGAGACGGGACCGGCGCCACCATGAAGGCGGTGCGCCAAAGCGGTATGTACGGACAGGCGGGCAACCAGGGAACCCTTACGTTGGAAGTGGAAACAACCGGAGCCATCCACAAGACTTGTTCGGGTCCTGATGGATTCTGTACGATGGCTAAAACGGCCGGGTATAGTGTGGCCGAAGCAACGATAGGTTCCAACAAAGTGGACCCTACCGATAAGGCAAATCCGGGCAGTGGCGGCGGAGGAAACATATGTCCTTTGCCTCAACCTGAATGTGCTTATGGCTATGATACGACTACCTGTTCCTGTAAAATGAAAGGAGGGGGCGGTATTGTCCTTACCCCCTGAGATGAGTTCATCATCTCTCCCGGTGGCGGAACCGGTGGCGGAAGTGGTAATATCCCCAAATGTAAGATATTAGGGACTTGTTAAAAACGTTGTAGTAAAACCCCTGGGGTAACACCCGGGGGATTTTATTGTCCTCGTGAACATTCCTTTAAATAGAGTGTCCTTCCCGCGGGATAAAATAACGTGTCATCCTGAGGGGCTGTTGCTCAGGATCCCCACCGCAGATAAAGACGAAAGAGGAGGAGATCCCCGATAGAAACACTCGGGGATGACGTAATAAATGATTTGTCATTCCGGACTTGATACGGAATCTCCACCGCTTTCGTTGTTGCGAAACAACGAGATCCTGAAACAAGTTCAGGATGACAGACGGGCGCGGGTTCAGGATGACGTAGGGCGGTAAGAGCACCGGATACAGCCGAAGATTTTCCAAGTTTTCAGATTTGAGCCTAGGTAAGGCCGCAAGTTGAACGCGGCGTACGTCTGCAAGACAACGCGTAGCGTTGCAGGTACGCGAGTGAAAGTCGGCCTTAGATAGGCCAAATGTGGAAACCGCAACTTTGAAAGAAAAAACTTTACCCCCGGCGGGGTTGCCTTCCCAAGCACGGACTGGGTTTTCAAACTAAAATGCCCGGATTCTAGGCGCAAACGAGGATTTTCCAAGTTTTCAGATTTGAGCCTAGGTAAGGCCGCAAGTTGAACGTGGCGTACGTCTGCAAGACAACGCATAGCGTTGCAGGTACGCGAGTGAAAGTCGGCCTTAGATAGGCCAAATGTGGAAACCGCAACTTTGAAAGAAAAAACTTTACCCCCGGCGGGAGTTGAACTCGCAACCTCTTCCTTAGGACGGAATCGCTCTATCCAATTGAGCTACGGGGGCGTAAATTAACGCTTTTTAGAAACTTTTCGGGAAGTTTTTCGAGAAGTTTTTTTGATGGACTTTTTACCCGTCTTGCGGCCCGTAGTTTTAGCGGATTTCTTAGCCGTTTGGCGCGCGGGTTTCTTTTTCTCTGCTTTTTTCTCGCGGGCCTCGGCAGCTTTTCTTTGGGCCATTTGCTTTTTGGACTGCTCGACTTTATGACGGATAAACTTGAGCAGCGGGCTTTCTTCTTCCTCTCCCAAGATATTTGTCTTTACTTGCTCACGCGCATCAAAATGCAGTTTAGTGGTGCGGAAATTTTTCTCATCCATTTCAAAAATACCCGCCCGCAGTGCGGCTTGGCGAAGCACACGGATGGCACGTTCTTCAATTTGGCGTACCCGCTCGCGCGAGAGCCCCATAACGTCGGCCACTTCTCCCAAGGTTTTGGGGGTATTATCATCGAGTCCATAGCGTAGCCCGATCACCGTGCGGCCGCGTTCATCCAAATTGTCTAAGCTTTCTTTTAAATTGCTGTGGCTTTCGTTATTGACAAACGCGTCATGCGGGTTTCCTTTACCGTCGTCGCTGATCATTTCCTCGAGGGTCATGTCATCTTCTTCACTCACTAGCGTGGTCAGTGAATCCACCCCGTGGGCGGCATCGAGCGTATTGACAATGGTCTGCACTTGGCGGGCGGTCAGCCCCAATTCGTCGGCCATTTCCCGCAAGGACGGGTCGCGCCCGTTTACTTCTTTCAGTTCATTCCAAGCGCGGAACCATCTTTTTAGTTTCAGCCACGCGTGCGAAGGAATTTTGATAGAGCCGGATTGTTCTTCGATATATTTGCGGATGTACTGTTCAATCCAATAGACCGCATAGGTAGAAAAGCGGTATCCTTTTTGCGCGTCGAAGCGCTCGATGGCTTGCATAAGCCCCAAGTTACCTTCTTCTACTAAATCCATCAATTCCATACCGGGGCGCAAAAATCGTTTGGCGGTAGGAATGACCAAGCGCAGGTGCATTTCCATCACACGCTGCTTGGCTTGTTGATCCCCTTTTTTGACTCGTTTCCACAACCGCGCCATTTCTTCGCGGTCGATTTCTTTGGAAAGTTGTCCTAAGTTTTTAAAATATTCGCTTGCACTATCTAGTTCTGTGTAATCCATAGTAGTATGATAGCAAATTTCGCAAAAACGTGGAAATACGTTCTAAAGCCCCCCTAAAAGCAGGGGGGCTTGCGATAATTTTACACGTTAGAATAATTATTGAAATACAAGTTACGCTTACTCTATTATGGTCGTATAATAAGTATCCCAACTGGTACATTCCGTACCGCTAAAATTAAACATACATGTTCTTTCAACTGTTTTATTTCCTTCGTCATCATATATATAATCAGAACCATAAGAGTATGATGTACACCGCCCGGTACTGCTGTCTAGCGCGTTACAACTACGATAGGAAGTTACCCGCCCGTTTGAATCGTAGGTATATTCTTCCCCCGAATCCTGGTACGATTGACAGTCTCCGTTTCCATCCACCACATCACAGTATTGCCTGGTTTCCACATTGCCGGTTCGGTTCACAACGTCATAATTATATCCATTTTCATACGATATACAATCTCCTTTGTTGTCTACATCATGGCACTGACGATACGTTAGCACATTATTGTCATCATCATACGTGTAGAAACGGTTGCCGTAGTTGTTGTCTTCCCCGTAAGCAAACACGCACTCGCCGGAGCTATTGATGGAAGTACATTGCCGCTCGCTGGTCAAATTACCCTCATCATCGTATGTATAGTACCAACTGCCGTTTGTCCAATCTCCCATGCAGGACCCGGTTACATCGAGGTCGCAGTCCTGCCAGGTTTTAAGTTTGCCATCTTCATAATATGACTGAGAAAAGCCATACATAAACCCTGTACAATCGCCATTTTCATCCAGCCCCAGGCACGCACCTATAGCTTTTACATTTCCGTCATCATCATACACATTGTAGTAGCCCCATTCTTCATAAGCTGTACAAGTGCCCTCGCTATCTACGCTCGAACACATTTGTTGGTATTTAGGTCTTCCTTCTTCGTCATACGTAGTTTTGTAGGTGTCGTTACACACACCGGTTTCTGGATCGGTCGCGCAGGTTGTGCGCGTGGTGGCGGCATCGTCTGCATTGTACTCTGTTGTGATACAATAATTGCTCGTGCCGCTGACCGGTAAGCATATTCTTTTGGTGTGGCCGCCGCTATTGTTATCGGTTATTTCGCAAGTATATCCTGCGGCGAGGGCCTTATTGCAGCTGGGGCCTTCTTCTTCCACCTCGGGGGCGACGCCGTTGCCGTTTCCTTCCAACACATACGTGTTAAAGTTGGAAGTAAGGACCTCTCCCATGGATTTTACAGCATGCATTCCTGTTTGACACAGCCAATTTGCCTGCGCATCATCTTTAAGTGCTTCACAATGAATCTCCCCGGGAAAGTTTACGCTGTGCTTTTGATACATAATCAGGTTATTTTTATCACTTAAATCGGGGCGCGTAGCTAACACGTAAGCATATTGCGGATCCCGGCTTAGGCTTAGGGTTGTATCGTTATTATTGGAGGTTGTTACATCCAAATCGCCCGGTAAGCCCGCATAGGCGCCGTGTGTTAAAAAGTAAGCTTCGTTGCCATCGCGCACGGCTTTGGCGGTAAGCAGTAAACTGCTAAAGCGGCTTTTGAGCACTGCTTTTTGGTATTGAGGTACTGCGATGGCAGTCAAAACACCAATGATCAAGACTACAACTAAAACTTCGATGAGGGTGAATCCCGTTTTACATGTTGTTTGCATATACTTCTCCCAAGTTGCTAAGGTTCTATAGACTACCAACTGCTTATTTCTTTAATTGTTCAAGCGCTTTGGCGAGTACCTGCTTTGCATCCCCCACAAAAGCGTATTTACACATATTAAAAATGGGCGCGTTGGCATCTTTGTTAATGCCGATAATTACTTCGCTATGCTCAATACCCACGGTATGTTGCACCGCGCCGGAAATACCGCACGCGATGTAGAGCTTGCTGGAAATGGTGACCCCGCTTTGACCGATCTGGTTTTCTTTGGGTTGCAGACCCATATCGATGGCCGCGCGGGAAGCTCCCACCGCACCGCCTAAACGGGCGGCTAATTTGTTGAGCAAATCAAACCCTGCCTGATCTTTCATGCCGCGTCCGCCGGCAACGACCACCGGGGCCTCGTCCAATTTTTGGGCGGTTGATACCGGGTCCATTTGCGTTTGCAGCACGCGCACTTTACCGGCTTGCACCGGGACGGGAATTGTCTCGCTGATTAACTGCGCCATACGTCCGGGCGTGGTAATTGCTTTCTTAAAAACGTTGGGGCGCACGGTAGCCATCTGCGGGCGGTAACCCGGGCACTTAATATCGGCCAAGATGTTGCCGCCAAACGCCGGCCGGGTTTGAATTAAATTGCCTTCTTTGACAGATAAGCCCGTGCAGTCGGCGGTAAGTCCCACAAAAAGTTCGGAAGAAATGCGCGGGGACAAATCGCGCCCGATATACGTAGACGGAAAGAGTACCACGCTGGGGCTGTACTTTTTAATGAGTGTAACCATCGCGTTGGCATAGGCCAGCGTGTTGTACGTGTGATACGCCGGAGCACTGACGGCATAAATTTTATCGGTACCGTATTGCGAAAGTTCCGTGGCGTAGTTTTGTACGTTTTCGCCAATGACAACTGCGCCCAGTTCTTCGCCCAGCTGATTGGCTAGTTCGCGTCCTTTCGATAAGAGTTCAAACCCTACCGGGCGCACTTTTTGCGTACGTCCGTCGTCACTGATTTCGATAAATACCCATACGCCTTTGTAGGCAGATACATCTTTTTTCGCCACAGCCGCCGCGGCAGCCGGGAGCGAAAGCGCCTTCACCGGGCACACGCTCACGCACGAGCCGCACATCGTGCACGCCGCCGAAACCGTCGCTTTATGATTGACAACGGAGAGCGCCCCAAACGGGCAGGCAGAAACACATTTTCCGCATCCTACACAATTGTGAGCAATTTGAATCATTTGACAAAACTCTCCTTTTTCAAAATTTCCACCAGCTTGTTGGCCAGCTCTACGGCAGACCCGGTAAACACTTCCCCTTTGGGACGTCCGGCCGGCGGGAAGATGCGGTCCACGCGCGTGGGGGAACCGTTCAGCCCTAACTTGCCCGGATCAGCACCGATGTCGGCCGCTGTCCACGTGTGGGTAGGTTTACTTTGCGCGTTGTGCGCAGCCAGGAACGAAGGATACTTCGGCGCATAATCGGCCGGCATCGTCATGGTGACCAGCACGGGCATATCGGCCTGTAAAATCTGCGTGCCGCCTTCGATCAGTTTTTTGGCAACCACTTGGTTACTGTTAGCGTCGACGTGTTCACAAAACGTAATTTGCGGGATATCAAGTTGGCGTGCAATCCCGGGGCCGGTTTGCGCCGTGTCGCCATCGATGGCCATCTGTCCGCAGAGAATTAAATCATACGCGCCGATTTTGCGGATGGCGGTTGCCAGCGCATAGGACGTGGCCCACGTGTCTGAGCCGGCAAACGCGCGGTCGGAAAGTAAAATGCCTTCATCGGCTCCTAACGCCAGCGCAAGGCGCAACACCGCCATGGCCTGATCGGGCCCCATGGAAAGTACGGTCACTTTGGCACCGGTTTTGGCTTTAATGGCCAAGGCTTCTTCCAGCGCGAAGTGATCGTACGGATTTAAAATGCTGGGGACCCCGGTGCGGATGAGTGTTCCGGTTTGGGGGTCTACTTTTACTTGGGTAGAATCGGGTACTTGCTTAATACATACGATAATGTTCATAGTTTGTCCTATTTCTTAAAAATCTCGCGTAGTTTGGCGGACACACAGTCCATATCTTCAATAAGTCCTCGCATTTTCTCTTCGATGCCGACCAGATTGACCGCCTGCGAAAGTTCGGCGCTGTTGGCGGCCGGGCAAGTGCCCAAAATTAAACGCAACCCTTCGCTGGCTACTTTGAACGCACTTTGCCGCGCATTGACGCGGGCCATGGTACACAGGGTAGCCAGGTCAAAGCGGCTGCCTTCGGTCACGAGGTTGTTGGCGCATTGGCGGCTAAAGATGGCGGCTACTTCCATTTCGCTGATGAGATCGCCCAGCATAAAGGTCACATACTGATGACGCGTGAGTTTATTGACGCGGCAATCTTCCAGCACGCGCGCCAACGCCCGGTATCCCAGGGCTACGCTGTCCGCGCCGACGTTGGGGTTTTGGGCGTGGATAGCGTCAAACTCGGCGGCTTGATTGATGTAATACTGACCGCGCGATTTTAAATGTTCCTGCCAGCGCCCGCGGAAAATCGTCATCTCCAAGACTTCGCTGGTACCTTCGTAGATGCAGGTGATTTTCACATCGCGTTTGATTTTTTCTACCGCAAATTCTTTGGTATAGCCAAACCCGCCCATCGCTTGGATAGCATCTTCGGCGGCTTTGTTGCCTGATTCGGTGGCATAGAGCTTGGCAATCGCCCCTTCGGTAGCTAGCCCGTGGTTGTTGACTTCCAGCTGCTTAGCCGTCCAGTCAATATACGCGCGCGCCGCTTCAAAACGGATGTAGTGAGGCGTGATGAGTTTTAACATAAAGCCCTGCTTGTGCGAAAGCGGCCCGCCGGCTTGGATACGTTGCCCGGCATACTCAAGGGCGGTTTCGACGGCTTCTTCGCCGCCGCCCAACCCAAACGCCGCTACCATCAAGCGCGTGTAGCCAAATACGGCCTGCGCCTGTAAAAACCCTTGGCCTTCTTTTAAACCAATCAAATTCTCGGCCGGCACATAGACTTCATCAAACGCCAACCCTGCGGTGTTGGAAAGACGGATCCCATGTTTATCTTCGTGCGCGTCTTGCGTGAAACCGGGGGTTCCTTTTTCTACGATAAACCAAGAGGGCCCGCCGGGAGCCAGCGCGAGCACCGTGTAAATATCGGCTACGCCGCCGTTGGAGATCCACATCTTGCTGCCGGTGATTTTGTAGCCCACTACTTTGCCGTCTTTGACCACGTGTTCGGCACGGGTGCGCAAGGAAACCAAATCGGATCCGGCATCGGCTTCGGTGGCAGCGTAGGCCACGAGTTTATTTTCCTGGGCGATTTTTTTAAACCACTTGGCTTTCTGCTCGGGCGTGCCGCCCACGTTAATGGGGTCGCTTCCCAAAAACGTAGCAAATACGCCGGTGGCAATCCCCAGGTCAATGCGCGCGAGTTGTTCGCACACGCGGTAAATTTCGGTAGTCTGCCCACTTAAGCCCCCGTATTCCTCGGGGATGAGCAGCAAATGGATGCCCAGCACATCGTGGTCGTACATTTCCTGGAGGATTTCTAGCGGGATTTGGTTTTTCGCGTCGTGTTCGCGGATGAAGTTAAAGGAAATACGGTTTTTTGCATATTGGCGCAAACTGTCGAGCATGAGGTTGCGCGTCATCAAATCGTTTTTAGCCATGAGTAAATCTCCCAAATAATATACGTCTATTATAGCAAATTTAGAGGATTTCTCAAACGTGCGCGCGCGATACCTAATCTCCCTTCCTTCTTTTCCCGCTCTCTCTTTTGGGCGCGGGGTATCTAAACGTACGGTGCAACGTTTTCAATTATTTCTGTTTCTTCTTGGGTGCAGGAACCACCGGTTTTTCAGGTTGCGCGCGCAGGGGTGCCGCGGGAACAGCGGACGGCCCGGCGTTCGCACGTTTGGGCGCGGGAACCGCGGTTTGTTCTACCTGCGTACGCTTGGGAGCAGGAATAGCGGTTTGCTCCGGCCGCACACGTCTGAAAGCAGGAACAACGCGTTGTTCCGCTTGTTCGCGCTTGGGCAAGGGAACCGCTTGTTTTGAGGGATCCATCCGTCGGGCGGCCTGGGCTTGTACGGCCTTTTGCTCCACTTGCGCTTGAACACGTTCCTGGCGGGCGGGTTCCACCTGCGGCAACGTTGCCTGCGCGGTAAAAGCGACGGACTTCGGTCCGGCCGCATATCCCCAAGAACCAACGGCAAGCAACAATGTACTAACAAACAATGCCCGTTGTTTACGTCCCAACCTATTCGGCGAAGCAATAGACTTTGTAACACTTAATAGACAGTTCATCAGGACCTCCGTTTAGGAGCGCACACATCTTGCCAACTCCTTCTTATTTAGATTCAAAGCCGACCCGTACCCACAGTATAATTAATAACTATATCCCTTTTCAAGCTCTATTTTGGCGGGTTGTGTCAATACCGCAAAGAATTGACTTTTCGCTTACGCACCATACACCTTGACGCGCCACAAATATCTCCTTCTTTTCAACCAAACCCTCTACCCCTAGGCATTTAACTACTCTACTCCCAGTAAGAGCCTAGCAGCAATCATGTTCCCGCAAGCAAAGACCTAAAGAAAGAGAACTGGCAAGATTTCGGTCCGCTCCTG
>JAZOAE010000012.1:0-22466 GCA_045595305.1 Elusimicrobiaceae bacterium
GGCCCTGGAAGCCCGCTACAACGGCAATAAATTCCACGACAGCACGGCCCTCGCCAACGGGGACCACGTGGTAGTATATCCGCGGGCGAATTTCCTGTCGGTTTTGGTACGGGTAATTTATAGAATATAATTTTTGAATAACGGCAGACGCGAAGTTGCGTTTTAACGGTAGGATTTCAAACACGGTAAGTATTTGAAATCCTACTCGTTTTTTGGGCAACTATTTGCCGTTTTTAGTGCCAAGCCGTTTTAAAAGGCTTGACGCGTTTTTTTTTTTTGGTAAATTTAAACGGTAGGACCTATATAAATACAGGAGTACGAGGAATGGAAAAGGATTGTTTGAAAGGTTGTTTTTGCTCAAAAGCGGGCTTTACGCTGATTGAACGGGTAGGTCAGGCACTGCCTGACAATGCCCCGGATAAGGGGCATCTGGCCGCCTTTACGCTAATTGAGCTGCTGGTTGTAGTGCTCATCATCGGCATCTTAGCCGCAGTTGCCGTACCGCAATACCAAAAAGCCGTGGAAAAAAGCCGACTAGCAGAGGCATTACATAACATAAGCATTATGCAAAGCCAATTGGATTTCTATGTATTAGAACACGGGTATCCAGCATCTGGCTCCCTCAACTATGCAAATATAGCAGACGTAAAAATACCCGGCACAACAATAGACGAAGGAGGAGAATTTTTTGAGACCTCTAATTTTGGCTATTCAGCCAGTATTTTTTACGTCAAAGCCGCGGAAATAAATGCTAATAGATTTGTTAACAATTCTGATTACTATAAGTTAGTAACCCGTCGCACAATTAATGACCAAAGTTGGACAAAACAATGTTTCGATTGTGACTCTGATATAGGACAATACATCTGCGAAAGTCTAACATCACAAGGTTGGACACATGAAACGGGAGATTACTAATTTGGGAAGGCTATTTCTTTTTGATTTGTGCTACTTGAGCGGCTTTGAGTTTTTCTAAAAAAGCCGCTTTTACGTTTAGCATATTATTTAGTGGCGCGGTTTTCAAGTGACAAATCCCAATCGCCGCGGCATCGGCAGTATCGTCGGGGTTGATCACTTTATCCAAGTGGAGCGTGAGTTGTACCATGCGCTGCACTTGTTTTTTGTCGGCGGTGCCCGTGCCGCAGATCATCATTTTGACGCGTTTGGGGGAATAAAACGTGATAGGTTTTTGGGCTTGTTCACACGCCAAAATAATCACGCCGCGCGTCATGACGGTATTGGCCATACTTTGCGCGCGTTTTAGAAAATAATTTTGCTCCATGGCTACTTGATCGGGCGCATATGTTTGCAAAACTTTTTGCAGTTCTTGGTGGACAAAATTTAAACGCTGGGGGAGTTCTTGCCCGGCATCCGTGTGAATTAACCCGCACGCAATAAGCGAAAGAACGGAACGGGCGTCTCTAGTGAGAATGGCCCATCCCGTTCTGTCTAAACCGGGGTCTATGCCTAAAACGGTGGTCGTTTTAGTGTTCACAACACCTCTGTTATGCTTCTAATTTAGCGGCAATATCTTCGGGAATGTCGGAGTTGTCATAGACGTTTTTCGTGTCATCATGGTCGTCCAACGCTTCCAACATTTTCATCAAAGTTTCCGCGGCATGTTCATCCGAAATGGTTACGTTCGTATCCGGGATCATCGTCAAATCGGCCGATACGGGCGTAATACCTTTGGCCTCGATGGCTTTTTTCACCGCGTCGAGTTCGGCCATATCCGGGTTGGTAATGACTTCATACACATCGCCCGAAGTGCGCACATCTTCGGCACCGGCTTCTAAGGCCAGGTTCATCAGGTCATCTTCGCCAATATCTTCTTTTTTGACAATGACCATGCCTTTGCTTTTGAACATGTAAGACACACAGCCCGCCGTACCGATAGAGCCGCCGTGGCTGGTGAAAATTTTGCGGATTTCCGAGAAGGTGCGGTTTTTGTTATCGGTGGTACACTCTACAATAATGGCTACCGATCCGGGGCCGTATCCTTCATAGGTAATTTCTTCGTACGAAACACCCGGCAACTGCCCGGTACCTTTCATGATAGCGCGCTTGACGTTATCGGAAGGCATGTTCGCGGCACGCGCATCATCAACGGCTTTGCGAAGGCGCGGGTTTTGGTCAGGGTTACCGCCTCCCATTTTAGCAGCGATGGTAATTTCGCGTAAGATTTTAGTAAATACTTTTCCTTTTTTTGCGTCTACGAGGGCTTTCTTGTGTTTAATACCGGCCCAGTGTGAATGTCCACCCATAGGGTTTACTCCTTGGTTTAGAATTAGATAGTTCTATTGTAGCATATTTTGGGGAGACAGAATATATCCCGTGTCTGTTCACAAATTGCTATAATAAACGTATGCCCCGTTAGCTCAACTGGATAGAGTACTGGTCTTCGGAACCAGTGATACGGGTTCGAATCCCATGCGGGGCATTTTTTCCCTCTTGAAAAACCGAGTTTGTTTTTATTACAATACTGCATATGAGATCCCTTCAAAACGAAGCGGCTGCCCATTGTCCCAACGGGTGTGAAGCATTTGATGTTACCTATTGGTCGTTGGTGCGCGGCGATGAAAATGATGATTTAAAAAACGCTATTTTAGGCGGTGAACTTAATTTAGTACGCTGCCCGGAATGCGGCACTTATTTTCATCACGACGGCGAAATTATCTATTTCGATGCCCCGGCTGAACTGCTTACGTTTGTCTTTTCCCCAAAAGACAAAGCACGCGCCCAGGAATTAACCGATAAAATTACGCACGATTATGAAGTGATCAAAAATTCCCTTTTAAAAGAATTACATTTGGACTATCCCCCCATTTCCGTATTTGGGTTGGAGGAGTTGCAACATTTATTACATCACGAGGAGGACTTAACGTCCGAATCTGAAGTGATTGCGGCAGCGTCTGCTACACAAGGCTTTGAGGTGCTGCGCCTTAAACCTTCTTACGCCCGCAGACACCACTTTCCGCTCTACATACCAGCTCCGTCGGTGAAAAAACCTACTGCTAACGACTACGCACTAGCCGCTGCAAAGGTGCTCAAAAGCGGGCTTAACTCGCCCTTGCTCTTGAACTTCAAAGATCACATGAGTGCACCGGGTGCTAAAATTCCGGTATTGTTATGAGCGAAATTATTCCTGAAAAATATCACGACATTCTATTAGCAATTGGTACCTATGCCCAAAAGTTAGGCTTACACGCGTGGGTAGTAGGCGGTGCCGTGCGCGATTTTTACATCGGGCGCGACACAGTAGACATTGACCTCATTTTTGATGGCACGCAAGAATCCGTCGCCAACTTTTGTTTGAAAATGTGGGGCGGAGTCAAACGGAAGTTTTCGAAATTTGGCGTATATAAGGTAAACCTGGATAATGGCCTGCATCTTGATTTGGCACGCCTACGCTACGAAACATATGCCTTCCCGGGCGCCCTCCCCGAAGTCACCTTTACCAAAGACGTTAAGCAGGATTTATTCCGGCGTGATTTCACGGTAAATGCATGGGCCCTTTCTATTTTGCCGGATACATTTGGCAAAAGCGTGGACCCTTACGGCGCCAAAAAAGATATAGATACCGGGCTGATCCGCGTTCTTCACGAAAAAAGTTTTTTTGATGATCCTACCCGTATGTTGCGCGGCTTGCGTTTTGCCGGACGTTTTGGCTGGAAAGCCGCCCCCAAAACCAAACAGCTTTTCTTAGAAGCCGACCGCGAACAAGCCCTGCTTTTAATCTCACGGGAGCGCTTTAGCCAGGAATTTTTAAAAGTATTGGCCGAAGAAAAAATCAAACCCGTCTTTGAGTATTTAGTTCAATTTGACTTACTCAAATTTGCGTGGCCCAGTTTAGCCTGGCACCCGGGCTTAACCAAGCTGTCCACCCCCGAGGAACGCCTAGGCCTGCTGGTTTGTTCACTGGGAGAAAACGGAGACGGCTTTTTACGCAGTCTGCATCCAAGCAAAGAGCTCTCACGCATCATCAAAGAGATCTGGCACGTGGAACAGGAACGAATGACCCCGCTTATGAATTTGAGTGATTTTCAACGCCGTGTGCTAACCACTTTTTTTCCCAAGTTACCTGCGCAAGCGCTGGGGCCGTGCGTGCTCAAAGGACAGGATCTTAAGGACTTGGGGGTCTATGGACGCAGTATCGCCAATTTGTTGCTAAGCGTACGCAAGGCCCAGTGGGAAGGGAAAATCTCTACACGCGAAGACGCTCTTAAATTGATCAACGTGTAATATCTATACCAAATAGAAAAGCCTCCGTCGCTAAACGGAGGCGTCTTTCTCTGATTTAACCATTTTATATTAGTTGGCACTAATTCAAATGTGTTATATATAAGATAACTAATTTAAATTAATTTGTCAAGTGGTTTTTTAAAAATTTTCAAGAGAGGCCCCCAGCTCTCTTTTTCACACGAAAACAGGATAACAGTTATTTGGAAGTTTTTAGGCGGAAGTATCCCCACAAATAGGCGGCACCGGCCATTTGCAGGGTAAACCCCAGCGACACGAACACGTACTGATACACTTTAAGTGATTCTATCGACGGAGAGAATAGCCAATAATAGGTATGCCCCACTAATTGCAAAAGGGGCGTAAAAATAAAATCTACGGTCGTTAGCAGGGCAACAACTCCTTGCAATACGGTGAGGGCTGACACATATTTTTCTTCGAGTAAAATAAAAACCACTTGCCCCACGTACAAGATCAAATACCCTAAATGCAAGCGAAACAACACGGGGTCTGTCAGCAAATCCCGCACAATCAACCACAAATTAATAAGCATCCCTAGTACACAAAACGCCCATATCAGCTGCACAAAAAGCGGGAAGCGTACGAAACGGTTTATTAATTTCATAATTAGCGTGAGGTTATTAAACTTTGTTTCCGGCAGTATACTTGCTGCGCGATTTCAATGAGTTGATCCAAAATTTGCTCATAAGGCACGCCGCTGGCTTCAAAAAGTTGCGGAAACAAGCTTGTTTCGCTCATTCCGGGAATTGTATTTATTTCGGACATGTAATACTTGCCCGAAGCGTCCATCAAAAAATCCACACGCGCCAGGCCTTGGCCTTGCAGCTTGCGGAATAATACCTGCGCATCTTGGCGCATGGCTTGCTCGGTTTGCGCGGGGATTTTAGCCGGGACCTGTGTTTCACAACCACCGGCCACCACGTATTTTGCGTTATAATCAAAAAATTCCCCGGCTACGGTACGCAATTCTCCGCACGCCGAAGCAACAATATGATTCCCCTGCCCATAAACTGCGCAAAAGATTTCCCGCGCATGGTCAATGCCCTCTTCTATGAGCACATCTGTATCGAACGCAAGGGCAGCGTCGATGGCTTTTTCAAGTTGATCGACGTGAGTTACTTTACTCACTCCTACGGAAGATCCTAAACGTACGGGTTTTACAAATACCGGCAGCCGTTCGTGTGCCCACGCGGCCAGGGCCTCTTTATCGTACGGTTCCTGGCGTGATACTTTTTGATAGGGGGTAATCGGTATTCCGGCCTCACGTGCTAAAAGCTTTGTGAATTCTTTATCCATTCCTACCGCAGAGGTCAACACCCCGCATCCCACGTAGGGAATATTCAACGTTTCCAAAAAACCTTGCAACGTACCGTCTTCGCAGTTGGTACCATGCACAACAGGGAACACCACATCCGCTTTAATTGAAAAAGATCCATCCAACGCTTGCAAGGTTTTGTCTTTGCACAAAACCGGGGTCACCGCCACGTCTTCAGGAGTTTGCATGCCGCATTCCTTTTGCAAAAACCAATAGCCCTCTTTGCTGATAAACACAGGATAAACTTGGTATTTGGTGGTTTGCATACGCAACACGCGGCACACGGTCTGCGCACTATGAACGGACACTTCGTGCTCGGTTGATTTACCGCCGTATAGGACAATAATTTTGGTAGCAGGCATATGTAATTACCGGTTTTCCCGGAAGATGGACCATTTCATCCGTCCGATGAAACTATCCGTTTTTTCCAGGAAATCTTCTCCGTCAAATAAGGGTTCCGGAACAGGGGATGAGGTTACTTTAATTTCCGGCAAATCCTCAGACGTTTGAATGCGCGTATTTACAGTGGGCGGGGCCGGCCGTCTGGCGGGAATTACTTCCCAATCTTCTTCCGGACGGAAAGAAGAAACTACCATCTTGCGGCCTAATGAATGAAGAATCGGAGCGGAGGGTTTACGCGGTTGCACAATAGATTCAACTGGGCGGTCTTGACCCTTGGTCATTTCCTGTTGTACACGTTGCTGGGCTTGTTTCTGATTGTGTTCCTGGATGACACGGGCCGCTAACAAAGCTGCACTTTGACTGCGCAATTGCTGATTTTCTTGCGAAAGCGTCTGCACTTCATTTTTCCACGTTAAGGCCTCTGTTTGTAAAGTATCGTGCTCGCTGGACAATGTTTTGTTATCTTGCACCAGTTTTTCTTTATCTTTGCTAAGCGTTTCTTTTTCTTGATTTAGTTTTTCTACCTGTTCGTGCAAGGTTTGTTTTTCAACATCCAATTCCTGGGTTTGTTGAGAAAGCGCTTGCTTGTCTGTATTGAGCTGCTGTATATGATTTTTCAACGAAGCCGTTTCCCCCTCCAAGGCTTGGGTACGTTGAGAAAGCGTTACGTTATGGGTTACCAACTGTTCGTTATGCTGCACGAGGGTTGCGTTACGGTGCGTTAATTCCGCATTATCGTGTGAGAGAGTTTGATTGTTTTGTGTGAGCAGATCATTAGTACGGGTTAATTCCTCATTATGCTGGTTGAGTTGCGTGTTCTGTTGGCCAAGCACTTCAATTTTCTGTTTAAGTTGATCGATTACCTGATCATTTTGATTGATTTTGGTGACCAATTCTTGGAAATTTCTTTCCAGCATTTCTTTTTCGTGGCGGATATTTTCCAGCGACATTTGAGATTGTTCTAACTCTACTGCCAAGCGATCGCGCTGTTCTTCCAACACGCGCAACTGTGCAGTAAAGGCAGACAACCGTTTTGTATGTTCGCCGGAATTTTGGCTTTGCAACGCGGCGATTGTGCTGCGCATGGCAGTCAGTTCTTGTTCTTTATCAGCCAATTGTGCTTGCAAAGCTTCTTTTTCTGCCGAAGCGTTCTGCAGCTTAGCATTTTCAGCTTTTAGCGATTCAATTTCTTCCACTTGCTGCATGCACGTATCGGACATTTCTTTAAGGCGGCTCTCCAACGTAGTGACTTTTTGTTGGTATTCTTGCTTAATAGAAATGATGCGCCCCTCGAAGTCAAACGATCTAAAACGTTCTTCCGCCGCACTTAATTGGTCCCGCAGAGACAGGATCTCCTTGGCCTGATCGGCTGATTTTTTGAGCACTTCCATTTTTTCTTGCTGGGCTTTCTTAATTTCGCGGTCCAAGGCACTATTAACTGCTTTTAATTGCGAGGCCTTTTGGCGCAAACTGTTAAAACGGCGGGTCTGTTCTTCGCGCTCCTGTTCCAGCTGGGCTTGCACGTTCAAGGAGGTCAAGGACGGCTCGGCAGCGGGGTATACTTCCGGCAGCGGGTCAAAACTTCGTTGCGTAACTGCCGGGCGAAAGAAGGTATTGTTTTCTTGCGTACGCGACAAATTTTCCACACTGGTACGTAAACTGGCAATCGTACGGGAAAGATGCTCTAAAAAAGCGTCCTTATCTTTTTGGCGTTCTATTACTTCGCGCGTGTGGGCTAACTCCGACAAAATAAGTCGATTTTGGGTAGTAGAGGATTCAAATTTCTCTTCCAATTCGTGAATTTTTTGTTCCAATTTCTCAAAGCTGCGTGCATATTGTGCAGGGCGCACGGAAGAGGTGGAAGAAAAGGAATCGTCAGACGTTGTCTGCGATGGAAAAGGTTGTTCTTTAAATTTCTCTAAAAACTGCGCAATATCGTTATTTCCGTCAAAATCTTTGTCTAACGCCATATAAGATCCCCTACAAAAAGTCCTTACTTTTATTAAACCACATTGAGAAAAGAGTGTCAACCATTTAACACGCTCCGCACGGCGCCCACCAGATAGAACGATCCGGTGCACAAAACCACCGGATCCTTTTGTGCCTTTTGCAGGGCTGCCTGATAATCCGGCTCAAAGGTGATATGCGGGGCCTTTAGGATCCCCTCGAAATCGGCTTTTACCGCTCCGCGCGAACCGGGCGCCGCGGTTACAATCACGCGCGCAAAATGCGGGGCCAAAAGCGTGAGCATTTGCGAAAAATCTTTATCTTTCATAAAAGCACATAAAAGCGTGGAATTTTGCGTTGCGTAAGGGGTTTGCAACCAAAATTCCAGCAAATTTTCCATCGCTTGCGGGTTGTGTGCCCCGTCTAAAATAAACGTTGTGCCCCCCCCTTTTACGCACTCAAAACGCCCGGGCAGCCACACTGTTTCAAACGCTTTTTCAATGACGTTTTCCGCTACCCCTAATTGCCGGGCAACTTGATAAACAAGGCACGCATTTTGCGCTTGTTTGCGGCCCAAAAGATGCAATTTCCATGTTTCCGTTTCCCGCGACAAGACGGTAAATCCGTTTTCAAAATCACAGCCGATCCCGTCAAACGGCTGCCCTTCTTTCACCCAGGTAAGCGGTGCTTTTTGCGTGTGCGCGACTTGCGTGATTACCTGCGCCGCTTCCGGCGCAACTTCCCCGCAAAGCACCGGCACGCCGGGTTTAACAATCCCGGCTTTTTCGGCAGCTATGTGCGTAAGCGTGGGCCCCAAGATTTGCGTGTGATCCAACCCGACAGACGTAATCATACACAATACAGGCGCGCATACGTTGGTAGGATCTTTGCGCCCGCCCAGGCCGGTTTCAAGCACCACATATTCCGCTTTTTGCGTAGCAAAATAGACAAATGCCGCCGCGGTTACAAGTTCAAAAAAATTCAGCGGCTCTTGCTGTGCGCCCAGCACGGTTTGCACGGATTTTTGAAAATCCGCTTGTGAAATTTCCCGTCCGTCAATCTGTATGCGCTCGGTAGGTGAAATCAAATGCGGCGAAACAAACACTCCCGTTCTATGCCCGGCGCACGTAAGTGTGTGTGAGAGCAGCGTGCATACACTCCCTTTTCCATTCGTACCGGCCACGTGGATGATTTTATAGTTATTTTGCGGATGATTTAAGCGAGCCAGCAGCGCTTTAAACGCAACCAAACCCGCCCCACTGTTGCGCGCGGTGCGGGTTTGAAGTTCCCTAAACCAGTCGTTAAAATTCATTTTTATCGGGGTTATAGCGGCGGATCGTAGCGCCTAACGCGGTTAGTTTATCTTCCAACTTTTCGTAGCCGCGGTCAATGTGATACACACGCTCGACTTCCGTTTCGCCCTCGGCACAAAGCCCCGCCATCACCAAGGCAAACCCTCCGCGTAAATCGGAGGCCTGCACGTGCGCCGCGGACAATTTCTCCACCCCGGTTACGCGCGCAACGCTTTTTTCGGTATAGATTCGCGCACCCATACGCACCAGTTCGGGCGCATGCATAAAGCGGTTTTCAAAAATATCCTCATCAATTTCCGCCGTGCCGCTACATAAACTCATCAGCGTCATCCACGGGGCCTGCAGGTCGGTAGCAAAGCCGGGATACGGCGCCGTGCGTACCCGCACCGGGTTAATTTTTCCGTCATAGGCATGCACATGCACGGAAGTATCGGTTACATCCAGCGTGAAACCGGCCTCGCGTAAGTCGCTAAGTAAAATGGCGTTATGCTGCGGCACGCAATCTGCGACGGTGACATCTCCGCGCGTAGCGGCGGCGGCTAACATAAACGAACCCGACTCAATACGGTCGGCCACCACCGTATGTTCCGCCCCATGCAGGGCCTTTACGCCATGAACAATCAAGCGGCCTTTCTCATCGGTCTTAATTTGCGCACCCATTTTATTGAGAAATAAAATCACGTCATCCACTTCGGGCTCTTTGGCGGTATTTTCCAAAATGGTTTCGCCGGGGATGAGTGCGGCACACATTAATATATTCTGCGTAGCCCCTACGCTGGGAAAGCGTAAAATAATTTGCGCCGGACTTAATTTTTTTGCGCGGATAATGACGTTGCCGGCTTTGATTTCGCACTGGGCGCCAAGTTGTTCAAACCCTTTTAAGTGAATATCCACCGGGCGCACGCCAATGGCACAACCGCCGGGCAGCGGAATATCGGCCTCTCCAAAGCGCGTTAAGAGCGGCCCGGCCACCCAAAAGCTGGCGCGCATTTGTTTGACCAGTTCATAAGGCAAACCGTTTTTCAAGGGACCGTTCGCTTCTACGATAACGGTGTTATTTTGATACGTAATTTTCTTACCCAAATATTCCAAAATCTTCAGTGTGGTGCGCACATCACGCAAATTGGGCACGCGGTGAAGCACGCATTTCCCGTCAGTCAAAAGGGTGGCCACCAAAATAGGCAGCGCGGCATTTTTACTGCCGCTGATGTGTACCGTACCGTTTAATTTTTTCCCGCCGTTAATTAAAAATCGATCCATAAATTCTCCTAATTGCGCGTAGCAAATACAAAACGCTCTACGTTAAATATATCTTTTTTAACTTGCGCTTGCCAACCGATTTCTTGTAGTCCGCGTGCCAGCGGCCACGCTTGGCCGTCATCAAGTTCCAAGGCCAACAGCCCACCCGGGTTTAAAAAACTATCCGCCGCTTGGCACAAAGGGCGCGTAATTTCAAAACCATCCGCCCCGCCGTCAAGAGCCAGGCGCGGTTCGTGTTGCACTTCGCGCGTGAGGTTGGCTAAGTTTTGCGTAGGAATATAGGGCGGGTTGGCAATAATCAAATCAAACGTGCCCATCACTTCTTCCCACAAATTACTTTGCAAAAGTTGCACGCGCTGTTCTACTTTATGTTTGCGGATATTTTGTTGGGCTACTTCCAGGGCTTTTTGTGAAATATCCACAGCCAGTACGCGCGCGTTGGGGAATTTGACTGCCAGCGCCACGGCAATACATCCGCTGCCCGTGCACATATCTAAAAATGTATAACGTCCTTTGCGGTCAAAATGCGCAGCCGCTTGCTCTACCAAATCTTCCGTTTCCGGGCGCGGAGTCAATACATCGGGCGTAACAAATATATCCAACCCGCAAAACGGCTGCACGCCCACAATGTGCGAAAGCGGCTCGCCATTTTCTTTGCGCGCCAGCAATTTTTCAAATTGTTGTTGGTCTTTGGCGGCAATTTCAAAACTACTATTGGCCAGCACCCACGTACGCGTTACCCCTAGCACATGCGCCAAAAGCCACTGACTGTTGGCCTGCGGCTCGTCGCTGTGAGCCGCGCTTAAACGCGCTTGGGCTTGTGCTAGAAGTTGGGCAATCGTCATTAGATTTGCAGATTTTTAAGTTTTTGTTCTACACGGTATGTGCGCAAGTCCGTTAAAATCGGCTCAATGTTGCCTTCCATAATTTCTAAGAGATTATGATAGGAAATGTTGGTGCGATGGTCGGTCACGCGGCTTTGCGGAAAGTTATACGTGCGGATTTTTTCGGAGCGGTCGCCGGTACCTACCTGGCTTTTGCGCTCATCGTAAATTTCTTTGTTGCGCTTTTCTTCTTCAATCTGGTAGAGTTTGGCGCGCAACATAGCCAATGCTTTTTCGCGGTTGGCACCCTGGTGGCGTTCTTCGCGGCAGGAAACCACAATGCCGGTCGGCTTGTGCAAAATACGCACGGCCGTTTCTACTTTGTTGACGTTCTGGCCGCCGTGTCCGCCGGCGCGGGAAGTTTCCAACTCTAGGTCTTCGGGGCGAATCTCAATATCAATTTCTTCGGCCTCAGGCATAATGGCTACGGTGACGGTAGAGGTGTGCACACGGCCGGAAGTTTCGGTATCGGGCACACGTTGCACGCGGTGCGTTCCGGCTTCGGTACGCAGCCACGAATACGCGCCGTCCCCTTTAATAAACATACTCACATACTTGCAGCCTTTGAGCCCGGTCGGGGTAAACTCCAAAATTTCGGTCGTCCAGCCTTTGGTTTGCGCAAAGTGCTGATACACGCGCAAGAGTTCGGCGGCAAACAAGGCCGACTCATCCCCTCCGGCACCGGGGCGAATTTCCAAATAGATGTTTTTGGAATCGTTGGGATCCGGCGGGATTACTAAAATACGCAATTCTTTTTGAAGTTCCGGCAGTTTGGCTTCTAGTTCAGCCAGCTCATCGGCAGCCATTTTGACTAAATCTTTATCTTCGCCGGCTTCAATCATTGCACGGTCATCAGCGATCGCCTTTTGTGTTTGGACAATTTCGTTTTCTTTTTCAATAATCGGTTTTAAAAAAGCATGGCGTTTGGCTTTTTTGGTCAGTTCCGCGCCGGACAAATTGCCGGAATAGAGTTCTTTTTCCAAGGTTTCAAATTCTTGTGCGTATTTAGAGGTATCCATAAGTTTTCCTATGAAAAAAGAGCAGACCCCTTACGGTAGTCTGCTCTTTTTATAAAGCGTTGCTATTTGGCTTTTGCTTCAGCCTTTTTTTCAGTTTTGGCAGCTGCTTTTTTGGCAGCCGGTTTTTTTACCGCGGCTTTTTTGGCCACCGGTTTTTTGAGTTTGGCTTTAGCCTTTACTTCGGTTTTGGGCTTGCGCACCATGGTTTTCCCTTCGGTTTTGGCAAAGCGTTTGTTGAATTTTTCTACCATACCTTCGGTATCTAATAATTTCTGTTTACCGGTGAAAAAAGGATGGCAAGCGGAGCAAATGTCCAGCTTCAAGTTTTTGGCAGTGGAACGAGTCATAAACTTATTACCGCAAGCGCAGGTAACTTCCACAAATTCATACGTCGGGTGTAATTTTTCTTTCATTTTTTCGTCTTCCTTATCAAAATCTGATACTTTATTATAGCATATCTGGCGGGAAATTGGAAATGATCCTTTTTTCCCGCCTGGCACTAAAACGCATTGACTTCCATTTGCTTAAAGAAGTCTTTGTTGGATTTTGTGGCCGTAAGTTTGGAGAGCAACATCGTCATCGCGTCCACGGAACTTAACGGAGCCAAGACTTTGCGCATAATCCACACTTTGTTGAGCTCATCTTCACTTAGTAGCAAATTCTCTTTGCGCGTAGAGCTGCGGTTGATGTCCACCGCCGGGAAAATGCGCCGCTCGGAAAGTTTGCGGTCCAGCGTAAGTTCGCTGTTACCGGTTCCTTTGAACTCTTCAAAAATAACTTCGTCCATACGGCTACCGGTTTCAATCATCGCGGTAGCAATAATGGTAAGCGATCCGCCTTCTTCAATGTTACGCGCGGCGCCTAAAAAGCGTTTGGGCTTTTGCAAGGAAGTGGCTTCCAACCCACCGGTCAACACACGGCCGGAAGAAGGGGCCACCGTGTTGTACGCGCGGGCTAAACGAGTTAAGGAGTCCAGCAAGATTACCACATCTTTGCCTTGTTCAGCCAAGCGTTTTGCTTTGTTAAGCACCATTTCGGCCACTTGTACGTGGCGGTCCGCGGGTTCGTCAAACGTGGAGGCTACTACTTCGCCTTTTACGCTGCGGCTCATATCGGTAACTTCTTCAGGGCGCTCATCGATTAAAAGCACCATCAGCACCGTGTCTTTGTAGTTCTCGGCAATGGAGTGCGCGATAGCCTGCAAGATCATCGTTTTCCCGCTTTTGGGCGGAGCCACAATCAAGGCGCGTTGTCCTTTACCGATTGGCGCAATCATATCAATCACGCGCTGGGTGATGGCGTTTTTATCGGTTTCCAATGTAAAACGTTCGTTGGGGTGCAAAGGCGTTAAGTTTTCAAATAACGGGCGGTTGTAGATTTTATCGGTTTCCACGCCGTTTACTTTTTGCACTTGCAGCATGGCAAAATAACGTTCGTTATCTTTGGGCGGGCGGATAAGGCCTTCAATGGTGTCGCCTTTGCGAAGCCCAAAGCGTTTAATTTGCGAAGGGGACACATAAATATCATCGCCGCTGGAGAGATAATTGTTTTCTTCCGAACGTAAAAATCCAAATCCGTCGGGCAAAATTTCCAGAACCCCCCCGCCGTAAACAGAGCCGTTCTGCTTGGCTTGGATGGCCATAATACGGCCGATAAGTTCCTGTTTGCGAAGGCCGGAAATATCTTCTAAATTGTAATTGGTAGCCAGCTTTGTCAGTTCTGCTACGCTTAACTTATTGAGTTCACGTGCGTCTAATACTTTAGCACCATTGGGTTGGCGCGACGGTTGCTGATTGTTGTTATTAAACGGACGCTGTTGCGGGCGATTGTTATTGTTACGCACCGAATGTTGTTCGCGCGGTTTGTCCGCGGTAACGGCCGGGGCCGGGTTTTCTGCGACAGCCGTTTTGGCAGAGACCTTAGCGGCTTTGGTTTCTTTAGCAGGTTTTGTAGTTTTTTCCTGCTTTACTTGTTCTTCCATGACTACTCCTATTGATGTGGTAATACTTCTAAAACTTTACAAAATCGTTCGACACTTTTTTTCAGTTGCGCCTTAGTAGCGTGAAAAAATACTACGTCGGCGCGTTGGGCTTTTTGTACATCCGGCAATTGGTGTTGGATACGCCGGTTATATTCGGCACGCGAAAGTTTACGTTCTTTTAAGCGCGCCCCGAGCGTTTTGGAATCGGCCATCACCACAATATTTAAATCGGTATAAGCATCCCACCCGGCCTCAAAAAGTAGCGGCGCTTCCAACACAATCCAGGGCCTTTTGCTCTTTCTGATACGCGCGCGCACTTCTTTTAAGATAAGCGGATGTAAAATCTGTTCCAACACTTTACGTTTAGCGGCCCTGTTAAAAACCAACTTAGCAATTTCAACTTTATCACTCGTACCCAGCGCCGTTTCAATCTTGCCAAGCACCGTGGGGCGTGCGTACAATTCGCGCACAATTTCATCACACGAAACAGGTTCCGCTCCATAGCGCGCAAAGCATGCAAGCGCGGTACTTTTGCCGCTAAGCATACTGCCGGTAAGGCCGATTATCCATTTGTTTTTCACACGCAACGTCATACGTTTATTTTTTCAAGTTCGTACCAGTTAGGCCCGGCTTTGGCACTTACTAAAAGGGGAACCCGTAATTTCACGGCATTCTGCATGAGGTCCTTAATTTGCGCAGCTCGGGACGTCAGTTCCGCTTGCGGTAGTTCAAAGATCAACTCGTCGTGCACCTGCATAATCATTTTTACAGGGGTCGTGTGCAACGCGTTAAATACATCGAGCATAGCTTTTTTAATAATATCGGCCGAGCCGCCTTGCACAATAGTATTAATCGCCGCACGCTGGGCAAACGAAGCCATACTGCCGATCCCCATATTAAACTCGGGCAAGTAACGCACGTGGCCGAGCATCGTTTTGACATATCCGTTTTGGCGGGCGAGTGCAACATTTTTATCAATCCATTCACGCACTACGCGGTAATTCTTAAAATAATTGTCGATGTATTCTTTTGCTTCACGTAAAGATATGTCAAGTGATTGGGACAGGCCCATCGGTCCCTGTCCATATATGATACCAAAATTAATGGCTTTTGCGCTAGAGCGCATTTCAGGGGTGACCATGAGGGGCATTACCCCAAATACTTGCGCAGCGGTTTGTGTGTGGATATCCCCCCCTTCTAAAAACGAGTCAATTAGCACGGGGTCTTGGCTTTCGTGCGCCAACACGCGCAAATCAATTTGCGAATAGTCCACGCTTAAGAGCACGTTGCCCGGCGCGGCACAAAACGCGCGGCGCAGTTGGCGGCCTTTTTCGGTACGCACGGGAATATTTTGCAAATTGGGGCTGGAGCTGGAAAGCCGCCCGGTGACCGTACCTGTTTGATCCAAATACGAGTGCACCACATTATTTTCATCGGCCAGCAAAAGCAAATTATCCACGTAGGTTGATTTGAGTTTACTGCTGGCGCGGTAATCCAAAATCGTGCGGGCAATCGGGTACGCGTCGGCAATTTCTTCCAGCACACTTTCATCGGTGGAATACCCGGTTTTGGTTTTGCGCACAGGCGGGATTTTCATTTCTTCAAACAGCAGCGCGCCCAGCTGCTTGGGAGAATTGATATTCACGGGATGCCCGGCTTGTGCGTCAACACTGGCTTGGCACTCTTGCATTTCCTGCTCAAGTAACACCTTAAAACTCTCTAACCAGCCCGGATCAATGCGAAGCCCTTGCCATTCCATATCTGCCAGCACCATCATCAGCGGCAACTCAAGGGTACGGTACAATTCATACTGTCCACTTTTTTTAAGTTGCGCAGTCAGTTTTTCTTGCAGCGGCCAAATAAACTGGTTGTAGGTACTGAGCAGTATCACCGGATCTTCTTCACTTATCGTAGCTGAAAAATACTGCGCGCACGCTCCGCTAAAGCTCAAATCGCCCGATGGATCCAAGAGATACTTTGCAAGCCGTCCGTCAAAACAATTCAAAAAATGTCCGTTTAAGTTTAGTTCCAGCAGACGCAGGGTAAGTTTTAAATCATAGCCGAGTTTTTCGATATTGTCATTTAAAAACAGTTGCTTCAGCGCGTCTAATTCCCAGGGTTGCACATCGGCCACGGGAACGATGGCGGCTTCTGTTTCGCTTAGGCCGACAACTAGTAATTCTTCATCGGCGTGTACAAACACGCGCGCCGCGTTTTGCGCACGCTCGAGCACCTCCCCCAGCGCCAATTTTTGCACAGGCGCAGGCACTTCGAACAACGCCGGCGCATCCGTAGCGCGGGGAACAAGATCCAGTAAATTTTTAAATTCGTACTGCGCAAACAATTTTTCCAAAGAAGATACATCCGCCAAATGCACCCGGTAATCCTCCAGCACAAAAGGCATCGCTAAGCTATGGTCGAACATTACCAGCTGTTTCGATAAAAGCGCACTCCCTTCACCGGCAAGTAATTTTTTAGCCAACGCGGGTTTGATTTGCGGGTCGTCATTATGCGCGGCGCGTAGGATGTCTTCCAAGTGGCCAAACTTGCTCACAAGTTCCACCGCCCCTTTAGGGCCGATACCCGCCGCACCGGGAACATTGTCAGACGCGTCCCCCACTAAGGCAAAATAATCGGGCAGAAATTGCGGCGCCACTCCGAATTTTTCCACGGCTGCTTCGGGCCCTTTGATGGCGTCTTTACCCGATGGCCAAATAGAAATCCATTCGTTTAGAAATTGATAAACGTCTTTATCGGTGGTCACCAACGCGCTGGGCACTTGGGCTTTGGCTGCTTGGCGCGCCAAAAACGCCATGAGGTCATCAGCCTCAATTCCGTCTTTCGCCACCACCGTTAATCCTAACTTCGCTACTAAATCGCGCGCGAGTTGCAACTGGCGCACCAGTGCATCATCGGGGGCAACGCGGTTAGCTTTGTAGGAAGGCAAGAGTGCTTTGCGCCGGGCACAACCGCCGGGAGAATCAAAACACACGGCCACATAATCGGGATGTTGGGTCTTGAGCATTTTTAAGATCCAGCGCAAAAACCCATAGAGCGCCCCTACTTCCAACCCACTGGAAGTAGCTAATTTTGGCAACGCGTGATAATTGCGGTGCAAAAAGTTATGGGCATCAATGAGATAAAACTGCGGCGTAGGTTGTGTCATAATATATAAGGAAAACGGGGAAGAAGGAACTTCCCGCCTGGGTGAACCAAGCGGGAAGTTAAAAAATTACTTAAGCAGTTCGTCTAATTTAGCGGCTAGGGCATCTTTGGATTGCAACCCCGCCGCTTGAAATACAATTTGCCCGTTCTTAAAAGCAATCAGCGTAGGGACGGAGGAGATTTGATATTTACCTGCGGTATTCATCCCTTGGTCCACATCCAGCTTGCATACTTTTACTTTACCGGCGTACTCATGGGCCAATTCTTCCACCACCGGGGCGAGCATGCGGCACGGTCCGCACCACGTTGCCCAGAAATCCACAAGCACGGGCTCTTTAGCATTTAATACTTCTTGTTCAAAATTTGCATCGGTTAGAATAACTTCGCTCATAAAGACCTCACTAGAAATTTATAAAACCAGTATAGCAAAAATGCTTACCTGTGCCTAGTCCCTTTTGTCCGCAGTGCACCCGCGGATGATTTTTTGCGTTTGAAGTTGCAAATTATTGTAAAATAAATACGGAGGACCGTGTTATGAAAGAAAAGGTATTTTGCATTGTTACGCCAGCCGCCCGTGTCTATTACAAAGCGACTCCTATCGCAAAAGAATTTTTAGACAAAGACCACAACGTCATCAACACAACCGGGCAAATTCCGGATGGAACCGTGGCGGAATTTTCGGTTTCATCGCTTACTACTAAAAACTTTGAAAATGGCAAGCTGCACGGCAAATTGGAAATTATCAACTTGGCGGATCAAAGTGTTACCTTTAGCGAAGAATACGAACACGGCAAATTGATCCACGTAACCGAACAAACCATTCCTCCCATTCCGCTAACCTCTTCGTCAGAAAAAGCGGCCCCCATCTATCCCGGCACGGTGATGAAAACTACCCAGGATATGCGCGCGTTTTACGTGGAAGGCAAACAAATTGCGCAAGAAACGCTTTCTTCAAACGGGGCCACATTGGAACTGTTGGGGGATATCCCCGACGGAGAAGTGAAAGAATTTACCGAAGGCGGCAAACTGAAAACCGAAGCGGTCTATAAAGATAATAAATTAAACGGCGTCCTGATACGTTACACGGACGATGGTAACATCCTGTGTAAAGAAACGTATGAAAAGGGCGTGCTCAAAGGCTTGGCCGAATACTATAGTTACACCAAGGGCAACTTTTTACACACCATATGCAACTACAAAAATGCCGTGCTGGACGGGGAATTAACCGTCACCCAAGAAGACGGCACCCTGCGCGAAAGAGCCTTTTATACCAAGGGCCGACTCAACGGTCCGCGCACCACCTTTTATCCTACCGGCGACAAAGAAGCTATAGAAACTTGGAGCGAAGGCAAGCTGCAAAATGAACGCATTTTATTTTTTCCTACAGGGCAAATATGGTGCAAAGAGCATTACCAAAACGGGCGCTTAGATGGGGAACGTACCGAATTTTTTGTCAATCAAAAACCCCGCCTCACGGAGTTTTATTCCGAGGGATTACTCGACGGCAAGCGTTCTACGTATGATGACCAAGGCAATTTGCTCACCAGAGAAGAATTCCACTGGGGAAACATCGTGCATGATTCGGAGTTTAACTCTCTATGAAGCGTACACGCTTTTGTCCGGCCAAAGTTAATTTATTTTTGGAAGTTACCGGCAAACGGCCAAACGGTTATCACGAGCTGTCCACGCTATTTGCCAAAATTGACTTGGGCGATTGGATTACGGTAGACGCGGTCTGTGCCAAAAAAACCTCTATTGCTTTACAAGTAACCGGGCCGCGGCGCACGGGCATCCCGGTGAACGCGCATAACCTGGTATGCAAAGCAGCCCAGGCTTTCTTGGATCACTACTGTCTGCAAGCACATATCCAACTCAAATTAGATAAGCACGTCCCGACCGGGGCCGGCTTAGGCGGCGGTTCTTCCGACGCGGCCGGGGTACTTCTCTGCTTGAGTGAAATTTTTCACAAAGATCCCCTAGATCTGTTGGAAGTAGCCGCCCAATTGGGGGCTGACGTTCCTTTATTTTTGTATCCGCAAACGTTTTTAAAAGGGGAAGGCATCGGCGATAAATTGCTCCCGCTGCCCGCAGCAGAAAATCTTCCGCACTTACTGCTTATTTATCCTTGCACCGCGGTATCTACCAAGCAGGTTTTCGCGCGTATGCATGTTCCCGCTGCGGCGGATATATTGACAAATACGACCAAATTAGATAGACTAATTGGTGCCGTTAAAAATGGGCTACCCGCCAAAGAATGGGGGCCGTTGCTCTTTAATAGATTGGAAGAATTTGTACTTCCGTTTGTTCCTTGTGTGCAGGAAACGCTTTGTCTTTTAAAACAAGCAAACCAAGGAACAGGTATTATGTCTGGCTCTGGTTCTACCGTGTTTACATTAGTTGGCACTAAACAACATGTGCAAGAACTTGCAGCAAAACTGCAACATGCAAAGAGGCTGGTTTTTCCAGTTTCTTTTTACAGAGGGCCGACGAATGCAGATTACGGAGATAAAAGTTCATCTCATGGATGAAGAACGCCTTAAGGCGTTTGTAAGTGTAACGTTTGATAATTGCTTTGCTGTGCGCAATATGAAGGTAGTAGAAGGACAAAACGGACTAATGTTGTGTATGCCTTCGCGCAAAGCCGCGGATGAGACCCACCGGGATTTAGCCCATCCGATTACGCAGGAGTTTCGCCATTATTTAGAGGATCACGTCCTGCAGGCTTATTATACGGCGCTAAGCAACCAGAAGCGGCCCGTGCAGGCAGAGCGTCCGTTTGTAGAGTAGACAATTTAATTCCGGATGGTGAAATGGTATCACTACTGGTTTTGGTCCAGTCATTCTAGGTTCGAGTCCTAGTCCGGAAACCAAATTAGAAAGCCCCCACCCGGGGGCTTTTTAGTTTGGTATCTTCGTCGGACAGCAACCCCCACTGCTGGGTGTTGCGTTAGGACTCGAAAGCCGCAGCGATGTTTTTGTTTGAGCGGGCGAGAGCCGCGAAAGGCAAAAACCGCGAGGCGGGGTCGCGAGCGGCGCACGTCAGTAAGCCGACTTGTGACCGAGTCCCCCCCCCTTAAATTTTTTTCCTTTTTCTCATCGTAAAACATACCTTGTAAAATTAGGACATTTGGGCGCAGTTGGGAAAAGCCCGCGTCAGCATTTTGTCAGCAAAATGTCAGCAGGAGTCAGCATGCAAATTGGCCTTCAGTATTTCTTTTTGTTATACTGTTACAAGGCAAAGCTCTTAAAATGTGGCATAAAGGTGAGTTATATATTGGTTAGCCAAGGAAAGAACTATGAACGATATCATTGGACCCATAGAAAGGAAAATTTACACGATTCGCGGTATCAAAGTAATGCTGGATAGCGATTTAGCTGCTCTATATGGAGTGCCCACTAAAGTATTGAACCAATCAATTAAACGCAATCAAAAACGATTCCCTGCAGATTTTATGTTCCGTCTCACGCAAGAGGAATGGGCTGTTTTGAGGTCACAAATTGTGACCACAAACCAAAGAGGCGGCCGGCAATATCTTCCCTACGCTTTTACTGAGCATGGTGTTGCTATGCTTTCTAGCGTGTTAAACAGCGAAAAAGCTATCCAAATCAACATCCAAATCATGCGGGCTTTTATTACAATCCGCCGTTATGCTTTAGCCCAAAAACCGGAAAATATAACCAAACGTATCGGCATTTTGGAAAAAGCCCTCTTGCAGTACATGGATAAAAACGACCAACGTGTCAATGAAATCGTAGAGACCATCAACGACATGCTATCTGCTGAGGAAGATGAAGACCCGAAAAAAATCGGCTTTGTAAAATAGAAAACTCCCCCGGCCAGAGTTAGAGCCAGGGGAGGTGCGTTTTGTCCTTGTGTGCAAGACAAGTTAGATTATTTCTTGCGGTTGCTTCCTTTGGCCTTTCCCCCTTAAATTCCCCTGCACAAGCGGGCCTAAATTACGGGCACGCTACATGCACACGCTCATCAACAGGCAAGAAAGTTTTATCGGGAGCTTGCTTAGAAAGCGCTACGCCAAAAGGCATCTGTGCGATTAACTTCCAATCCAGCGGCACGTGAAATTGCCGGTACACTTCTGCATCGACCAGCGGACTATAATGTTGCAAACTAGCCCCCATTCCGTTTTCTGCCAGGGCCGTCCATACGGCGAACTCCGTCATGGCATTGGCCTGGTAAGCCCATAACGGGAAATTATCCTTATACGTAGGAAATTGTGCTTGCAAACTTTCCACCACGCTCCAATCTTCAAAGAACAGAATCGTTCCGTGTGCGGATGAAAACGCTGCCAATTTTTCCTGCGTAGAGGCAAAGTTTTCCGGCGGGATAATAGCTTGCAATTCGTGCTTGGCAATTTGCCAAAACTGTTGGTGACGTGCCCCGCACAGCAAAAGCACGCGCGTACTTTGGCTGTTAAACGGGCTGGGCGTATGCAACACACACTGCTGCACCAATTGGACGATTTCTTCTTTAGGCAGCGTACTTTTATTGGTTAAATCGTAGCGGCTTCGGCGTAGCTTGATTAAGTCCACGAACTCTTGTTTCATAATTTCCCCCTTGTGTGTATAGTAGAATAGAAGTTTTAGGTTTCTTCGTCAACTGCCAAAAATTGATTAGATGTAAGGCAAAAAACTGTTTTGGAAAACACTTTTCGCCCAATCGTCAAGACCCACTTCGGGCGTAGGCCTTGAACTTTTGGCAAAAACGCGTATACTTACGGTGGAGGGTTTGCACCTTCCATAACTTACCGTAAGGAGGTTATCTTATGAATAAAGGTTTCACGTTAATTGAGTTATTAGTCGTGGTACTCATTATTGGTATCTTGGCGGCGATTGCGTTGCCGCAATACCAAAAAGCAGTTGAACGCTCCCGCATGGCTGAAGCTGTGCAGAGGCTAGGAGATC
>JAZOAE010000013.1:0-17552 GCA_045595305.1 Elusimicrobiaceae bacterium
CCTTCGTTTTAACCCTATTGACAAAACGACTTTCTCTAAGCAAAAAAAGCATTTTTCTCATCGTTGGAATATGGGGAATTATTTTCCTGGCTTATAACGGTGTGTACGCGTGGGGAAAATTCAATATGATTTCTTCCGTTATTTCCCAACGTGCCGTCCTACCATTTGCCAATCCATTTTCAGCCAATCGACGCTTGCGCAAACTAGGCTTTGAGCCCAAAAAGGAACTCTATGCCGAACCGGCACACGGAACGCTTAATTATCCCTTACATCCACTTACCTGTACCGCTCCTTCCAATAAGAAAAATGTCCTCGTTTTCTTAATAGAATCGTGGAGAGCAGACAGTGTAACTCCACAAATTATGCCCCATCTAACCTACTGGATACAACAGCCACATATGACCTATTTTACGAATCATCTTTCAGGAGGGAATGCAACGGAAGCGGGGGTATTTTCCTTATTCTATTCGATGCCTTACGCATATTGGAACGATTTTACTGGACGGCAACTACCTCCCGTTATTATTACCCAAGCTTTAGATATGGGTTATACTCCTGCCATTTATGCAAGTGGAAAATTAAATAGCCCTACATTCCATCAAAATATCTTTGCTACTATACCCAACTTACGGTTAGATTCAAAAGGAAACACCAAATGGGAACGCGATATAGATTCTATTCAGGATTTTGAAAAATTTTTAGATACCCGCAACCCGCAGCAACCCTTCTTTGGATTTTTATTTTTAGATGCCTCACACGGAAGCAGCTATCCTCCGGAAGATACTGTATTTACACCGGCACAAGAAGTTAATTACCTCTTGGTAAACAAAAATACGAATCCAGCACCTTATCTCAACCAATACAAAAATGCCGTGCACTTTGTGGACCGTATGATTGAGCGTGTATTTACAGATTTAAAAAAACACGGATTATTAGAAAACACCTTCATTATTATTACCGGGGACCACGGTCAGGAAATCAATGATACCCGCAACAATTTTTGGGGGCATAATAGCAATTTTGCTAAGTACCAAACCCACGTCCCTTTATTTATTTGGGACCCCGTTACTAAACAGGCTACCACTGTTTCTTATCGCACCAATCATTATGATATAGTTCCAACCATACTGCAACAAATTTATGGATGTACAAATAATCCTACGGATTACTCCATTGGATATAATTTGTTTGATAACACGCCACGTCCTTTTTCGCTTATATCCAGTTATACTAAAAAAGCTATACGCACAGCTGATCAATTAACTGTACTTGATCAATACGGCGGAATCGAAATGTATGATGAAGATTTAAAACCTTCTACCACGGGGGCCGAACCATCTGCCATCAAAGAAGCGCTCAAAACTTTTGCGCAATTCTATAACTAATTTTTTACTTGCCAAACCCCGAAACTTTATTGTATGCTGAAGATAGCTGTACAATTTATAAAAGGGAGGAATTATGTTTAATACGTACTTTCTAGATGTGATTAAAAATCATTATATTGATTTCGCCGGAAAAGCTGCTCGTAAGCAATTCTGGCTATATGTGTTGTTTTATGTTATTATTTTCGCAATTTTGAAAATTGTATTGGGCTTTTTAGGGAATATAGGTGGTACCATTTATTTTCTATGCCACCTGGCCGTTTTACTTCCTTCCTTAGGAATTTGTGCCCGCCGTCTGCGTGATGCAGATTTTTCCCCGTGGTGGTTATTATTATGGTTGACCGGGATTGGCTTTTTTGTTTTGCTAATCTTCTGGTTACTCCCTAGCAAAAAATAACTCATATTTACTTATCCGCCTCCATCATCCCATATGAGGAGGCGGATTTTTGTCCTTATGCGGATACATAAAATTATTTTATCAATAGTAATCTTAGTTATGGCCTGCGTAGTAGCGTATGTATCATTTATGTACGTCTACACCGATCATATGTTTGCTCCAATTACACTGCTGGAATCACCTAATTCCGCTGCGCCGCATCAAGAGTGGTCTATCCCGCTTGTACCTTTTATTCATAAAGTAAACACACCACAACGGGCTCATCAAAAGGACAAAAAATATACTGGTTTCGAAGTAGATGTGATGTCTTATCAGGGAAACTTACTAGCGGCCCATGATCCAGTAGAAGCTAGACGAAATATCAAATTAGTTGACATCTTTAAAGCTGTTAAAAATCCTCAGCAAAAAGTATGGTGGTTAGACATCAAGGGAGAACTTACCAACGAAGCAATAGATCAAATTACCCACCTTGCTACACAACATAATATTCCAACCGAACACCTGCTTTTTGAAGTACCGCCCGGTCCTACGGCAAAGCTCATTGTACAGAAAAAATTGGGATTGTTACTACCACTTCCGGAAGGATTTGATGAAGACAACCAAAATCCTGTTACTCGCACCGAACTAAATGCAAAAGCACTTGCGCTGTGGGAAGAATACAAACCGCTTGCAGTATCAGCCAGTTTTGGCAAATATGCTTATTTGCGGGCTTATTTCCCGAATATGCCAAAAGCGATTTATTACTCTGCTACCAAACGTCCCAGCATTAAGAAGCCATTTATGCGCAAACACATGGCACAAGACCCATCCGTGAAAATTTTCATGACAGATGAATACTCTTGGATCAATTTATAAACCTAATTCTTTGGCAAGTTCCCCGAAAAATTGCGTAGCAGGTTGTGCAAAATACAAATCTGTAATATGCCCTGTGTAAGAAGATTCTCGCGGATTTACCTCAATAATTTTACATCCGTGTTCTTTGGCGACCAACGGCAGGCTACACGCAGGCATTACTTGTCCGGCCGTGCCAACAATAATCATCAAATCGGTATCCTGAGCCATTTGGGCAGAATTTTCATAAGCACGAGGAGGGATCCCTTCTCCATAAAATACAAAATCAGGTTTTAACACACCCCCGCATATACAAGTGGGGGGAATATCTTCCAAATTAATATCTTCTAAACGATATTTACGTCCACAATGCAAGCAAGAAAGCGTGTGGATCGTTCCATGGAACTCTTGCACGTTTTTACTTCCGCCACGTTGATGAAGCCCATCTATGTTTTGCGTAATAACCCCTTTCAAAAGTCCCTGTTGTTCCATTTTCCCCAAAACCGTGTGAGCCGTATTGGGCTGTGCTTCATCCATATCGGTAAAAAAGATCTTTTTCATCTCTTGCCAACTGCGCGTTGGATCCGATAAAAAGAAGTTAATTTCAATGAATTTAGGGTCGTACTGGTTCCATAGGCCACCCACACCCGTAAACGGCGCAATACCGCTTTCCACGCTAATACCGGCACCCGTAAAGGCCACTGCATAAGATGCATTTTTGATTAAACTAACCGCTTGTCGTAACTCGTTCATAGTCTTATTGTAGCATTAATTTTGCGCGAAGCTCTTGAAAATTGATAAAATAGTTGGGAAAGGTTGTTTTATAAGGAGAACTCGCATGAAAAAAATAACGTTATTAGCTGTGTTGGCGGCGCTTGTCGCAGGTTGCGCTTCCACCACCAATACCCCTACTACCACTGCAAACCAAACGTTGACTTTAGACGAAGCTTTGCAAAAATCAGCTGAGACACGCCAAAAATTAGAAAGCGCCAAGCAAACCTATCAGAATGCTAAGAATGCTTCTACCGCTGCCAGCACGTCTTCCAATTCTGTTGCTGACGCAGTAAAAGCGCAAGTACAAAAGCAAATTGATACTTCCAAAACACAAGTCAACAACGAAGTGCAGGCCTGGAAAGACGTATTTGCTGACTAATCAGCATTCATATATTGTGAAAACCCCGCTCATTAAAGAGCGGGGTTTTTGCTAATACTTTGTTATTTTTCTACTGGGCGTTGTACCGGTAATTCAGCATCCGGCGGAGGGGGTAACTGCTTGCCATTACGACCCCCAAAACGCGGGCCCTGTTGATGTGACCATTTTCCTTGGGGGCCACCCATACGCGGACCTCTGGGGCCACCCATACGCGGACCTCTGGGACCACCCATACGCGGGCCTTGTCCTTCACGCGGTTCAAAAAGAACACG
This sequence comes from Elusimicrobiaceae bacterium, assembly GCA_045595305.1. GTDB lineage: Bacteria > Elusimicrobiota > Elusimicrobia > Elusimicrobiales > Elusimicrobiaceae > Avelusimicrobium. Next base: position 4,036 of record JAZOAE010000013.1, read on the forward strand.
AAGATCCCCATTATTTGCAATTAATTCTTCCGTCTTTTTGTTGACCCATTCTTCTTTAGCTTTCTCTGTATTTTCTTGCGCATACTTTTCTTTCAAAGCCACAACACGCTTGTCGAGGTTTTCCAATTGAGTCTTCTCAAAATTCGATTTTTCGTCCCCAAACTCCTTTACCTTTTTCTTAATTTCGGCAAGCTTAGCATCTTTTTTCTTACCGTCCTTGAGTTTATTATATTCTTCTACCAATTTGCTCATTTCGTCTTTTTTGGCCTTAATTTTAGCCATTTGTTCTTTATGGGCTTTGGTAAAAGCTTCGTGCCTTTGACCCAACCGTTCTTCCATGGTCGGTTTCCCAGCTTTGGGAGCGGCAACCGACGTTTCTTGAGCCAATATTGGACCGCTGACACATACCGCCAACATCGTTAATACTATTTTCTTCATACAACACCTCCTAATACATTTGTTCAAACAAATCTAAGTCGTTGGAAAGCGTGGTATATTCGTTTTGTGTGGACTGGCTCATATACCTCACGAATTCCGCATTCGTTACGGGTTGCTGCCGTACATACGTTCCGACTCCTACCGCAAGTGCCACCATAACAGCTACACCACCCACAAACACCGTTCTAAAACGGCTCCACACAGTAGGACGACGGGTAGTTTTCAACAGGACTTTATCCACCAGCTCTGCTGGGGCTGCCGGAGCCGTAAGACTCTGCTCCACAGCACTAGCCAAGGCAATCTGCGCTTGGCACGCTTTACAAGTAGCCAGGTGCTTTTTAAAGGCCTGCGCCTCTTGAGGAGTTAATTCTCCGCTCTGATACAAAAGTGCTTGTTTGCAAGTCATAATTCTACCTCTGGTTGCTCCATTAAAATTTTACGTACTTTCTCCAACCCTCGGTGACAATCCGCTAGAACAGTGCCTATTGGTTTGCCTACCATTTCCGCAATTTCTTTAAACGAAAAATACGGTCTTAAATACAGTACTTCTTGTTGACGGAGAGGCAAACTGGACACAATTTTGCGAATCTGCATTAAGCTTTCTTGCTGCGTTAACTGCTCCAGGTGCGTCATTTCCCCATCGGGCAATACTTCATGCCAAAACTCATTTCCTTCATCGTCCTGCTCATCAAGCGAGGTAAGGGATTTGTGATCGCGCAAATAATTGAGTGACTTATTACGCGCCGTTAAGAACAACCACGATTTTACCTTTCCCTGCGCTTTGAAGTCTGCCGCATGCGTGTAAAGCGCTAAAAATACTTCCTGGAACAGATCGCCGGCGGCTCCATCATCCTTTACCAAAGATAATATGTATTGGTAAAGTCCGTTTTTGTGGCGTAAGAGCAACTCTTCAAATGCTTCACTTTGCCCCTTAGCAAATAACACCACTAATTCATCATCACTATGCGCGCTCATATTGTGTTCCATAGTTTAATAACACATCCCCTTACAAATTTATTGCACTTCTTTTAGATATAAGACCCCTCGACTAAATCAGGGAAACTCATTACGTATTTATTTGCAAAATTATTCGTACCTGAGTGCATCAATCGGAGTCAATTTTGAAGCTTTGTACGCCGGATAGTATCCAAAGAAGATACCCGTAGCCGCTGAAAAACCTGCCGATACTAAAATTGCCCACACATTAAGTTGGGCGGACAGAGACATATACTTGGCTACAAATACCGTAAAAATAACACCTAAAATAATGCCTATCAGTCCTCCCATACAGGAAAGGGTTACGGACTCCACCAAAAACTGCAAGCGAATATTCCAACTAGTAGCTCCGATAGCCATACGTATACCGATTTCGCGCGTACGTTCGGTAACGGACACAAGCATAATGTTCATCACACCAATACCGCCTACAATCAAAGATACAGCACCGATAATTCCTAAGAACAAACTCATAGTCGTGGCTGTACTTTTGGCCTGCTCCACAAAAGAGGCCATATCATCTAATTGGAAATCGTCTTTGCCTAACGGATGAATATGATGCGTATTACGCACTGCGTTGGAAATGTCCACTTTGGCATTTTCAATTTTATTAAAATCGTCCACTTTGATCACAACGCGGTCAAGCGCCCGACGATCTGAACTTCCCCAACCACCCGTGTTTAATTTTACTTTAGCAGTCGTATAAGGAATCAGCACTCCTTCGTCGATATTAAACCCAAATCCGCTAGAGCCGGTTTTTTTCGTAACACCTACAACAGTAAACGGAATATTATCTAGCACTACTGTTTTATTAAGCGGATCCACATCTCCAAAAATAGTTTGCGCAGCCGTAGCCCCTACAATCATTACTTGCGCATAATCGGACACTTCTTTTTCTGTAAAAGAACGGCCACTTCCAATTGACCAATCGTACGCTTTGAGAATATCCGTATCCGTGGCCAAAGCACTCAAACTTACACTGGTATTTTTGTATTTGACACTAAAATTGGTTTGAATATAGGGTGCAGCAGCCGATACTCCTTCTACTTCTCGAATAGCTAGCACATCATCCATTGTGACATCTTTGGGGGAAGAAATAGAATCATCCAAATCCCAGGGTTGACGTAAGAATATAATGTTCGTGCCCATATTAGCAAAACGGTCCGAAATGCTTTTCTTCGTAGCATTTCCAACAGCAAGCACGGTAATTACCGCAGCCACGCCAATAATGATACCCAAGCTTGTAAGTGCAGCCCGCATCTTATTAGCAAAGATTGCTTTGAGCGAAATTTTAAATACTGCTAAGAAAGAATCAAGCATGGTCTTCCTCCGATGTAATGGGCTTAGCCCCGGTAGGAGTCTGTCGTTCATCGCTTATTTTCTGTCCGTCTTTAAATTTAATAAGACGAGTCGCATACTGTGCAATATCCGGCTCGTGTGTAATCAGAATGATAGTCTTACCCATGTTTTTATTCAGACGTGTAAATAAATCCATCACTTCGATACTCATCTTAGTATCCAAGTTCCCTGTCGGTTCATCGGCAAAAATGATAGGAGCATCACACACCAAGCTACGTGCAATGGCCACACGCTGTTGCTGCCCACCGGAAAGCTGATTAGGCAAGTGATAGGCCCGCTGTGCCAAACCCACAGCTTCCAACGCCTCCATGGCTTTTTTATGTCGTTTAGCAGCCGGAGTATGGTTATAAATCATGGGAAGTTCTACATTCTCAATAGCCGTAGTACGCTTAATCAAATTAAACCCTTGGAACACAAATCCAATTTTTTGATTACGTACTCCCGCTAATTTGGATAAATTGGTAGCGGTCACATCTATCCCATCCAAAATATACTTCCCATGCGTAGGCTTATCCAGGCACCCTAGGATGTTCATAAACGTAGATTTACCGGAACCGGATGGCCCCATCACGGCGACAAACTCACCACGCTCAACAGCCACACTAACACCGTTAAGAGCTTTAACCTCTACGTCTCCCACTTGATAAATTTTGTATAAATCACGCGTATCGATTAAGGACATAGGCCCTCCTATCTACGTCTTGGGCCACCGCCGCCACCTCGAGGAGGGGTCATACTCACTGCACCGGTGGACTTCAGATTATTCTCACCAATAATGATGAGATCTCCTTCTTTTAAATCTCCGCCGGTAATCTCAGTATTTTTTGTAGCGATAATCCCAATAGTAACATCCACACGTTTGGGCTCCTGTCCGCGTTGCATTTTCCAGACTCCTGTATTATCGTATGTTTTTTTATTAGAGGAGGGGGAGAAACGTAATGCTTCGTTAGGAACCAGGAGCACATCATGTTTATCTTGCGTGTAAATGGTCATCGTAGCCGTCATGCCTGGTTTTAAACGCAAATCTGCATTATCTACATCTACAATTACTGTGTAGGAAGTGCTACCAGAAGAAGTGGAAGTATCCACATAATTCGTACGCACCTGACGTACTACTCCATTGAATTTCTCACCCATATAGCCATCCAACGTAAACGTTGCTTTTTGGCCTGGTTTAATTTTAACAATGTCCGCTTCCGACACCTTGGCTTCAATTTGCATTTTTGTTAAATCTTGCGCTACTACAAATAATTCCGGCGTAGAAAAGCCAGCCGTAATCGTTTGGCCTTCACTCACTTTGCGTGTCAATACCACGCCATCAATAGGGGAAACAATTTGCGTATTCGATAAATTCTTTTCCGCTGTATCCACATTAGACTGTGCACGCACCACACTGGCCTGAGCGGAATTTAAAGAACTCTGCGCATTCACATAAGAAAGTTCATATTCTTCTAGCGCAACTTTTGACACATATTCTTTCTTATATAATTCCTTATAACGCTGATAATTTAATTTAGCTAGATCATACGCTTTAGTGGCCGAAGCCAAGCTTTGTTTGGCGGAAGACAAACTAGCTTTAGCTTCCTCCAAACTGGCCAAAATTTGCGTTTGGTCAATAACGGCCATCAGATCTCCTTTTTTGACTTCGCTGTTATAATCTACGTAAATTTTTAAAATCTCGCCGGAAACCAAGGCCCCGACTTCAGTGGTATTGATAGGATTAATCGGGCCAGAAGCCTCCACTAAATCAGCAATATCACCCTTTTCCACTTTGGCCACTCTATAAGGAGGCAAAGAAGGTCTTGAGAAATAGTGCGTTTTAATAAACCAAACACACATCACTATCACAACCAATATGATAAGTTTCACCCACCACCGAGTGTTCCAAAAAGCGCTCAAGGCGCGTTTGATTAAATTCCATACTTTTTTCATATTAATAAGTCCCCATAGCTTGTTTTAAATCAGCTACTGCAGCCCCGTAGTCATAACGGGCTGTAAGTAAGCTAATTTGCGCATCGGTATAAGCTACTTCAGCATCTTTTAGTTCAATCATATCACCGATTCCTTCGTTATACCGTCCGCGTGCAAGTTCCATGTTCTCTTTCGCCTTTTGCGAATTTAATTCCGCCAGCGGAATGCTCTCCGCTGCTTCATTCAGCGCAATATAGGCGTTTTGTACTTCCAGAAAAACATTATTTAATAAACTGCGCGAATTATTACGCGTATTTTCAAGTGCAATATTGGCTTGTTTAACATTATTGTATGTCTTAAATGCATTGAAGATAGGGATCTCTAGTCCCACACCTACATAGGCATTTTCGTTATCCAGATAAAGCGTTTCCCCGCTTTTGGTATATCCAGCCGACAATGACAACGTCGGAAGATATCCTGATTTCGCTTGGCTAAGTTTTAAGTTTCCCAACCGCAAATCTAATGCGGATGACTGTACATCCGGTCGATTTTCATACGCGGTTTTCACTGCATCTTCCAGCGTCAAATCAGGCTGGTCAAAAGACACATTCTCCTCTACTTGCAAAGTAGTAGGAGTCGTAATACCCAATGTATTAGCCAATGAAGCACTTGCTGTCTTAACAGCATTCTTAGCGCGAATTAATCGCAACGACTCATTATTCAAATTTACCTCAGCCGTAGTTACATCTACTTTAGGACGTAGCCCTAAACGATAATATTCTGAAGTACGTTTATACTGATCTTCGTACACTTCACGCGACTGGGTGCGGATTTCCACCGTACGTTGCACCGCTAATAAAGCATAATATTTCTTGCGTACCGTACGTACTAAATCATTTTTTACACTTTGGAAACTAAGTTCAGCCTGTTCCACTCCTATCTGCTGCATTCGCACATTACGCGCCAAATCAGTTAAACCACTCAGCGTCAAATTGGCAGAAGCATCCACGTTAGAAGTTCCGTAATCATGAACGGAAGATCCCATGTTATATCGACTGCCAAACCCTGCTGAAGCAGTAGGCAAAAACTGAGACTTAGCCAGATTTAAATTAACGTGCGCACTTTGCACCGCCAACTGTGCGGAAACAGCCGAAGGACTATTGGCCAAGGCCAAGTTGATACAATCTTCCAACGAAAGTTTACTAGAAACATCTATCACCGGCTTACCGTCAGCTCCCAACGGAATCGGCTCTCCCACAGGAGATGGGGGATTTTGCGGCGCAATAATTTCGCCCTGCACATTAAGGGCAAAAATGCTCACTACAAAGCAAAACAAATATCTAATTTTAGACATAATTATCACCCTAAAAAATATCTTTCTCTACAACACGTCACAATAAAAATTTATTGCATTAAACCAACATTTTTACCACTTCTTAAATACAAAAAATACAGCAGCTACTAAACATAAAAAACCAAGTATATGGTTCCACCTAAAACTTTCTTTAAAATACCACATGCTAAATCCGGCAAATACCAACAACGTGATGACTTCTTGCATCACTTTTAGTTGTGTTACCGTAAAATAATTGCTCCCTATACGGTTAGCCGGCACTTGTAAGCAATACTCGACAAAAGCAATACCCCAGCTGACAAAAATTACCAGCCATAATGCACAGGATTTAAATTTAAGATGCCAGTACCATGCAATCGTCATGAACAAATTAGCGGCACATAATAATAGAATTGTCTTGTACATAGTTTACTTACAAAAATCTTCGTCCGATGGAAATAATTCGCAATAACTTCGTTCCATCCCTTCTCGGTACGGGCTGCGCGCACAACAATCTTGTGTTGTATAGACACATTGACACACATCCTGTTTGCCATCTTCTCGAATAAAAAACCAATCATTCAAATTACAATTATCGTAAGGAGAAGTACGGATTTTAACTAGTACTCCAGATTGAAAATACCAGGTAGTATTTCCTTCACTGTACGAAGTAACCGTACCATTCAGTGTAGCAATGGTTTCACTCATTAAATTACCACCCATGTCATAAACACCACGCGTAATAGGACCTTCTGCGCCCATGAGCCAATATTGTTTAATAACTCCTGCCTTTTTATCCTCCCAAGCACACGGAAAAATATCACTTCTTTTACACCGCTGCAACCCTCGTTTGTAAGGGGTATAAGCAATCCGACGCGACGGTTTTTTAATCTTAACGGCAACAGTAGTGGATGGACAAATATCGACCGTCCCCTGAGTAGATGAATCATTCTGCGATGCATCCATATCCTGCACTTCTTGTGGCACTGCAATTTCTTCTTCAGGATCAACGACCGGAACAGACGGAACAATGGGGGCAACCCGCTCTCTTTGGGTAGAAGAATTCTGTAGCGAATTATTTTGTGATAACGTACTTTTAGTAGATGTAGTGGAACGCAAAAATATCCGGCCCACCGAGTAAATAAATACAAACAGACACGCCAAAAAAACAGCTAGTAATGGGATGAACCACACTGCCGTAGAAAAATTAGATTTTTTTTGCATATATCTATTGTATAAAAATCGAACACACTATTTCGGACAAAAATCAGCATCCAACGGAAAAAGGTCACAATAACGGCGAGGACCTCCCTCCCGGTACAAAAAGCTACGTGCGCAACAATTATCGGTAGGAATGCCACATAAACAAGCAGAAATTTTTCCCTTTTTGTCTATCAAAAACCAATCGCGCAAGTTTGGGTTGTCATATGGAAAAGTACGTATTTTTGTAAGTAAGCCGCCTTCAAAATACAATTCTGCAAAATTTCCTTGATAACGCGTAACAACTCCATTCAATCCAGAAAAGGTCTGACTTATTATTCTTCCGGTACGCGCAAAGATGATACGCTCGATAGGCCCTTGCGGACTCCTAAGCCAATACTGTTTAATAAGAGGGCCGTTCGTGTCTTTCCACGAGCAAGGGAATACCTGACTTCGTTTACATTGCAACAGCCCTTCTTGATAGGAAGCATAAATAATTTTAGGAGCTGCATTTTTTACGGTAGAAACTTTTGTTTTCTCCGCAGGACGGGAAGATTTTTCAGGAGTTGAGACATCTTCCAATGTGTACGAAAATTCTTTATTCCGGGCCAAAGATGTACCCGCAGCATTCTCTTCTTCTTCTTTGGTATCTTCCTCTAATTCTTCGTCGTAATATTCCTCATCGTCTTCCCAAAAAAACGGTTCTTCATTATTTCTGGAAAAAACAGTTCCTTCTTTCTTCGCTTCCTGTTTCGTACTTGTTTTTTCGTCTATTTGTGTATCCGCTTTTACGTCACTCGCTTGGCCTGTTTCTGCATCTGTTATTTCGGCAGGAATTTCTTCTTGCCGAGCAGAAACAGTTCTTTCCAGTAACTGTTCCGGGTCCACGGTGGCGCGTTCTATTTTAGGGGTGGCAGAGCGAACCAGTCTCCATGCCACATATCCACCCAAAATAGTTGCACACACAACCAATATGGCCATTACTGTCCAAAACAAATTCATTAAACTTGATCGTTCTCTCATAATCTTATTGTACAATTTGTGCAGTTTATTTTGTGCCTTATTTTTACTATAATAAATATATGAACAATAAACAAGTAGCTGCTCCGCAGCCAGAAAAAGATGTACTTCTTTCGTTATTATCCAGCACAACAAACTATGTAAAAGCTCATAAAAAAGCCGTTATAACGGCTTTGGTTGTTTTAGTGCTGGCCGTTGCATTAGGTTATGCCTATAGTGCCCACGTAAAAAGCATACAGGAAAAATCCTGGGCGGCTTATTATAAGGCACAACTAGCCGTAATGACCGACCCGACTGCGTTAACGCAATTGGATAGCGTTTCCATGCAATTCCCGGGAACTAATGCGGCACAATATGCCCAATTATTAAAAGGGGACATCTTGTATGCGCAAGAGAACTATGCACAAGCTGCTGATGTGTACAAACCCTTGTTAAATGCGCACAACGAAACTTTGCGCACGGTAGCAACGCTTAGTTTAGCAGCTTCCGAGCAGGCCACTAAAGATTACGAAAGCGCCATTAAGGAAATGACAAAATTTATCGAAAAAAATCCGAAAAGTTTTGCGCTTCCACAAGCATATTTCACGTTAGCTGTAAGCCAGGAGCTCGCCGGAAAAACGCAAGAAGCTACCGAAACTTACAAGCAAATTTTAGCCGACTATACCAAAACTTATTTTGGTACGATGGCTAAAGATCGTTTGGCGGTTTTGACGAAATAAATTTGTGCCCCGCTGCTGTCTCGGCGGGGATTTTTATGTAAAAGGAACTTATATGAAAAAACTAGTATTAGTAGCATTAATCAGTTCATTGTGTGCTGACCTTTCTTATGGGGCAGGGTTTGCATTGTATGAATTTAGCGGTCGTTCTACCGCTATGGGTGGCGCGGTAATGGCCAGCTCGGCAGAGCCTGCTTCCTTAGCCACCAACCCAGCTCTTATTACCGAACTGGACGGAACCCAAATGCAATTGGGTGGAACGGTGGTAACTGCTCATGCTAGAACGACCATCAATAGTCCGTTAACGAATAAAAATGAAACCCGCGGTTTAAAACATGATGTATGGTTTTTGCCTAATTTTTACATCACCCACAAGTGGAACGATAATATCTCCTTTGGGTTGGGAGCCTTCAGCCGATATGGGCTTGGTGGAACCTATGATGATAATAAAAATTGGTACGGTAGCAAACTCGCCTATAAAGTGAAATTGGAAACTTTTTCTTTTACGCCTACCATTGCTATCAAAGCCAATGACCAACTTTCCATGGCCATGGGGCTTGAAGCCATGACCATTGATTTTACACAACACTCCCGTGGATTTGGAGCAAATGATTCCTATGAAATTCATGGAGACGGAGTAAGCTGGGGGGGAAATTTCTCTTTAATTTACCGACCAGAGTGGGCTGAAAAATGGTCATTAGGAGCTATGTACCGCACCAAAGTAAAACAAGAATTAAATGGATACATTCATACTTCTACAGGTGGTATTTTAAAAGATCCGTATGCACGCGAAATTGTTCGTAATGCAAATGCAAAAGGTTCTATCACCTTGCCAGATAGTTTCTCGTTAGGCGTTGCTTTCCGTCCGGACGAAAACTGGACTTTTGAACTTGGTGCCGTGGGCACGATGTGGAGCTCGTATGACCAAATTACCATTGAATATAAGGATGACGAGGCTGCCCCTACTATTCATAACCGCAAAGAATACAAAGATACTATTCGCGCCAACTTTGGGGTAGAATATCAATTCATCCCCAAGTGGTTTGCACGTATGGGATATGTGTATGACAAATCCCCGATTAACGAACATGCTATGGACACATTGGTACCGGTGGATGACCGTCATTTAGGTAGCATTGGGTTTGGGTACAAAGGGGAAACCTGGAGCGCAGATCTAGCTTACACCCATATTTTTGCCCGCCACTTATCTGGGGATTCAAACACTCAATTCGGCGATCGCGCCATGCGCTATTCCGGTGGTCGTAGTGATATGTTTGCACTCACCGTTGGGTACAAGTTTTAATAACTTGCCAAACTAATTAAAACCCTTCACTTTACGGTGAAGGTTTTTTTATTATAATGTACATAAAGAGGGGGGGGAATTTATGACTAAAAACTGCAAAATTAATAACCGTAAAGTAGCCATCATCGGCTGCGGATTTGTAGGCTCGGCCAGCGCCTTTGCGCTTATGCAAAGTGGCCTATTTAGCGAGATGGTACTTATTGATGTGGACTATAAAAAAGCCGAGGGGGAAGCTATGGACATTTCCCACGGTGAAGCTTACGCCCGCCCCATGAAAATTTACGCTGGCACGTATGATGACATTACAGATGCCGCCATCATTATTGTTACCGCTGGAGCAAATCAAAAACCCGGCGAAACCCGCCTAGATTTAGTACAAAAAAATGTCGGCATTTTCAAAACGATTATCCCCGAAATTGCCAAACGTAACTATCCGGGGATTCTACTCATTGTAGCTAACCCCGTCGATATTCTTACCTACACGGCACTCAAACTTAGCGGCCTGCCGGAAAACCGCGTCATCGGCTCCGGTACCGTGCTAGACACAGCACGTTTTCGCGAAATTTTGGGCAATCACTTAGGCGTAGATAGCCGCAGCGTACACGCTTTTATCGTCGGGGAACATGGAGACAGTGAAATCCCTGTATGGAGTACTGCCAACGTAGCCGGTGTACCTATTAATAAATTTTGCGAACTACGCGGGCACTTTAATCACGTTCAAGCCATGAAACAAATTGCCGATGATGTAAAGAATGCTGCTTATGAAATTATCGAACGCAAAAAAGCGACGTATTACGGAATTGCGATGGCAGTAAAACGCATTTGCGAGTGTATCGTGCGCGACGAAAAATCAGTGTTGCCCGTTTCCAACATGATGCACGGCTCATACGGTATTGAGGATATCACACTTAGTATGCCAGCCATCGTTGGGAAAAATGGCGTGGAAGCGCAAATGCCTATTTCGCTAAGTATGGAAGAAGCTACCGCGCTTAAAAAATCCGCGGATATGTTAAAAGAAATCGCGCATACAGCCGGGGTTTCGGAACTAAAAAAATAATTATATTCGTTCCAACAACTTTTGCATTAGGCGGGAAATGGCGTATTTTTTCAGTTCACGCGCGGGAATCTTTGTAAACGGGGCTGGCATTTTGTGCGCGGGCGAAAGTTCTACCTTATATATATAGGCGTGAATAATTTGGTGCGAAAGAACGTGCTTGATCGATTTTCCTGCGGACACTATTTTCGCCAAGCCAAACCATTTTTTGGGAAGTGCGGGGGGAAGTTTTTCACTTTTACTCTCCACTAGTGGCACCTCATAGAGATTTTGCCAAACATCCCCGGGCCCACGCTGATGAATCCACGTAAATTTCCCTTGCTCTACATATATATAATGAAAATAACGCGTTGTAACCTTTGTTTTTTGTGCTTTGACAGGAAGTTTTTCCTGAGTTTCTTCTTTACGAGCTTTGCAAGTTCTAGCCAACGGGCACTTTTCACATTGGGGATTTTGCGGCGTACACACAAGCGCCCCAAAATCCATCATGGCCTGATTGAAATCTCCGGGATGTTGTTCATCAAGTAATTCTTGGGCAAGCGCGGTAAATTGCTTTTTGCCTTCGGTACTATCAATAGGAGTACGAATTCCGAACACCCGCGAAAGCACTCGATATACATTCCCATCCACCACTGCGTAAGGCATATCGTAGGCAATTGAACAAATAGCCGCCGCCGTATAATCACCAACGCCTTTTAATGCACGGACGCCCTCATAGGTATTCGGGAAAATACCCTTCATACTCTTGGCCGCCGCATGCAAATTACGTGCACGCGAATAGTACCCTAACCCTTGCCATAGTTTAAGGACCCGGCCCTCGCTGGCTTGGGCCAAGGTGAGGGGGGTGGGGAAAGTTTTCACGAACCTATTATAGTAAGCAAGCCCTTGGGCAATGCGGGTTTGTTGCATAATAATTTCACACAACCAAATCTTATAGGGGTCCTTTGTGTGGCGCCAAGGCAAGTCACGTTTATTTTGTTGGTACCAGGCCAAAAGTGTGTGGGAAAAAGTCTTCATAAGGGTATTTTACTATTTTCTCAACTTTCAATGAGGGGAAAATTGACTTGCAAAATCGCCTCCGATTTTGCGGGATGGCACCAAACCCATTTTAATGGACTTACCCAAACAACCTCCTATTTTCACAAAAAGGAAATCTAAAAAATCTAAGTCTTTCTCTAGCACGACTTTTTGGCATCAAAAATACCGGTAAATTTAATTTTTGCACCTATATTTTTTTATTAAACAAATCATTTTATCGACGATAAAAAGGGAGATATTCACAGATTTTGACATAAAAATGACATAAATGACATATATTTGACATAAAATATAAAAATAGGTATTATATGATTATCCCCGTGGATAACTCCCGTGGAAAACTCTAAAAAACAAAACTTATAAACAACTTATGAACAACTCCACAGATACTGCTTTAAAAATGCGTTTTCGCTTGCCAAATGGCGAAGAATTTGAGGCTGAGGGCCCTCGCGAATTCATCGAGTCCCAGCGCAATTATTTTCTGGCACTCATTGGCCAGACAGCCAAGCCGCAGCCACCATCCAACACGCTCCGTTTGAGTCCCATCAAAGAGCACACCGAAACATATCTATGGGAACGTCTTTTGCGCGAAGACGAAGGGATCCTAGTTCTTCGACGACGAACAAAACTTTCTATGGCAGAAATAGCCGAAATTCTGATAGCCGGAGCGCGTATTTTGCTTAAGAAAGAAGGATATAGCGCCTTAGAATTGGCAAAATCTCTCAAAGCCAGTGGTATTGAGGGGGGACGTCTAGATCGTGCGTTATCGTCCGAAATACAAAATGGACGGCTCATCGCGCAAGGTAGCAAACGCAGCCGCACCTACCGTTTAAGCGAAGAAGGGTTTGCAAGAGCCCTTATTATGGCTGAAAAGTTATCCAAAGAGCTGGGGGAAAAGTAATTTTTTCGCCCCGCTTCTCTCCTTTTTTAAAAACAATAAAAATACTTATTTTTTAGGTATTTTTATTTTTATATGTTTTTTTATATTTTTTTGCTATTATTCCACTAAAAAATCCTTTTTAAAAACAACTTTTGTAATTGTTTATCAACATATAGTTAGGTTTTCAAACAAATTTGATTGAAAAAATGCTCTGGGGAGAGTATTTGTCTTACTCTATGTAACTAATGAGAATATATATTATGTTAACT
>JAZOAE010000014.1:0-39508 GCA_045595305.1 Elusimicrobiaceae bacterium
GTCTGCTTAAACAGCTCGCGCGCCAGGCAGACTTTGTGATCGCTGTGGACGGCGGAGCGGATAAAGCGTTACGCGCGGGGCTCACTCCCGATGTTGTGCTGGGCGATCTGGACTCTGTTTCCCCCCGTGCCAAAAAAGCATTTGCGGGCAAGCTGTTGCTCGTGCCCACGCAAGAAAATACCGATCTAGAAAAAGCACTTTTATGGGCGCTGGCGCATAAAGTAACGCACCTGACGCTGGTGAGCTTTGTGGGAAACCGGTGGGATTTCTCTATCGGCAATTTACTCACGCTTTGTACCTACGCACGCCAATTTCACGTGTGTGTAGCTGCCGATCACTGGCGCATTTATCCGCTTATTGCAAGTGCGCAACTCCCGTGCCAGAAAGGCAAACGGTTGAGTCTTATTCCTCTTAAGCCGTGCACCGGGGTCACCCTGACGGGATGCAAGTATCCGCTGCGCCAAGTGCGCCTGCTGCCCGGCACCACCCGCACACTAAGCAATCAAACCACCGCCGCGCGCGTGGACGTGAAATTCACACGCGGCACGTTGCTTGTATATCTGGAAAATTAGCGGAATTTTTTGAATTCTTTAAGGCACGTATTAAGCGGCATCTTACCGCACCCCAGCTCAAAAGCGTGCGCCATCTTGTCTGTTTCTTTCGTATTTGCGTAGATGTATGCGGCGTGAAAAGCCATCTCGGGGTTTGCCGCCAACACGTCTTCGGGAATCGCGCCGATGACATCGGCGGCTTGTTTGTAGCGGCCTTGCATAAAATAAATCCACGCTTGTGTATCGATAAAAGAATATTCTTCCGGGTTGATGGCCAAAGCACGGGCAATGTAGTTTTGCGCTTCGTCCAAGCGTTCGGCACGCAACGCAAGTGAATACGCCAGCAAGTTAAGCGCGGCGGCATTTTGCGGGTTTTGTTCCAACAGCGTACGCACTTGTTCTTCCATGGCGCGGTACTGTTTTTGCCCTTCTAAACAGAAAGCATATTGCAAACGTACTTCCTGGTTGTCCGGCAAACGCGCCACCAGCGGGGCCAACACACGGGCCGCTTCTTTGTAATTGGCCCGCTCGTAAAGGGCCGTTGCGTAAAAATATGCCACTTTGTTGTCCTGCGCAAATTGCGTGTGCGCTTGTTTGAGTGTGAGCAGGCTTTCAGCTTCCTGCCCCAGCTTTTGTTGATAGAAAGCAACCTGCAATTGTTTGCCCGCGGAAGTTGTGTAATCGGCACTGTCTTTCAAGTATGAAATGGCTTGGGAATAATCCCCCGCCTCTTCGGCAAACAAAGCCAAAAAATAATTGGCTGCCACTTGGTTATTCTCTTGCTCTTTGGCCCGCAAGAAATACTGTTGCGCGCGCGGGAAATCTTTGCCCATCACAAAAACCGAGGCCATCTGCGAAAGCGTCTGCGAAGTGGCGTAACCCATTTTTTCCAATTCTTCCAGCTCGTGCAACATCAAAAAATATTGGCTCGTTTTTTCATACACGGCCGCGCGGCCTAAACGCGGCTGCGGGTTTTTAGCGTCTAGCGAAACCGCCTTGTTAAACGCTTCTAACGCTTTGGGATATTGTTGGTGAAATAAATACATTTGCCCGATTTCATTATAAATATCGGGCGCTACGGACGGACGGCTGCGCGCCAACTCCACCAAGCGCTGTTCAGCTTGGTACGGGTCCATAGCGGCTAACAACGAGATGTATTGAAACAATACACGCTCGTCATCCGGGTCGAGCTCTAAGGATTTTTCATACGCTTTTATTGCTTGGACGGGGTGATCGGTTCTCCACTGGTACGCGGCGTAAACAGCCCACGCTTCCGGGTCATCTTGCGCTTGATCGATAAAATCGATATACGCTTTGGCTAACTCGGTATTGTCCGCAGCGAGGGCCTCGGCTACTAATTGCTGTTTGAGATAGGCACTGTCGGGTACTTGTTCAAGGGCACGTTGCAACAACTCAAAGCGCGCGGGATCTCCCGCACGTTGCGCGTAAGCAGCTTGCAAAAAATCGGTGAATAATTGTGCCTCGGCCTGTGCTTCTTTGCTCAGCGGCAACGCGAAAGCGTGGCTTGCCAGCAACAGCAAACACAGGGTCCCTATGCGTTTCATAACTGTCTTCCTAAAATAAGGGCGTCACTGCCGTCTTTGTAAAATTTTTTGCGCGTACCCAGCATGACAAATCGGTCATTTTGATAGAGTGCACGCGCGGGCTCGTTGGCGGAGCTGACTTCCAGCGTAACTTGGCCGACGCCCATGGCATGCAGTTCCTCTACAGCATGTGCAAGTAACGCCCGGCCAATCCCCTGGCGTGTGTACCCCGGATCAACCGCTAAATTGGTAATTTCATACTGTCCGGCGGCCCCGCGTACACAGACAAAACCAACGATCTTTCCGTTGGTTAAAGCACACCACACCCGCGCGGACGGATGGGCCAGTTCGCTTTGCCAATCCACTTCACTCCAATGTGCGCTGAACGTCTGGGCGCTGTCTAAATTAAAAAGGATGATACTCTCGGTAGGAAGAGCTAAACGGATATTCATTTGGGGGCCTCCAATTCAAAACGTGCCGGTTTTAAGTATAGCGGTTCTAACGCTGATTTTGTCCACTTTTTCTCTTGCGCTAACTGAACAAGCGTCCGTGCGTGTACGCGGCACACATTTTCAGGTGCAAGGGTATATTTTTCTCCTAACAACTGTGTAAGCGGAGAAAATTCTTTATCCGTTCCGGCTATAAAAAGCGGGTACGGGTACGCAGCCAGTGCGGCTAGTAATTCGCTACGGCTAAGCCATTGTGCAGCTGCTTTTTGCTCGTCGAAAATCTGTAAAAAATATTCTTCCCTAAACGCATGCAGCACTACGGCTACCACGCCGGAAGGATGCGCCTGCTGCCACATTTTATAAGTACGCGCAGCCAGCACTTGGCGATAAATCACCTCAAAAAGCGTAGCGCCTTTCACTTCACAATTACCGAGCATTTGAAGCATAGACGCAAACGTCAGGGCGATACGAATCCCGGTAAAACGCCCCGGGCCGCGGATGATAAAAATGCGTGAGACGTCACTCAACTCTGCCCCGGCTTTGGCAAGCAAACGGTTTAAAACGGGGAATAATAATCGCTCTTGCTTAATGCCTGCGCGGCGCGCAGTGAACAGCTGGCCGCCTTTTTCTACGGCCAAAAGTAACGGTGCGTGGGACGTATCCATCACAATACTTACACGGCTTTGCATAATCCCTCCAACAACCGCTCCGACACAGGCCCGAAGGACGCCAGCTCAATCGTACGCTCATCGCCTTCTTCCAGCACAAAGTTCAGCTCCAGCCGGTCCGCAGGCAACATCCGCGCAATCGGGTCCGGCCACTCGGCTAAAATGATGGCGTGTTCATCTTCGAGCATTTCTTCAAATCCCAGGTTAAACACTTCGCCTTCCTCCAAGCGGAATAAATCGATATGGAACAAGCGCGTCGTTTTGTTGTGATACTCTTTGAGCAAACTAAAGCTGGCGCTGGTGGGCGAACTTGCCAACCCCAAAGCCGCCGCCACCCCTTTGACAAAAACTGTTTTACCCGCTCCAATCGGTCCGCGCAGAAACACAATTTCCCCCCCGTTAAGCAACTGCGCAAAATGCGCGGCTAACAGGAGCGTTTGTTCGCGGCTTTGTGTGTGCAGTGTGGCAGTTTTCATAATTAGCGTACCGTTTTGATACAAATTTCGCGGCCGTCTTCCAACGTTTTACGGTCTTGGTTGGACGGATCCGGGATTTCTTCCCCGTCTACAGCAAATACATATTTGTATTCGCCCCCGGCTAACGCCACCGACGTTTCAAAATAACCTTTCTTATACGGCGTTAAGAGCAGGGGATCTTTTCCCCAACGGTTGAAATCGGCGCGCAGTTCCACTTGCTTGGCCCCCGGAGCGGTGATAAAAAACTTACGGTATTTGACCTCCGTGTCATAATTGATACTCGTCGGTGTCATACGCGCTTGCATATCTTCTTTGTTAAGCGGAGCCACCGCGCGTGCTCCCTCAATCGTACCGTTTGCGAACGCATAATAATCTTCCACTTGGCCAAAAAACCAAACAAGTCCGCCCACAAACAGGCCCAAGAATAAAACAAAAATTCCGCTACCGACTGCTTTACTCGTTTTCATCTAAAAAACTCCGCACGTAGAACAGGGCTCCGTACTGCTTGGCCAAGGCCCCTAGCGCGGTAATATCCGCGCCCACTTTGTCTACGCAACTTAAAACAACTTCTTCAAACCCGGCTTGCACGCATTGTTCCAAGAACAACAAGACGTCGGGGTAAGCGTCGCGGTATTCCGGCTCCGGACGTACCAGGGCGCGCCAAGTAGTTTCGTTCTCGGCGTTGACACTGACATTGACACGATCCACCACACGGCGCAATTCGTTCACAATCGGCTTGTGATTAATACGGCTGCCTAATCCGTTGGTATTGAGGCGGATTTTGAAAGGCGGGAATTTAGCCTGTGCCTGCCAGCCTTTAAGCGTCTGCGCTACATAGAGCAATACATCCAGGCGCATCGTTGGCTCGCCATAACCGCAAAAGACGACTTCTTTAAACGGTGCTTTGGGAAGTTCTTCCTCTAACGCCCGCAATACCTCTTGCGCGGAAGGCTCGTTACCGGCCAGGTTTAAATTGTTCCCGTGAAAATCCATCTGCCACTTGGTCTTAATACAGAACGCGCATAAATTCGGGCAACGGTTGGTTAAATTGATATAAACCCCGTCTTTGAACCGGTACACAATTTTAGGCGTTGTGCTAGTCATACCCGTATTATAGCAATTTCCCGCGCTCCGTACACGTAGGACTTTTAGTCCCCTGCGCCCTAGGTCCTTTTTCTTTTTAAAAATAGGTCCTTTGCCCCTTGGAAAAGATCGCGGATTGTATTAAAGTATTGGAAAGAGGATCCTGGCCTATGGTGTGTAAAAAAAGATTTTTTGTCATCTTGTTTAGTTTCTGTCTACTGGCTATGCCGGCACAGGCCCGTTGGTTTCAAGGCGCTGTAGAAGGGATGCGTTCTATGTACCGCCGCACCGTCGCGAGTACGTCCCGAATGTTCAGACGTAAACAGGCTTCCCCCAGGCAGACGCCCTCCAACACTTTTGTAAAGTCCGAAGGATCCTCCCGGTCGCACCACAACGCCGGGTATAGGGAGCAAATAGGCGCTAAGGCACAGCCGCACCAACGCGCAACCGGCGCCGAATATACGGGGGCTACCTCCAAAAACAGAACCCCCTCGCACACGCAAGAACGCGCGCCACACTCCAAACAATCCACACGCGACGCACAACCCACGCAAGAACGTACGCCACGCCCCGCGCAGCACACGCAAGAACGCGCACCATCCGCCCCAAAATCTGGCAGGCCTACGTTTCGGGAAGCGCGGCAAAATTTACGCGAATTAAACCAAGAGGTCGATCGTTCCTTCGAAAGAGCACAAAAAGCCATGGAGCAAACCAATGCGCGCCCTTTACTTGGAGGCCCCATAAAACACAGAAAAGGGCTTACCGATATTTCGCTCCTTCGCGCCAAACGAATCTATCCGAACAACCCCGAGCTGCAACATCCCGTATTGGGTCCTCAATTGGCGCAAGCTTTTTTCTTGATAAAAAACAACGAGCTGTTTATAGAACACTTGCAAGAAGTGGAATTTTCGTTCTGGCCCAGATTTATGGACGCTAGCAGGCGTTTTTATGAAGAAGCCGAAAACTTTACCCAACCGAAAAATATCCTGGAGTGGACGGCCGAACAAATCCCTGCCGAAGTAACCAATTTATTTATCGGGGAAGTTCACTACCAGCACGAAATTCCGCAATTTGTCAGCGAACTGCTCCCGCAAATCCGCGATCAAGTACGCAAGCAAAATCCAAACAGGAAAATATTTCTCTTCACGGAATTCTTACCCGATTCTAAAACAGCCAACCAAAATGTGGTTGACCTGTTCTTTGGGGATCTCCAAAAACATTACTATTACCCCGTGTGGGAAATGGCCCAGGAATTAGAAATCCAAGTAATCGGGTTGGAATCTTCCAAAGTACAAAACATTTACCCGGTTTCTATGGCAGACGCACACGGCGAAATCTATCAGATCCCTGCGGGCGCTACCCTTGAGGGAGTGCACCTGCGCAACGAACATTGGCTGGAAATTATGCAACAATACCGCGCCGAAAACCCCGATGCTTTATTTGTGTTTTACACCGGCAGCGGACACAGCTTCTACAATTATCCGTGCTCGTTAACAAAGAATTTGCCCAAAGAAAATACTTTTATGCTGGAGCTCACCATGCAGGAAATCGTATCGGAGGGAACAACCTACTATAAAACAGACAATTTGGAGCTGATGAACCCTGCCCTTTCTTTCCCGCAACCTGTTCTCAAATGGAGCGATCCGGAGTTGGTAGAACTCTCTGGGTTTGACGTGCGCATCAAATTACCTAGTACCCCCAAGCCAGAGAAACTCAAAAAGTACGAAAACCTACCCGCCCAGCATTTTATGCAATGGCCCCAATAATACACGTAAATTAGGATGCCACACATGGATATACATAAAAACAGTGCTCTTATCAAACGGATCTTACTGATTTGTCTTTCGGTTGGGTTGGTGGCGTCTGCCTTGGACATACAAGGGGGCGGGTTTTCGCCTAAAAATATCGTCGTGCGGGCATATACGCAGGTTAAAAATTTCACGCGCAGCCGTTCGGCACGCACTTCAAGAAACGGTTCCAACACCGGCCAAAAGAAAGTCGCTCCCCAAAAGCCGGCGCACAAATACAGAGTTTTAAAACGCAGGAATGTTTCCCGTTTGGTGGAAAAACGCGTTCGAAGTTCTTTTGAGCAGGCCCGCGAGCTCCAGGAAGAAAACCCAAGTTATCTTGCGTTTATAGGAGAGCCGGTACGCCGCGTGCGCCGCTCTAAAGATATGCCCTCCGGGAGGGTCTATGCCAACAAACCCTTTTTGACTACTTCCGAACAAACCGCCAACTATATGGCTGCGCAAAACAACCGTTTGTTTATCCGCGAGAGCAGACGTATTCGCAACTGGGTAAGAGAACTGCGAAGCCATTTATCGCAATTGGAAAAAGCGGCCCGCGACACGCCAAAACCCGACCAGCCTATCGAGTGGCTAGCCCACCAAGTTTCCCCCGAAACCACCATCCTGTTTGTGGGGGAAATGCATGGGTTTTCCGAAATACGCGAAGCTGTGGAAACCTTACTTACTGCCCTCCATAACCAGCATTCCAATCGGGAAATTATTTTATTTACCGAGTTCCTGCCTAAAGGCTTGCGTTGGAAAGGCCAAATAATTGATGATGCGTTGGCACTGCCAGACTATACGCCCATCTGGGAAAAGGCCCTGCAAAATCATATGGAAGTAATTGGACTAGAACCCCAATTAGTGTTAGCTGATTTCTGTGAAGTAGAAGGAATTAGCGAAGAAGGGTTCCTCAACGTGTTTTCACAGTGGGCTCACCTGGAAGGGATGCGTCTGCGTAATGAATCGTGGCTGGAAACGTTGCAAACCTATCGTGCTATCCACCCCGATGCGTTATTTGTAGTATACGCGGGAGCGGCACATAGTACCTACTATTTCCCTTTTTCCCTTGCCACTGCGTTACTCCGAACAGAAAAACCTTTCGTGGCAACCTTGTATCCGGATAAAGTATTAACGAGCAACGGGAACGTATTTTTCGGCGAGCCAGAATTTGTGCGCCATGTGGACATCTTGGAATCGTTGACCAAAAGTTTCGTATTCCGGCGTCCGGTTCTGCAATTTCAAGAGCCCGAACTCGCCAAATTGGCCGGATTTGACGTGCGCATCAACGTGCCGATTGATCGGCAACGCCATGCTATTGAAAACGGATTTTAACTTTCCGGCAGCCCTCTGTTTGCAACCCATACTGGACAACATACGCGCAAAGATAATAGAATAAAGAGAGGGAAGGGTGGCCGAGTGGTTTAAGGCGTCAGTCTTGAAAACTGATATAGGGGCAACTCTATCGAGGGTTCGAATCCCTCCCCTTCCGTTTGCTTCGTAAAACGCGCCCCTACGTTGTTGCTCACTCGGTCGGATACCTCCGCCTGCGGCGCGTCCCGCCAGTATTCCTTCCTCGTTCGCGCCTTGTATGGGCGTGTTTTTCTTTGCAAACTTTCCGCGCACAGGGGCTTAATTTTTTGGAGGTTGGAGCAACGCAAACTGCTTTGCGTTGCGTAGGGATGAGAAAGGCGCAGCGATGTATGAGTTTTGCCGAAGGCAAAGGCGAATACCGCGAGCCCGGCCTGCAGGAAAAATCCGTCAGGATTTTTACCGGAAGGCGAACGCCCTCCCCTTCCGTTTGCTTCGTAAAACGCGCCCCTACGTTGTTGCTCACTCGGTCGGATACCTCCGCCTGCGGCGCGTCCCGCCGGTATTCCTTCCTCGTTCGCGCCTTGTATGGGCGTGTTTTTCTGGGCAGCGTTGTCTAATTAGATGTAGGGACTAACGCCATCTCTTTGAGCTTGACGTAATCGACTTTGCCTGTACCCATCAGCGGAATTTCTTCTACGATGCGGATGGTTTTGGGCACGGCTAATTCGCTCAGGCCCTTCGACTTGAAATCGCTAATCAATGCCGCGCGGTCCGCATCCGGCTGGGTAGTAAACAGCACCAGCTGTTCCCCTTTTTTCTCGTCGGGAATATTCACCACTGCGTTCATTTTGCCGGGCCACAACGCATTGATTTCCATTTCCACGGCTGTGAGTGAAATCATCTCGCCCGCGATCTTGGCAAAGCGTTTGGCGCGGCCCAAAATAAACACGAATCCGTCCTCATCCACACGCACAATGTCGCCGGTATCGTACCAACCGTCTTGCGGCGGCTCGATAACGCCGGGATTACTTTCGCGCAGATAGCCCGCCATAATATTGGCACCCTTCACCCACAATTTTCCGCCTTCTTCCACCCCCGGAATTTGTTCCAGTTTATATTCAATACCCGGCAGGAAACGCCCCACACTGCCCCGTTTAAAATACATCGGCGTATCCACCGCCATCACCGGAGAAGTTTCCGTCGCGCCGTATCCTTCCAAAATACGTAGCCCGAATTGATCGTAGTATTTGCGGATGGTCTCTTCTTTGAGTTTTTCCGCCCCTACTACGGCCAAACGTACCGAGTAAAAATCATACGGATGCGCCATTTTAGCATACCCATTGAAAAATGTATCGGTACCAAAAATAATAGTAGCATTGCGGCTATAAATCATTTCCGGCACCACCCGGTAATGCAACGGGGACGGATAGAAAAATACCGGCACTCCGCTCAGCAACGGTAAAAGCATCCCGCCCGTTAAACCAAACGAGTGGAAGATCGGCATTGCGTTAAACATACGGTCTTTGACGTTCAGATCCAGCACACTAAGCAATTGCAAGCGGTTAGCCTGGATGTTTTCGTGCGTTAGTACCACTCCTTTGGGCGTACCTTCACTGCCGGAGGTAAAAAGTACCACCGCCGGATCCTTGGGAGTTACATTTCCGCGGATAAACTTGTAGTAACGCCGCGGGAAATACGACGCCACCCAGCCCACTAATTTATCCCGAAGCGTGATTTGGGTTTTAAGATCTTCCAAGTAAATCAATTTCAGCCCGGCTTTTTTAAGTGCGTCGGCCGTTTCCAAAAGTCCCCCTTGCCGCAAAAACAGTTTAGAGGTTATTACCGTAGAAATTTTAGCGGCTTTGCAACAGGCCAACATATTTTTTACACCCGTAGAGAAATTAAGCATACACGGGATAATGTTAAACGCGCGCATCCCAAAAAATGTGACTACGCTGGCGGTCATATTCGGTAGTAGTACGCCTGTCATTTCGCCCGGCTTTTGCTGTTTAGCAATTTGTTTACCCAATACAAATACAGCCGTTACAAATTGTCCGTATGTAAGAGGCCGGCGCGTTACATCATTGATGGCCCGCTTGTTGCGCCCTACTAAATCCATAGTATCCAGCAGCGAATCAAACAGCGTTTCTTCAATATCCCCCGCTTCGTATTTCATTTTTACCATCAAATCATACAACGCCCGCGAAGCGGCCAAACGACGCGCTTTTCCACGAATGGACTCATCGATATTTAAAGTAGTCGGCGCTTGAATGGTAATAGTGATTTTACTGTGCGGACGCGTTTTGAATTGACTGCCAAAACGTGAAAATGCCGAGTATTGGCTCCCTTCCAAATGAACGGGCAATAATTGTGCGTCGCTCTTGTCGGCAATCATCGCGGGACCAGGGTAAATTTTCATGAGTCCCCCCGTAGTTGTGATGCGCCCTTCGGGGAAGATAACCACGGGCTTGCCCATTTTCACTTCTTCAATGATAGATTTTACCGCCATGGGGTTTGTAGGATCTATCGGGAAATATTTTACAAGATGCAAAAAAGGTTTGACCCACCACTTTTGACTAACGTATGTATCAATGGCGAAATACAAATTGTCCGGCAAGTATACCCATAACAGCACTGCATCCAAAAACGAGGTATGATTGGCAATGATCAGCACGTTGCCTTTTAAATTTTTCCAATGTTCCAGCCCGTTTACTTTTACACCATAAACAAAATTTAAAATGCGCGTTAAAATCATGCGAATAATATGGTGCGGTAAAAGTCCGCAAATATAAACGGCCGCTAACGCGTTGGCCAATGCAATCACCCCAAAAACCGTCGGGATGGTAAAGTGCATCGCGAGTAAAAGTGCGCAAAATCCGCTACCCAATACCATAAAGAGCGAATTAATAATGTTGTTGGTAGCAATTACGCGCGAACGGACTTCTTCGGTAGCTAAGGACTGCAACATGGCATTAAGCGGTACAATGTAAAGTCCCCCACACACCGCAAAACCTAATAGATCCACCGTAATGCGTTTGCCCGCAAAGCTCATCAAAAACATTTTATAATCCGCCGGGATAGCCGAAGCTACATACCCCGAAGTAGCACACGCCAAATCGGCCAAGAACAGCGTCATCACAAGCGCACTGATCGGCACGTATTTGCTGGTAATTTCACCTTTGACTAAGAATTGGCACAATAACGAGCCTACCCCAATACCACATGAAAATAACGTGAGTAAAAAGGTAAATAATCCCGGCGTACCGTTTAAAATATCGTGTGCCAACGAAGGCATTTGTGCAATCAGCGCCGTTCCTAGTAACCAAAACCAAGAGATCCCCAAAATGCACAGGAAAATATCGTGATCTTGTTTGGCAAACGCCATATTCTTCCACGTACTGCGCAGGAAATTCTTATCCACTTTCAAGGCAGCATTGGCGGGTTTTTGCGCCGGAATCAGCAAGCTGCTTGCTACCCCTATTATTGCAACCGCCAGCATAATCCCCGGGAGTAATAACTCATTAGCGGCAATGATAATCCCTCCAAAAATGGTACCTTGCAAAATGGCCGCATAAGTGCCTGCTTCAATAATACCGTTACCGGCAATGAGTTGATTTTCTTGTAGAATGTCCGGCAAAATACTGTATTTGACCGGACCGAAAAACGAGGACTGTGTCCCCATCAAAAACAACACACCCAGTAACAGCGGCACGTTGGTTGTTAAAAAACCAAGCGCAGCCAAAAACACAATAACTACTTCTAATACTTTGGTGGCTTTGATAAGAATATCTTTGCGATATTTATCGGCCAGTTCCCCCGCCAACGCCGAGAACAAGAAAAACGGCAGCATAAACAAGGCGACAGCCAGCGACACGATGACCGATTTATGCCCCGGTGAAATCGTAGTTACTTTGTACGTGATAAACGTAGCCATGGCCGTGCGGAAAAAATTATCGTTAAACGCACCTAAATATTGCGTACAAAACAACGCAAAAAATGAACGTTTGAAAAAAGTTTTTAGTAACGATAGCATGTTAATTCTCCTGTTGCAGTGCAATAAACCAATTTTTTAAAATTTGTTCCATATGCGGACGGTCTTTGACGGGAATTTTTTCCGTCAAACGGCGCATCAGTCGGTCATACCCGGGCCATACTTTATCAATAAGCGCTTGCCCTTTTTTTGTGATACAAATGATATTTTCCCGGCGGCTGGCAGGGTTTGTTTTGCGGGTGATTAATTTTTCTTGTACCGATTTTTCCACCAGCTTGGTAATGTTACTAGCCGACACAATCAGCCATTTGGATAATTCCACTTGGTTGATTCCCTTGCCACTGTTTTGATACGCAGCCAACATGAGCAAATTGAATTGTACCGCCGAGAGCCCGCAAGAGGCAAAATAAGCATCCACCCGCGTTTGCAACCTATTATATATTAGGGCAAACACGTACATAATGTCTTCGTATTTTCTTCCCTTGGCCGGGTTGACGCCGTAGGGACGCAAATCGAACTTGTTTGTTTCCATATAAATAGTTTACTAGTAAATTATTTATTTGTCAAGTATTAAAAAATACCCCGCCGATTGGCAGGGTATTCAAAAAAATACTATAAGTTTATTTTTGCGTTAAGGCTGCGGTAATGGCACGGGATAATTGGTCCGCACATGAAGTGCCTTTTCCGCCGCAATCGTTCCCTTTAAGAAGCGACGCTACTTTTGCGGCATCGGCCCCTTCTACTAATTTGCCGATAGCCAGCAGATTGCCCGGGCATCCGCCCAAAAACCGCACGTTGTGTACGCGGTTTTGATCATCAATGGCAAAAGATACTTCTTGGGAACACACGCCCATCGTTTGAAATGTAAATGCTTTCATCGTATACTCCTATAAATAGGTTACAAAATCTTGAATTCCTTTACGGTCCTGGTGACGCTCTGACGGCATGCAACCCTCGGCCGCGTAGCCAATGGGAAGCAGCGCCACCGGAACCAAGTGCGTGGGTAAATTATACGCGCGGGCAACGTCTTTGGGTACAAAAAACTTCACCCAGCACGTGCCCAGGCCTTGCTCGGTAGCGGCCAACATCGCGTGCGTGGCGGCAATGGCTACATCCTCCGCGCCAGACGTTAAATCTTCCTGCGGGTGATGCCATTCTTCTTGGGTGTTTTTAGCAAAAATCAGCACCACAGGCGCCCCGTAATGGCACGGCGTAAGCGTACGCATTTTTGCCATGCCTTCGGGTGATTGCACTACATAAATATGCACCGGTTGCAAATTCTTTGCCGTAGGAGCCAAGCGGGCAGCCTCGAGAACCGCATTTAATTTCTCAGGCTCAACGGGTTTGGCGGAAAATTGGCGCACGGAATAGCGTGCTTTGGCTAGTTCGGTAAAAGTCATAAATCACCTCACGCAAAAGATACTTTTATTATAGCAGTTGCGGGGCAGTTTAAGGCAAATGAAATATTTATCCATTAAAAACAACCCCCCGCCAAAAAGCGAGGGGTTATGTTAGTTAGGACAGAATCAAATTACCAATACGTTTCGCCGTCCCAAGTATAGCTAAGACACTTAGGAATACCCGATCCTTCGGTACAGCCACTTTTACAGCACCCAGAGCCTGTGTAGATAGCCGAATCACATCCACTCCCATCACAAACTCCTTTATTATTAATTATTGCAAAAGCGCACCCATCTTCAACAGAAGAACTACAGATTGCTCCTTTTTTGAAAATAGCCCCCGCATATGCATTCGCCACCGGAGCCTCACTAAGCCAATCTTCCATAAAAACTGCTCCCGCGCAGTCATATGCGTTTTCTGCTTCACAAGAATTCTCCATCGCTTCACCTTCCATATTCCACGTCACAAATTTCCATTGATCATTCACACATTCTGCCGTGCTGGTTGCACCCGTTTTACCCGCAGTCATCGTCGGAGCATTGCCGGTACATCCGCCTGCTTCCGCAAACGTACCGCTGTCTTCCGTTCCTTTAATGATGTACGCCGTCCAGCCGGGAATTAAACTCCCTGTCTCCACTATCGTCCCTTTTAAGCTATCGTGGCATAACCAAGTGGCACGTGGATTTAATTCATCATTAGCCTCGCACATAATGGTATCAGGAAATTGCTCGCTATGTTTCTGATACACCACATATGCTACCCCCGGAGCATCTGTCCGCGTGGCTAATACATAATCAAAACGTGTATCTGTTCCATCGTTGACTTCTATTTCGGCACTCGCTCCGCCGCTGGGCGCTTTTATGTCCAACTGGGTAATATCGGTGGAGTAATTGCCCTTCTCCATGTAATAAACCTCTTGCGCGTTGGCTACGGCATTGGCTACAGGCATTAAACCGCTGTATCTACTTTTAAGTACGGCCCTTTGATACTGTGGCAAGGCAATAGCGGCCAAAATACCGATAATGAGCACAACAACTAGTAATTCTACCAGTGTAAAACCTACGTTACTGATTCGTTTCATTTTTCCTCCATGTCTAAACGTATTTGCAAAATGAAGCTATTAGCGGCTACTCCGGCCGGTTTCTTTGAGCAAATTCTCAAACATCGTCAGTTGCGCGCCGTATTTCTCGCGCGCTTCTTGCGGGGTAACATCACTTCGGTACGTCCAATTATGTTCCCCTACCGTGCCGGGCGTGTTCACGCGCTCCAGCGTGCCGATGATATCCTGCCACGCAAATAGTGTGAGCGCAGAGGCCGATTCCAACACGCGACGCAACATCAGGCGTTGCGTATCCAAATTAAAGGGAATATTCCCGTCGGTCTTTTGGGCGGAAATCATCTCCCAAATGTTACGCCGCTCGTTGATGTCCATGGTCTCCCACCAACCACGCAAAGTTTCCGTGTCGTGCGTCGACGTAGTAGCCAGCGATACCACGGGGTAATTGCGCGGCTCGCGATACCACCCGTTATCTTCACGTTCCCAACGCAGCACTTTGTAGCCGGGGATTTTTAAATCTACTAGCATCCGGCGCACATAATTGGGAATCACTCCCAAATCTTCGCCGACAGGTAATTTGCCTTGTGCTTCTTCCAGCACCATGCTCAAAAATGTGTATCCGCGGTCAATTTGATTTTGTTCGCCCTCTATATCAAACGCACCTTGTTGCTCGTGCGGGGCAAACACATACGTGCGGAAAAACCCGACCAAGTGATCCAGGCGGAAAATGTCATATAGTTCGGTCACGCGGCGGATTTTGCGGCGCCACAAATCCAAATTGTGTTCTAATAAATACGGCCAGTTGTACGCGGGGAGCCCCCAACGTTGGCCGTCTTTGGAAAATTGGTCCGCCGGCGCGCCGATTTCCCAGCCGATGCGGTAATTTTCTTTTTCGGCCCATACTTCGGCACTATCCAAATTGGTAGCGAAAGGAATATCGCCAAAGATGTAGATCCCTTTTTGCTGGGCAAATACTTTGGCGCGGCGCAATTGCTGATCCAAAATCCATTGTACATACTTGAAAAAATCCACGAACTCTTTGTATTGCACTTCGAACTGGGCCACCGCCGGGGAGTGAATATCTTGTAATTCGGCCGGCCAGTCCTTCCAGCTTTGCCATTTGAAGAAATCTTTGAGCGCGCGGAACAGCGCATAGCCGCGCAGCCACGACTCTTGCGCCGAGCAATACGCTTCAAATGCGTGTGCGCGGGCCGTGCGGGCGGAAACTTCGTGTATTAAAAATGTTTGATACGCCTGCCAAAGTGCTTTTAGTTTGGCATCCTTAATAGCGGCAAAAGGAGCCGGCGTGGCTGTGCGCCAATTGGCCATATCCATCGACAAAGAACCAATCAATTCCTGTGCACGCGAGCTGTGCGCAATATCTTCTATAGCATCAATTTGCGCATAGATGGGATCCACCGCAAAAGAAGTAAGCGCACTGTACGGGCAATTGGTACCGGGAGCGGTTTCCTGCAAGGGTAAAATTTGAACAAATTTAACACCCAGCTCCGCTAAAAATTCCGTCCACACCTCTAGCGAACCAAAATCCCCCACGCCCCAATCAGCAGACGTTTTCATGGCCGATAGGGGGAGCAAAACTCCTGTCGTGCGGGAAGATAATAGTTCTTCGTGCAAGGTCATAAATAGTTATTTTTTAGCAATGGCTTCTATCTGCACTACGCTGCCCTTAGGCAACGCCGACACCTGCACCGTACTGCGGGCGGGCGGGTTTTCTTTAAAAAATGTTTCGTACATGGCGTTCATCTCGGCGAACTTCGTTAGATCCGTCATGAATACCGTCGTTTTGATCACGTGTTTGAAAGTACAGCCGGCTTCCTTTAAAATATTTTCCATATTTTTGAGGATGAGTTCCGTCTGCACTTGCACATCGCCGGAAAATACTTCTCCGGTAACCGGATCAATGGGAAGCACACTAGAGGTAAAAACAAAACCGCCGTCTTCCACGGCTTGGGAATAAGGCCCGATCGCTTTCGGAGCGCGGGATGAATTGATAATTTTCTTTGCCATACAAACCCTCTCTTGGCGCGGCACACGGCCACTCCCTTTACTTATATGGTAATAAAGACGGTGCACTTCTGTCAAACTATTGGTTAC
The DNA here is from genome assembly GCA_045595305.1 of Elusimicrobiaceae bacterium. GTDB lineage: Bacteria > Elusimicrobiota > Elusimicrobia > Elusimicrobiales > Elusimicrobiaceae > Avelusimicrobium. Next base: position 16,437 of record JAZOAE010000014.1, read on the forward strand.
TAATGCGTTGCGTGTTCCCTTCACAAATGCTATAATAAATGTGGAGTTAGTCACGCTGTTATCTGCAAAAAACTTGTCAAAGATTTGCTTGCACGTACTAATAAATTTTGATATACTATATGTGTTGGGTTTAACCCGATGTTAGATTAAGCCCGCGTTTTTTTGCGCTCGTAGCTCAGTGGTAGAGCATCCGCCTTTTAAGCGGGGGGCCGTGAGTTCAAGTCTCACCGGGCGCACTTTTAAGTGCCCTCTTCGTCTATCGGTTAGGACGTCGGATTTTCAATCCGAAAAGAGGAGTTCGATTCTCCTAGAGGGCGTTCGCTTTTAATTACCCATTCTCAGACGAGAGTGGGTTTTTTCTTATACTTCCTCGACGACGATTTTTGAGCAAAATGAACAAAATGAACAAAATCTTGTATATTGTTAGTGGACCCTGTATGGTACACAGTTAATGCCCCTATCTTTTATTATTCCTCGTCGACAAAATGTCTGTTATACTAGCCAAATTCGCTTTTACTATTTGTGACACTTAAATTCCCGGAAAATTCACTTATAGTATAATTTTACTCGCTCGACGAGGAAAGTGTAAGAAGTACCAAAAAATTCTCAAAAACTATGAAACTAGTGGTCACAGTTTGGACACTATAATGGCACAGTTTTTCCCCCCAAGAAAAGAAATTCTTGCGGCTTTTATAGTGACCATTTTATATACTTCTGGGCACAGTATGGTAAAAGAAAACCGCCCCAATCAGGGACGGCTTTTGTCATGTGTATATTTAACGCCGATTGATGACCTATTGTGTTTTTGACAATTCATCCTTAGTTTCTTTAAGGATCTCTTGATATTTTGAATCTTGTTGAGCGGCTTTTTCTAACCATGTATACGCTTTATGGGTATCTTTTTGGGTTCCAAATCCATTATAGTAAGCACTAAACACTGCATACTGCGCTTTAGAGTTCCCTTGTTTGGCCATAACTAGACATTTGTCAAAATGTTGTTTTAGAGAACTAATAGTAGCATCATAACAAGACAACCTAGCTTCTGCTTTGATATCATTTTTTATTGCTGGCCTAGAGTAAATTTCAAATGCTTTTTCCAAGTTTTGTTTTACCCCTTCTCCGGCATAGTACATATCAGCCACACTAGCTTGGGCATATATATTTCCCTGTTCGGCTGATTTTGATGACCACTCAAATGCTTTTTCTAGATCTTTTTTTGTTCCATCACCGTTGTAATACATACCAGCTAAGAATAATTGAGCGTCAGAATTTCCTTGAATGGCTGCTTTTGACATCCAGAAAAAGGAACTTTTCTTGTCCACAGCTGTTCCAGTACCTTCATGATACATATCGGCAACAGTTACCTGTGCCTGCATATCACCTTGCTCGGCTGCTTTTAAGAACCAATAGAACGCCTTAGAATCATCTTTTGTAGTGCCAATTCCGTGGAGATACATATTTCCTAAAGCCATTTGAGCAGGAGCGAAGTTTTGCTCTGCTGATTTTGAAATCCAATAGAATGCCTGTGAATGATCCGGATCAGTCCCTTGGCCATAATAATACATGTTTCCTAAATAAAATTGACGTTCAGCATCTCCCTTGTTGGCTTCCTTAGTCACTGTAGCTAGTGTGGGTTCACCAGGCCACTCAATCAGATTACAATGTCCTTGAAAAATTTGGTCTAGTTCCTCGCGAGAAAAAAACACACTTTTGTCGTAATTTCTGAACAGATAGTGCGAAATTATACACTTGAATAAAGGGAATACATTGATAAACTTATTATCGATATGTCCTGGATGTGAGACAATAATTTTCCACATTTCATTTTCTGTTTGTTCTTCTTTGGCAGACATGGCAAAGGTGATATATGATTTTGCCACATCATACGTATAAGCACCTGTTACACCATACGTAGGGTTGTATGTGGTATTTGTTGTTGCACGCCCATAACCATATGTAGTATTTCCCATATTATAGGCTGACATGTAGGCATTTGTTGTAGAAGTTGAACTAGAAATTCCGGTTTGTCCGTACGTATATCCTATCTTTTGTTCTTTTCCAAAGTTTGTTTCATGTGCTACCGAAATTATACAGTCTGTATCTTCTCCATTTCCATTTATAATAGAAATACCTTTCTTTTTCAGTAAATCTTCCGTTTGAGACGTGTAGACTCTCCCGTCTATAGTTTTTTCATCGGCATTCATGTAATTCATTTTACATTGCCGGTGGGAAGGCATCCCTTGTTCAGCGTTTTGTGAAAATACTTTAAATTCGTAATCATACCGTGTGGTTGCACAACCCGCCACACATAAAACAAATATACAAAGAAGTAATTGTTTCTTCATATCGAAAGTCTCCTTTTTGGTATTGTAGCACATTTATTTTATAAAACATATGAAAATACTTTATCAAATACTGCAATAATTTTGTATCTCTATAATAGATGGTCAACAGCACATACAAAAATTACATCTTTACTTGTCTGTTCAAACTATAGTATCCTATTCTAACGATTTGTATCATATCTTATTTAATCACACTTAGAATAAAAGCATGAAACGCCCTCGTAAACATCATTATGTGCCCCAGTGTTTATTGAAACATTTTGTAAATTCAAATGGACAAGTATACGTCCTAGATAAAAAAACGCTTCAAATCTTTCAAAGCAATATACAAGACGTCTTTGCAGAGCGGGATTTCTATACGATCGGCACAAATAATCGGATGGAGTCATTTTTTAGTCAAGAAGTAGAAACAAAATGTGCTCCTGTTATAGATAAAATAATTAGCACACATTCTTTGCTCTCCTTATCTGAATCCGAATGTAATCTACTAATTGATTTTTGTATCATTCAAAATGAAAGAACGAATATGCGTAAAAAAGCTATAAATACAATGCTACAGTCTCTATTAAAAATAGTTATCCCAATTTGGGAGAGAAATGGCACAATTCCTCCCAAGCCAATCCCATTAGATGATGTAAAAATTAATTGTACACCGACTGCTACTCGCCTACAATCCGAATTAATTTTAGAAAATACTCCTCTATTCCGCCATATACTTAAAAAAACAAAAAAGATCATGTTGTTTCACAGCGCAACAAGCATTTTTCATATTGGAGATCATCCCGTTGCAATGAATAATGAGAAACCAACTCCTCCTTTCGGTGCGTTCGGTTATGCCGTACCTTGTTGTGACCTATATTTTCCTTTATCTCCACATTTATGTATTGCAATGATTGATAAGCACAGTGCTTTGTATAGCGAAATTCCAGATATGAACATTTTACCAGTCTCCCCCAATACGACTAATGCATTAAACATCTTGCAAATACGCTGGGCTAATCGGCACATCATATCTTCCGAAAATAATTTTCAAAAAGATATCCTGTATTTGGAAGAAGAACCATATTTTAAAGAACATAACTCTGGAGAAGTGGCAATCCAATAAATTTATAAACAGTTCTATTTGTTGTAAGATATCATTACAATTACGAAATATATTCTGGAATAAAGCCACAAAATCGGCCCACAAACGGGGTTTAAGGCCTAGCCCGGGGTTTCCCCGCCCATGTGGGGTATTTTAGGTGCGTGGGGCAGAATTTCAAATAGTCGCTAATCCTTGCTACGCACACAAGGAACTCGAACTAGACAAAGCTCACCGTTGATAACACCGAGTGAGAAAACGGAGTATAAAAACTATGGTACACTATAGTGGACACGCGCTCGTCGGTAGTTCGATTCTCCTAGAGGGCGCCATTTTGACACACCGCGCGTGAGCGTGGTTTTTTTGTGTCAAAATGAAGCCCTCTCTAGGTTTGAACGAACTGCTTATCCGCATCCGTGATGCGGGCATAAGCAAGCAAAATCTCCGTCGTGTGTTGCGTAGCAAATGGATTTTGCGGTTTTGCCGAATGGCAAAAGCAATTCTCCTAGAGGGCGTACGATTTAAATTACCCATTCCCAGACGAGAGTGGGTATTTTTTTATGCTTCCTCGTCGGTGTTTTTTGAGCAAAAAGAACAAAATGAACAAAATCTTGTATATTGTTAGTGGACCCTGTATGGTACACAGTAAATTGCCGAAAAATTCCCAAAAACTATGAAACTAGTGGTCACAGTTTGGACACTATAATGGCACAGTTTTTCCCCTCCCGAAAAGAACTTCTTACGCCTTTTATAGTGCCCATTTTATATACTTCTGGACACTCTAAAAAGCTCCGCACATTTTCTGCAAGGGGTTGTTATGAAATGAGGGTATCAATGTGGTGTTTTGTATCCTGTAAGATTTGCGTAACATCTGCATTTTCAACGTCTAAATTTTCGGCCTTAATACAATATATTTCCGGTATAGCATAAAACTTCTCTGCCAATTCTTTTACATAGCCGTAGCCATAGGCATCATTCACAATAGGCCCTCCAGCAGTTGTTACGTAATAGAGTTTTTTGGCTTTACAAAGGCCGTAGGGGTTGCCATCCTGGTTATAGGCAAAGGTTATACCGACAACATTGATATTTTCAATATAAGTTTTGAGAAGTGCCGGAAAGGATAAATCCCAAAACGGGGCCGCAATTACGATAGTATCCGCCACCGCAAATTCTTTAGCTAACCGGAATAGGGGATGATTAAAATCTTGCTTATTTGCCAATACAGTTCGCTGTTCAAGCATTTCTTCACTGAGAGGCAATAAGGAGGTTTTTGTAAGATTTCGCTCCTGCACATGGCTATTAAACTTAGTCAAAAGATAATCCGCAAGCATTTTCGTGCGGGAATCTTTTCGCGGACAAGCATTGATAAATAAGATGTTCATAAGTTTATTGACGCGGTGTAATGGCCCCTACCGGACAGGCAAAGCGACATAGTCCACACCCTACGCAACGTTCCTCATTGACCTCAACGTATCCATCGATTAACTGCAAGGCGCGGTGTTCCGATTCTTCGCAAATCGTTACGCATTTGCCACAACGCCCACATGTTGAGTGGTTAATCTGCGGGTAAGTAAGTGGCGTTTTTTGTAGTGCTTTGTGCGCGGTAAGCAACTCAGCCGCTTTGTTTTTTAGTGCGTTAATATCTACAAATCCCTTTTCGTCCAAATAGTTCTGTAGTCCCTTGAGCATGGGCCCGATAATCTTATATCCGTTTAACATTACTTCCGTACAAATTTGTACTGCATCTGACCCAGCGGCAATATATTGTGCGGCATCTTCCCAAGTGGAAATACCACCCTGTCCCAAGATAGGCAACTTACTCGCTTGGCGCAACTGCGCAACACAACGTAGTCCAATCGGGCGCACAATGGGTCCGGAACATCCACCAAAAGTCGTTTTACCGTTTACATCCAACATAGGGCGCAATGTGTTCAAATCTATTCCCATAAACCCCTGCACCGTATTGATAGCAGCAAGACCGTCTGCTCCCGCTTTCTCTACGGCGCGTCCAATAGCGGCAATGTTGGTTACATTGGGCGAAAGTTTTACAAAAACGGGCTTTTGTGCCATTTCTTTTACCCAACCCGTAATCTGAGCCGACACTTCTGCATCCGTGCCGATAGCCATGCCGATACCCTTTTCCGGCATTCCGTGCGGACAAGAAAAGTTTAACTCAAACGCATCAGCCGGTGTATCATTTAAGGTTTTAACAAGCATCTGCCACGTAGTTTTATCCACCGGCGACATGATACTGGCAATAATCACTTTAGAGGGATGTTTGTGTTTGAGATATTTAATACCTTCGCACCAATATTTTACAGTTTGGTGGCTTAAAAGTTCAATGTTTTGAAACCCGATAATGCGCTTTTTATCCGTCAATACCGTATAGCGTGGGGATGCCTCATTCATTTCCAAATCGTCGGGAGTAATGGTTTTAAGTACGGCCCCTCCCCATCCCATTTCAAACGCCTTATCAATGCTTTCAATCTGCGCGGTCGGCGGTGCGGACGCGAGTAAAAACGGGTTCTCAAAATCAATACCTAAAATGTTAGTGGATAAAGTGGTCATGTTGCCTCCCCTCATTTTTATTGTACTACATTATATCCGCACCTATCTCTATCCTCTTCAATGGTAGTAGAAAATAGTGTATATTTTTCATGTGTGTTGGACTTTGGGGATTTGATAGGGAAATAGAAAGCCCCGTATTTACGGGGCTCTTTCATGTTAAGTAAACGATTTTATTCGTCCTATTTTCCGGACAATACTGCCATCACAAACGTCCACGTGTTTTCAAAGGCGGCATGGGCCACGTTCTCCCAAAAATTTTCGTACTGTTGCGCGTTATTGGTTTCTTTACCAACCACGTCGCTAATTATACGGAAACTCAAAAACGGCACCTGATACATATAGCATACCTGCGCAAATGATGCCGATTCCATATCGCACGCCAACGCATGAGGGAACCGCCGCACAATAGATTGCAACGCTTGCGGGTCGGTAATAAACTGCTCGCCGGTACAAATCAACCCCGTGTGTACCGGGTGAGAAAAACGCCCTTCTTTTTGCAACGTTTCCACGGTGGCAAGCAGATTTTTATCTCCCTGGAAAAAGGAAGGAAGTCCTTGCACTTGGCCCCACTCGTTTTCCGGACCGCAAAATACGTCATGATGAACGTACTGACTGCCGGCTACCACGTCTAACGAATTTAATTGCGGGTTCAATCCTCCGGCCACCCCCGAATTGATAATTGCATCCGGGGCAAAGCGGTTAATTAATTCTACCGCACACGCGGCCGCATTGACTTTGGCAATTCCGCTCTGCGTAACAATCAGTTCGTTACCGTTTTGGCAAAAGCGGTAAAAAACAAACGGACCGAACTTCCGTTGTTGGGCACCAGGTAGCCGGGCCAAAAGTTGCTTTAGTTCTTTTTCAAGCGCACAAATAATTCCTATTTTCATACTTATATTGTGGCATAATTGGCACGCAAGTACAACAAATTTTAATGACGGCTTTTATCCATTGCTTCATATTTCTCAAAGTAGCAAGAAGTCTACTTAACAGACAATTTTTCTACCACTTCGAGGAGTGTTTGGGTAATGGGCAAACTGATTAAACCGCTTAAGAACTAATCTTTGCTACGCACTTGTAGAACTCGAACTGGCCAAAAACCACCGATGATAACTCCGAGTGAGAAAACGGAGTATAAGAACCAGGGTACACTATAATGGACACGCTCTCGACGATAACTCGGCGCAGCTAGAGGGCGCCATTTTTTTGTAAATTTTCCTAGGCATTTTGGGGCGTGATAAGCGCCCTTTTTTTGCGTCCGCTAGGCAGGAGAAATTGTTTGTACAAAAATATCCCCGACCTAGTAGCCGGGGAATTTCATCGACGAATTTATAAATGAGGACCTAATGGCCCTAGACCACCACCGCCAAAGCCACCTGGGGTTATATGTATATTCATCCGTTTCGTGTAACCCATTGCAACGGCCATATCGCAGAATTCTTCTTGTGTTTCATTGTCCGCATCATATTCGCAAAGTTTTTCAACGCGGCCATCCTCCCAAACCCATATAGCCAGGGTACTGTCGGCGTACTTGCCTCCGCTCCGGTGAGCAACGGCTGTGGCCATTGGTGTACCTCCTTGCACATCAAAGCGCCATTTCCCTTCTTGAGACGGATCGGCAATATTGATATCCCCCTCATTTAGCTCACTAAAGCCTTCGGCAAATACGTTATGTTGCATGTAGTAAATGCTTTGGGCCGTGGCCAAGTCACCCAACACCTGTACCGCTTCGGCCATACGCGAACGCTCAACGGCTTTTTGGTATTGCGGCAACGCAATCGCTGCCAAAATACCGATAATGAGCACTACAACCAGCAACTCAATCAACGTAAACCCTTTATTCATAAAATATCCTCCTTTTAAAAAATAAAAACACAAGGCCTTACGACCTCTACTATAAGTATACGACTTCTTGCCAAAATTTCAAGGACTTTTTAAAACAAAAACGCCCCGCCAAAGAACGGGGCGCTTATGTTTTCAAGACACGTTAAATATTTCTTACAAGTAGTACAAATAGCGCTAAGAACACCAAACACAGTAAGATCTTCATCAGGCCTAAATGTTTCTTCAGGAAATCATTAAAACCTTTAGACTCATACCCTAAAAGTGCCAGCACAAACACCAACACCAGCGGTACAATAAACATTAGGTTATAGAGCACTAGATAAAATACAGCCCGTGCGCGAAATTGCGGATCCTGCATAATAAGCACACACGTGGGCACGTACACTTGGCCCGTGCATACGGCTTCCACCAACGACACACAAAATCCCACTGCCAGCGCCGCCAGCACCAGGCGCAGCGTGCTTTTTTGCTTATCGCGCAGAAAAAAGCCCATAATTTTATGGATGCGCACTTTTAACCCGTGCGGCAATTGCAAAAGCATACCCTCCGTTTTTTTAGTTTTGCGGTAGACAATAAAATCGTATATAGCCAGCACGAAAAACACTAAACACAACAGCGCGGTAAGAATATAAAACGCTTTAATCACGTACGCAAACCCGCGCATGGCGTACAAAAATTTAAATACTCCCAGTCCCAGCAAAAGATACGCCGCAAACACGGCTACGCAGTAGGAAGAACCTACCAGTAAAATCTCGCGCCGGGTATATTTATAAACAGTAAGGAACGAAATGAAAAACACGATGACCGCAAACGCACACGGGTTAATGCCGTCTACCAGCCCGCTGCCGACAATCGCCCAAAAAGTAATTTTTTTGAAGGCTTGTTGCGCTGTTTGTTGTACTTGGTCTGTAGCAATCGCACGCACGTTGGTTTTTTCGTGCAAAAGCTGAGCCTTTTCGATAGCTGCTTCCGAATAGATGCCAATTTCCGTGGGATAACCCATCAGGTACGTACTGCCCACCACGGCAGCCGGATAGCCGCGTTCTTCAGCCTTAATACCATACGCCTCGGCCGTTTGGTTGAAAATTAAATTCCCCTCCGGATCGGTGATATCGTACTCGGTAAAATTTACGGTATCTTTGAATTTTGCTTTGAGCGGGCCCCAATATTCTTGTTTGAGTTTATTGCAATGCACGCAAGAGGGACTGACGAACAACACGTATTCTACTTTCTCTTGTGCCCAAGCACTTACGGCCAATACAAATAAGACCGCCGCCAGGATAGATTTTTTCATAGCTTTACAAACTCCGCAATGCCGCCCAAAATCATATCCACGGACATCAAAATCAAGATCATACCCGTTAAACGCTCAATGGCGGTAAGCCCGCGTTGCCCGAGCAGTTTGCTCAGCGGAAAGGAGCACATCAAAATAGCCATATTGATGAGTGAAGCGCATAATACCGCCCCTAATGTCATCATTTTGCTATGCTGTGCAGCCAAAATGAGCACCATAGATAACGCCGCCGGGCCAGCCACCAAGGGGATCGCCAACGGAACGATAAACGGCTCGTCTTTGGGGTCGCTTTTCGGCTCGGCAGAAGTATCGGTAGTAAATACCAAGTTGATTGAAATCAAAAACAGGATAATCCCCCCCGCAATACTTAGTGAATAGGAGTGAATCCCAAACGCACGCAAGAACCATTTTCCGCAAAACAGGAAAAATACCATAATGGCCAGCGCGATAAGTAACTCGCGTAAAATAACAAACGTACGGCGTTCGGGCGCTACTTTTTTAAGGGCCGCAATAAATAGGGGAATGTTTCCAAATCCATCCATTACAAGGGCTAAAGTGATAACTGAGGAAATAAATGAATCCATAAAAACTCCTTAAAGTCCGGGCGGACTAATCTTATTAAATTATATCAAATTAGAAGGATTATTTCTTCTTACCGGCAGCGTAATGCACACGTTTACGGCCCCGGTTAATGACGTCCTGGCGAGTCGTGCGTTGCGGCAAAAAACGCTTAATGCGGTGACGCATTTGCGTGGTAACTAATGTGCGCGAGGGCAGTTGATTGCGGTCCGTTGCACGACGGCCGGGGCCTTGATAATGAACCGTCTGTTCGGTCATTTTCCCACTGTCCCACGAAATACGTTGATGTGGAAAAATACTTTGCCTTCCCGTCAACAAAAAACTAATCACGCAAACTACCGTGGCGTAGGGAGCGATCGGCGCTCCAAAGAGTTCAATGGCCATAATACTAGCCGCCAATGGGGTGTTGGCCGTACCGGCTAATACTGCTACCAATCCCAAGGCAGCCAGCGTGGCACTGTCCACCCGCAAAAACTCGGAAAGCATCGCTCCGGCTTGAGCCCCCACAAAGAAAATTGGAGTGATAAGCCCGCCAATTCCCCCAGCAGCCAGTGTGATAGAAGTAGTTATAATCTTATACAAAAATCCAAAGGGAGACTCCAACGCCGCGCCGCTAAGCGGCCCGTCAATTCCGGCCATTCCCAAACCTAAATACGAGGGTGAAATGAAGTGCCCAATCAGCACCAGTACAAGGCCGCCCACCATACACGTCATAAACATACTGCTGCGCGATGTAATATAGCGCAAAGCCACCTTCGTCAACTTGCTAATTTCAATAAATAAAACAGAAATAAGCCCAAAAAACAATCCGGCTACAATTACTTTCAGGAAAAATTGTTCGGAAAACACGGGTACAAAAGATAGCGGATGATACAGATAATTCACCCCTAAGTAGGAAGTCACGCCATAAGCGGTAATTCCTGCTACCAATGCCGGGAACATCACTTCATAAAATAGGTGCCCTACCCACAACACCTCCAACCCAAAAAGCGCCCCCGATACCGGCACGCCAAACACGCCGGCAAACCCGGCACTTACGCCGCAAATTATCATTTTGCGTTGGTCTTGCGGGCTCATGCGCAACACGCGCGCCAAAAAGGAAGATACGCCCGCTCCTACATCGGCGCACGGGGCTTCCTTACCGGCAGAACCACCCGCCATAATTGTAACAATGGAAAGTACAAACGTTTTTAGTGCAGAACACAATGAAACCGGCTGATAGGCGTTAATACGTTTGATGACCGCATCGGTGGAATAATCTTTATGTGCTTTGGCCACTTTGCGCGAGAGTAGTGCCACTGCATACAAGGCAAAAGGCAACGCCACATAAAAACACGGCACGCCGTTGCGCGCTCTAATGGATATATCCAATAGTTTCAAGAAAGCCGCATCACACACGCCCACCATCAAGCCGATAAACGTAGCCAGCAAAAGCCATTTTAAAATACGGAGTAAAGATTGGGCGGAATCGTCTAACATAACAAATGTCAATCCCAGGTAGGGCGAAGTTTTTTGATCACTTTTTTGACTTCGGGCTTGAGTTTAGGATCCACCAAATCTACAAACAGTTTTCCGTCCAAGTGATCTACTTCGTGTTGAAAGGCTTTGGCCAACAGGCCGCGCGCACGCTTGACTTGCTCTTGTCCGTTTTCGTCAATGTACTTTACTGTAATATCCGTAGCGCGTTTCACATCTGCCCACAAACCGGGCAGCGAGAGGCACCCCTCTTCTTCTATTTTTTCCCCGCGTTTGGACAAAATAACCGGGTTGATAATTACATAACGCACAGGCGGGAGTTTTTCATCTTCGGGATTCGGCAGCAAGATGACCGCCAAGCGGTAATCGAGCCCAACTTGATTGGCCGCCAAACCTACCCCGCGTACGGCCAGACACGTCTCCTCCATATCGGCCAATAACTTGGGGAGCAGAGGGGCGATGTCCTCGTATTTAACGGGTTTTAACTTCTGGCGCAGGATGTCTTCGCCATATTTGGTAATGCGTAATACTGCCATATTCTTATTATATCACATATGCCGGGTTTCTTTCTTGCGTCAAAAAAGATAGAATAAGAAGGATGAACGATTCGGAAGTAAGCCAACTATTTGCTGATTTCTCCGCCGGCCGAATACCTGATGAGCAGGATTTTAACGCAAGCCGAATGTTTACGCTGCTCGAAGATCCTTTTAGTATTTGGTGCAATTTCCATGCCCCCAAGGAAGAGGCCGTCCCCGAGCAAAACCGCTATGAAAACTTGAAAGTCCGCACGGACCGCTCCGCACGCGACGCGTGGATCCACGAAGAATTTCCCACCGTGTTTTTCATAAGCGCCCAGGATGATACCGAACGTTTCAAAAACACACTAAGCGCCATGGCACGCGGGGAATCGGCCATCGCGAATGCAGCGCTATGGAATTTAAATCAACACATCTACGGCAGCATTAATTTATTGGTACGCAAGGACGGACAAAGCCGATTTGGCAATTATTATTACACTATCTATCAGTTCAAACGCGCACACGATTTAAAAGAACATTATTCGCTGCAAGTTACCCTGCTTAACCAAATTTTAGGGCAAATTCAAAACTTTACCCCAGCCCAAGCACGCGTTTTTTTGAAAGGGCACACCGTGGATCTTTCACACGCAGACTATCAGCAGCGCCTGCAAGAAGAATTGGCTTTTTGGAATAATATTCGTCTGGGAAAAGCCAAACCCGAGGCACATAAACCCCCCAAAGGGGCCGGCGCCCCGTGGCGCGTGTACGCCAATAAACTAATGGCAGAAACAAAAGATTTAGTGCTCTTGCCGCACCTTAACACCGAAATGCGCCAGTGCCTTAAAATTAACGGACTATTCAATACCAACGACGTAGCGCATGCCTCTTTGAGAAAACTGCAAGGCATCCTGGAAGAACCTTACGCTACCGAAACGTATTACAACGCCCGCGCTTATCTACATAATAAACCCATTTGGCGCAAAAAAGGCTTGTTTCCCCCGCCAGCCAAAAAATATAATCTGTACTTTGATTTTGAGGCTACCGAAACCTTTACCAAAGATAACAAGTCCTTTGTGTATTTGATCGGTTTATGGGATAAGGAAGCTGGTAAATATGTTTCCTTTGTAGCTAAAACCCCCGAAGAAGAACTGGCCATCTTTGAACAATTTTACGCTTATGTGAAAGATTTTAAAAATACAGCGCTGTATCACTGGACAGAATACGAAGTGCGCAAAATGCGTAAATTGGCTGCTGCTTTTCCTGAACATGCCCCGCATTTAAATGCGCTGTGCGACATTTGCCACGATCTAAAAGTTTCCGTAAACGATAGTTTCTATTTGCCTTCACCCAGTTTTTCGCTCAAAGCCGCAGCCCCGGCCTTTGGCTTTCACTGGCGTCAAGATGACTGCGGAGCGATGGATAGCATGGTTTATTTCACCAACTGGCTCAAAACCGGTAACGACGAGCTACTCAATAAAATTTTGATGTATAACGAAGATGATTGTAAAGCTATGTTATTTTTGGAGAACAAACTTAAAGAAGCAGATGTGCTAGAAATGCAAAATCTATAGTATAATAAAAAAAAGGGTTTACTATGGCTATTTCTATCGTAAAACAATACAGTGTGTTTCTAATGAACGAGCCCGGAACGCTTAAAAGTTTTACCGAGCTTTTTGTACGCGAAAATATAAATATTATTGCAATGGCACAGGATGTGCGCTACGATGCGGCTGTCGTCCGGCTCGCTGTCCAAAACGACAAGGGCATCAGCCACATTTTAACAAAAGCCGGCTTTACCAGCGTAAAGACGGATGCTATTTGCTTAGATATTCCCGACCGTGTGGGAATTTTGCGTGATGTGGGGGCTGTAATGTCCAACAATGGCATCAACATTACCACCTTTTACGGAACTGCCGACAAAGCCGGGGTTACGCGTTGGATTATCGTCGTCAACGATATTACCCAAGCACTCAACGCTTTGGAAAATAGCGGACTATTTAACGATTAATCTCTTTTACCAAAAAAACAAAGGCCCCGGTTTCCCGGGGCCTTTAGTTTATTAGAAAAACAATCTGTATAGAAATACGATCACTACAATAAGTCCAATCCAGTAAATAATTGTTCTCATACTTCACTCCTTTGTAAGAATATTTTGGAGGGGCTTGTGGCCCCTTTTACTAACGAAATTTTATTTTCCGCCACCCCCAGATGAGCTGCCAATAATGCACGCACGGCCTCGTTGGCACGCCCTTCCTGCGCTGGAGCTTTGACCCAAATTTCAAAGGTGTCGGGCGCCTTTTGCGTAAGCGCGTTTTTCTTTTCTCCGGCGTGTACTTTGACCTTGAGGTATTGCTCCATACCCTTATTATACATAAATCACGCTTGATTGCAAGCCAAAGGCTCCCGCCGTGGGAGCCTTTTATAGAGCAGAATTATTTCTTTACAATCAAGCTGCGGGCGGTCATGTCAGCGGGTTTTTCCAACCCCATAACATCCAGCACCGTGGCCGCAATATCACCCAGGTTCCCGGTTTTAGCCAGTTGGGCGTCTTTGTGGTCTTTGCTCACGTACACAAAGTCCACCAAGTTCGTGGTATGGGCTGTTTTGGGCATATTGATTTTTTCATCCCACATTTCTTCGGCATTACCGTGGTCAGCTGTGATGAATACCGTGTAGCCTTTGGCAAGCGCGGCCTCGGTTACTGCGCCGGTACATTCGTCCACTACTTCTACGGCCTTGATGACGGATTTTAAATTGCCGGTGTGGCCCACCATATCGCAGTTGGCAAAGTTGATGACAATAAAGTCATACTTTTCGCTATTGATTTGCGCAATCGCTTCGTCTTTGACGATATAAGCTTCCATTTCCGGATGATCCGCGAATGTAGCGGGGTCAAAGCGGCCCTTTTTCTCAATGCGGTCCTCGCCGGGGTACGGCTTGATGAGTTTACCGTTAAAGAACGAAGTAACGTGTTTGAACTTTTGCGTTTCGGCCAGGCGCAGTTGCTTAAGGCCGGCTTTGGAAATGACTTCCCCTAACAGGTTATTCATCCCGCCGCCGTCGGTCATAGAAGGCAAGGCGTTAAACGGGAAAGCGTCGTAATATTTTGTCAGTCCGCAATACACACACGGTACGCGTTTACCGCGGTTTTTACCCGGGTAATCATCGTCGATAAATGCGCGAGTAAGCTGGATGGCACGGTCTTGGCGGAAGTTAAAAAAGATGACAGAAGAATTTTCTTCCATCCCTTTATAATCCCCTAGTACCGTAGGCGGGATATATTCATCTACCATCGGGCCGCCATCGGGGGTTTTCATCGTTTTGTAATCGGTGGTAACCACTTCTTCGGCCGTGGTACCGTGCAGGCCTTCGGCACGGACAATCAAATTATAGGCTTTGTCGGTTAAATTCCAATCTTCGCCGCGGTCCATGGCATAGTAACGGCCTTGAATCGTGGCAATTTTCCCCACGCCGTATTCCTTCATTTTTTCTTCCAGCGTGCGGATAAAACCTACCGCGCTTTGCGGAGGCGTATCGCGTCCGTCAGCAAAAAAGTGCACATATACTTGCTTGATGCCTTGCTCGGCGGCAAATTTGATAATGGCATGCAAATGGTCGTGATGTGCGTGAACGCCTTCGTCTTGCACGAGTCCCATTACGTGCAAAGGCTTGTTGTTTTTAAGACAGTTATCTATACAAGCCGCAAAGGGTTTAGAGGTAAACAACGAGCCGTCCTCAATGGTATCTTTTAAGCGTTTGAGTTCTTGGATGACGATGCGTCCGGCGCCCATGTTCAGGTGCCCTACCTCGCTAGATCCCATATATCCGGCCGGAAGACCTACTTGTTCACCGGAGGCTTCAATTTCTGTATGCGGATAATTGGCTAAATACTTTTGCATGTTCGGGATGCGGGCCAAGGAAACGGCATTATACGGGCCAGCTTTAGCATTGCCCCAACCGTCGCGAATGAGTAATACAACTTTATTCATAATCTTCTCCTAATCGCCAAGTAAATCTTTCCAGCGTTTACATTGAAACTGCTCTAGCTGCTCCAACGTAGTAACGCCGTGTTTACCCAGCTCGTTTACAAAATAATAGAAAATCTGTTCCGCCATTTTAGTGTCTGCCATCGCACGGTGCCATCCGGCAGAACTAATCCCCAACTTCTCCGCAATAAAACCCAGGCGATTTTTTTCAAACCGACCGCTTTTTTTAGCCAATTTTAAGGTATCCACAACTGGGTATTTCGGGAAATGCATTCCGCATTGTTCAAATTCCCATTGCAGAAAATCAATGTCAAAATCCGCATTGTGCGCCACCACCACACAATTATCCAATACACCTAGAAGTTTGGGTAATACATCGTGGAAGTAAGGCGCGTCTTTGACCATTTCATTGGTAATACCGTGAATGGCAATCACATCCGGATGCATGGGCATATCGGGATTAATTAATGTAGAAAATTCATCGATACACTGCCCGTTCTTGGACACACTAACCGCTACTTCGCAAATGCGGCCGCCGCCTTCGGGCGAAAGACCCGTCGTTTCCGTATCCAGACAAGCAAATTTGAGATCTTTTAGAAGCATACTACCCTACTAAATAAAACCGTAAACGTACCAAAAAACCAATAAACGCAGCCCCAAATGAGCCTATGAAAAATGCCCAAGCAGGGACATCCACCAACCGGATCTTGCGCGCGTACAAGCACGCCCCCATCCACACTACAAATACCACTGCCCAACGAAGCCCCGGCAATAGCATAAGTAAAAAGAAAATGGCGCGTACCAATGCTAAAAGCCATTGTTCATCAAAGGAAGGATAATCCCGCCCGTACTTATCCTGTTCTAAGGCAAAAATAAACCACCCAAGCACCCGCGTGGCTAACAAAAGTCCCACGATGAAAACTACCCATGGCTCTGCGAAAAAATTACCGCTATGATAAAGCTCTTCAAAGGGGGCAATTAACACTAAAAATAAAACGTTTACAAAGTTCTTTACGAAGAAGGAGATCGTATATCCCCATTTAAATTTGCCGCCAAAATGGAAGTAATAATCCGTAAATCCATGGAAAAGAGCAAAGAGCAAAATACATACCCATCCCGGCAAGGTGACTTCTTCTAAAAACGGCCAACCCATTGTTAAATATCGGTGGCAAAATAATAGCGCCAAAATAGCAAACGCCACCGAACGGATCACCATAGCCTTCCAATGATTCTCCTGGTGTTTATGGATTGCCTTATGGAAGAACACAAAATCAGTCAATGTTACTGCGAGAAATAAACGCCAAAATACGATCATGCTTGCTCCTTAGGTATATGAATAATGAAGGTACTCCCTTTGCCAGGGGTGGAGAGAACCTCCAACGTACCACCGTGTGCTTGCACCAACTGCCGACTAATAAATAATCCCAACCCGTAGCCCGGCTTTTCGGCATTCACCTGGTGATATTTTTGAAATAACCCTTTTATCTCTTGTGCGGAAAGCCCTATACCGCTATCTTCCACCTTCACAGTATATGATTTTTCATCCTGCAATGCTACTACTTTGACAAAACCTTTTTCTGTAAATTTAACCGCATTGGATACCAAATTGATAAGTACCCGTTTAAATGCTTTGGGATCTACCCAAATTTGCGCAACCTCTATGTGCGTATTGAGTTTCAATCCTTTCTGATCGGCCCCTGGGCGGACTGTGTCCAATACTTCACGCACCAACTTTTTAATATCCACCTGCTGTTTCTGTACGTTTGCCATGCCGGCTTCTAAACGCGATACATCCAATACATCTTCCAACAAAACCGATAAGTTTTGAGCAGCTTCACTCATCAGTTTTAAATAATTCTGTTTCTCCGGCTCCGGCAAATCTTTCCCGTTTTGCAAAATGTAAATATACCCTTGTAAGCCTATCAGAGGGGCACGCAAATCATGCGCAACCGCCCGGAAGACCTGCTCTTTGAGTTCACTGACCTGCGCCTGCAAACGCAAGACTTGATAATCTTTTAAATCTACTGTCATCTGATTAAAATCATGAATCAACCGCTTAAACTCTCCCCAGCCGATTTCCGGATCCACTTGCACATCGAAATTGCCTTTACTAACTTCCGCCGCCGCCTGGGAAAGTGCTGAAATAGGCTCCCCTAGACGCTCCGCGAAAGTAAGCGCTCCAAAATAAGCCAACGTGGCAATAGTCAACAAGAAGAGCGCCAAAATAATATTAGTGTGATAAATACTGCGATAAGCCTCTGACTTTAATTGCAGCACAGCTACATGTACCCCTAGTACGGGGGTAGTAGCATACGCCCCTACATAGGTATGATGCGGGGTTTTGATCTCTTTGATAAGCGGTGAATGCGAAGCAAAAACCTGTTCCAGTGTTTCCGTATTAAATGCAGGAGCATACTGATAATCACTCACGTACACATGCCCGAATTGATCGATGATATAGATATGGCCTGTATTGCCGATACGTTGTTGTTGTATGCGTGCCAAGAAGCCAAAGAAACTAAGCACCCCATACAAATAATCTCCATTAGAAAGTGGATACAAAAATTCGCTGATGGGTCGGCCGGACATAATTTCAAAACTACTTACCAAAAGACGTGGTTGGTCCGTTAACTGCGCAAGCGACGGATCCTCCCGTAAATCTAACGGAGCAATTTGCTCAGAAAGTCCTGCCGATATAGCCGCACGATATTTCTCTGTTCCGTCGCTGGAGAGCACCGCCAAAAATACAAAATCCGGGTTAGCCGCAAGTGCTTCTTCCAAAACAGGAATAGGACTCGTTTTTTTAGTGAGCGCTTGCACTACTTGCGGGGCAAAGGCCAACCGCCAAGACAAATCTTCGATGTGCTGGCTCATGGAAGTGGCCACCATTTCGGCTAGATTGGCGTGCGTATCGAGAATATTGTCTTTGAGATGTACTTGATAATATCCCAAGAGCAACAACATGGGCACAAGCGGTAAAAATACAACCGCTAAAAATAATTTAAAAAGTTTAGAAAAAATGGACATAAAACTCCTTATTATCATTATAGCACTTATCCCGGTCAAACGTGAAAACATCCTTACCAATATAGGCCTTAGGGCCTAAAAAAGCCTAGGTCTTTTGCACTTTTTAGGGCAGGTCCTTTTTTACTCTCTATCCAGGTCCAATGGCCCTGGGATTTCTGCCTAATAAGCCTACACTATAAGTAAGAAAGCAGCAAGGAGGTAATCCTATGAAACGAATTTTAAATTGGTGCAAAATGATGTTCACACAAAAAAGCGGTCGCATCCACTTGGGCAAAAAGACCCAGGAAGCACCGGAAGTTATTTCCAACACCCCTAATATTCACGTAAAAGAAAATACCATTTTCTTGAATCGGCGTGAAGCTGCATTTATCAATAAAGAAATACATATCTTATTAAAAGAAAAAGTGAATCAAGAAGAGCGCCGTAAACAAAAGGGCGTTCCCCCGCCTCCACTTCCGGGAAAAATTACCTATGGGGTATATTTAAGTAAAATGTTCCCGTAAATTTCTTCCCCCGGTAGTAACCGGGGGGTGTGCGTGTAAAGAGATTCCGTCCCATCGTCAAGGCCTATTTTTCAAAGAGGTCTTGTTTTTTTATTAAAAATACGTATACTATCTATAGGAAGTTTATGGCTTCCTATAACTTACTCTGAAAGGAGATTATCTTATGAATAAAGGTTTCACATTAATTGAGTTACTCGTAGTAGTGCTCATTATTGGTATCTTGGCAGCCATTGCGCTACCGCAATACACGAAAGCTGTTGAACGCTCGCGCATGGCAGAAGCAGTGCAAACATTGGGCGATTTGGCTACTGCTCAAAGCATCTTCTACATGCAGCACAATGAGTTCGCCGCTAGTTTGTCCGATCTGAACGACCGAGGCGACATCAGCGTTCCGGGGCCTGCTGCAGAAAGCAACTGGTCATTGGCAGTAGGAGCTGCGGACGGCATCCAAACCATGACCCGCCAGGGTGGTATGTATAGCGGAGCTGCCTTGAAATTGACTGTAGGTACTGACGGTGGAATTACTAAACATTGTATTCCTAACGGACATGCTGCCTTCTGTACGATGGCTCAAACCGCCGGGTACGTGCCAGTCTCTTCCCAACAATCGACGCAGGCAACTCAATCTGGCCCGGAGATGACAAGCCCAACATCAGAAAGCTTGCCGTCAGCTCCCTCTACAGCTAAGGAAATATAGCGATACGGCAGCAAGTGCGACCATCGATGTTGGCTCGGCGTCATCAGCTTTGATTTCTGCGGAGTCAAAAACAGAAAAATCAGCGTCATCGATGGAAAAAGAACTGCCCTAATGGATGAAAATATTAACTTAGTTGCATAGTAAAACCCCCGGGTATTAACCGGGGGTTATTTATTAAAACGCAAGTTTCGTGTAATTATTTCGCTTCGGCGGCCGGTTTCCCATCGGCGATTTTTTCTTCTACCGTGGTAAGCGGGTTAATTTGCACTTTGATTTTGGCAAATACCGTGGGCTTTAAGTAAATGCTCACTTCCGTTTCACCCAAGGCCTTAATGGGCATATTGAGCTCGATAGCGTCTTTACCCAATTTGTGGCCTTGTTCGGTCAAAGCTTTATAAATATCGGCTTTGTTTACAGAACCAAATACCACGCCATCGGCATTGACGGTTTTGGTGAACGAGAGCACGACCCCGTTTAATTTTTCAGCGGTGGCACGTGCCTCGGCCAGTTCTGCTTCAATGCGTTTTTGGCGGCGTTCTGCGCCTAACTGCCAATTTTTAATAGCACCTTCGGTAGCGATTTCCGCCAAGCGGTGCGGGACGAGGAAATTGCGGGCATAGCCGGGTTTTACATCTACCACGGTTCCCACCATACCTAAGTTCTTCACGTTTTCTTTCAAAATTACTTTCATGTGAAACCTCGCTTATTTCTTAGGTAAGGAATACGGCAAGATGGCCAGGTTGCGGTCACGCTTAATCGCTTTGGTGATTTGGCGTTGGTGCTTGGCACAGGTGCCGGTAATGCGGCGGGATAAAATTTTGCCGCTTTCCATCGTAAACGATTTTACGAATTGGAAATTTTTATAATCGATGGTATCCATCTTTTCAGCGCAGAGTTTGCAGACTTTTCTTCTGCTTTCAAAGCGCCGTTTGCCCCCAAACGGGCGCGCCGGGCGTTCGCCACGGGCGGCCGGAGCAGCAGGAGCGGTAGCTTCTGCGGCCGGGGCTTGGGTGTTGTTGATTTCTTCAGCCATTTTTATATCTCTCTTTGTAGG
Source organism: Elusimicrobiaceae bacterium (assembly GCA_045595305.1). Lineage (GTDB taxonomy): Bacteria > Elusimicrobiota > Elusimicrobia > Elusimicrobiales > Elusimicrobiaceae > Avelusimicrobium. The sequence continues at coordinate 37,410 of JAZOAE010000014.1, forward strand.
TTAGAAAGGCACGTCATCTTCCGCCACGTCAGTGGTAGGGACGTCGTCTTTCACAGCGGGGGACACTCCTTCATTGTCGCTATAGGACGAAGCGCCCGCTGCTCCAAATTCTAAGATTTGGACTCGGGTGGCAGTTACCTGCAAATTCTTGCGGGTCTGCCCGGTTGTTTTATCGGTGTATTCGCTTAAGGTAAGGCGGCCTTCCACACTAACAGGCGTACCTTTTTTCAAGCGGTCTTTGCACCGTTCGGCTGCCGCACCCCAAATGACAACGGGAACAAATACGGTATCGTCTTTCCACTCGTTTGTGGTTTTATCTAAATATCTGCGGTTGACCGCGATATCACAACGGCACACTGCCTGACCCTTTTGCGTAAACGCCACATTGGGATCACGTGTTAACCGTCCGACTAGAAGCACTAGGTTTTGTTCCGGTAGTCTAAGTTGAGCTGGCATAGTTTTTAACCTATTTTACGGGAGCCGGTTTCGCTTTGACTTCCACAGCTAACATGGTCATCGAGCGAAGGACATTGTTGTTAAGTTTAAGGGCATTTTCCAACGTTTTTACAAACGCGGCTTCCGCTCTAAACTTAAGATAGAGGTAGAAACCATCGCGAACGTGATTGATTTCGTGGGTAAATTTGCGTCTACCCAGTTTCTCTTCGCTGGTTACTTCCCCGCCGTTTTTCGTAATGAGGTCTTTGACCTTGGTTACGAATTCACCCACTTCTCCGTCGGAGAGTTGGGGTTTTACAATAATTACGCTTTCGTACGTTTTCATAATACTTTATTTTCTTGCGTTTTACAGGGCAAAAAATTCCGCAGGGTTACCCTGCGGTTCTTCCCTATAGATATTATAGCAAAAAATAAATGGTTAGGGAATGGCTTTTTTCACACTTCAAAGAAGGAGAGACAACATGCTATTTCTATTTACGAAATCGAAAAAGATGCCTCCCCTTCATAATTAACAAATGGGCAGTGATCTAAAAGAGTCCGTCTGGTTCAGCACTAAGAGATCCCCATTCACTACACTCGGTACCGGTAAAACCGTAACAATCCCGTGCACTAACCGCATTCCCGTCATCATCGTAAGTATAATCAAACCCATAAAGATATTCTGTGCAGCCATTACTGTCTTCGCCATTGCATGCTCTAAAGCTTTCTACTTTCCCGTCGTCGTTATAGGTAAATGAATCACTAGGCCCATATTCTGAACAGACTCCCGCTGGGTCAATGCTAACGCACGATTTTCTAATTTGCGTATCCCCGTTGTAGGTATAATCATAATTTCTATAGCCGCCATACTCAGTACACATATCATTGCTGTCTAAGTTACATTCCCGCTCGCTGACCAAGCGCCCGTTATCATCGTAAGTGTATCGCAACCCCCAGCTTTCATATTGTGTACATGTACCAGTGCTGTCTATGCTATAACAACTTCTTTCGACCTTATTTCCGTCTTCATCATAGTTGTAATAAGTACCCCGTATGTATGCGTTACAGTTGCCTTCGCTATCAAAACCTGTGCAGGATTTCTGTGCACTTTTACTTCCATCATCGTTATAGAAAAAATACTCTGTCTCTTCAGCATATTCGGAGCAAGCACCACTATTATCTACTTCATTACATAATCTAAGCGTCTTCATTCGTCCTTTTTCATCGTACGTATAGGCATAAGTCGTGTTACACACTTCCGTATTCGGATCTACTTCACAGGTCGTACGCGTAGTACGAGTACCGTCCTCATCGTAATTTGTAGTGGTACAGAAAGTGCTTTGGCTCGCTACCGTTTGACATACTGTTTTGGTTTTGGCGTGCGTCTCGGGATCTTCCGTCATAGTACAGGTCGAACCCATAGCAAGTGCTTTATCGCAATTAGGTCCATTGAGAGCTGCCATTTGAGCTGCGGTAAGACCATTTCCTGTTCCTTCAATGACATATGTATTATATCCTTCCGAAATTACTTCTCCCAAACTTTTTACAGCATGCATCCCTTTTTCACAAAGCCAATTGGCCTGTGAATCCCCATCTTTGGCCTCACAATGGATTTCCCCAGGAAATTGAATACTATGCTTTTGATACATAACGAGATTATTTTT
>JAZOAE010000015.1:0-27494 GCA_045595305.1 Elusimicrobiaceae bacterium
TGGCTCACAGATCGACATGGCTACGATCCGACTTGTTTCATTAAGTTGCGTAAATTTATCTAGCGGCAGTTCGGAAGAAATTGCCTTTAACGTTCTTGGCTAATTGTACCCTGCCCAACGTTTTATCTGCATCTACCACGATATCTTTGGCATTAGCGGTTACAAAACCGTCCACAGAGCCAAACACGTCGCCTTCTTTGATGATGCCCAGTTGGCCATGGCTGTTAATTTGCACTTCCAGTTTTAAATCGCCTTCCACACTTTCGGTTAGCAAATCCCCTTCCCCCATAGAAAAGACCAACGGGAATTTAGGGTTTACCACCCGTTTAATAGCCACAGGAACATCCGCCTCGTTCTTTACAATAATCGCACAAGCGTTATTATCGGCCTGCGCCAATTGCAACAAACGCTGCGGCACATTTATAGTACCGGCCAAATCGAAACGGGCCTTTTGCGGGGAGCGGTGCGCACAATGGTAGTATACTCCCACGCTGATAGCAGCTATTACTAATGTGAAAATCTTTCTCATACTAATATTTTAGCCTAAATGGAACAACTTTGGCAAGTCCCTGGGCCTTAAAAGCAAGAAACACACAAGTGATTATTGTGTGTTTCGTTTGTTAAATCAATTACCCAGCGTGAGATTATTGCTTAAAGAATCCCCACAGGTTGGCATTATATACCCAACCTTTGCAAACGCCATCGGAAGCTTTAAGCGGCTCATCTTGCACTTGGATCCATTTCCCTTTTTTGGAAATATATTTAAACGGATAGCCTTTCTCTACCGTGCAGACAATATCACCACTGGCGGACGGAGTAGCGCGTACGTTTAAATCGATCTTAGCAGACATTCCCCCATTAGGGCTTAATAACGAAGAGGAGATCCATCCCTCGTATCCTTCAAAATCCTTTACGAGCACCCAATCTTTATCTTCATTGGCTCTAATCATGATAAGCGGGGTATAGCGCCAAGCATGCCATTTGATGGCACAGTTTGTACCAGCACAAGTGCGGATGTTGGCCTCTTTGGTGTTTACGCTAGCATATTTTTGGGCGAAAGCCGGCGCACTAATTAACATACAAAGTGAAAACAAAGCAATCAGTTTTTTCATAAATCTCCTCATTAATTTAAGGCTCACTCCTATGTTATAAGTATAGCAATACTAAGAAAACTTTTGCAAGTGTTTTTTCATATTCCCGACAAATCGTCAAAAAAGGTATAATAGTATATATATTACATAGGAGATTTTATGAAAGAAGCTGTAGAAAAAGTAATCAACGAAATCCGCCCAATTTTGCAATCGGATGGCGGAGACATTCAATTAATCGGTGTAGACGAAAAAACCGGGATCGTGACTGTAGGCTTACGTGGACATTGCGGCAGCTGCCCTCATGCACAAATGACGTTGCAAGCCGTCGTAGAACGCCGCATCAAAGAAGTTGTTCCTGGTGTAACAGCTGTAGAACGCGTATAGCATTCTATGCCGGTTATCGATCTGCACACGCACTCTTTTTTCTCCGATGGAACCAGCTCGCCGGAAGAGGTGGTGCATGCCGCTTTAAAGAGCGGAGTACAAATCTTTTCGCTTACGGACCATGATACCATGGACGGCGTTGCCCGCGCGCAAACATTGGCCACAGAACGGAAACTAAAATTCATTTGCGGAGTAGAAATTAGTACGTGTGAGCATGATCACTTACATTTTACCGGATACAACATAGACGTTAATGACGTTTCCTTTCAAGCTTTTCTCAAAGAAAACCGCGCCAAACGCATAGGGCGCATCCGCCAAGTCATTAAACAATTACAAGCGGCTAACGTAGAAATTACGGAAGAAGATGTATTTTCCCGCGCTTCCAATACTGTATCGCGCGCACACGTGGCCGACACGTTAAAAGCCAAGGGATATGCCCCCTCTCGCCAAGCAGCTTTCCGCAAATATTTAGTGGAAGGACAGCCGGGATATGTGCCCCCTATAGGAGTAAATGCAGTGGAAGCCATTAAACGTATCAAAAAAGCAGGCGGCTTAGCAGTAATTGCACACCCGGGCATTGTAACCGAACATTGGAACTTTCCTGCATGGAAAGAAGCCGGCTTGGATGGCATTGAAATATTTTATCCCGCCCACTCATTTAGTATTCGCCAGGAACTTTTGCACTTGGCAGATAAGTATGGGTTATTTGCAACGGCTGGGTCAGATTATCATGGCCCCAAGGGTGGACGCAGCTCTACCCCCGGGCTGCAAATTCCCCAAAACCACTACAATAAATTGCTCAGTGTCTTGTTTTAATTTGTAGATCGATTTAAAAATTCCCCGGGAAAAAACCCGGGGAATTTTTATTATAGGAGACCTCTTTGTGTGGCTTAAGCACAAAGAAGTATTTTTGCAAATTAAAAACGGATAATTGCCAAGGGAGTTTCGCTTACTCCCCCCCAAATGCCCCGTCTGAAAAAAGACGGAATCTGCCGCACCAACGCAATTACCCTGCCTTGATAGATTACAGGCTCCCCTATTTTCACGGTATTTGAATGCCCTGATGATTTTCCACCAATACGACACCGCCCGCGGGAAGGAACACCTCTTTGCCGGAAGAAACTGAGCAAAAAGTCTTCTATCTCATCACCAAACGTTTTTTGTAAACTTTGCCCCTGCGGAATTTTGGAGAAAGCAAGCCCGTGCAGCCCGCGCGTAACATCTTCTTTCACGGCCACATATGCCACGTCTTCTTTTATAGAAACAGCCCGGCCAGTGCCCGCGGCCACTTTTCCGTTGGAAAATTGCAGCTTAACGGAAGAAAGCGTATAATCTTTCCTGCTAACACAATCAGCTATAACATAAACACGCTGTCCGCTCTGCTCAAGTGTGCCGCGGCAAGTATTAATCTTTGTTTCGTAAGAGATAACTTGATCTTTACATCCGCGGACGGGACGACACATTACGTTCGACATTTTAACCGGTTTTTTCAAGGTAGCTGTAACGGTTACATAAGCCTCTTGAAGTTGTTGGGCCTGGGCCTGGGCAGAACTAGCCACACGTTCCACACGAGCGGATAATTGCGCAAAAGTAGCTAGCGGCATACTAATCAAGAAAGCCCCCAGCACTAGTTTAAGATAAGTTGTGTATTTCATATAAGTACTCCTTTAAAATGAGGTACTTATATTATATAAAAGTTAGGACAAACTAACAAGTGCTTTATTTTGTATTCGTAAAAATGGACAAATAAATAGTTAGGTTAATATAACAAAAATCCTAAAACACCGCTAACTACCAACACCAAAATGGGGCCACGCTTTAATTTCCACACCGCAAAAAATGCTGCCGCACACAGCAAAACACTTTTATAATCTATAAAATTTTCCGTGTTGCAAAGTGTAAGTGCGGCCGAGGCAATTAACCCAATAACGAGCAGGCGCAACGTGCGCCATACCACAGGATACGTAGTCCGCGTAGAAAATACATATTTCCCGGCTAAAATCAGCAAAATAAACGAGGGCAAACAAACTGCCAGCGTGGCTAATGCCGCTCCCCATACATTGCCGCTGGCGGCATAACCCGTATAAGTTGCCAGATTAATACCTACAGGCCCGGGGGTTACTTGGCTAATGGCCACAATGTCGGTAAACTGCGCCGTAGAGAGCCACGCTTGTTTATACACCACTTCGTTTTGCAGAAATGAAATCATGGCGTATCCGCCGCCAAAATTAAAAAGTCCTATCTTTAGAAACGTGAAAAACAAACGCAAGTAAATCATTTCGCACGCTCCTTTCCATTGACAAGTAAGGACCCCAATACACCCAACAATACAATATAAACGGGAGAAGTCCCCAGCAGCCACACGGCCAGCGCCACCGCCACACAAAGCCATACGGTTTTTAGCGTAACGCCGGCTGATTTGGCCAAGTTAAAAACGGGTACCATAATAAGCGCCACCACTGCCGGGCGGATCCCTTTAAAAACACGCAATACCACCGGATTTTCTGCAAATTTCTGAAAGAAAAGCGCCAGGAACAAAATGATGATAAATGACGGCAATGCCGCCCCACAAGCAGCCGCCACCGCACCCGGCAGACGATATAAACGTTGTCCCGTTAAAATGGCCACGTTAATGGCCATAATACCGGGGGCCGACTGCGCCACAGCGGTAATATCTAAAAAATCTTCTTTAGAAAGATACTTGCCGACAAGTTCCTTTTCCATCAGCGGCAACATGGCATATCCGCCGCCCAGAGTAAACAGGCCGATTTTGGCAAAAATAAAAAACAGTTTAAATAACACTTTCACCCAAATATTGTAACATTTAAAATATAATACATCCATGAGGAAAATATGAAAAATTTTCTGTTACTGTCTTTTATTTTATTGTCTCTAAACGTATACGCTGGGAAGAACACTGCACTCACTACTCCGGTGATGTCTTCCGTTGTTGCCGAGTCTTCCATTTCTTTTATGGGCAAAACATTTTATTTTTCCCATTGGGAAACCCCTCTTTACAACCCGCAATGGAATGGATACACAGCACAATTTCTATCTTCGGCACCCACCTTGAATTTACCGATTGGCTTTAAATACTTACTCAACTACAAAAATGTTCCTACCGTGTTTGCCATTTATTACCCGAAAGGAAAACATTTGACCCACCATTCTTTAAACGATGCAAACAATCTGGGTCCTCTTGATGAGTATATAACCCTTTCTACGGAGGGAAGAAAGGATCCGTATGCATATGTATCACAGTTTAAACACCAAAACCCAATCATACAATGCGCAGATGGAGTAATCACATACAGCACATATATATTCGATGACGAAAATCCAACCATTTTAGTAAACAAAACCACGCAAGAAGGGCATATTTCATTTTATGGGGTACTCACCCAAAAACAGGAAACGTCTATCGAAAAGACGCGGGATACAACCGGCGTGAACACCTTTACTCAGCAGAAACCTACGTTTAGCCCCATGGGGACGGACAGTTTTGAAAAAGGAGCCCAAACTCCCGCAACTACTTTGCGGGAAGGATCCTTTTTCTCTTATAGCGGACCTAGTCAGGAACAAACAACTTTTTCTAAAGCATCCCCTATCACACCGGATTTTAGGACTTTCCATCAACAGCCAAAATCCATTTCTACAGGAAAGAAAGTACTTAAACAAGAAGCTAATTCCTATGTAGCAGCCATGAGTCAATTTGAAATCCCTCAATGGATCAAAGAGGTCCCCACACTACAGCAATTAAAAAAACAAAAATAATTTAGTGAAACTCCCCTGAGCTTCCACTCGGAGCATTCTGTGAGAAATTTGTGAAAATCCCCGGGGTTACCCAGGAATTTTTATACGTGAATTTTATTTATTTTTCAATTCCGTTTTGGTATATTGCGCAATGCCATTGTAGATGCCTTGCGCCATCTTTTTCTGCACGGAACTCTGGGCAAGTTTGGCACGGTCTTTGGGACTGCTGATAAAGCCCATTTCCACCAAAATGGCCGGGCTTTGTACCCCTTTAAGTACGTAAAAATTTGCCTGGCGAATGGAGTTCTTCTGCGCTACGGCTATACCGATATCCTTCTGTTGATAAACAGCATTCTTAACATAGCCGGCCAGTTTGGAACTTTCGTTAATATATTCGTTTTTGGCCATGGACTGCAACAATGCATCCACAAAGTTGTAATGCACTTCTTCATATTGCATAGCATCGTTTTCCAACGCGGCAGTGGCAGCCGCTTCTTTGTCGGTGGCTTTTTCCGAGCGGAAATACACTTGAAACCCATTGGCTTGAGAGGTTTTAGTAGAGTTGACGTGTACAGATACAAACAAATCGGCTTTAAAATTATTCGCAATTTTGCTACGCTCGGACAATGCGATAAATGCATCGGTACTACGGGTGATTTTCACTTCAAAACCGCCTTTTTCAAGTAACCGCGCCAGCTCCTTGCCCACCGCTAAATTCCAATCTTTTTCACGATATTTGCCACGCACCGCACCCGGGTCTTTTCCGCCGTGCCCGGGATCCACCACAATGCGAATCTTTTTGTGCGCTTTAATCGCTAAGGGGTGCGGCTCGGCCTTGATAACTGGAGTATTTGCTGCCGGAAGAGAAGCGGGCACCGGATCAACTGGGGTAGTATCTGCGCTCACAAACATTTCTTCAAATTCATCTTCCTCTTCACTTGAAGAAACTGAAGAATTATCTGCTACCGGTTCGGCAACAGCTTCTTTCTCCGGCACCGTATTTTCTTGTATTTCTTTTTCAGAAACCGCTTCCAGTTCATCATTCTCTTCCGTAACACTGGGCACAAGGTCTTCCCCCGCTGCTTTGATAACCGGAGCCGGGGCCGCAGTCAGCACAGGTGTTCTAGAGGGGATTATGGGGTCGGCTTTTGCAAGGCCCGCTCGGAAAATGAACGAATTTCCTTGCTGAGTAAAACTCCAATCATTCGCTTTATCGCCTAATACCACCCGCAACTGGGCATCCCCACGCACTTGATGTGCATCGATGGAGGCAATATACTCTGTACGCAGTTTCTTATATGTATCACGCTTAAGTACGGCATCTTTAAATGTCACTAAGGCTGTATGCGGAGTGGTTTGTTGGGTAACAACCTTTACTCCTTCTTGTGCATCAAACACTAGCAAATTATCCCTTTCGTTTAACACAATATCCGCCAATTCCACATTGAACCGGCGTTCTACAATCAAAATTCCATCTTCAAAGGATATAAGTTTGTTGACTGCTGTTTGAAAAGAAGGGAGTAAAAATACTTCTACGGGTGCCATTAATTTGCCACCGCGCACTTCCACAGGGCTACTAATACGAACGTGTTTGCCATTGACAATAATTTCATCTAACGAACCCGTTAAAATGGCAAAAAAACCTTTGGACGTAATTTTAGCTTGTTTGGAAGTGGCAAATAATTCTACCCGGGCACCTAATTTACGGGCCGTAGCTTGTACGTCTACATAGGTAATACCATTTAAGTCAATGGAACTGACCGATCCGGCCGAGCGTCCGCTTTCTTTAATGTATACCTTTCCTTGCGCAAATGCAAGCTGGCCAATTAAAAGGAAAAGCCCACCCAAAATAAGCGCCCCAATACGTTTCATAAACGTTTCTCATCCCCTAAAAACGACACTGGCAAACTACTCTAATACAATTTTATAATCTTCCCAAGCTAATTGCGCATCCGCTTGAATTTTAAGAGACCGATGAATATTTTCCTCTATGTCTGCTTGGCGATGGCGAATAGCTTCGGCCAATGTGGGATGCAATACAATGCGCAAATTCCCACCCGGGCGGCCATTCGTCAAATCATAAATTTCACGTTGAATTTTAATGCGCATGCTCTCGGCCGAAAGCACACGTCCAGACCCATGGCATTGCGGGCACTCTTCACTGATAAAACTGCCCGTGCTGGCACGTTTGCGTTCGCGTGTCATTTCCACCAATCCCAATTTTGTGATAGGTAAAATACGAATCTTGGCGCGGTCTCCCTGCACAGCACGAGAAAGAGCATCCACCACACGGTGGCGGCTAGATGCTTTGCGCATATCGATAAAATCAATCACAATGATCCCCCCGATATTACGCAACCGCAATTGGTGGGCAATTTCGTTGGCAGCTTCAATATTTGTTTGCGTAACGGTTTCTTCTTGCGATTTGCTACCGGTAAATTTCCCTGTATTTACATCAATAGCACACAAACTTTCGGCTTCTTGGATAATAATACTTCCCCCATTAGGAAGGGGCAATTTAATTTTACGCAAATTATCAATTTCAGGTTCAATGTTATACGCTTCAAAAATCGGCGTTTTCCCTTTATAGAGCTGCACACGGTTAGCTAAATCCGGAGAATTTTTCTCTACAAAGTCCCGCACGCGCTCATAATCTTTTCGATTATCCAGCAAATATACTTTGGCATTTTCAGATAACACATCACGTGCTACTTGCAACACGGCATCCATATCTTCATGCAATAAATGCGGTCCGCGCACGGATTCAAACTTCTTAACGATGGATTGCCACTGACGGTAGAGATATTTTACTTCGCGTTCAAGTTCTTCTTTTGTGGCTTCTTCGGCTTCCGTACGCACGATACATCCCATTCCCTCCAGATGTTTATCTGCCAATTCCTGCATCACATCGTTTAATTTATGGCGCACTTCAGCATCTTCAATATTTTTGGACAATCCTACAAAGCTCTGATTAGGTGTAAGCACCAAATAGCGTCCTGGTAACGTAACGTCCATCGTTACCTTCATCCCTTTGGTACTGATGGCGTCTTTAACTACCTGCACCATCACTTCTTGCCCTTTGCGAAGCACTTTGTCAATGTTCTTTTTATCGCCGCCAATTACATCAGAAATATACAGATAAGCATTCTTTTCATATCCAATATTCAAAAATGCGCTGGAAATACCCGGCAACACATTTTCTACAATCCCTTTGTAGATATTTCCCACAATATTCAGCGCGCCTCGACGTTCCCACAAAATCTCGTTAACACGCTCGTTTTCCAAAATGGCAATACGTGTTTCTTCAAATGAAGTATTTACCAATACTTCTACTGTTGGTTTATTTTCTTCCACTACTTGTGTCATATAAAAATCTCCTAGGGCTTTAGTTCCCTTTAAATCAGGTGCAGATTTCCGGCATTATCTTGCCAATACAATCCTTCCCTTATTACGTTGAAACGTTCATCCGTCAATTCCGCCAGCGGACCTAACACTTCCATCCCCAGCCACGCATATACACAAACCAACGGATTCATCCACTTCTCTTCTATACAGAGCAACGTCAATTCTATTTGACGCTCTGCTTTTGAACGGACGCTATGTACAAACGAGCGAACATCCGCCGTCAAACGCATCCCATTATCGGCCTGCTGCACCACCTCCAACCGTGTGGCAGCTGCCCATTTTTCAATCGTCTGTTTGGGAGCATACCTGGCAAAATCTCCCTCTATCACATAAACTGCGGCCGAGGCCAACTGCTGAACAGAAGCCAACGCGTAGGGAACTCGCCTTACATCTAATAGCACAATTCCCTGGGGTTTGCTTTTTTCTAACTGTTCACGCACCTGCTCTGCAGAAACAGACGTTTTCAAATAAATATCTATATACTCACGCTGGGCCATTTGTCCACGCCCTACCAAAGGGCCATATGACAAGCGCGGCCAGCGCGCATTTACCTTAGCCGGCATATAATCAAGCCCGCTATGCAAAATCATAGTACGCAGTGCACTTAGTATGTCTTGTCTCTTAGGACCATTTTCGGACACACTAAACACTATACGCATTTTATAAATTTTTGACGTATTTATCATCTTTTTATGCCCGAATCCTATGCGAATAGATCGATTGCACAACCCCTAATGCCCACAAACTGGCCACTAAGTTTGATCCTCCGTACGAGATAAATGGCAGGGGAATTCCTGCAACCGGTACAATTCCCAACAACATCCCAAAATTGACTATCATATAGGTAAAAAACATTCCGAATATACCCGCACAAACCAAATAACCATACCGCTCGCTAGCCATATAAGCAATTACTACAATGCGCCACAAGATGAGCAAATACAGCCCCAAAACCAAAAACATTCCCCACAAACCTAATTCTTCCCCTACTACGGCTAAGATAAAATCCGTATGTTTTTCAGGGACAAACCCAAGGCGTGACTGTGTTCCCGAAAAAAGTCCTTTGCCTAACACTCCACCCGATCCCATGGCAATTTGTGCTTGTAGTACGTTATACCCAGCTCCCTGCGGATCAGAGTTTGGGGCCAAAAAAGTTTCGATACGTTTGCGTTGGTGAGGTTTCATGTGATTCTCTATAAAAATGCCTCCAAACAACCCCGCCAATACTACTAAAGTAGCCAATACAAAATAGAAAGAGGGTAATAAAATGCGAAATTGTTTAAAAAACCACCAAGCACCATATCCTACTAGCGCAATTAATGCGGAAAAACCTGCCATATACCATCCATTATGCGCCAATTGATCCAGCACATACCCCACCCCATATTGTGTTAAATCCGGATGCAAATATAGGTACGTCCAGGTAATCGTAAAAAAGCCAGCTACGCTTACAAGTAAAGCTCCTAGTGCTAAATAAAATAAATTGGCCCCCGCACAATACAGTAAAATTGCAAGTGCCGGCAGGGTAACTACCACCGAAGAAAAATCAGGTTGCAACATAATCAGACCAAAAATAGGTGCTAGCAAAATTCCCATCCATAATAACGTGGAAGTATCATAAATGTATCGTCCGCGACGAGTCAAAAAAGCAGCTGCCACTAAAATAGTACAAATACGACATATTTCCGAAGGTTGCATGGAAAAAAAGGGAAGCACAAACCAAGAACGACTTCCCCGTTGATAAGATCCAAACAACAAAACCCCGATCAAGAGAGCTAAAATAAAACCATATAACCATTTCCACTGTTCGTCGTAAATTTGATAATTAAAGCTCCATCCTACTCCAAAGGCTATAAGCCCCAGCGGCAGTGCCACTAAATGAGTCCGTACAATAGCATTAGACCAGGATAAACTATTTACGGCCGACATAATGCACAAAGCGCCCAGTACCACTAAACCAACCATGGCATATAACAAAATAGAATCCATACGATTACGGGCATTTTGCACGGTTTTCAGTACAGGCATTAATTAGCCTCCGCGGGAGGATTTTGATTAATTTTAAAATAGGTCTCTAGCATGGCACGGGCAATCGGCCCTGCCGCAGAACTGCCTCCCTCTCCAAATTCTACAAAAACAGCTAATGCGATAGAAGGTTCTTTCCCTTCTCTCCCTGCAAAAGCCATAAACCAACCGTGATCAGCCCCATGCGGATTTTGGGCTGTCCCTGTTTTGGCATACACATCCAACCCTTTAATTTTAACACGACGGGCTGTACCATTATCTACAGTATGTTTAAGCGCCTTGTATAATAAATCATATGTTTCTGGTTTTAGATCTGCTTGTTGTAGTATTTCTGTTTGTCCAATTTTCTCTGTTTTCCCGGTTTGATTGCTAACAATTTTGTCCACATAATATGGACGATATACATTTCCGCGGCTGGCCAACGCCGCTGCAAATTGCGCCAGTTTAATGGGCGTGACCAAAAGTTCTCCTTGGCCAATCGATAAATTAAGTGTGTCCCCCACGAACCAATAAGTCTTATTGCGGGCACGACGGGTCGGGCCATAAAGGTTCCCTGCTTTTTCGCCGGGCAAATCGATTCCCGTCGGACGACCGAACATAAATTTGCGTTCCATACGTTCAATAGGAGCTGGGCCCATCGAGGCGGCCAACGCATAAAAATAAACATCACATGAATTACTCATACCATCGAAGAAATTCACCGGACCGTGCGTGCCCCAGCATTTGAATATACGTGGCCCCGAATCATATTTTCCGGTACATGTAATTTTGCGATTTACATCCAATTCTGTCTCTTCCAAAGCTGCGGCCGCAGTAATGATTTTAAACGTGGAAGCGGGGGGATAAATTCCTTGAATAGCCAAGTTGTACTCATCAATTCGTTTAGACACGTGCGTTTGTTCCTGATCACTGTACGGAACAAACAGATTGGGATCATACGCCGGGGCGCTGGCAAGGGCCAATACGGCCCCATTTCGAGGATCTAAGGCAACCACGGCCCCGCGCCCTGTTTTGGAGTTTTTAAGAGCTTCTTCAGCGGCTTGCTGCAAAGGGAAATTTAATGTTAAATAAATATCACTCCCGGCGACCCATTTTTTATCTTGAATGATTCGTTTTACGCGGCCCCGATAATCCACTTCTAAATAAACCCCGCCGTCTTTCCCTTTTAATGATTCTTCAAATTTCTGTTCGATGCCGTTTTTCCCAATCTTTGAGGTAAGCCGATACCCGGCGTTCACGTCACGTTTACGCCACTGGCGTTCATCCATGCTACCGATGTAACCCAATAAGTGACTGGCCAACGTTCCATATGGATAACTACGTTTCGATTCTTCTAACAAATAAATCTCAGGATAATACTGTTGCAATTCTTGCAAAGCAATTGCACTTTTCGTGGATAGATTTTCCGCCAAAGCTACCGCTTTTCCGGTTCTCCCGCCTGTTTCTAAACTACCACGTATAGTCTGCGTAGATAAATTTACGTATGGTGCAATATCTGTGACCAACCGATTTACGTAATCCTTTTCCGTTTGAGAGGTTCCCCCCAAATAATACAGGCTAAAGGAAGGGCTATTAGATGCTACAGCAACTCCGTCTGCTGTAAATACACGCCCGCGAGGGGCTGTCTGATAAAGGATTTGAGTCCGGTTGCGTTCGGCCAATTGCATGTAATTTTGATGCCGCAATATTTGAATATCAATTAAACGGAGTGCAATCACACTCCCCGCTGCTAACGCAACTATAAGCAGTGTTTTTAATCGTCCATTAAAATTTTCTTTTGTGACTGCCATGGCATTATCCCTGCCGGCGTAATGAAGAATTGCCTGTTACCCGCTGAACGATCAAGAATACCAACGGAGCAAATAGGGCATTTAAGACAGCACCGCCGAATATACTCCAAAATCCGGGCCAAGCACTGCTATCTGCAAATACAGCCACTAACGCCGTATTTAGGAAGACAGCCAGCCAGCTAAGTCCGAAAACAGCTACCATTTGCGGGAACAATTCATCAAAATCGAACCGATCTACTATATTGCAAATCAAACAAGAACACACTGTAAATGTAAACGCATTATTACCAAACAGTTTTGTACTGAAAAAATCCAAAAACAACCCGCACAAAAAGGTCATACTGTAAGCCAACGGTTCTTTTAATAACGCGCAAAACGCGGTTACAAATACAAGAATAAGGTTCACGCTAAGCCCCCAACGCGCAAACAACGAAGCAAATGCCCAATGGAACACTGTTGCCAATAAAAATAGACAAATTAGTTTGAGTGCATTTAACATAAACTACCGCTTGGCTCCTTCTTCCAAAATGACAAAAACTTCTTTTACTGCCGATGCGTGCACATGCGGAGTAACGTTCACAGTAAGCGCCGTCTGAAATGATTCCGCTTCATAAGTTCCGCTGATTTCTCCCACCAATATCCCCGCAGGAAATATACTACTAGAACGGGCAGTATATACTTTATCTCCCTTATCTATCTGGGCAAGCAGAGGGATATATTTGATTTGTACCGGGCGAGGGCCATTTCCGATCAGCAACCCTTCATCCCCCTTCTCCAAACGCACGGCTGCCGAAAATTCTTCATCCCGAACAAGTAATACCTTCGAGGTGCTTTCTGTTGTTTCTACCACTACACCGGCCAAACCTTCTTGTCCGTTTTCAACAGCAATAACAGCGCTGCGCTCATGGATCCCGTCGGATGCTCCTTTGTCTAAAATAACTGTATTCCAACGTGTAGGCTCGCGATAGGCCACCTTGGCCCAGACCCCTTTCCAAGGTTGAGAAAATGGCAACTTTAATAACTGCGTCAATCGTTGGTTTTCAGCAAAAACTTCCGTGGCCTGCGCGGAAAGTAATTGAGCCGTTTCGATTTCTTGTTTGAGTTGTTGATTTTCTTGGTGAGCGCGCAAAAGTTCTTGTACTGTATTGGAAACCCCTTCTCCATATTGCACCACACTATGTGCCGCACGTACTTGCGGAATAAAAACGTACGAAAGAACTGTTTTAACAGAAGCGATAAAACCTTTTAAGGGTAAAATCATTAGCAAAAAAGAAATCAACAAAAAACTTCCAGGCAACAGCCAACGTCGTCGCCAAGAATCGATAGGGGTATATAATTTCTTTTTTTGCCTAGTTTCGTGCATATTATATATTTTAACTAAAAATCAAAACGGACACCGTTCCTATTTATAGAACTGTGCCCGTTTAAATATGTTACCGCTAATTAAAACGATTTACGGCGAAGTCCCCAGAAATGGGATCCTTTCTCGTTTAATTGTTCCAAATATTTCCCGGTACCTAGCGCCACACAATTAAGCGGGTCAGCTGCGCGGTGCACGGGAATGTCCGTCTCTTTTCGTATTAATTCCGTAATACCACGCAACAAACTTCCACCTCCGGCGACCATCAATCCACGGTCCACTAAGTCGGCAGCCAGTTCGGGCGGAGTTTCCTCCAAGGTGCTTTTGATAACATCTAAGATGAGCCGCACCGGTTCCATAAGTGCCTGGCGAATTTCTTCCGAAGTAACCGTCAAGGTACGCGGCAACCCTTGTGTCTGGTCGCGCCCTTTTACTTCCATGGATTTTTCTTCTTTAAGAGGGTACACAGAACCTAAATTGATCTTTACTTCTTCGGCGGTGGTTTCACCTACAATCAAATTATATTTCTTGCGGAAATATTGAACAATACATTCCGTAAGTTCGTCTCCGGCCACATCGATAGATTTAGCCACTACCATCCCGCCTAAAGAAATAACGGCCACTTCCGTAGTACCGCCACCAATATCAACAATCATACTGGCATGAGGTTCAGCCACGGGCAAGTCAGCTCCCATAGCCGAAGCCATGGGCTCTTCGATCAAATATACTTCCCGGGCACCCGCTTGGCGGGCAGCGTCATCCACAGCACGGCGTTCTACTCCGGTAATATCCGAAGGAATGCCTATGACAATCCGGGGGCGCAACAAACTGCTGCGTGTATGCACTTTACGAATGAAGTAACGGATCATCTCTTGCGTGACCTCAAAGTCTGCAATTACTCCGTTTTTCATCGGGCGAACGGCCACAATATTTGCAGGCGTTCTACCAAGCATCTGTTTGGCTTGCTTGCCGACGGCTTTTACTTCGCCGGTTTCTTTTTCCATGGCCACTACGGACGGCTCATTAAGCACAATACCTTTATCCTTGACATAAATCAAGCAGTTGGCCGTGCCCAAGTCCATCCCTAGGTCCGAAGAAAACAGCCCCCCCAGATAGTCTAGCACCATAGATTAGTCCACCAATTTTACAATGGCCACTTGCGCATTATCACCCTGGCGCAAGCCAGCGCGATAAATACGGCAGAAACCACCCGGACGGTTAGCGTAACGGGTAGCCAGGACGTCAAATACTTTTTTGACTGCGGCCGCATCTTTAAGCGTATCTTTTACAGCGCGTTCATCTTTCGCTTTGGCTAAAGTAATTAAACCTTCCACCACGCGACGAACTTCTTTAGCTTTTTGAAGCGTCGTAGTTACTTCTTCATGCAGAATAATGCTGGTGGCCATGTTATTTAACATAGCTTTGCGGTGTGAAGCCGTTTTTCCCAGTTTTCTGTATCCGGTATTTTTAATCATACAACAAATACTCCTTAAATTTTCATGCCAAGTGTTAATTTCATCTCGGCTAATTTTGCTTTAATTTCGTCCATAGATTTGGCGCCAAAATTTTTGATGAGGTTCAGTTCCCCTTCCGTCATTTTGACTAAATCACGTACGGTGTTGATATTGGCAGATTTCAAGCAATTAATGGAACGAGAAGAAAGTTCAATAAACTCAATGGATTGACCTAACGTCTCTTCTTGTTTACTCTGCGCAGTAGACATGGTGGATGCTACCGGCGCAGTCTCTTCCATTACTTCATCGCTGACCGTCTTTACACAATCATCTTCGCCTTCAATGGTAAAAATGTGTAAGGAGCCTGATAGCAATACCGCCGCACGATGCAACGCACGAGCCGGGGATAAAGTACCATCCGTGGTAATTTCCAAAATCAAGCGATCATAGTCTGTTTTCTGACCTACACGAGCAGGTTCAACATCGTAATGTACTTTGACAATGGGCGAGAATAAAGCATCTACCGCAATAAAGCCGGCCGGACGTTGCACTTTGGCCAGTTCTTCACCAGGCATATAGCCCTTGCCGCGAGAAACTTCAATCTCAATTTCCAACTTGCCACCGGCTTCTAACGTAGCCAGTACTAGGTCTTTATTGACAATTTCCACGCCATCTACTTCTTCAATGTCGGCGGCTGTTACTACGCCAGGTTTGGAAGCATGCAATTGCAAATACTCACGGTTTTTACCTTCCATTTTTACACGTAAGTGCTTGAAATTCAGCAAGATATTAATCACATCTTCGCGCACGTTGGGCACGGCACTAAATTCGTGCACAGCACCTGTAATACGAACAGCCGTTACTGCGGCACCTTCCATGCCGGAAAGTAAAATGCGACGCAGGGAGTTCCCTACGGTGTGACCATAACCGCTCTCATACGGTTCAGCAATAAATTTGCCGTAATAGTCAGAAGCGGTTTTTTCTTCTAACTGAATTTTTTGGGGAAGGACTAATTCGTTTAAAGCCATTTAATGCCTCCAAACTATCTAGAATAATATTCTACAATCAGCTGCTCATTGACAGGGTAGGACATTTCCTCTCTGTCGGGCCATCTTAACAATTTGCCAGTCATTTTTTCCGCATCATATTCCAAAAAACTCGGGCGCGGATTATGTTTTTCAGCCTCGGTTAACCCTTGTTTTACCATGGCATTTTCTGCCATAGTGCTCTTCAAGGTTACCTTATCACCGATACGCAATTGATAAGAAGGCACATTGACGGCTTTGCCATTTACTGTTACATTCCCGTGCAATACTAATTGGCGGGCGGTTTTGAGCGATACCGCAAAACCTAAACGACGCACAATGTTATCTAAGCGGGTTTCCAATTTGCGTAAGAAATTTTCACCGGTTTGACCTTCGGCTTTGGCCGCCGTAGCAAACATGTTATGGAAAGGAATTTCCGACATGCCAGACTGTAAGCGGGCTTTTTGTTTTTCCTGCAAGCGAATACCATATTCGGACACTTTGGCCTTGCGTACTTTGCCGCCGCGTTTGGTGGCAGCTGCCAATTTGTCAATGACACAATTGGTGTAGCACTTGGTTCCTTTGAGGAAAAGTTTGCAATCTAATTTTCTGCATTTTTTGCAGGTAGCTCCAATATTTCTTGACATAAAACTATACTCTCCGTGCTTTGGGCGGTCTGCATCCGTTATGAGGGATCGGGGTTACGTCTTTAATCGAGGATACGACTAACCCAGCTTGCGCTAAAGCGCGTACGGCGGTTTCACGCCCTTGACCTGGGCCGCAAACTTTAACGGCCACTTCGCGCATACCCATAGCCACTGCTTTTTCGGCCGCGGCATTGCTGGTAATTTGCGCAGCAAACGGCGTGGATTTTTTGGTGCCTTTAAAACCATGGGAACCGGCGGTGGACCAGACAATCGTATTGCCTTTGTCGTCAGATACGGTCACGATGGTGTTGTTGAATGAACAAGCAATGTGCACAACACCGAATACCGGTGCCTTGGCATTTTTCTTTTTTGCTTTGGCCGCGGGAGCTTTTACCTCAGCGGCTTGTGTTTCTTTTTCTTCTGCCATACTGTTAAATTCCTATATTAAAATTTTATTTTACTTTGGAACCGACCGTTTTTCTGCGACCACGGCGGGTTCTGCTGTTGGTTTTGGTGCGTTGACCGCGTACCGGCAAATTGCGGCGATGACGCTGCCCACGATATGAACCGATTTCAATAGCACGGTGAATGTTTTGCGCTACTTCGCGACGCAGCTCACCTTCCACTTTGTATTCCTTCTGCAAAATGGTATTTAATAGACCGGCTTGCTGTTCGGTTAAATCTTTAACGCGGGTGGCTGGATCAATTTGGCCTTCCACTTTTGCGAGTACTTCTTTGGCGTTTTTCTTGCCGATGCCGTAGATGTATTCCAATGCGACATCAATTCTTTTGTTTTTCGGTAAATCAATACCTGCGACTCTAGCCATAATATCTAATACTCCTTAAATTAACCTTGGCGCTGTTTGTGTTTTGCTACTTCGCAAACCACACGAACTACGCCGTTGCGTTTAATGATTTTGCATTTTTGACATATTTTCTTTACACTGGCTCTGACTTTCATTTATTTCTCCCTATAAGTTATTCTTCCACGGGTTAAATCATACGGGGAAAGTTCCAGTTTGACTTTATCACCCGGAAGAATTCTTATATGATGAACTCTCATCTTGCCGGATATATGCCCTAGAATTACTTTTCCGCCTGCAATCTCAATCTTAAACATTGCGTTGGGCAGGGCTTCTAGAACTTTACCTTCAATTTCGATTTTATCACTCATACAACTCCGAGTTCGGATTAAATTAGGAATATCCGTGTGCGAGCCATCGCACGCAGTTATTCAAAAGCAGTAAAAATTTCACTGCCGTTAGCCGTCACAGCCACGGTATGTTCAAAGTGGGCCGCTAAACTACCATCTTGCGTAACCACCGTCCATCCATTTGACAGCTCCCTGACCTTATACGTTCCCGCAGTCAACATAGGCTCAATCGCCAATACCATACCCGCTTCTAATACGGGCCCTGTTCCGGGCTTACCAAAATTGGGGATGCTTGGCTCTTCGTGCATATTGCGGCCAATACCATGTCCACAATAATCGCGCACAACGCCCATGCCGTTTTCTATAGCAAAAGTTTCCACCGCATGTTGTACGTCACCGAGGCGACGCCCGGCTTTGACTTGCCCAATAGCTTTAAAGAGCGACTTCTTTGTTACATCCATCAGTCGCTGGGCTTCGTCAGAAACTTTTCCTACAGCGAGGGTGATTGCGGCATCTGAACAGAAACCGTCAAGGCGGGCTCCTGTATCAATACTGATAATATCACCACTCTTTAATATTTTATCTTTTTTTGGGATTCCGTGCACGACTTCTTCATTGACAGACGCGCAAATACTGCCCGGAAACCCATAATAGCCTAAAAACAACGGAGTCGCCCCGAAGGAGCGAATTGTTTTTTCGGCTTCGCGATCTAGATCCAAGGTGGACAATCCGGGCTTAACAATCTCGGTCATACGTTTTAGGACCGCGGCTGTTACCTTACCGGCTGCCCGCATCTTGGCTAGTTCATTTTCGTTTTTTACTTCAATCATTTTGCCTTCTTGAGGACCAAACAGATGTCCTCAAAAACTTTTTCTGGCGCTTGATTGCCATCGATTTCCACATACTTACCGGAACGTTGATAATATTCCTTCACCGGTAATGTTTGTTTCTTATACACTTCCAAGCGGTGTTTGATGCTCTCTGGCGTATCATCGTCACGCACATACAACTCTCCGCCGCAATCGCATATGGATTGAGTAAGTGTCGCAGCTGGTTTGCTGCATTGTTTACATACCCGCCGCGAAGAAAGCCGTTTAATGACTTCTTCTTCCGGCAAGTCAATCATGATCACCTGCGAAATGCTACGATCATACCGCCGCAACATTTCTTCCAACGCTTGTGCTTGCGACACAGTGCGTGGAAATCCATCAAAAATAATTCCTTTATCCGTGGTCTGCACACGCGCAGCCAATAGCGATATCATCAACTCATCGGACACTAAATTGCCCTTGTTAATAATATCCGCCACTTGCTTTCCTAGTGCGGAACCAGATGCTATCTCTGCTCGAAGAAGATCCCCGGTCGAAATATGTTGCAATTGATACGCTGTCTGCAATTTAACAGACTGTGTTCCTTTCCCAGCACCCGGGCATCCCATCAAGATGATATTCATACTGTTTTTCTAAGACAGTTTTCCTCTTGCGCATAAAACACGCAAGAGGAAAAAACAAAAAGTTACTGTACGTTGAACCAACGGCCACGAATACGTTTAGAGCCTTTCATCAAAGGTTCATAATTGCGCGCCAACAAGTGCGCTTGTACTTGGCCAACAGTATCCAACGCAACACCCACAACGATTAGAAGTGCCGTTCCACCGAAGTAGAAATCTACTCCGAATTTTGCACGAAATGCATCCGGCAAAACAGCTACCAAACATACAAAGATAGCGCCCCAGAACGTGATACGGTTCATGACCCATTCAATGTAATTTTTGGTTGGTTCGCCAGGACGTATCCCCGGGATAAAGCCGCCCCATTTTTTCATGTTGTCAGCTAAATCTGCCGGATTAATCGTCATGGAGTTATAAAAATAACAGAAGAAGATAATTAGCGCGGAGAATAACAACATGTACCACACGTTTCCATGATTAAACATGTTTAAAATTTTCTGCGCCCACTCGGCTTCTTGATTAAAACTGGCTATCGTCAAAGGAAGTGAAATCACAGAAGAGGCAAAAATTACAGCAATTACCCCGCTCTGATCCACTTTCAAAGGCAGATAACTCGCTTGGCCGCCATAAACGCGGTTGCCTACTTGACGTTTGGCATATTGAACTGGAATCTGGCGTTGAGCCGTCTCCAACCAAACTACTAGTGCCGTAATAACAACAACTGCGGCAAAAATAAACATAGCGGCAAAGAAATCCATTTCGCCTGTTTTCACACGGGTTACGATTTCATTAACAGCGGCAGGCAAACGATCTACGATCCCGGCAAAGATGATGAGCGAAATACCGTTACCCACCCCTTTTTCCGTGATCTGTTCACCTAGCCACATTACGAACATCGTTCCAGCTGCCAAAGTTAACAGCGTGGTAGTAAAGAACAAAAAGTTCGGGTTGACTACCGCCGGGATATCCCCTGCGCCTGTGACGCGTGAGATAGCAAACGTCATCATCCCGCCTTGTAACAAGGCTAAAAACAGTGCAAAAATGCGCGTAATCTGGTTTTCTTTGCGCCGTCCGCTTTCTCCTTCCTTATGCATGCGGTCCAGTGCCGGGAAAATATGTGCCCCGCGCACGAGCCCCATGATAATGGAAGCGTTAATGTACGGCATAATACCCAGTGCTAAAATGGAAAACCGTCCCAATGCGCCACCCGAAAAGATATTCATAAACCCTAGAATACCGTTTTGATGTGCAGCAAAGAGCTGGCGTAATACGTCCGTATTAATACCAGGTATCGGGATGGCCGCAGCCACCCGGAAAACTGCCAACGCCCCGAGCACAAAAAGCAAACGCTTTTTGAGTTCGGGAGCGTTAAAAATATTTGCAACTGTATTATTGGCCATTATTTCGTCTCAATAACGGTTGCAGTGCCGCCGGCTTTTTCAATCGCGGCTTTGGCCGTGGCGGAAAAACCATGAGCGGACACTTTGAGGGCTTTGGTTAAAGTCCCGTTAGCAAGTACTTTCACGCGGCAAGCGCAGTGAATAATACCTGCTTTCTTTAAGGCTTCAGGGGTTACTTCAGCACCAGCAGCAAAGATTTTTTCCAAAGAACCCACGTTTACATAATCGTAACGAGTAGCAAAATCTTTATTGGAAAAACCGCTTTTAGGCGTATGGCGGATCAAAGGCATTTGTCCGCCTTCTTTGCTTTCTTTGCGGGTGTTACCGGAACGGGAGGTTTGCCCCTTCATTCCTTTGGTACAGTAGTTACCCAAGCCAGAGCCCGGGCCAATACCCAAGCGGCGTTTGGCTTTACGAGAACCATGTTTAGGGAAAAGTTTATTTAAAGTTACCATATGTTATTCTCCACAAAACTAGGCGGCCTTGGCTTCTGTTGTTTCTTCGGCTTTGGGCGCTTCTTGGGCGGCTTCCACTTTTTCAGCTTTGCCACGCAAAACATTTACAGTTTCTTTGCTTTTGAGTTGTTTGAATGCTTCCATCGTAGCATACACGAGGTTGCACGGATTGGTGCTTCCCAAACTTTTAGCCAGTACGTCTTTAATACCAGCAGCTTCAAACAGTAAACGCGCACCGGATCCGGCGATTACACCGGTACCGGGGGCAGCGGGCTTCATCCATACGGAGGCCGCGCCAAATTTGCCGATTACTTCGTGCGGAATCGTATCGCCGACAATCGGGAACGTAATCATGTGCTTGCGCGCATGCGTTTCGGCCTTTGCAATAGCGGCCTGAACTTGGTTAGCCTTGCCAATTGCAACACCCACTTTGCCTTGACCGTTACCGACTACCACTAACGCACGGAATCCCATGCGTTTACCACCTTTTACTACCTTGGTGGTGCGGGCGACGTTAATTACGGTCGTTTTGCCTTCGGCGGCAGGTTTTGCTTTTTGAAACTCGGCTCTTTTGCCTTTCGCTTCTTTTTTCACTTCGTTGGACATTAAATTCACCTATGACCTTAGAATTTTAATCCTGCTTCACGGGCAGCATCGGCTAACGCTTTAATTCTGCCGTGGTACACACGTCCGCCGCGATCAAACATTACTTCTTTAATGCCTTGATCAAGTGCTTTTTTAGCAATTGCAGCACCGAGGGCCTTGGCGGCTTCGATGCTCTTGGCGGAGGTATCAAATTTGCCTTCAAATTCTTTAGACAACGTGGTTGCAGACACTAAAGTGCTATGCGTGTTGTCATCAATAATTTGGGCATACATGTATTTCAAGCTTCTGTATACAGATAAGCGCGGGCGATGTGCACCGTTTTTCAACAGATGTCCACGGCTGCGGTCTTTTCTATATTGATATCTTTCTTGTTTAGTAGCCATAATTATTTACCTCCCGCTGCGGTCTTACCAGCTTTGCGAGCGATATGTTCGCCTTGGTATTTAATACCGCTGCCTTTATAGGGCTCCGGCGGGCGGATGCGGCGGATCTTAGCAGCAAAGTCACCAACTAAAAACTTGTTGCTGCCTTTGATGGTGACAAACCCGGTTTTGCCGTCAACGGTTACGGTGAGGCCTTCGGGAATGTCTAAATTGACCGGATGAGAAAAACCTAATTCCAGGTTCAACTTTTTACCGGCTACACTGGCACGATATCCTAATCCATTGATTTCCAAGGTTTTTTCAAAACCATTGGTGACACCTTCAATGATATTAGATACGTTAGCACGGGTTGTACCATGTAACGCATTTAATACTTTATAGTCTTTTTCTTCAATAGAGAAGGTAAGAGTACCATTATCGAGTTTCGGAGTAATACCGGCTGGAACAGTGTAGGACAAGGAGCCTAAAGCGCCCGTAGCGGTAATTACATTATCTTTAATTTCCACTTTGGTTTTAGCGGGAACGTTGATTACTTTTTTACCAATTCTGCTCATAATTCCCCCATTACCACACTTGGCACAAGATTTCGCCGCCGATTTTGGCCGCTTTGGCTTGTGCATCGGTCATCAAACCTTTGGAAGTGGACAAGATAGAAATACCAAACGCACCGCGCACTTTAGGAATGTTATCATAAGCACTATAAACGCGGGAACCCGGTTTGGAAACACGTTTCAAACCTTGGATTACACATTCGTTCTCGGGCGTGTATTTCAAAAATACTCTGACCACGCCGCCCTTCGTTTCATTGTGGACGGCTTTGAAATTGGCAATATATCCTTCTTCTTTGAGGATGCGCGCAATTTCAGTTTTGATTTTAGAAAAAGGAATATCCACTTTTTCTTTTTTCTTCATATTGGCGTTTCTTATTCTAGTTAAGAAATCTGCGATTGGATCCATAATCTAAGGCTGCCCTCCAAACCACTTTCTGTTTTGCACAGAGTTGGCCCGGCTAGGCACCTCCTCCTGTAAATTACCAACTGGATTTTTTAAGACCGGGGATTAATCCCTGGTGAGCCATTTTTCTCAGGCAGATACGGCATAGACCGAAGTCGCGGTAATATCCGCGGGCGCGGCCACAGATTTGACATCTGTTATGGTAGCGCACAGCAAATTTTTGGTCTTTTGCCATTTTTGCAACCCATGCTTTCGTAGCCATGTTCTTTGCTCCTTATTTACCCGATTTGCGGAACGGCATACCCATATAGTCCATGAGTAAGCGGCCATTCTTATCGTTGTCGGCTGTGGTTACAAACGTAATGTTCATACCATAGGCTTTGGGAGATTTTTCCACATCAATTTCCGGGAAAATATAGTGTTCTTTAATCCCCAAGTTCAAGTTGCCTCTCCCGTCAAAGCTCGGGTTGAAGCCTTGGAAGTCGCGGATGCGGGGGCACGCAATGGAAATGAAACGTTCCATAAATTCATACATGCGGGCACCACGTAAAGTTACGCGGACCCCAATGGGCATACCTTCACGCAATTTGAAGTTAGAAATGGACTTTTTGGCCCGGCGTACCTGGGCGGCTTGTCCGGCAATGGCAGTTAAATCGCTCTTGGCGATTTCCATCGCTTTAATATCTTCGCGGGCTTCTTTTACGCCGATATTGATCACGATCTTGGTGAGTTTCGGCGCGGCCATAGGGCTTTTTACACCCATTTCTTTGAGCAAGGCCGGAAGCACTTTCTCTTTGTATAGGGCCTGTAAAGAAGGAACATATCCTTCCGGGGCCTTGGTTACTTTAGTTTCTTTCTTAGCAGTCATTTTCAGTACCTACTTAGATAATTGCTTCGTTGCATTTGCGGCAGACACGAGTTTTTTTACCGTCGGCCGTAATTTGCACTTTGGGCGTCATGGCTTTTTTGCATTTTTGGCAGACCACCGCCACGTTGGAAGCGTGGATCGGAGCTTCTACCTGCACAATGCCGCCTTGCTTATTTTGAGAAGGCTTTTGGTGTTTGGAAACCATGTTTACTCCGGCTACTACAACCGTATTTTTCGTCGGATTGACAGATTTCACTTCGCCTTTTTTGCCTTTGTCTTTACCGGCTAAAATGAGCACGGTATCTTTCGTTTTCACGTTCATACCTATACTACCTCCGGTGCTAAAGAGATGATTTTCAAGAAATTCTTTTCTCGAAGTTCACGGGCAATCGGGCCGAATACACGGGTGCCTTTGGGTTCGCCATTGTCGTTAATGATGCAAACAGCGTTATCATCAAAACGAATATAGGAACCGTCTTTGCGTCTTTTTTCACGAGCTACGCGCACTACTACTGCACGTACCACGTCGCCTTTTTTAATGGCGGAAGTAGGGATTGCATCCCGAACGGAACACATAATTACATCTCCGAGGGTTGCAATATCCCGATGGTGGCCACCGCGCACCTTAAAGCATTGTACTTTACGGGCGCCGGAATTGTCGGCCACATTGAGGATGCTTCTTAATTGAATCATACGTTAAGTAACTCCTAACTATGCTCTGGCCTTTTCCACTATTTTGGAAACACGCCATTTGGTCGTTTTAGAAACGGGGCGGGTGCTCATAATTTCTACTTTGTCGCCCTGTTTGCTTTCGTTCGCTTCATCGTGCGCATGGAATTTGGTGGCGCGTTTAAGCGTTTTGCCATAACGAGCATCATGTACCAAGCGTTCCACTTTGACGGTGCGGGTTTTGTCCATCTTGTCAGACACTACTACACCGGTAAGCACTTTGCGTTGAGCGCGGGTTTCTTTATTTTCCATACAAACCTCTATTTCGCCGCAGCCTTCTGATTGATTAACGTCTGCAGAAGGGCGATTTCGCGTCTTACAGCACGCAATTCCATGGGGTTAGCCAAGGGAGTGGTGCTGTGTTTGAAAAGAAGGTTGAATTTCTTTTCTTGGGCTTTGCCGAGCAGTTCATTGAGTTCGGCTAAAGATTTTTTCTTCAAATCTGCTTTTTCTTTGGTTTTCATACCTTACCTTCTGGTTACCAATTTCGTTTTGATCGGCAGTTTGTCGGAAGCCAAGCGCATAGCACGTTTGGTGTCTTCTTCGCTGGCACCTTCCAATTCAAACAAAATCCGGCCCGGTTTTACCACAGCAGCCCAGTATTCGGGCGCACCTTTACCTTTACCCATACGGGTTTCGGCGGGATGTTTAGTGATAGCTTTATCCGGGAAAATGCGGATCCATAATTTACCTTTCTTTTTAATAAAACGAGATAAGGTAATACGAGCCGCTTCAATTTGGCGTGCAGTGATCCATTTGGGTTCCAAAGCTTTCAAACCATATTCCCCAAAGACCACTTCGGTTCCGCGTTTGGCATTGCCTTTAATGCGCGGGGCGCTGAAGGGTTTACGATATTTTACTCTTTTCGGCATTAACATAATTCGTTACCTCTTATTTGGCCTCCGCAGCAGCCGTCTCTACGGCTCCTTCGGTCGCGCCAGATTCCAGTTCGCGGTGTTTTTTGAGTTCGTTCATGATCTCTTTGGGAGATTTGGCGAAGTGAGTGCGTTTGAAAATCCACACTTTTACCCCAATTTTACCGCTGATGGTATTGGCTTCGGTAAAACCGTAATCGATATCGGCACACAACGTGTGCAACGGTACACGGCCTTCACGTTTCCATTCGGTACGAGCAATTTCCGCACCACCTAAACGACCGGATACCATAATCTTAATACCCAAAGCTTTGCCAGAGAGAGCTTTTTCAATCGCTTTCTTCATAGCAGCGCCGTAGTGGGCACGTTTTTCCAATTGTTGAGCGATGTTTTGCGCTACTAATTGGGCATCCGTTTCCGGGTTTTTAATTTCAATTACGTTTACAAACGTTTTGCTGCCGGTCATGGCTTCTAATTCTTTGCGTAGTGCTTCAATATCGGCACCTTTTTTACCAATCACCACACCCGGGCGGGCCGTGCGAATGTTTACGCGTAAGAACGCACCGGCTCTTTCAATACCGACATAGCTGATAGCCGCCATTTCGAATTTGCCGTCAATGTGTTTGCGAATTTGGGCATCTTCTAAAATGAGCGCCGGCATATTTTTCGGCGCGAACCAGCGGGAGCGCCAATCTTGGATGTATCCTAAGCGAATAGACCGGGGATGAATCTTATGTCCCATAAATTAGCGGCCTCCTTTCTTTTCGTCGGTGACAATGACTGTCAAATGACACATACTTTTCTTGTAGGGCATCGCACGGCCTTGCGGACCGGGTTGCACTCTGCGAAGATGACCACTGGGGCCTAAGTTCGCAAACGCCTCTTTAATATAGACGTGGTTGAAGTCTAACTTTTTACCAGCTTTGACTTGCAGGTTAGCGGCGGCGCTGTGTAAGGTCTTAGCTACTAAATCAGCGGTGCGTTTAGCAACAAACGGTAATACTTCTTCTGCTGCTTTCACATTTTTCCCGCGGATTTGGTCGAGCACCAAGTTTACACGGCGGCTGCCGTAGCGTTGAAATTTGGCTTTTGCACAAGCTTCCATATCAAATCCTCAATCTTATTTCAAGGCCGTGGAATCTTTGGTGATACCACCGTGACCTTTGAACAACCGGGTGAACGAAAATTCACCGAGTTTATAACCTACCATACGTTCGGAAACGTAGATGGGGAGGAATTTGCGGCCATTGTGCACCAAGAAGGTGTGACCCACAAATTCCGGCACAATCGTACAAGCTCTCGCCCATGTTTTGATAGGTTTCTTTTCGTTGGAAGCATTCATTGCTTGAACCTTTTCCAACAGGTTTAAGTCTACAAACGGACCTTTTTTAGTTGATCTTCCCATACTTATTTAACCTTGTTTTTTCTTCTGTCGCTCACAATCATCCAGCTAAATGCTTTCTTGGTGGAGCGGGTCTTTAGACCGCGGGACGGTTGATTCCACGGAGAGCGCGGAATGTTGCCGCCTTTACCATGACCGCGGCCACCACCCATCGGGTGATCTACAGCGTTCATCGCGCTACCGCGTACCGTTGGGCGATTACCCAAGTGACGGTTGCGGCCGGCGTTACCGATGACGATGTTGCCATGGTCTACGTTGCCGACTTGGCCGATCGTGGCACAGCAA
>JAZOAE010000016.1:0-14465 GCA_045595305.1 Elusimicrobiaceae bacterium
CTTTACGTCTTGGATGCATCGGGGCAACACGATCAACCGGCGGCAAAGAAGGAATTTCAAGAGTTTCACGGATATCATCACCGGATACAGAGGCACCTTCCGATAACTTTGCCACTCTTCCATTTGCATCTGTAATCTGTACATTATTCCCTGTAATAATGGAGAAGGAATTTTGTTTAGGTTGTACAGCTACTACGGCTGGCTCACTAGAAGTAAGCGTGGCAACTCCTACTTTTACATTCGCCATCTTATCAGCTCGGACAACTACGGTCTTTTCCTTAGTTCTACCCAAGGTAATCGTTTGCCCGGCCGGTACAAAAACTTCCATCCCGGCGTAGGTAATCGTAGTATCCTCTTTAGCTTCAACAGTGCGTGTATGTTTAAGTCTATTTGTTGTACGGGGCTGCGATGCTGATACCAAAGTGGTGCCAAACGCAATCAATCCAACAACAAACACTACAGCCTTCTTATGCATATTGCTTCCTCTCCTATTCCAAGAGATTAAAATGCCGTATTACTTTGTCGGAGCAGAAGGACTCAACGTAGCTTCTACGTCGTTCGAAGCTTGTTGGTAGGCAACACCATCAAAGACATTGGGTTCTACAAAAGAGGGCAACGTATTGCCATTGTCGCCAGCATTATCGAGTGCATTAGCTGAGCTTCCGTTATTTGATGATTCGCCTAAATCTGCCGATACTTCATCTGCATCTTTTTGGGCAGCAATGCGCATATCTTCCAAAGTGTTGGAGTTGATCTTTGCATTGGTGGCCAAGATGGCACCCTTTTCTTGTACAGTAGCAGTTTCACCTTGAGGATCTCTTAAGGTAAGCCATTTTCCTCTGTTCAAGAAGATTACATTGGTTTTGGGTTGGTAAGATACAACAGAATACCCTTCCGTGGAGAAAGTCCCAGGTCCCACTTTGATTTGGTCCATATTTTTACCGCGAATGACAATGGAACCGTTGGGGCGTTCACCTAACAAAATCACTTGCCCTTGGGGAACAGAAATAGGAGTACCCAAATAAGTGAAGTTGAGCTTTTGCGTAGCTTGTACGATTTTCGTATTTTTTATCTTGCCGGCCGATTTTTTAGCGGGAGCCGCTATGGCCAGGGTAGTGCCTACAAAAAACACAGCAAACAACACGGCAATTACTTTTTTCATTTATATACACCTCATCTAGTTGTTAAAGTAAGTTACTTTTAAACCCAATCGGGTTTTTCTACAAATTTTACAAGCCATTTAAGCCTATAAAACCCTTCGGAGAGGGAGGGATTCGAACCCTCGATACGGGTTTACCCCGTATAACGGTTTAGCAAACCGCCGCTTTCGGCCTCTCAGCCACCTCTCCAACGACACTAAAATTATAGCAAATTTCAAAAACTCTGCTCAAGGCCTTTTTTCAAGGGAGTAAATTGTTGGTTTGTTAATTTGCGCCATTTTTCGCTACTGCAAATCCAGTGGCCAGGAATTACAGCCTCAGCTACTTTATCATAGTTTAGGGCGGGTTGGGTGCCGGTGATTTTTGCACATAGCTCATAAATCCAGGCCGCGATGCGCATCATCCACACGGGTGCTTTGGGCATTAATGGCTTGCGAACATGCATAGCGTTGGCCATTTCCGTGATAAAATAGTTCCATGTATAAATAGTAGGTTCGGCGACAAAATACGTCTCGCGGTTGGTATCTTTTCGAAGATAGGCTTGCCACAATGCGTCCACTAAATCTTCCACATAGACAAAGCTAAAATATCCGTTTCCTGACGTGTTGACCATAAGGCCACGTTTAACCCACGAGGCGATTTTAGACACACCAGAATCATTTTTACCATATACAATCGGTGGGCGGATAACTGTACGTTTTATACGTTGGTTTAATTGACGGACTGCTTTTTCTCCTTCTAATTTAGTACGGCCGTAATCGGAAACAGGTTGCGCAGCATCTTTTTCAATACGAGGTCGGCGCGGTCTTTTTGCGTAACCGCTTGCGGCCAAACTGGATACATGTACAAACGTTTGGATGCTGGGGGTTTTATTTGCGGCTGCTACCACATTTTGAATCGCTGTAACATTTCCCTTTTCAAAGTCCTTATAACTAAATCCGAAGAGCGTCCCTGCTAGATTGAAAATACCTTCGCAACCTTGCATGGCTTTTTGCAGAGAGGAAATATCGTTGTAATTTCCCTGCACCAAAGAAACAGATGGATTAGCGGGTTGGTCCTTTGGCGTTTTGCGTGTGAGCACGCGTACAGCATACCCTTCACGCAACAATTTATTCGTCAACGTGCGACCAATAAATCCGTTTCCCCCAGTAATGAGCACGGTAGGTTTTGTCATTTGTCTTCCACAATAACTTCTAATTTTTGTAAGGCTTTTTTAGCAGCTTTTTTAGCATTTTGTTCTGCTTCTTTTTTGGCGGCTTCTTCTGCTGCTTTTTTAGCATCTTGTTGGTTTACAAAATTTTTATCGCTGCGGGCATTACGTCTATCAAAAGCGAAGTTAAATGTAAATTTATTCAGCCCTCGTTGAATGTCAGCGCCCGTGGGAATATTTCCCTCGCGTAATTTTTGGAAGGGCGGGCGGTTATCGTCTTGCGGGAAAAATAATAGAATAGAAGCTAACATACATAACAAAAATACAAACGTTAAAAAGCGATTAATCCCTTCAAAGCGATATAGTCCAAATAACGTGCCAATGATGGACATAATCAAGATGATCCCTGTCCATACTAGGATGATCGTTCCGGCAAAAGTCCAGCCAGCTATACCAAAATCCGGGTAGCAAATCATTACCAACAGCATACATAAAATGAGTAATAAAAATCGTTGAATACCTACCATAGTTATTTCTCCTGTTTGAATTCTACCGTAATGGTGAGTTCATCTTTTTCATAATACATTGGCAGGGGCGCAAAAGGCCCTGCGTTAATTACTGCGGAAGTAGCAGCAAAGTCGAACGAATCATTGCCGGAGGAACGCTCTGTTCTTAGGTTTTTTATTTTACCGTCACGGGCGATAGCGAACGATACCATGGCAGAGAGTATATTTCCGGCAGGTCGGCGTTTTTCCCATTCTACCCACAACGAGTTGCGAACCTGTGTAATATACCAGGGGTATGGAAAATTAGCAAAATCTGTCGTAATATTTCCCCCCTCAAATTCTTCGGTGCTCATAGAATCTGTTTCCTCATCATCGAGCACACTTGGCCCACTAAGCGGTTGAGTATTTGTAACGGGGGCTGGCTTAGTAGAAGTTTTTTTAGGCGTAGGTTTTTCTGCAATTTCTGTCTTGGAGGTATACGCTTTTTGAGCAGGGACTTCTTTCTCGATAGCTTCCTTCGCAGGTTCAGGGGTTTTAACCGCAGTTTTAGAATTGGCACTGGGTACCGTAACAGCTTGTACTTTTCCTGAGCCGATGAAGTCAATAGTATACGTAGCATTCGGTTTTGTAGTTCCGGGTGCTAGTAACAGGATAACCATAAGTGCAGCTAACGCATGCAATCCGCCTGAATATACTAAATACCAGTTCATTAGTTTTTAGATAATACGCCAATTCCCAGTTTGGCGGCTCCTAATTTCTTAGCAATATCAAAAACATCTACCACCTGTTGGATGGGTACATTTTTATCCGCTTCCACCAAAATGGTTTTTTGGTTTGCCTTGCCTAAACGTAAAATGAGCTCACGCTCTAAATTAGCCATGGATACTGTCTTTTTAAGTACAGTAATAGTTCCATTTTGTTGAATTTCGATACGAATCACATCGTCGTCTGATTGAGTGTTAATGGCTTTGGACTTGGGCAAATCTACAGTAAGTTGCATTTGCACCAAGAGCGGACTCATTACCATAAAAATAATGAGCAAGATCAACGTGATGTCAATAAATGGCACCATGTTGATATCAGCCATCAAACGGCGTTCTCTTCTGCGAGCCATATATTAAAGTCCTCTGGAAGATGCCGAGTTATTAAAGATAAAATCTTGCGCTATGCTATCTAATTCTTGTGCAAAATAGGTGGTTTTGGATAAGAAATAGTTATACGCAATGACAGCGGGAATAGCTACAAATAACCCGGCGGCCGTGTTCACAAGAGCTTCGGCGATACCGGCAGCTACAACGGAAGCCCCTCCCGCCGCGGCGGTATTGGCAGCCAGGTCTTTGAAGGCATGCATAACCCCGATTACAGTACCAAATAACCCGATAAATGGGGTAATGCTTCCCAGCGTTCCCAAAATAGAGAGACGGCGCTGCAATTTGACAGTTTCAAAATCAATAACTGTTTCGGCAATTTTTTCGATATCTTCGCGGGAACGTTTGCGTTCTTTACAAAGCCGCAACAAAAGTACTCCGGCGGGAGTATTTTTAACAGATTCTTTGCGACAGGCTTCTTCTACCTTCGTATAATTCCCGGCCTGAATGGCAGTACGCGAATAAGAAATTAAACGACGGGAATACTTAATGGCTTTTCTCAAACGAAAGTAACGTTCTAAAATAACCGAAATAGAATATACTGAGAGCAAGATTAAGATAATTAAAATTGGTCCCCCGGCAGCGAGTAGCTCGCGAATATTTGTCATGCTTGAAAAGTCCATAATTTCTCCTTATCTCATATTTATAAAAATAATACAAATTTGAATACATATATTAGCCAGTAGTCCGGCGGATACATCATCAAACACAATTCCAAAAGCATTTTCCAACTTGTCGAAAGTTTTTACCATCCCCGGTTTAAGTGTGTCAAACGTACGGAAAAGCACAAATGCTGCCAACATATAGGGCCACGTATGTGGTAAAAATGCCATGGCTGTAATATAACCAGCTATTTCATCAATCACAATTTTTGGATTATCATGGCCGGTATATCCTACAAATTTTACTTTTTTGCATACCCATACAGCAAGTACCCAAAACAAGAGCATAAATACTAAATAGAGCAGTTGATCCGTCGGGGCAATTAAAACTAAAGGAATTCCCCATAGCGTACCCAAGAAGCCCGCTCCTGTATTTTTTTTAAACTTGATAACCTTAGTGGGCAAATAGCTAATAAATAACCCGGTCGCAAGCGCCTTGTAGATTAGTTGCATGGCAAACTCCAAGATTTCTTTAATAAGTCCCAGTTATTACGCAAATATGAAATGGCACTGATCCACGTAATCACCGCGGCAATGGCTGTGACGGCATACGGGAAGTGCAGGAGCGTTATAAACAAAACCTGACAAACATGTTGCGCTGTGCCATGTAATAATTGGGATAAATGCATGACTAAAATTACAAATAAAATTACGCCGATGGCAGACATTTGCACCACTGTTTTAAATTTTCCCCAGCGCTCAGCGGCCATTACTTTTCCGTCCAATGCGGCAATGGCGCGCAAATTAGACACCATCAGCTCGCGTAGTAAAATCAAAAATACAGCCCAAATGGGGACGTTAAGAGGTCGAATAGATACAAAAGCAAAGAAGGAGGCAATTACAAGAATTTTATCCACAAACGGATCGACGATAGCTCCGAAAGGAGTAATGGTATTTGTTTCGCGGGCAATTTTACCGTCTACCCAATCGGTGCTGGCGGCCACGATATAAATGATAATGCCAATAAAACGCGCCCACCAAAATGGCAATAGAATAAAGAAAAATACAAGTAGTGACAGTCCGGCACGTATTAACGTAATTTTGTTGGCAAGTGTCATCATTTAAACAGGCCTCCTGCACGGAAAGTATCAAATGCCAACGCGGCATTCTTTTGAGTGTCAGTCAGTTTTGCTTCAGTTACCATTAAATCTGATACGATTTTAATGTTTGTCGGAAAATAATCCTCTTTAGATAAGGTCAAATATAGGGTATAGGGTTCCCCCTCCTTGGGAGTTAATTCCAACAAATAAGGCTCTTTAAGCACGGTATTATGGCGTGCGAGTAAGGCCGTATAATTTCCGAAATCGAAAAGGGCTTGATTGGGTTGGCCTTGCTGCCATTCTTGCCAAGATAATGTAGTAATTTCGTTTCCCTGACCGTCCAAAATAAGAATTTGCTTTTTGTCTGTAATAGCGGTTTGTTCCACATTTTGATCTGCATTGAGCGTATCTAAGCGCAATAAATTTTTATCTTTATCGTAAAATAAAGTACCCTGCGATTTGCTGATGGGGACGCCGTCATATTCGCTGGTTTGTTCAAAATGCGTTTTTAAGAATTTAAGTTTTTGATCCCAGTTTTTTACTTTGATTAATACTTCATTAGGATACAATGTCTTTGTGGTTTGTGAAGTAGTTTTTTCGGCGGGTTTTTCGGTTGCCGGTTGTAATTTTTCTTCGGAAAGAGGTTGCTCCGGTTGGGTAGCCGGGATGGCGGCCGTGGTGGTTTCCTCCGTGGCGGTCGTTTTTTCAAGTGTCTTTTGAACGGACGGTTCTTCCGGTTTGGAGGAACAAGCAGCCAATAACGCACAAATGCCAACAAATAATAAAGACTTATTTATAAACGGTTTCATATTCGGGTTCTTTGTAGTCCTTTTCGTAGGGTAAACTGTTCATCTCTTCGATGGCAGAGTCAATTAAATCGTAATGAATTTCCCAGCGGTTGGAGCCTTCGGGCTTGGTGATAAAACCGCGCATTTCAAGCACACTAAGCATATTAGTTGCACGGGCCGAGGAACCAAAATGTGCCTTTAACAAATCTTGCGATACGCGGCGCCGTTCTTTAATTAAATTAAGCGCCTGTAAAATTTCTTCGGGTTTCGTTCCCAGTCCGTCTTGCGGGCGCATACCGGGTTGTTGTTCTTGTACAATCTGTACGGGGTAATCGGGCCCGCCTTGTGCACGTAAGAAATCTGCCACGGCTTTAATTTCATCCGGCGAAACATAGGCGCCTTGTATACGCAGAGGTGTTTGCG
Organism: Elusimicrobiaceae bacterium; assembly: GCA_045595305.1. Classification (GTDB taxonomy): domain Bacteria; phylum Elusimicrobiota; class Elusimicrobia; order Elusimicrobiales; family Elusimicrobiaceae; genus Avelusimicrobium. Next base: position 6,878 of record JAZOAE010000016.1, read on the forward strand.
TAGAGGAATCTAACAAGAGCATATCTCCACGGCCCAGTAAATTTTCTGCGCCGACGGAATCCAAAATAACTTTAGAATCAATGCCCGAAGCTACTTGCAAGGCAATGCGCGAAGGCATGTTAGCTTTGATAATACCGGTTACTACTTTTACGGATGGGCGCTGCGTGCACAAAATGAGGTGAATACCCATGGCACGTCCCATTTGTGCAAGGCGTTGGACGGAGTCTTCAATAGAAGCTTTTGTCTGCAGCATAAGGTCAGCCATTTCGTCGATAATGACAAAAACGTAGAACATTTTTTCTTCTTTGTTTTCTTTAGCCCACGCGTTATAACCTTCAATATTTTTTACTTTAACGGCTTGACACATATCCAAGCGTTTTTCCATTACTTTGACGAGCATCTGTAACGATTTTGCCGCGTCGTTAGGTTTGGTAATAATATCTGCATCATCGCACGAAGTTTTGGGATCATACAAATAAGGGATGCCTTCATAGAGTGTAAGTTCTACGCGCTTAGGATCAATCATCAAGAATTTAACTTCGTCGGGTTTGTGTTTAAACAAAAGTGACATGATGATCGTGTGCAAACAAATAGATTTACCGCTGTTAGTAGCCCCGGCAATTAAGATATGCGGCCATTTTTCAGCTACTGTGGCAGCGGGATCTCCGTTCGCATGGCGGCCCAAAGCAACAGGAAGTACCGCTTTGGAATTAGCATACGCGGGAGATTGCAAAATTTCCTTCATGGTGACCGTGACAGATTTATCGTTAGGAATTTCAAAACCTACGGTGCTTTTACCCGGAATAGGTGCTTGCACGCGGATGGAGCGGGCGTGCATGCTGGCCTGAATATCTTGCGTGAGCGCGGTGATAGAGGACATTTTAACCCCGGCGTCGGGTTGAATTTCGTAACGGGTCACCACGGGCCCTGGCGAAACTCCCGTCACATGGGCACCAATTTCAAAATTCTTTAAGGTATCTTCTAAGCGTTTGGTGGCTTTGGCAATTTCGTCATCGGTAGGGCCTACTAATCCGTTTCCGGCGGGATCATTCAGTAAATTGAGCGAAGGCAGTTTAAAAGTTTTAGGATCAAACTTTTTAGTTTCGTTTGCGGCTGCTGGTTCTTTTTCCGATTTTTCCGGTTCGGTTGTCTTAGAAACAGAAACTTCTTCTTCTTGACGGGGAAGTTCTGACACGGGCTCGGCCACCGGGCGGCGGATTTCGGGCTTGGCACGGCGGATTTGCGGTAGTTCGGTTACTTCTTCGGCAACGGGACGATTTTCCGCAGCTTCAGCGCGCTCTTTAATTTCCTGTTTTCCTTCGGCTACTTTTTGTTTTAACTCAGCGCGTGAATCCATCCATCCATTAAAATCATTTTGGATAAATTGGGCAATTTTCGTGATGACGGTTTTCCACGGGATAGCCACTAAAATGTGCAGTCCCACCAGCGCAAACGCTATAGAAAATAAGGCAGCTCCCACAGAGCCCACCACTCCTTTAAGCGCGAAGAACACTTTATCTCCCACCGCGCCGCCGGAGATTAAAGAATTGGTAAAAATTTGTCGCAGGCAAGTGCAAAGGCTCGAGAAACTGGACAGTGTGATAGAAGTTCCTATCAAGAAAAACAAGAAAGAGGCACTTTTGTTGCGGATGGTTTGGACTAACCAATACGCCAGAAAAATCGGCAGTAACCCGGCGCTAAGGCCTAAAAGTTGGCGAAGTTCTTGGGCGATGGAATCCCCTAATTTTCCGCTAGCTGCGTGGAACCATAAAATAGCACAGAGCCACACGCACAGCGTACCCATCAAAATGTAAAGGGCAGCACGCAACCAAGCTGCATTAGACTGGGAAGATTTCTTTTTTGATTTTTTATGCGTGTAATAATACCGAGCCATACAGCAATATTGTACCTTTTTTGAGAGCTTTATGGGGAAGTTTTTTATTTGAAAATAAAGGAAGGTGTTTACCTTAAAAAATACCGCTTGAATTGTTTTTTTTTTTTCTTATAATGGGCTATACGTGAAAGTATTTTTATATAAATAGGGGGATACTTGTCGTGAAAAAAGATTGTTTGAAGGGGAATACAAACGGCTTTACGCTGATTGAAATGCTGATCACAGTCATCATCATTGGTATTTTGGCGTCTATTGCTTTACCCCTGTATCAAAAGAGTATGGAAAAAGCACGGGTCGCCAAAATATTACCTGTTTTGAAAACGTTGTATAATGCGGAACAGGATTATTATTTGCAATACAGAAAATATCCTAAAACATTTGATGATTTAGGCTTAAAAATGCATTGTGAACCAAATCCTATCCTTTGGACTACGCAGATGCCTGCATCATCGGCCTGTACCATTGGAGAGTGGACCTATCAAGTGTATCATAATCCAGTAGATGACACATACGGAATGTACGCGGGACGTATCAAGGGGAGATACAGGGGAACAGGATTTATTTCGTTCTATACAAATGGTATGCATATCAAGCAAGGAAAAGATATAAAACCGGGACAAATCCTTTGTGCTGAACGCATATCTATGGGAACGTATGTATTCAAGACGCCCGGTCTTAACAAAGGTGGCGAATATTGCAAAAAAATTTTTAATGGCAAATGGGTTTACCAGGGGACAATGAACGAATTCGAACTGCCAAAGTAGTTTAAAACTGTCTTTGTGGCTATTCCATTTAGTAGATATCCCCTGGCTCTGCGCCAGGGAATATGTTTTTTAATGCGTTGCCATTTATTTTGTTTTTTTTATAGAATTAATCAATAAACACGTTTTAATTGAGAGGATTTAACATGCAAGAAAAGCATATAAAACGAATGGGTGGCTTTTCACTGATTGAAATGCTGGTAGTGGTTCTCATTATTGGTATTTTATCGGCTATTGCTTTGCCTCAATATCAAAAAGTGATCGAAAAGGCGCGGGCCTCTAAAGTTCTTCCTGTTTTAAGAAGTTTATATAATGCCGGTCAACAATATTATTTAGTACATAAAGAAAATCCCTCTAAATTTAGCGATCTGGGCGTAAAAATGCGTTGCGAGAGCAATACTGTCCGTTGGACTACGCAGGTAGTTCCAGCATCAGCCTGCACCATTGGTGAATGGACATATCAAGTGTATAATCTAAAGAGTTCAACTGCCGATTATGTTGTCGTTGGCCGAATAACAGGGCCGTATGCAGGTACTGGTTTTGGTATATACTATACTGGGAGTCACAAAGGCAAAATCCTTTGTATGGAGCGTCGAAGTGCCGGGGTGTCGTTTATTAATACTTCTGCGGGTCATAAAAAAGGAGATTACTGCCAAAAATTTTTTAATGGAACCCCAGTCGGTAACGCCGGCACATTGTACGAATTCACTATAAATTAGTTTTGCAAAAAGCCCTCAAGCGTTTACTTGAGGGCTTTTTAGTTCGTTTTTAGAAAAAGCTTAATTGGGTTGGAACGGATTGGCGGCTTCGGCGGCTTGCTTTTGAACGGCAGCCTCTCCCCAATTTACATTGTAGTCAATCCCGTCGGCCTCGAGTGTAATTTTTCCTTGCGCTAACAATTGGCCTAACGCCAAATATAACACAGAGCTGGACAGCCGAAACATCACTTTAAGCTGCCAAGCCGTGGCTTTAGGGGTGGCGGATAAGTAACCGGTTATTTGCTTGACGGCGTCATTAATATTTTCTTGCAATGGAGTCATAATTATACCCGCTCAATGGCAAATAAGGCGTCGCCCTGTTTGACGGGTTTGCCGTTTTCTACCAATACTTTTTTAATAATGCAAGGGAAATCGGCACGTACTTCATTAAAGACCTTCATGGCTTCAATTAAGCAGATCACGTCTCCCTTGGCTACTTGGGCTCCTTCTTTTATAAAAGGCGGAGCTGATGGTGTGGAGCCACGGAAAAAGATCCCGGTTAATGCAGAACGCATAACTTCCTTATATTGCTCTTGTGCAGGAACAAACGCAGCACCATTACCCGCGCTTACGTTTCCCCCCACATTAACGGGAACGGGGATCATAGCCGGTTTGGTTTTTACCAAGCGTAAATACAAGCCTTTTTGGTCGTATTCGATGGTATCCAAATTATTGTCCTGCATAAAGCGGTAGAGCTGTTTTACGTCTTTTAAAATGGGAGATTCTTTACCAGCCGTCTTTTTAGTGGTTTTTACGGCCTTAGTAGTAGTTTTTTTAGTGGTTGATTTTTTCATAAGTTCCTCTTGTAAAAAACTAATTACCTTATTTTACATTATTTTGGGTATGTGGGGCAAACAGCTCACGGTTTTGCTGAAGTGTCTGGGAGATTTCTGTTAAGCATTCGGAAAGATCGCGCGAAAGAGTATAGCGTAAGTCATCGCCAAATTGTTGTGTGTAAACGGGCCCGGTGAGGGGCAAGAATAAGGCGGTTCCTTTGTTTTCTACGCGTTGAGCCGCGGCGGAGGCATCTGTCATTTCCACGCGGTTTTGGCGGGCCGAAAACATAGAGAATACCTTGCGATCCGTTTGGGTATCGTATAGCTCAATCATAACCCGTGTTTCTAACATAGGAGGCTGCCCCCCAAACCATTGGACACTTTCGGTGCTATCCGTCTTGGTGCTTCCTACCATATAAATGAGTTGCGCGCGGTAATCATACTTATTGGCGTATTTGGATGAGTTTACATCAACGGTCGTAAACAATGTAGCCAACGCATCGGCCGTAGCGGCTAAAGAGCCGTCAGACAAATCTATTTTATAGGAGTGGACGGAATTTTGCGAATGATAGTCCTTTAATACAAATTGTTTTTGGGCGACTTTATCCGACAATACCAATACAGAAGCCTGTATCCGCTCATCGGCCGTAGGCGCCGCAAAAATCCCGCGCGGCAATTTGTGATGGTAAGAACACGCATGTAGAAAAATAGCCAATGATAAACAGACAAGAAGCCGAAGATGTTTCATGGCTATATTATACTAAATCTACTTCTCCATTTAGTTGCTAAATACAAAAAAATAGGCCCCCGGTTTTGCCGGAGGCCTTGTGATGAGTTACTAAACTAATTATTTAAGTAAGGCTTTACGGGAGAGCCGTACTTTACCGTTATTATCGATTTCAACGCATTTTACTTCGACGATTTCGCCAAGTTTCAATACGTCTTCAACCTTGTTAATACGGTGTTTGGCAATTTCGGAGATGTGCAAAAGTCCGTCTTTGCCGGGCAAGATTTCTACAAACGCCCCAAAGGGTTGGATGGAAACTACTTTACCTTTGTAAATCTTATTTACTTCCGGCTCAGCAGTTAACATTTCAATTTCCGCTTTGGCTTGATTGAGTTTTTCGGCATTGGAGGCGGCAATCGTTACAATACCCGTTTCTTCAATGTCAATCTTGGTGCCGGTAGATTCGGTAATACGTTTAATATTCTTACCGCCGGGCCCAATGACCGCGCCAATTTTATCCACCGAGATTTGCATCTTGTAAATTACAGGCGCATACGGAGAAACTTCTTTGCGGGGTTCTGCAATCGTTTTTTCCATATGGTCCATAATAAACATGCGGCCTTCGGTAGCTTGCTTAATAGCTTGGCGCAATACATCCAAGGGCATACCGGTTTTGAGTTTTACGTCCATTTGGAAGGCCGTAATCCCTTTGCGAGAGCCGGTCAATTTGAAGTCCATGTCTCCCAGGTGGTCTTCCAAACCCATGATATCGGAAAGTACTACAAATTTTCCGTCTCCGCTAATGGCGCCCATCGCAATACCGGAGCAGGGTGATTTCATCGGCACGCCTGCATCAAACAGCGCCAAGGAACCACCGCACACAGAAGCCATGGAGGAAGATCCGTTCGATTCGGTAATGTCGGACACTACGCGGATCGTGTACGGGAATTCTTCTTCACTGGGAATGAGCGGCATCAAAGCGCGGCGGGCAAGTTCCCCGTGGCCGATTTCACGGCGGCCCGGAGAGCGGTCCGGTTTGCATTCTCCTGTGGCAAAGCCGGGGAAGTTGTAATGCAGCATAAAGCGTTCATAAGAAGTGTCTTCCAGCCCTTCTACCATTTGTTGGTCATCTTTGGTGCCCAACGTGGCAACGGCTAGAGATTGGGTCTGTCCGCGGGTAAACACGGCAGATCCGTGAGCGCGCGGCAAGTATCCCACTAAAGAGCTCAACGGGCGGATTTCAGTCGGTTTGCGGCCGTCCACACGTACGCCTTCATCCAGTACTAAGCTGCGGGATTCTTCGTACATAATGTTTTCTAACGCAATGCCGGCATAAGTGGCTGCATTATCACCATATGCTTCAATTAATTGTTCCGTGAAGGTTTTCTTAAGTTGGGCTACTTGTGTATCGCGTGTTTGCTTATCGCTAAATGCGTGCAATATCTTTTTTGCTTCTTCACGGAAGGAACCGTTGGCCAAATCTACTACCTCTTGCGGTAATTTTTCGACCACATATTCAAATTTCGGCTTACCGGCGAGTTCGCGCAGTTTAAGTTGCGCCTCACACATTTTGTCGATTTCCGGTTTGGCTACTTCCATAGCGCGGATGATGGCGTCTTCTTCCACTTCTTTGGCGCCACCTTCCACCATCAAGATCCCTTGGGCAGACCCTGCAATGGTAAGGTCCATATCGCATTCAGGTAGGGCTTGTTCTTCTTTGGTCGGATTGACGATATATTCCCCGTTAATGCGGCCAATGCGTACAGCAGCCACCGGCTCATTAAACGGAATGGAAGAAATCACCACGCTGGCTGAAGAAGCGAGTACGGACAAAATATCCGCATCGTTGTTCGGGTCAGCAGAAATAACCATGGCGGTTACGTTGGTTTCACACGCAAAACCTTCCGGGAAGATTGGGCGCATGGTGCGGTCAATAATACGAGAGGACAAAGTTTCTTTCTTGCTGGCTTTTCCTTCACGTTTGAAAAAACCGCCGGGGATTTTGCCCGCGGCGTAGGTTCTTTCTTTATAATTGACCGTCAAAGGAGTAAAATCGGAAATACCCGGTTTTTGTTCCTTGGTGGAAACGGCGGTGGCCAAAACACGGGTATCCCCCATGCTGGCAACCACAGCTCCGTCTGCTTGCTTAGCAATTAAACCGGTTTCCAGTTTAATAGTGTCGCGACCGACGGTGACTTCCACGCTTTGGATGTCAAAGTTATGGTTAAAATTAGGCATTTAATTTCCCTATTATTTTCTGAGTTTAAGTTCTTTAGTCACGGCTTGATATTTCTCAAAATCCGTGCGTTTCAAATACGCGAGCAAACGTTTGCGTTGACCGACTAATTTGTTAAGGCCGGTTTCGCCCGCAAAGTCTTTCGGGTTGGCTTTGAGGTGGTTGGAAATGTATTGAATACGTTCCGTAATCAGTGCAATTTGCACGGCAGCAGAGCCGGTATCATTGGCGCTGGATTGGAATTTGCTGATAATGTCTTTTCTGTCTTGGTTTGAAAGTACCATTTTAGTGTACACTTAGGACTGCAACCTACCGACCAAGCTGAATTCATCCGGAATCACAACCGAGCCGAAGCGGAGTCCTTCTCCTATTATTAATTTATACTTACATTTAAGTACATTTTAATTATACTAAATTTAATCACAAAAAACACTCC
>JAZOAE010000017.1:0-67285 GCA_045595305.1 Elusimicrobiaceae bacterium
TCCACCGCTTTAAAGGACACAAGGAGGGGATCCCCGATTACGACTTTCGGGGATGACGATGCTTTATGATAGCCAAAAAAACCCCCGCTTTTGGCGGGGGGGTTGTTTTAAAACAGCGCTTATTTTTCTACTTTAATGCCGCGGAAAGCACGGTACAATACTGCTAATAAGCCAAATAAAATGTAGAGCGAAAATACCACCAGTACTACATTTTGCGGGAATTTGATGAGCATTACCACAATAAACACGACCAAGAGCAAAAACCACACACTTAGTTTCTTTTCGCGTTTAGCCTTGAAAGCGGCATAGGGTACGTTGGATACCATCAAGATGGCCAAGATGAGCATCAAAAACCATACAATGTTATACAAGTGGGTGACGTAGGTTTCCACCAAGGGAATATTGTGTCCGTTTCCGCCTTGCATAATGCTATATGAAATAGCAAACGATGCCAACAGCGCCGCTGGCGCCGGAACGGGTAAGCCGCAGAAATATTTTTTGGAGCCTTCCCCGGCGCGAGCCATGGCATTAAATTTTGCTAAACGCAACACGCCAAAACACGTGTATACACAGGCAATCGGGGCACCCCAAGTGGGTTGTGTGTGTAAGACCATAAAGTACATCAAAAAAGCAGGCGCCGCGCAGAAGGAAATGGAGTCGGCCAAAGAATCCATTTCAATGCCAAATTCGCTTTCTCCTCCAAGTAAGCGGGCCACGCGGCCGTCGAACATATCAAACACAGCCGCAATTAAAATCAGCCACCCGGCCTGGGCAAAATTACCGCGGGTAGCTGCTAAAATGGAAAAAAATCCGCACGCCAGATTTCCCAGCGTAAACAGAGAAGGGGCCGCAATGGCCAACTTGGAAGTTTCTTTCGGTTCATTTTCCATAGAGATATTCCTATTTCCAAAGCGCCAAAACGGTAATGCCGCCTTGTACTTTTTGCCCTTCCTTTACAACGACGCGCACTTTATCTTTAGGCATATATACGGCCACTTGAGAGCCAAAACGTACCAGGCCCAAGCGGCGGTCTTGCTTAATAGGCTCATTGGGATGTACCCAACACTCAATGCGCCGTGCGATGGCCCCGGTGATTTGTTCTACGTGGGCAAACTTAGCCGGGTCACCGTCTTTAAAAAGTTGAATTAAGTTGCGTTCGTTCTTAACCGCGGCGGGGTTATCGGCGAACAGGAAAGTACCTTTGTTGTAGAAAATCTCGCCGGTTTTTCCGGTAATGGTGGAGCGTTGTACGTGAATATCAAAGATGGAAAGGAAAATGCGCACTACGACAGAGTTGGGATCGTCTTCCGTTTTAATGGAAAGTACGGTGCCGTCGGCAGGGCAGGCGATTTCGTCATCGGCAAATTGCACATGGCGGTTTGGATCGCGGAAGAAATAAGCGCAAAAAACGCCGACCAGCATAAATAGAACTGCTATTTTCGGCCAACCGATAGCAAACAAGACAGCGGCTACAAGCATTCCCGCCGCGCAAAATTTTAAACCCAAAGGAAGTACAGTACTAATCCAACTTACAGATTTAGTAAGCGTACGAGTAATATCTTTAATCATGTAATTTACTACTGGTGGGTTTAATTTTGGCAGGTACTGCTAAGTGGGCAGGGGGGGACTTGAACCCCCACGGCCTTGCGGCCAACAGATTTTAAGTCTGTCGCGTCTGCCATTCCGCCACCAGCCCTCTTATATGTTTATTATAGCAAAAAAGAGATATCCCCGTGCAAGTTATTTTTCACTGGGTTTAAAACTGTTGTAGAATTTTCGGCAAAATTGTGTTTTAACCCCAAGGGCTTTTAGATCTTCTTGTAAAGCGCGGTCATCGGTAACAGCAATCACCCGCTGATTGGTTTGCGCGAGGTAATTGGCGCGCTCGTAGATAATTTGATCGGCAGAGTTTTCCTCGGCAAAGGAAATATGCACGCCTGCGCGGTACAGCGGCCCCACCGGGCGGAAAGTCCCGTCGAAAATCACTTCGTAGGTGTGCATGCTGTAGCGCTCGTCGCAAGACATATCTTCCAAAAAGTCTAAAAAATCGGCGGTTACTTCTTCTTCGCTGCGGGCAAATTCGTAGAGGAAGCTGCGCACTAAATTCAGACCGTCGATTAAATAGATAGTCGGTTTGGTGGAAGTGTACATAATTTGCCTTTTGAGTTAAAAATTGTTATAAGAAAATGATACAATATAATGCTTAAATTTTGCAGGAGTATCCTGCGTGCTATTTGACAATTTCTGTATTTCGGGGGTGTAATAGATTTGACGGGTATCTGTTGCTCTCGTGAGCAAGTACCGGTTGGCCAGGCCGGTTAAAATAGGGCCACAAAAATAACTAACGACAATCAAGTCGCCTGGGCTAACGCTTAGTCCACTGCCTCTTTCCTGTTTCCCGCGCGGGGAAGAACGGCGGTCAAATTCACGGGATGCTACAGCCTTGGCGCGGTTCGTCCGGGCTGGATAAGACAAACGAACCAAACTATCGGCGTGCTGCCTTGCGCTTAGCCGGTAGTATCTAGCAAGGCTAAACTTGTAGCGCACGTGAGGAGAAGATGTTCGGACGGGGGTGCGAATCCCCCCACCTCCACTTTTAAATTCACTATACAGAGATTGCGATAAATGAGGAGTGATTATGGCAGACATTAAATTTGGTACGGACGGTTGGAGAGGCATTATTGCCTGGGATTTTACCTTTGATAATGTATATCGCTTGGCCCAGGCAATGGCAGATTACATCAACGGTAATGCGCCGGTGCTAGACAACGGGAAAATGCCCAAGATTTTTGTAGGATACGACCGCCGGTTTATGTCTGATATTTTTGCGGCTGATATTGCGGCCATTTTCCGTTCTAATAAGATAGATGTAATCCTGGCCGATAAACCAGTTTCCACCCCCGTTGCTGCGGTATTAACACTTAATAAGTGCTGGATGGCCATTATGGTAACAGCCAGCCACAACCCTGCCCACTTTAACGGAATTAAAATTAAAATTGCCGGTCGTTCTGCCCCGGCACGTATTACCAAAGATATTGAATCGCTCATCGGCCAACATTCCGTACTGAAACTTTACGGTCAAAAGGCCGAGCAGAAAGATTTGACGGATGTCTATTTTAAATATTTGTCTTCCCGTGTGAATACCAAAAAGTTAAAAACATTTAAGGGTAAAGTGGTAGTAGATTATATGCACGGGGCGGCTGTAGGATATCTGGAAAAAATGTTGTCGAACAAACAGGTTATTGCATTACACGCGCAACACAATCCTTCCTTTGGCAATACACAACCCGAGCCGGTAGAGAAGAATTTAACTGAACTTAAAAAAACCGTTACAGAAAAAAAAGCTGCACTGGGAATTGCTTTTGATGGCGACGGAGACCGGGTGGCTTTGGTAGATGAGAAAGGAAATTATATTACTCCTTGTTTTATCTCCGCTGTGTTGTGTGATTATTTAATCAAGCGCAAAAAATTAAAAGGAAACATCGTGCAAACCGTATCCATGGGCTATTTGCTCAAACGCATTGCCCGCGCGCACGGGATGCGTTTTGAAGAAGTGGGCGTTGGCTTTAAAAATGTGGCCGAACGTATGAATTTGGAAGATGTAGCTTTTGGTGTTGAAGAAGCTGGAGGATTTGCCTGGAAGGGCGGGCTCTCGGACCGTGATGGGCTGGCGGTAGCTTTGGCCTTTTTAACTGTGATGGTTGATACAGGCAAGAAAGCCAGTGAATTATGTGCAGCTATCGCGGCTGAATATGGTGCTTCTTTTTATCAACGGCGGGATTTCAAATTAACAAAAGCACTCGATAAAGCGGTATTTGCTGATAAATTGCGTAAAAAAATGCCGAAAAAAATTGGTACGCATAAAGTGGCTGAAATGAATAGTTCAGACGGTTTAAAGGTGATTTTGGATAATGATGAATGGTTGCTGATTCGTCCGTCGGGAACCGAACCGTTATTACGGATTTATGCGGAAAGTGCCACCAAAAAAGATACGCAGGCGTTGCTTGACCTGGGGGCTAAATTAGCTGGAGTTAGCGATAAATAATCATGAAAATAGCACTGGTAGATGATTCGGTCATTTTGCGCGCTGCCTTAAAAAACGTGCTGGAATCTTCCGGGTTTCAAGTAGTGTTAGAGGCGGGGGGCTCGCAGGAGTTATTTTCCTTTTTAGATAAAAACAAAGTAGACTTAATTTTGTTAGATGTTTTTTTCCCTACGGAAAATGGACTGGATATTTTAGCTAAACTAAAACGTTTGTTCCCGGTTCCCAAAGTGCTTTTGATCACAGGGCTGCGTCAGGAAACCATCTTGGCAGAAGCGCAACGCTTGGGCGCAAATGGGGTGTTGTACAAACCATTTGATACCAACGATTTATTAGCATCCATTGAGCGCTTGAAATAAGCTTGCGAAAAGATATTAAAGCCCCGGGTTAAACGCCGGGGCTTTTTACGTTAAAGTTTAAGCAACTTAAATTCCACCCACACGGCTGCTCCAAAAAAGAGCACCGGCCCCCACCCGGCTATAAACGGGTTAACGTAGCCGTTTTGACCGATGGAGGTGAACATGGAAATTAACCACCAGAAAGCAAACGCAATCACAAAAGATACAATGATATTTACAATTTTGCTTTTGCGCCGCGTACTAATGGCAAACGGCATCCCCAACAGGCACATGATAACCGTTACAAACGGGGTAGCTAATTTGGATTGACGGGCTGTTTCTGCCGTATAGTGTGCCAGTCCGCTTTGACTGTAAAAATTAATTTTTTTGGTTAAGTCGCGGATGCTTAAAAGCTTATCTTCAGCCTTGCTGATTGCCATGTTGTTGGGAGCGGTTGTGAAGGGGGCTTCTTTTTCTTCAAAAGCAACTTCTGTAGTATCCATATCCCCCAGGAAGGTCCGTTCGATGCCGTTTTTAAATATCCAGTGGCGGGTTTGTTTATCCCAACGCATTTCTTGGGCGATAATTTGAGTGGCAATTTCCCACTTGTTGTTGTAAGTGTCCAATGAAACTTGTTCCATGATCCCGCGTGCGGAATCTACCTGCTTGGCAAACAACATCTGTTCGGGAGAAATTTTAATTGCCACATTGGTTTCGGCGTGCGGATTAAAATTTTTCTCTGGTTTAATGCGTGTGTAGTAAATTTCATCGGCTTTTAAATTAAGTTTCGGTACAACGAATTCTTGAATTAGCATGGTGCTCGCAACCACTAACAGAATACACACAATAATGGGTTTAAATAAATCTTTTGGAGCAAACCCTCCGGCTACGCAGGCGGTCCACTCTCCGTTGGCCACCATTTCACTGATGACGGAAATGGCCCCCAACAAGCAAGCTACCGGCACAATAGTGGTGAGCCAATTAGGAAATGTTGCGGCGGCGTAGGTTAACAGATCCCAAACCGTGGTAGTACCGTTGGATAGATTTTTCATCTTCTCAAAAATATCCCCCAGGACCACCAGGGTGGTAAAAATACCTAAGGCAAAGAAGAACGGTCCCCAAAATTTATGGGCGATATAACGGTATAATTTCATTAGATATTTAACCTCTTTTTCCACAAATATCGTCCCACAATAATACCGACTACCATGGGCAACCAAGGGCCCGGATAGGCCAGCCAGCCAATTTTTTTGCCTAAGGAAATGCCTAACGTCATCAATAAGTAGAAAGAGAAAATAATTACCACGCTAAATAGCATACCCCATCCTTTATTAGTACGTTTACCAAGTGAAAACCCGATTGGACAGCTGACAATGAGTAGAATAATCGGCGATAGCGCCATGACGTTGCGCATGCTGATTTCCGTGCGATATTCATTTCGGGTGGCTTTGTCTAGGGGGGCATTATGTAAACGACGCAGCAGCTTAGAGGTGGTCATTTCTCCTACGCGTAAACGGCGTGTTTGGTTTTTAAATAAAGAAATATGCATAGTGTAATTATCAAAATTAGCGGCTATGAAGGCAGAGGGGTCTTTGGAGTCAATCCGCTGCATTTGTCCGTCATGCAATTGTAAGCCAATGGCGGTGTCGGTCAATATTACCTTTCCGCGAGAAGCGTTTACTTTGGTCGAAAGAGCCCCCGCATCGTTTGCTTTAATGAGTTGAATCTTATGTGCTTCGTTGGTGACCGGATCTAATTCCTCCAAAGATAGTTGCCATTCCCCCAAGTTTAGGAGTGTTTTAGGTTCCAAGTTGACCTTTGTAATTTTGCTGCGTGCTTCTGTGCGCAAATCGAGGATACGCTGATAGCTGCGCGGGGTAACCCAATTGCTTAAAAATACTAATAAGACCGCTAGCACAATGGCGCATCCGGCCAGCGGGCGTACAATTTCTTTAAATGAAAACCCTGCTGCGCGTAGTGCGATAAGCTCCCCATGTTCGCTCATCGTTGTAAGCGTGAGTAAGATAGCAATCTGGAAGGCCATGGGCGCGCTTAAACAAAATACATCGGGTACCAAATTTAATAAAGAAGAAGCCACCCATCCCCAACTGGTGCCAAAATTCATGGCCATATTCATGATGCGGATGAAGTGATTCATAAAAATAACAAACGCCAAAATGCCCAATATACCGGCAAATAAGGTAATTAGGTTTTTGGCAATGTATTTGGTAAAAATTCCAATGCGCATATCTTCCATTCTACCAAAATAGTATGCTGGGAGGGGGAAAACTTGTTTTTTTAGTGGCACATAACCCCCATAATTTATAAAATGAAAAATGAGGGTTTATTGCTTCTTATGAAAGCATTGCGGCTGCTACTAGCTTGTACTTTAATTTTAAATGTGTTTTTCGCCCCTATGGCGGGGGCGGAAACATTGCCGTATAGTTTGGTAGACAAAAATCAATACGATATATTTGAAGAAGAACAGCGACAAGCCCGCGAAAAAGAACTCACCATTGAAGAACCTCCCGACGATGCCCAGCTCTTACAATATTCTAATGAATTTTGGCGCCAGGCGGTAACATCTGTAGAAGGAGCTTACTCATTGGATAAAGATCCCGAGCCGATCCCCGATTTAACCTTGCTCAACCCCACGCTTTCCTTGCCGATCTATGGCACCAGTATTGCCTTGACGGGGCGATACGTGCTCGGTTTGCAATTGGCGGGAAAGAAGTATAAAAGCGATCCTAACAGTACCGTGCAAGACCGCGATGCCCATAACATACAAATGAACCAACAATTGCAACTTAAGATGCAGGGCAAAATTTTGGATCGCGTATTTGTGGATATTGACTATGATGATCAACGCGAGGAAGAAAAAACTATTTCTGTGGCTTATCGCGGTAAGCCGGGTGAATTTGTGCAATTGGCTGAGTTTGGTGATATTGATTTGGCGCTGCCGCAAACGGAATTTATTGCCTACGAAAAGCAGCTCTTTGGTGCCAAAATGCACTTGCAGCATAAAAATGCCAATTTATACATCATCGGTTCGCAGACCAAAGGGTCCAGCAAGCAAAAACGTTTCGTGGGCAGCAGTGTATCTGAGATCATTTCCCTGGAAGATAAAAACTATATCCGCCGCACTTATTACGATTTGACGTTTGGCGGCAATGTAAAAAAATATAAGAAAAGTGACGGGAGTGAAGATTATAGCGCACAAGATAAAGCAGCTATAGAAGATGGTATTTCAGCGTGGGCCTCCTTTGGTTCGATTTCGGTTGGTACAGAAGAAATTTATTTAGACAACAACGAAACATCATACACTTATGTGCCCGTTTACAAAACGGCATCCGACTTTTTGGAAACATCTACCTGTGGTGGAGTTGCGTGTGTGGAGACCAAATGGGAATTACTAACCCGCGGTATTGATTATACAGTAGATTATGCACGTGGAATTATTACGTTTAAGCGTGCCATCAAAGCCGATGCCGCTATTGCTATTGATTACCGGAACACGCGGGGAGAGCTATTAAGTAACACTGGAAATGCGGGAACAATTAAATACATCAAATATGCCAATGACAAAGTGCCGACTAATAACTTGGTGGGTAATAAATTGGAGCTTAAAACGTATTACAACATCGGTGCGCAAAAAATCACGCCGGATGATGGAAAAGGCAACTTTATTTTGCAGCTCCAGGATGCCAACGGCCAAGCATACAGCAATCCTTATTTCACATATCCTACGTATACAGAAATTGATTTTAACGCAGGTATTTTTAATTTAGACTATCGCTTGGATGATGAGGGCCTATATGCAGCGACGCCGGTCTCTTCACGCAACTTAAAATTCAAGATCCAATACAAAAGTACCGTCAAAACCTATTTCATCGAATCCGGCATCGTTGTCCAATCCGAAACGGTCAAATTAAACGGCCGCAAGTTAACCCGCAATAACGATTATTACATTGACTACACTTCCGGCTTTATTACGTTTTACAAGGGCGAGATGATTACGGAAAATTCCGTCATCGATATTTCCTACGATACTACCGCCGGTAGTAATACCAATAATACGGTCATCGGCGGGCGGTTGGACTATAAATTGTTTGATAAAATAACCGTCGGGGCCACCGCTATTAAGGAAGGGGGCGAAAAACCTAAGTCCGTTCCGCAGGTGGGGGCTTATGCTAAAGATTTACTCGTTTACGGGGCAGATATCAACGGGAAAGACATTAAATTGGCCGAGCCCTTATCGGTTGATTTTAGCGTAGAGGCCGCGCGCAGTATTAAAAAGCAAAATCTATTCGGCTATGCCATGGTGGATAGCATGAACGACGCCAACACGCAAGTGGGCGGCAGTATGGTATTTCGGGATTGGATTTTTGCTTCCAACCCCAACCGTCCTTCTACCTTCTTAAATACATTACATTGGGACACACAAGATTATCCTTCGCTGCAAATTAATCCCAACGCTATTGCCAATTATAACGATAAGCAGCAAGTGCTTCTTTTGAATTATGACTTTACCCAAGCCCAAGCGTATGATGCCGATTTAGACGAAGTTTCTATCGTCTATCCCTTAAGCCAAGTGGGGATGGACTTGTCGGACAAGACCTCCTTTGATTTGACGTACGAGGGAGAAGAAGGCGGGCCGGACATCGAAGTTAATTTCGGGGATATATCCGAATACTCTGATAATAGTTTGGGAATGGATACCCAATGTGGTACCAATGTGCCGAAAACAGAAGATGTGTACTGCCGCAATAGTTTGGCGCCCAATGAAGATATCGGCTGGTTGTTTACCAACCCGGACGGTACGGAAGAACGTTACAATCCGTTTGTTCATAACGAATTTAACCACGAGTCTCAACCTAACGGCCGCATTGATACGCAAGATTTAAATAACAACGGCCGCTATGATAGCGAAAATATCCCTACGCAAGGTAAATTTACCGTTTCGGCCTCAAGTGCGGGTTGGCATACGTATTCACAGCCGCTTGCGATTACCTCAGCAGAAAAAGCAGATTGGTCTGCCGTGCACCACGTGCGTATTACCCTTAAACTTACAGACGCCATGAAAGCGGCTAATAAATTGACTGGGCAAATTCGCATTGCCAATGTAGCTTTGTCCGGTACCGCATGGAACCCGGCTGGCCAACAAAATAGCGAGAAGTTCTCAGTATCCGGCATTAACAACGTAGATAATGCGGATTATCAACCTATCTTTGGCACTCCGGGAGATGGGCTGCGCGTGTTTAACTATTTGTATGGCTCGGTAGGAGACTACAAAGAAATGAATAACAGCGAAAACGCCAAAGATGAAGCCCTTCGTATTAAGTTTGATACCACGGGGAGTAATTGTGATTTGGATACAAGCGGAAATGAAACCTGTTATGCAAACCGGAATTTTCCTTCTATGGATTTTAGCCAACATAAAGAATTCCGTTTCCTATTGCATGGGGCGGGAGAAGATGCTATCGAAAACGGTACACAATTTTATTTGAAAGTAGGTACGCAACAAAATTATGACAAAATTATTGTTCCTGTAAGGTACAAGGGATGGCGTTTAATTTCCGTAAAGATGGTGGATACAAACGGGGACGGTATTACCGATACATTTCAAAACGTGTCAGATGCCTCTTACGGGGTGCGCGTGGAATCTACGCGTGCGACAAATGGGTTGTTGAACTTTCGTGAAATCAGTTTAATTCTGGCTGGTGTAGAAAAGACGACGTATAAACATGCGGATGGCACATTCGAGGTAACAGGTTCGGGAGATTCAGGCAAAGAAGTATGGCTTAACGAGTTGCACCTGGCTGAAGCCATTACGTTGACAGGCGATGCGTACAAAGGCGATGTGGTAGTGCGCTTGGATGCGTGGGGCAGCGCCGGTGCTAAATATGTGCATAAAGATGCCAACTTTGAAACGCCGCTGGCTGTTTCCAAAGAGCAAGAAACCACGCAGGAAGAATACTTTGTTAAAATTGACCGCATCAAAGAATTCCCCATGGAGGCTAATTTCACACGTTCCACGGTTACTACTCCCGTGATTGTCGATAGTACCAACTACAATACGGTTAGCTTGCTCGATAAAGGACGTGTACAAAAAGAAACAGCTCTTGTGCGTGGCGAATTTAAGAAAGAAAAATTTCCGAATATTGGTTTAGAGTACACACAAGATAGCGCTACTTATGATGCCATGAAGCGCAAAGATGACAGCCAGACATACGGGGCTACTTTAAGTCACACGGCCGGTTCGTTTAAGAATATTCAGGCCGGGTATCATTATACTACTTCATCCATTGATTATGACCGCATTCGACATGTTGAGTCAAACGGTATGTATTATAATACCGATGAAGATACACAAAAAATGAATGCTAAGTTTACCTATCAGCCGAATAATAAATTTACTTTTACGCCAAACTATAGTTTGACCAAAAGTACAGAGGACCGTACGGAGTATAAACAAACTTCCGATAAGTCTTGGCACTATCCAAAGGCCATGAATCAAAATACCGGGTTTAACAGTACGTGGAAAATTACTAAGTGGCTGGCGCCTTCAGTAAGTTACAACATTTCCACGCAAGAAAATAACAATTTAAGCGTAAGGACCAGCCGTTTGGACAGTAATAAAAAGTTCGATATTGGCGACGTTAAAACCATCAACCGTAGTTCGGACGGAGGAGTGACACTGACACTAAGCGGCAACGAAATTTTGCCGAAAAACAAATTGTTTAGCACGCTTGTAATTTCATCAAGTTACCGCATTCAGGACGCCGATACGTGGGATGATGTAGACAGCGGGTTCGATTCGCGCAAGGAATTGTGGATCCGCAACCGTTCCTTAAAAGATGTAGGATCTTTCGGCTACCGCCGGAGTATGACGATACGCGATACATTTACATCTACCCAGCGCTGGAATCCGCTCTCTAAATACAAACTGGGCGGGCCGCTGGCACCGCTGCAAACGATGACAATTATTAACAATTTTTCTAAAACACTTCAAAGCAACGAGCAAACCGGCACCCAATATGATTCCACCAGCATGACGCTGCCGGATATCACTGTGTCCATCTCTGACCTGGAAAAATTCTTCTATGCCGGGCAGTGGCTTAATACTTCTAATTTAAAGTTACGCTATAGTCAAATCAAGCAAGAAAATATTGATATGGACGAACAAAAAAATACACAGTATGGGGCAGACCTGCGGTTTATGCTTTTCCGGTTTTTTGATACAGTGCTTACCTATTCTCGCCACGAGACCGAGAAATGGGACTTGCGTAGAAATTACAGTACGGAGCGTGTGTTGGATGATGATATTTCTGCGCAGACCTCTTTCTACATCGGTGCGATGCGCGTTACTCCCAAGGTGCTTTATAGTACACACGATAAATGGCTTGTCCAAGGACGTGTTAGTGAAAGTTATACACAGTGGACCCCTAGCCTCAATTTGAGGTGGGACTTTAACCTGCCCCGCGGATTTAAACTGCCGTTTTTCAACCGTGTTTATCGTACCACGAACCGTGTGATTTGGAATACCACATTTACGTATACGGATAAAAAATCGCCGGTAGAAGTAAAAGATAATTATCGCCTGTATGATGCGACCAGCTCTTTAGATTATGAAATGTCTCAAAATTTACGTTTAACAATTAGTGGCGGAGTGTCTCTCATGGATCACGCTTATGTGAGAAGTGAAGACTACACTGCCTATCATGCCGCAGCCAATGTCACCGTCCAATTTTAAAACCAAGATGCTCAAGGCGTGGAAATATGTGTTGCATATTTTATTTCCGCGTACCTGTTTTTCGTGCGGCAAAGATTTGTCTTATGAGACCAAAGCTTCGCTGTGTGCTTCGTGCCAGAACGGTCTTACATGGCCCGGGCCACTCACTTGTGTGCGTTGCGGTGTGGTATTAAAATCAGGGGGAGCCCATTGCTTTCATTGCCGTGGCAGTAAAGCGGATACCTTTAAATGTAAAGTGATCCGCTCGGCGTGCAATTTTAATCAATTTTCACAAGGACTTATATACGCACTCAAATATCAAGGAGCTGATTATGTAGCGCCGTATATGGGCGAGTTTATGGCGCGGCGGTTTTCTGGGTTGGCGGAGTTGGCGGAAGCAAATGTAGTAATACCGGTTCCGCTATATAAAACACGTTTAAAAAAACGCGGATATAACCAGAGTGAATTATTGGCGCGTGCCTTCTGCAAAGCAACGGGGTTGGCGTTAGATACCACTTCCTTAGTGCGCGTGCGCGATACGCAAAGTCAAACCCATTTAGGGCGTGAGAAACGTTTAGAAAATATGACGGACGCTTTTGTGGTAAATAATCCGCAACCTGTCAAAGGAAAAACGGTTTTACTCATAGATGATGTAGCTACTACCGGGGCCACTTTGGAAGGGTGCGCACAAGCGCTTCGTAAAGCCGGGGCCAAGCGTGTGCTTGCCTATACGTTTGCGCGGGAAAGTTAAATCACATCATTGGTGCGTAAGCTGTAATGCGTACCGCCTTTACCTATAATAATATGATCATGCACGCGGATGCTAAACAGCGCGGCAGCGTTGATGACATCCTGTGTCAGTGCGATGTCTTCTTTAGAAGGGGAGGCATCGCCCGATGGATGATTATGAACTAAAATAAGGGCAGCGGCTTGTGCTTTTAAAGCGCATTCTATTATCTTTCGCGGGGAAATAGTTACTTGGTCCAAAAGCCCCGTAGCCACAATTTCAGTACCGATGACCGTATTGCGTACCGATAGAAAAATCAGCTCCAAACATTCTTCTGTTTTATCAGCTAACGATGCTTTGCAATAGTCAATGACTTGCTGGGGTGAGCGGATAGCCGTCTTTTGTTGTACCTGATTAAGTGAGTAAACTTTGAATACGGCGCGGATAAGTTTTAAAAATTGGGCAGCATGTTCGCCAATTCCGTCTATTTCGCACAATTGTTTTTCATCTGCGTCCAACACACCGGCGATAGAGCCGAATTTTTTAAGTAGTGCCCAAGCCAAGGGTTTGGTATCTCTGCGTGGAATGGCATAGGTAAGCAGCATTTCTAATACTTCATGCGGCAAGAAGGAATCCAAGCCGTGTTCGGCCAGTTTTTGACGCAAGCGTTCGCGATGTCCCACAAAAGAAGGTTTTGCTTGTTTCGTCATATTTTCTATTATACTGTTTTTAATGCTACAATAGGTATAATTAGATTTGAGGAGTTTGTATGCAAAAAATAATTGTCATTGGCGGCGGTCCGGCAGGATATCCGGCCGCGTTAGAAGCGGCGCGTTTAGGGGCGCAAGTCACTTTGATTGAAAAAAATAAACTGGGCGGTGTGTGTCTTAATTGCGGATGCATTCCGTCTAAATCACTGTTAGATGCGGCCCATAAATTTGCGTTGCTGCCGACTTTGGCGTCGTGGAGTAAAGATAGCGCTGCTGAGTTGGCCACGCAATTATTTGCCCAAAAAGATTGGTCTAAAATCCAAGCCCGTCAGCAAAAAGCTACGCAAAAACTAGTGCAGGGTATTTCCTTTTTGCTTAAAAAAGCCGGTGTAACGGTATTGAGCGGCACGGCCAGTTTCGTGGACGAACACACCGTGCAAGTCAAAACCGCGGTGGGTACGGAATCCTTGCAAGCCGACGGGATCATTCTGGCAACCGGTTCCGAGGCATTTTTCCCGGCTCCTTTTGATGCGATTAAAGACCAAATTTACGACAATTCTACTCTATTTAATATGCCCGCGTTGCCTAAAAGTATGGCCATTGTGGGCGGGGGCGTCATTGGATGTGAGATGGCAGACTTTTTAAATGCGTTGGGTGTAGAAGTGCACGTGATTGAAATGCAGCCGCGTATCTTGCCCTTGGAGGATGAAACAGCCGCCCGCACGCTTACCCAAGCCCTTACTAAACGCGGGGTGAAATTGCATGTGGGGGCTTCCGCCACCACAGCTGTGCAGGAAGGGGGAAATTGGGTGCTTACGCTTTCCACTGATGAACAAATCCGTGCTGAAAAGATTTTAGCTGCTATTGGCCGCGCGGTAGATCTCACGGAGTTGCACTTAGAAAATATCGGCGTCACGTGGACGCGCAAAGGAGTACAAGTTAATCCGCAAACCCTGCAACTCAAGAATAATATCTATGCCGCAGGTGACGTGACCGGGCTTTGCCAATTAGCGCATGCCGCTACACGCCAAGGTGAAGTAGCCGCGCATAATTTATGCGGGCAAGCGGCTGTTTATCACAACGAGTCCGTTCCGCGCGCTATTTACACGAGCCCGGAAATTGCTTCCGTGGGCCTTACGCGCGCGCAAGCCCAAGCGCAAGGCATCGAAGTCAAAGCGCATAAATCGTTTCTGCTTGCTAACGGACGTGCCGTCGCACAAGAGCAAACGGAAGGATATGCCGAGCTTTTAACAGATCCGGCGGGCAAAATTTTAGGCGCTACGTTCGTGGGTGCTAACGCAGCCGAACTTATCCATATTGTGAGTGTAGCATTGCAGGCCGGGTTTACGCTTACCCAACTTCGCGAAGTAATTTTTGCGCACCCTACATTGGCCGAAGCAGTTGCCGAGGCGGCACGTCAATGACAGATTTTTGTGTGGTGTTAGTTCGTCCGCGTGACCCTAATAATATAGGGGCCTGTGCGCGCGCGATGGCCAATTTCGGCCTGAGCGATTTGCGCGTGGTGGAACCTTTCCCGCCTGTGTGGCGCGAGGCTACCAGCGCCGTGGGGGCCACAGACATCATGCAACAAGCCGCGCAACTAAATAGTTTGGATGAAGCGCTTCAAGACACTACATTTTCCCTGGCGGCTACTGCGCTACGCAACCGGGGCGTAGTGCAAGAAGTAATCACGCTGCCGCACTTAAATGAGCGTTTGAATACATTGCCCACCCAAAAAGTGGCCTTAGTATTCGGCAACGAAAAAACGGGGCTTTCCAACGAAGATATTGAACGTTGCGACGCTATTTTGAATATTCCCACCGTGGCCAAGCAACCTTCTATCAATTTGGCGCAAGCGGTTATTTTAACGTGTTATGAGCTCTCGCGCAGGACCGGTTTCGCGCCGCTTCGCACGGTAAACGCGCCCAACGACCAACCCACCGATGAGCAACGCGAAATGTTTTTAGGGGCGGTGGAGCAATTGTGCGAAAAAACCGATCTTCGCAATGATTTATCCCTCACGCAACGCAAAGCGTTTTTGCGCCACGCACTGGCGCGCCAACCGCTTTCTACGGTACAGTTATTCTTCTTGAAAACGTTGGTAGACCGATTAAATCAACGGTTGTAGAATACAGATGGGATGTATAACAAAAACGCTCCCAAAATTTGTTAAAATATAACAAGGCGTAAGGGGGACTTTATGGCGTATAACATCCTGGTCATCAATCCGGGGTCCACTTCGGACGATATCGGTTATTACCGCGGCGATAAAGCCGTGTTTGAAGTGACTATGCGCTATTCCATCAACGATCTGGAACCCTATGAAGGCCAAAATGTTACCGCGCAGCTTCCTCTTCGACGTAAACTCATTTTAGATTACCTCTTAGATCACAAAATTCCGTTAAAAGAAATTGACGCGGTTATCGGACGCGGCGGGTTGTTGCACGCCTTAGAAGGCGGCGTGTATGCGGTAAATACCAAAATGATCCAAGATTTGACCATTGGCAAATACGGCAATCATGCCAGCAACTTGGGGGGGATTTTGGCCAAAGATGTTGCCAAATATGCCGGTTGCCCCAGCTTTATTGCCAATCCGGTTATCGTAGATGAATTGCAACCCGTGGCGCGTTTATCCGGCATGCCGGAAAACCCACGTATTTCCATTTTTCATGCGCTTAGTCAAAAACGTGTGGCACGTCTTATTGCCGAAAAGCGCGGTAAAACCTATGAAGAAGTAAACTGCATTGTGTGTCATGGCGGGGGCGGTGTTTCTGTGGGAGCGCATCGCAAAGGACGCGTGATAGACGTTACCAACGGGTTTGAGGGCGACGGCCCGATGACTCCGCAACGTAGCGGCAGCACGCCCGGGTCTAAACTGGTGCAGATGTGCTTTTCGGGCAAATTTACCGAGGCAGATATCCGCCGAAAACTACGCGGTCAGGGCGGGTTGGTGGCCTATACGGGCACTTCGGATGTAAAAGAATTAGAAGAATTTATCGCTACCGGCAAAAAACGCCCGGGCAGTTTAATTACTTGTTCGCGTGATGACGCCAAGTTGGCGCTGGAAGCACTTATTTATCAACTTTCTAAAGCGATTGGCGAAATGGCGGTGGTCTTGGAAGGCAAAGTAGATTTTATTGCGCTCACAGGCGGGCTGATGTACAGCAAATATATTCCACAACGAATTGGGCAGTACGTGGGGTGGATTGCCCCGATGTACGTGTTCCCGGGCAGCGAAGAAAAAGATGCCCTGCGCGTCGCGGCCACGCGGGCGCTAGATAACCCGGGCATTGTAAAACAATACAACTGATTTTAATTATAACTTAAGGAGATGATCGTATGAAATTTAGTAGTTTTGCAGATTTAATTAACCAGGTGAAAGGGAAAACAAACCGTGTAGTAGTTCCCGGTGCTAATAACAAAGAAGCACTTACCGCTATTAAAATGGCTGATGATAACGGACTTATTTCCCATGGTATTTTGATCGGTCCGCTGGCTGCTGTAAAAGAGATGGTCAAAAACGTAGGCCTTAACGAATCTAAATTTGAATTTATTGACTGTGAAGATGTCCCCACGATGTGCAAACTGGCTGTAGATCAAATTTTAGCCGGCAAAGGTGACTTTTTAATCAAAGGCCTTGTAGATACCAAGTATTACATGAAAGCCATTTTAAATAAGGAAGCTCACTTGGTGCCGGAAGGGGCGCTTTTGTCTCACTTTGTGCTTTTCAGCACGCCCAAATACAAAAAACCGTTTGCGGTCACTGACTCGGCGGTGGTGATTGCCCCGACGCTCGAGCAAAAAGTTAAAATCATTCAAAATGCGGTAGATACCATGCATAAACTCGGTTTGGAAAATCCGAAAGTGGCGTGTGTGTGTCCGGTGGAAAAAGTGAACGAAAAAATCCCAAGCACCGTAGATGCCGCCGCGCTGGAACAGATGAATAAAGAGGGAAAAATCACCGGGTGTGTGGTGGAAGGTCCGTATGACTTCTATATTTCTATGTCCCCCGAACGTGCCGCTGAAAAAGGAATCAAAGACAAACAAGTAGCAGGCGATGCGGATATTTTGATGTTGCCGGATTTGGATGCGGGCAATCCTCTTTACAAGGCGCTTGCATTTTTCGGGGCGGAAATGGAAGCCGCGGCTGTACTCGTAGGCCCGAAGATCCCGGTCATTTTGCCTTCTCGCGCGGATGATCCAAAAGTAAAGTTGAATGCAATTGCACTTTGCTCGTTCTTAAAAGGTAATTAGGGATATGGGCGGGGTATTCTGCCCCGCCCTACTTTAGCATTATGAAAGAAAAGCTCATGGTTTTTTTGCAACGTCATTATCTGCGTTATCACGATATTGTGTTTTATCTCGTGGTGTTGGCGGTGATTGCGGGTTGCACATGGGCGGCTTTGCGTGTTACTAAAGAGCGTCAAGCGCAAGAGCAGGCTCTTTTGGAAAGTCAACGGGATATTCCGGTAGCGGAATATACCATCAAACAAAAACCAATCTACAATGCGCTGGTGGATTCGGGGCTTTCGCGCCAAGATGTGGTGCAAATTGTAGCTAAGCTCTCCAGCGTAGTTAATACGCGTCGTTTGCAAAATAGCGATCAATATACCCTTTCCGTAGAAGATGGGCACTTCATCTTGTTGTTATTAAAACAAGGTTTTAAGCGCTATTATGTAGCTAATGTGGATGATTATTTGGTAGCCGGGATAAGCGAAGTAGAGCTAAATACCCGCATTAAAACGGCGGCGGGCGTTATTCATAACTCATTGTTTCAAACGATGGTGGCTGACGGACTTCAAGTGCCGCTTATTTTGGATTTCACGGATGCTTTCTCTTGGACAGTGGATTTTAATACCGATACGCGAAACGGGGATGAATATACGGCTTTGTGGGAAGAACATTTTACTCCGTCCGGCGAGATTGTCCGCCAAGATTTATTGGCTGCCTCGTACAAAAATGTAAACGAATCCAAACCTACGTATGCTTTTTACTTTGAAGATGATTTTTATGATGAAACGGGTAAAGTAAGTAAAAAAATGTTCTTAAAATCTCCGATTAGTTTTAGGGGATACCGTATTTCTTCCCATTTTAATCCCTCGCGGTTACATCCTATTTTGAAAATTCGCCGGCCGCACTTAGGTATTGATTATGCCGCCCCGACAGGAACACCTGTGCAGGCGGTAGCCGACGGTACTATTCGCTTTGTAGGATGGAAGGGCGGGTTTGGTAATTTTGTGGAAATTCGCCATGCTAACAACTACACTACCATGTACGGGCACTTAAAAAGTTTTGGCAAGAATGTTAAAGTAGGGGCCAAAATCAAACAGGGCGCTACCGTAGGTTACGTGGGTAGCACCGGGTTGGCTACGGGGCCGCATTTGGATTTTCGCATTAAAGAAAAAGAGAAATTTTTAGACTTTTTGAAAATGCGTAACCGCAATTCAGCCGTGCGTGATGTGCCAGCAGAAAAACGGGCTGAATTTGAAGAGTTGGTGAAGTTGTATTTGAAAGAATTAGACGCCGCCAAACAAGCGGACGAGAAGACAACTGCTACGGAGGATAATCATGAAGCACGCTAAAAAGATTGCTCTTACCGGTGGACCTAACAGCGGTAAAACAACAGCCTTAACGATTTTGAAAGAAACGTTCGGCCCGCAGGTGGAAGTCGTGCGCGAAGCCGCCACGCTTATTTTTAGCGGCGGTTTTCCACGTACCGATAATAGCCGCCCGCATATTGAAGCGGCTCAAAAAATTATTTTTGTTACCACCCGCGAAATGGAAGCGTTGGCAGAGGAATATTCTCATGCGGATTTAATCGTGTGTGACCGCGGGACGGTGGACGCCGCGGTATATTGGCCCGGCGGGGTGGATGACTTTTTTAAAACGATGAACACTACGCTGGAGGCTGAAATGGCCCGCTATGACGCGGTGTTGCACCTCTCGCCGCCTACTAATCCGGCATTTTATCAATCAACCCATGTACGTACGGAAAGTTTGGATGAGGCTTTCAAGATTGATGAAAAGATTATGAAAATTTGGCAGGGACATCCCAATCGTATGATTGTAGAAGGCAAGGAACACTTCTTTGAGAAAGCGGAAATCATTAAGAATTTTGTAGAAAAAATTATTAGAGGATAAAACTATGAAAAAAATCGTTTTAACAGGCGGACCCAGCGGCGGTAAAACAACCGCGCTGTCTATTCTAAAAGAAACCTTCGGCAAGAAAATTGCCCTCGTGCAAGAAGCTGCTACCTTGATTTATAGTGGTGGTTTCCCGCGTACGGATAACAGCCCCATCCACATTGTGCACGCACAGAAAATTATTTACTACACGGTCAAACAGCTCGAAGAATTAGCTGCAAAAACCTCGGATGCTAACGTGATGGTATGTGACCGCGGTACGATTGATGGCGCAGTGTATTGGCCGTATGGTTCGGAAGATTTTTTCAAAAACATGGAATCTAGCTTAGAGGCCGAGTTGGCCCGCTACGATGCGGTAATTCACCTTTCCCCGCCCCCGGAGAAAGACTATTACCAAGCCACCAATGTGCGCACGGAGAATTTGCAACAAGCTTTTGAAATCGACGATAAGATTTTAAAAATTTGGGAAAAACACCCCAACCGCTTAGTTGTTCCGCGCGAAAAACATTACTTTGAAAAAGCCGAAATCATCAAGAATTTCGTCGAAAAAATGATTTAATAGGAGTAAAAAATGATTTGGAATCCGTTCAAGAAAAAAGAAAAACCGCAGGAGGAAACCCCCGCACAAGAACAGTCATCCTCTATAGCTGACAAGTTAGAAAAGGAACTGGATGCGTTGCCTGCCGTTTTTAAAGCTAAGCTCAAAGATCCGGCCGTCAAGGAGCGCTTTATGAATATCGCGCGGCGTATGGAAGCCGACGGCGTGAACTTTAAAAGCATTCGCCAAATGAAAAAGTGGATGAAAGATCACGAGCAGGAATTACGCGCCGAGGGTGCCCCTGAGCAACAACACGTGGAAACCGTGGTGCACGAGGGACCGCGTATCGGGCGCAACGATCCGTGCCCGTGCGGCAGCGGTAAAAAATACAAGAAATGCTGCGGCGCCGGTAAGTAACAAAGATGCACTGTTTTTCTTCCCCAAAACTTCGGTTTTGGGGATGTTTTTTTGCTACAATATAGCTAATGAAATATATTTTCTATATCTTAACGATACTGCTTTTGTTTGTAGGCGGCATGATTGTAGGGAATGTATACCTGCCCGAACAAGCAATTGTGCGCGCGGCTGCTGTTTCCGTGCCGGAGCTGGATACCAGTAATCCCATTTTTAGTCATACGAACCGCGAAACGATCTCTCGGGATGTGGACATTTTGAGTACGGCGCTTGCTTCGTGTCCGGTGGTAGTTGGCGAAGAGAAGGACCGCCTCATTAACCATATTAAATTGTGGTTGGCATTAGAAGATTTTGAACTGAAGAAATCGGTATTGGAATTGGAAATGGCTAAAAATGTAGATCATAATCGTCCTACAGACCAATTTCTGCAAGCTGCGCAAGAATATAACACTGCGCGCGAAAAAGTAGAAAAAATGGCGGAAGAATTATTCCCGTCGAAAACAGAACCAATAAAAACCACGGCCGCTGAAATCGCTGCCCAATGATTTTCAAACGATTAAAAACCCCGCGTGAGCGGGGTTTTTGCTTTATATAGATTACCGGTAGTTGGTAAACTGCAACTCTACGCCGAAATCTCTGCCTTTAAGCAGTGCAATCACTGCCTGTAATTCATCTTTTGACTTAGAAGAAACACGCAGCTGATCCCCCTGAATAGAGGCGGATACTTTGAGTTTCGCGTCTTTGATGGCTTTGGTGATTTCTTTGGCTTTGTCAGCGGGGATACCTTGCTGGATTTTTACGGTTTGTTTGGCGTTACCGCCCAGCGCGGCTTCCACTTTTTGCGGTAATAGATTTTTGAGCGCAATGCCGCGTTTAGCCATGCGGGTAAAAATGATGTCGCGCAATGTATTCACTTTGTACTCATCGGACGAAGCCAGTTTAAGCTCGTTATCTTTTTGATTGAGTTCAATGTTGGAGTTTGTTCCCTTGAAATCGTAGCGGTTGGTAATTTCTTTATTAGCGGCGCTGACGGCCTCGCTAATTACGTTCAAATCGACTTTAGATACCACGTCAAAACTATAATCTGCCATAAATTCCTCCTTCAAATGGTTTACTTTTCCTTATTATACTTTTTTTGTACAATGGATTTAAGGCAGGCAAGGCTTGCTAAATCTATGGAGGTAGCGCGTTTCGTGCTGGCGGGGTGACCCGCAACTTACTTATGAACATCAAAATTCGTCTAACAGTCATGAACTTCCTCCAGTTCGGTCTATGGGGTGCCTATTTAACATCTATGGGCGCTTTCCTGGCCGGGGCTGGATTTGCCAGTAAGATTGGTTGGTTTTATGCGGCACAAGGTTTTGTGTCCATTTTTATGCCGGCGATTATCGGTATCGTGGCGGACCGCTGGGTGCCGGCCCAAAAGTTATTGGGAATTTGTCATTTGTTAGCGGCCGTTTTCATGGCCGGGGCTGCCTATTTTGGGGCGCAACCGGTGATTGATTTTGCGGCCATGTTCACCTGCTATACGATTAGTGTGGCGTTCTATATGCCGACGATCGCGCTTTCCAACTCGGTAGCTTATACTGTACTTCGCCAGAACAATTTTGATACGGTCAAAGTGTTCCCGCCGATTCGTGTGTTTGGTACCGTAGGTTTTATTTGTGCGATGCTTACCACTAACTTTGCCGGTTTCCAAACCAGCTATACACAATGGTATTTCTCGGCCGTGTTGGGGATCCTCTTGGGCGTGTACTGCTTTACGCTGCCGAACTGTCCCACCAGCGAAGGCAAAGCCAAGACGTTGGTCGAAGCTTTGGGGTTGAAAGCGTTTGCCCTGTTTAAAGAAAAACAAATGGCAATTTTCTTCATCTTCTCTATGCTCTTGGGGATGATGTTGCAAATTACTAACGGGTTTGCCAATCCGTTTATTACCGGGTTTAATGAACTGGCCGGGTACACGGGTTCGTGGGGGGCCAACAACGCCAACGCGCTTATTTCTCTTTCCCAAATGTCCGAAACGCCTTGTATTTTGCTCATTCCGTTTGCGTTAAAACGCTTTGGGATTAAGAAAGTAATGCTCATTAGTATGTTTGCCTGGATGCTGCGCTTTGGCTTTTTAGGACTTGGAAACCCGTCCACCGGCACCGGTATTGTACTACTCATTACCTCTATGATTGTGTACGGGGTGGCGTTTGACTTCTTCAACGTTTCCGGCTCGTTGTATGTGGACTTGGAAACCGACCCGGACATCCGCTCCAGCGCGCAGGGTGTATTTATGCTGATGACCAACGGTTTTGGTGCCACAATTGGCTCGTTAATGGCACAAAAAGTAATTAACGTATTGGTCAATTCTCACTTGAACCCCGCGCTCATGGTAGACGGAGTGTATCCGCCGGCTATCTCGCAACAAATTATGAGCGGATGGGCCAATTCCTGGTTTATCTTCTCCGGATTTGCGCTGGTGGTGGCAATCCTGTTTGCGGTAATGTTCAAATACAAACACGTTCCGCAGAACTAATTTGTAAAAGTGCCAAAATAAAAAATCCCCCGGTTTTTGGACCGGGGAATTTTTTATTGTGTTAACGTATTTTATCTGGCGGATCATCTTCTAGCCAAAGAGATTCGACAAACTTCTGTAATTTATTGAAGGGTGGCGTAGCCGCCACATTATAATCTTTGCTATCGTTGGGATGAGCTACATTAATTCCGATAACCCTGTCAGGGTCTCCTTTGAGAAATATGGGAGCTCCGCTGCTACCTGGTAATGTGTCTGCGGTATGCCTGGATATAGAGATGGGATCTGAAGGATTAGCCGTTAGAATTTTCCCCCGACTGGACCAGGGGCGGTCATTATTCATTCCTTTTCCCGGGAAATGAACTACGACAATCTCCTTGCCGGAATAAACGGTCGGTTGCCTTACAAACAAGTAATCCGTTTGATTACCGATGGGCTCTCTTAGTTGAATCATCGCATAATCCCTTCCTTCATTTTCTCTGGAATTATTTCCTTTTTTATATCCGGAAGCTATATAGGCCTTTTTTGAAATTTTAATGGGGCCAATCCCCGATTTTTTTCCTCCGGGCCAAGCCAACCAATCTTTTGCTAAATTTCGGCGTTTTTTTGTCTTTTTATTTACTACGCAGTGGGCAGCTGTCAAGACTTGGTAGTCTCCTACCAAAACTCCCGAACAGGTTGTTTTTCCCTGTTTGTTGGTAAAAAGTACCACATTATTATTGGTAACTTGTCTCCAATTCTTTTTGCCGACTATTTGATGTGTCTGCACGTTTTGATTGTAAAATTCTTCCTCCTCCATCTCCTGTTCTTCTTCTTCCTCCTCCTCCTCCTCCTCTTCTTCTTCTTCGTAATCGTCACTTTCCAAGCTGACTTCATAGGGGGTATCCTCGGAGTCAAACTGCGCTTCGTATCTCTGGGCGAAAACGGCATAATTGGAGCAAACAAAAACAGCCACGAGTAATCCTAATAATTTTTTCATATTGTTCTCCCTGACCTGTTATATTCAAAGTATATGCACTTTTGACGATTTGTCAAGATCCAGATGGTAAGTTTTTACAAATTTGCGCTGGTGGTGGCAATCCTGTTTGCGGTAATGTTCAAATACAAACACGTTCCGCAAAACTAATTGCCTAGGATATTTAAATGCCCCCTCAAAAGAGGGGGCATTTTTAATTTTTCAATTGTTTCTTATCGCGCAGTTTACGGTGATAAGTGATGGCAAAGCGGTGCACTTCGTCGCGTATTTCCATCAGCAAATTAAGCGCCGGGTCGCCGATGGGCAGCTTGATACTTTCACGCTCACCGGGTAGGTAAATTCCTTCGTGCGTTTCAGCCAGGGCAATAAACGGAATAAACATATCCGCGCGTTCATAGGCGTTTAATGCGGCGTGGATTTGGCTTTTCCCGCCGTCGAGTAAAATCAGATCGGGCATTTGCGAAGGGTCGCGCTTTAGTTGACGCAAACGGCGGTACACGCTTTCTTCCATCATGGCAAAGTCACTCCCGCCTTTTTTAGGCATAGGCGTTTTAATTTTAAAGCGGCGGTAGTGTTCGTGGTTTTTCTCTCCATTAATATAACAAACCATACAGCCCACCGCTTCGCGCCCGAATAGGTGCGAGTTATCAAACGCCTCAATATGCGCGGGCAATTTTTTAAGCCCAATCACTTCGGCCAGGCGTTTTAGTTTGTCGGTATTTTGCATGGCGGTAGTGATGTAATCATCCTTAAACCGCCCGATGAGCACACGCTCTTTCATGTGAT
The DNA here is from genome assembly GCA_045595305.1 of Elusimicrobiaceae bacterium. Taxonomy (GTDB): domain Bacteria; phylum Elusimicrobiota; class Elusimicrobia; order Elusimicrobiales; family Elusimicrobiaceae; genus Avelusimicrobium. The sequence goes on from JAZOAE010000017.1 coordinate 24,926, forward strand.
CGAGTGCGTGTAGGAAATTGCGATACGCGGCGGCTTGTTCGTACTCCAACTTAGCGGAAGATTTTTTCATTAGCGCGGTGAGTGTTTTGGCAAGCCCGTCAAAATTTCCGTCTAAAAAGTCTGCCATGCGCTGGGCATTTTTGCGGTAATCTTCATACGAAATTTTGCCGGCGCACGGGGCTGGGCATTGGCCGGTGTGATAATAAATGCATGTGTTAATTTTGAGGTCCGGCAATTTTTTGGTGCGCGAGAATTTCCATTTACACGGGCGCAGGCGCGCGTAGCCGCTTTTGTCTAAAAAGCGCAGCAAACTTTTCACGATATAGGATTTGGGATACGGTCCGTAATACGCGTCGCCACTTTTTTTACCGGCCTCGGCGGCGCTTTTACGCACGATTTGCAGACGGGGGAAATCTTCGCTTAAAGATAGTTTTAAATAAGGATATGTTTTGCCGTCTTTGCCCATTGAGTTAAAAAACGGCTGGTATTGCTTAATGAGTTTTTCTTCCAAGACCAAGGCGTCGCGCTCGCTAGCGCACGTGACATAATCAATTTTGGCGATTAGCGGCAAAAGGCTGGGCAATTTCCACCCGCGCGAATAGAGGTTGGACTCTTGAAAATACTGTTTCACGCGGTCCGAGAGGTTTTTAGCCTTGCCGATGTAGAGAATGGTGCCGTCTTTGGCACGCATGATATACACACCGGGCTCTTTGGGTAGAATTGCAATACGCTCATCCATACAGTTATTTTAACAATTTCTTAACGGTTTTCACATTTGGGCTATCTAAGGCCGACTTTGCTGTGCTTGGGGCGGCGGACCGTTTGCGCAGGGTTATTTGAAACTATTTCCAAAATCTACATAATAAAGTATAATATATATACCGATTTTTTAGTATAGAGGTAAGATAAATGGCAAAATTGAAAACGGGCCGCCACACCAGCGCCCTCAAAGCTCAGCGCCAAGCTGAAAAAAGAAACTCCGCTAACAAGGGCTTAATCAAAAAAGTCCGCGTAGCGACCAAAACGGTAAAAGCTTCTGCTAGCAGCAAAGCCAAAACCTTGAACGAAGACTTGAAAAAAGCAAATTCTTGCATCGACAAAGCCGCCAAGAAAAAAGTGATCCACTGGAAAACGGCTGCCCGCAAGAAATCGCGCTTAGCCAAAGCCGCCAACAAGGCTGCTAAATAAGCACTTTTAAGTTCCAAAAGCCCCGGTTCCCGCCGGGGCTTTGTATTATGTGTGATACTTTTGCGTTTGCTGGATAGTATTAGTGAAGGGAAAAAATAAGGCGGTTAAATTATGAACTTTGAAGAAACGTATAATCGGTTGTTTAAACGGATACTGGCCTATATCGCCAGCCGCGTAAATGCGCAAGCCACCGTGCAGGAACTGGCTGCCGATACGTGGCAGCAAGTATGGGTTCATCAAGATCAATTTAACCGCGCCAAAGGCAGCGAGGATCAGTGGATTTTCACTATTGCGCGCAATCAAGTAAATAAATACTTGCGCTTTTGGCAACTCAAACGGTTTTTCTCGCTCGGTGAGCAGGAAGAAGGGGTGGCTTCCCATGAAAAAACGCCCTTGGAGCAATTAACGCAGCAGGAGAAACAGCAGGTATTATTGGCGGCTTTTGCTACGCTGAGCAGTCGGGAACGGGATTTACTAGCGCTTAAATTTCAAAGTGCATTGAACAACCGGCAAATTGCCCAAATGACAGGGCTCAGTGAGAGTAATGTAGGGACTATTGTGAACAGGGCACTTAACAAGTTACGTAACCGATTGGAGGGGTTATGAAATGGACAGAACAGCAAGTTAAGCAGCAATATAGCACATTGGATCTAGATCCGAACGGAGCGTTGCAGCAGCACACTTTGCAACAGATTTGCGCAAAAGATACTTCTTTTAAAAGAAGAGCGATATGGGGGGTGTGCACCACGTGTGCAGTTATTGTAATGGCAATTATTGCCTGGCAAGCACTCACGCCCGCCCCCGCATATTTGCCAGATCCTGGAGAGTTCAGCCGTGCACGGTTTGCCTTCTACCGGGACTTGGCCTTACCCGGGCAAGACTTGGGGATTTCCTACGAAGATTTCTCACAAGAAGCCTATGAAAGGAGAAAGTTATGAAACGTGTATTATTGGCGGTGATGGCAGTTTTGATGTCGACGGGCGTGTTAATGGCTCAAGTGGGGGCCAAGGACGTTCTCCAAGAACGGACTATTGAGAAATACGCAGAGATTATGACCCCTGTGATGGATATTCAGGCTCGTTCCGAGGCGCAATTTTACAAAGAGGATGCCTACTCCTATGATTTATTCAAACGTGGTTTCTACACGGGTGGAGCATACAATGGTTCGGCATACGAAAAAGAGCTTAGAGCCTTGATTGAAAAATATATGAACTCCTCGGATCCTATCGTGGTTACTGAGGATGAAAAGGAACAATTGGAGTCGCGTCGGCGCGAGTTCGATAGATTTCGAAGCAATCAGCGTACAGCTCAAATGCGGACGTACAAAGAGCAGGATGTGATGAATCGAAAAATCCGCGAAATTGAAGAACCTTTATTCGAGCTGGAGGCGCGCTACTGGGCCTACCGTATTGCCCACGTCAAAGATATAACTTTTGACGAATTAAATCAGTATAGCTACGATTGGGTAGGTGAGTACCAGTACAACAAAAAATTGATGGCCAAAGTGAAGGAAAATCTGGAAACCGGAAACACGGCTAAACTTTCGCGCAGAGAAGAAAAAAAGTTGGAAAAAGCTAAAAAACGTATCGTCAAGTTATTAACTTCTCAAAAATAAACTCAACTGTTTAAAAGCCCCGGTTCCCGCCGGGGCTTTGTGCATCTAATTAAAAAATCAACTTGCCGGGGGAAAGCGGGTTAGCTATAGTATAGCACTTCACTAAGAGGAGGTTGTTATGTGGGAAAAAGAAATTGATATCTACCAAGTGCGTGAAATCCGCTCCCGCACCACAGTCTTTCTAGGCGTGGGAGCCATCGAGAAAATTGACGACATCTGCGCGGACCTCAAAGCGCGCAAGCTCGATAAACTGGTCGTTGTGACCGGCAAGGGCGCGTACAAAAAAACGGGTGCGTGGGATCACGTAGTCAAAGCATTTGAAAAACACGGTATTACCTATGTGCATTACGATAAAGTAACGCCCAATCCCAATACCCGTCACGTGGACGAAGCAACCCAGCTGGCCCGTAAGTTCGGTGCCAAAGCCGTGCTGGCCATTGGCGGCGGCTCGGCCATTGATACGGGCAAGAGCGTGGCGATACTACTCAAATATCCCCGTAAAAGCGCACGCGAACTCTACGAGTTTGCTTTTTCGCCCACCAAGGCCGTGCCGATTGTGGCCATTAACCTCACGCACGGTACGGGCTCGGAGGCGAATCAATTTGCGGTTGTCTCTATCGAGGAAAAAAACTACAAGCCCGCGATTGCGCTGCCGTGCATTTATCCGCTCTACGCCATTGATGACCCGGCGTTAATGACCGGGCTTAGCGAAAATCAAACGCGCTACGTGTCCATTGATGCGGTCAATCACGTGATCGAGGCCGCCACGACCAAAACCACCTCGCCTTATGCGGTGCACTTGGCGATCGGTACGACGTGGATGGTGTACAAGTATTTGCCAATTGCCCTCAAAGATCCGCACAATTTAGAAGCGCGCTACTTTCTCACGTATGCGGCGCTGATTGCGGGGTTGAGTTTTGATAACGGGCTGCTACACTATACGCACGCGCTGGAGCACCCGCTCTCGGGTGTGAACCCCAACCTCACGCACGGGTTAGGACTGGCGATGCTGCTACCCGCGGTGGTCAAAAACATTTACAAAGCCAAACCCGCTACGCTGGCCGAAGTGTTAAAGCCCATGGTCCCCGGCCTGAAAGGAACGGCTGACGAGGCGGACTTGGCCGCGCACGGGATCGAAAAATGGCTGTTTTCTGTGGGAGCCACACATAAACTCAAAGATGAGGGCTTTAGCGCAGCAGACATCGATAAATTAGTTGCCTTGGCGTTTGAAACGCCGTCTTTGGGCGGGCTCTTGTCCTTGGCGCCCACAGCCGCTACGCAGGATGTTGTTCGCGCGATTTACACCGAGTCGCTTGATCCGTATCAAAAATAAATAAGAATAATCTTATACTCCCCGGGGCGTTGGCTCCGGGGCTTTTTGCGTGTCCATAAGATATTTGATACAATAGAAACATGAGAGGAGACATCATTTTTTCAACCATTGGAGCTATATGCCTGGCTATTGGGTGTATTGGCTGGGGCAAACATATCCTGTTTTTGCAACGGGCTATTAAAGTCCCGGGGACAATTTCCGATTATACAACTTACATAGACGAAGGAAAGACCATGTATAAGGCGGTAATAAGTTATGAATTTGACGGAGAACCCTATACAATTACAGGATCGGGAGGAGCTTCTTGGAAGCCTAAAATTGGCAAACCTTGCTGGGTAGGGGTTGATCCGAAGGATCCTCAAAAGGCGCGTGTTTATTCCCGCATCCCTATGCCGTGGGGTTTTTTGGTAGGTTTTGGACTGACTTTCCTGCTTGTGGGGCTCTCCTGGGATTTGTAGCGTTTTGTTCCTCTTTGTGTATTTAGAATATACGTATCCTGGACGGTTGGAGAAATTATGTTGGCTATACTGTTTGGCGTTTTGTTGATTGGGTTGGGTTGTTTCCTTTGGCGCAGGCATAAAAAATTTTTCAAGCATGCCATTCTGGTGCCGGGGGCTATTTCCTCCTACACTACCTACGAATCAAAAGGTGAACATGGCCCAACAACTATGTATACCCCGATTATTTCCTTTGAATTCGACGGGAAGCCGCGGACGGTTGCCCATCCAATAAGCAGTTCCTCAAAACCCGAGATTGGCAAGACCTACCAAGTGGGCGTTAATCCCTACAATATTGAAGAAGCACGTGTTTATTTCAAAGGCGAAAAGACGGCCATGTGGATTTTAATGGCCGTAGGTTTAGGCCTGTTGCTTCTAGGGATAGCCGGTGTTTGCGGGAAAATCTAGCCAGCTGCTAAGTTTTTATCAAAAATTGTTATACGCCCTTGACATTTTTTAAAATACGCTTATACTATAAGTGGGAACAGTAGAGCAGCTATTAATAAAAATGAAAAGGAGGGATCTATGAAAAGAGTGATGTGCTCGCTAGTTGTGTTAGTAGGGCTGCTGGCAGGTTGTTCTACCGTAGGGAATGTCAAAGTAAAATGTGTATATAATGAAAGGCAGTGTTACGGTGATCGTGACCATCCTTCCATTGTCTACATGACTAAGGATGTTTCAGCGGCGGGACTGGAGAAAGTATATCAAGCCCTTTTGCCGGAAGGTTCCCAGGACGTATGGGTGCACGAGTATGCCCCAGCCTCCTTCTTGTTTCAACTTCCCACAAACTATAAAGACTTTGAAGTTTATGACCCCTTTGGGGGAGATGATTCTAACGTATCAGCCGATATTTCAAAAGTATTCGGAAAGGCGGGCAATTTGAGTTTATTGTCGCCTGCAAAACGTTCTCGCCTGGATGGTCATCTTGCGTTTACTTGCTTATATCTGCCTAACGAGAAAGGCACTCAGTTCCAAGTGTCCAAGGGGTGTGACCCTGCTTTCTGGAAAGAATGGCGTGAGCAATTAGATCAATATGCCCAGGAATTATTGGCCCACCAAACGGTAGTAGTTCTTTCACAAGCGAATGTGACGCATCATAAGATCTACGGTACGTCATCTTATGTTAATATATCCGACGGTATGTTCGATAATATGCTAGGGGGGACTCAGTTTCTCGATGGAGTTTTCAATCCCTTAGTATTTTTGTGGGAGCAGCGTTTGCTTTCGTCCCCCAAAAATACCTTGTTTATTACCGTGCTAGCGGCGCTTACAACGGAGGACGATGGGAGCATGGAAAGAACGCAAGAAAGGATTCCGATAGCTATTGTTGGATCCAAAAACCCGGCCGCTTTAGAGCGGGAAATATTCAACATCCTAAGAAAAACCGATTGGGCAAAAGAGGATAAAACAGAAGGGAGGGACCTGGAGGCATTAACATTCTCTGCCCTGATGCGAGCAGGCATGCCAGAGTATGTGGAACGAAATTACCCCACTGAGACCCAAGAAGAAAAAAGGATGCGGATAATGAATATGGTGCAAGAAAGAAGCAGCGACGTATACCGAGTAATTTCCTTGGATAAATAAATCTCATCGAATCCCCCAAATATTTTGGGGGATTCGTTTTATTGGGCGCCTTTTACTTGTTCAAAGAATTGTTGTACACGGTTGTCGCACTGCACGTCGCTGGTCAAAATGGGGCGTTTTAAATGTACCCCGCTAAGCGTGCGGCAGCGGCTCAAAGCCACGTAGGTTTGCCCGGTAGCAAATGCGCCGCGGCCCATATCCAAATAAATGTTATCAAACGTGAGCCCTTGCGATTTATGAATCGTAATTGCCCACGCCAACTTGAGCGGATACTGCTTAAAAAATCCTTTTACTTTGGGTTGGAGTTTTTGGGTGAGGGGGTTAAACTCGTAGGTTACTTCTTCCCACACGTGCGGTTTTACGTCGTAAATAGCGCCTTTTAACTCCACTTGAATAAAGTCCGGCCCCAAATCATGCACGGTGCCAATGTCGCCGTTGACCCAATAATCATCGTTCACGAGCATCATAATTTTGGCGCCTTTTTTAAGGTGCAACTCTTTGTCAGCCGGCGGCGTTTTGGTAAAAGTCTCGTCGGCCGTAGCGGGATATACATATTCTGTGCCGGGCAATTTATCAAGTTGTGTTCGGTTGCGCCACATGGCACTATAATTGGTGGTGGCCAGCAAAATAGAATTTTCCAGCACGTCGGGCGTTTCGGGCGATACGTGCGTATTAAGCCCTGCATCTAATTGCGGCTGGGAGATTTTTCCCTCACGAATTAAATTAAGCAAATGCGCATAATCGCGGTCGGCGTGCTGGCGGAAAATGCGCTTTAACTCAAATACTTCCAGCGGCACTTCTTTGAGCACGTTGGCCTCAAAAAAATACGGGCTTTGGTAGCGCGCGTTAAAATAATCAAACAGGCCGCCCTGCTCGGTTTCTTCCACGGGTGGAAGCTGGAATAAATCGCCAAATAATATCAGCTGCTTTCCGCCAAAGGGCTCTGTGGAGTGTGTGGAAATGCGCAAGATGTGGTCCATCGCGTCCAACAGATCCGCGCGGAGCATAGAGGCCTCATCAATGATAATGGTATCCAAATTATCGACGGTTTTGCGCGGCAGCTTGCGTAGGTTTGCCAAGTCTAACAAATTCCCCGGTTTTAAGCGGAAGAACGAGTGCACCGTTTGCCCGTGTACATTAATGGCTGAAATACCCGTCGTAGCCAGCACCACTACGTTGCGCGCGGTGTGTTGGGCAAAGTATTTTAAGAGTGTAGTTTTACCTGTGCCGGCACGCCCGGTAATGAAGATAAGCGGCGTGATAGCGCTCTTGTTTTCCAAGAGGCGCAGTGCGTCTTTAAATTCGTCGGTCAGGATAATATCAGCCATACTATTTGAGTAGTGTGAGCACAATGCCTTTAAGCGTGGTTTTCGGGTCTAAGTTCGCGCCCGATTTAAACCCGGCGTCGGCGTCAATCAAGCGGTTGAGCACCGCCAAAAATGTTTTTTGCGAGGGGAAATTGCGCGCACTGCTAATTAGGCGGCTTTCCCACGGGAACAATCCCGCGCTGTGCAGAATCTCACTATTGGGTATCCCCGCCTCACTTAAACGTTTAATGCGTGCCATCTTCAAAATCGGGTACGTCATCTTGCTCAAAATAGCCACCGGCTCTTCCCCCGCGTCGATAAGTTTATCGATTTGCTTGAGCGCGCGCGGCTTACTGCATGCCAAAAGTGCGTTGGAAAGTTCAAACGGGTTTTCTTCTTTCTTAAAGCCGATGCACGCTAAAACATCTTCCTGTGAAAGTGTTTTATCTTCGCGCCCGTCGGTGAAAAGCGACAACTTTTCGATTTCATTTTCTAAGGCGGCCAGGTCGCTCCCCACGCTTTCGCATAGCAGATCCACAGCGTCAAATGTAGGCGTCAAACCCTTGGCGGTAATTTGCGCACGCACCCACGCGGCCAGATCATCATTTTTAAGTTCCTCAAAATTGACTACGCGCCCGGTTTCGGCGCACGCGTCGGCCAGCGCCTTGTCGGTCTTTAATTTTTTGGCATCGTTATGTGTGAGGATAAGCGTGGTTGTATCAAGCGGATTTTGCGCGTAGGCGGCCAATGCGGATAGCTCTTTGGACCCTTTGCGCAGTTTGTCTACGCCTGTAAGCACAATCACGCGTACGTTGGAAAATACCGGGGCAGTATTGGCCTGGGCCAGGGCTTCGCTGACGTCTTGCGAGGTGGCTTGTGCCTTAAAAAAATTGAAATCATCCGGATGTAAAATTTCGCGCAGTTGTTTAATAACAAGCCCTTTGCGATGCACATCTTCCCCCGTTAGTAAATAGACGGGAGCCGTGGTGCCTTTACTAAGTTCGGCTTGTAATTTATCTGCGCTGATTTTGGACATTAGTAAGACTCGGTAATGGTGGTATATTCCGGGTTGTTCATTACTTTTTTCTTGTTTTCACTTCGTACGGAACCAAACCCGTCTACGGTGCGTTTAACGATATCTTTGGAAAGCTTTTCAAAGATGATATCGCGCGCTTGCTGCTCGGTAAGACCGCCGGGCAACGTGGACGTGGCATAAATTTGTGTGCCGGTGAGTGCAGGCTCGCGCCAGACGGGTGTATTGGTGGTGGCATCCATAAACACTACGTCCAGCCAAATGTCCATTTTGTACACAGTAGGGATCAGCTGACTGTCGTATTGAATCGGCATATTCAAGTAGCGTGAAATAGTAGTAACCACGACCCCTTGGGCACCGTCGTTTTCGGCCACAATTTGATACGAGCCGTTACGTAAAAACGTATCGTAAAGTTCATTGTAAAATTTGTCTTCCAGTGCAAATACTTCCGTGCGGTTTAAAATCGGGCGTACAGCTATTTTTTTAATATGTTGGGGCATAATTTGCGCTTGTGGGGTATACACCACGTTTTCTCCCGCGCACGCGCTTAAGCAGGCGCACGCGCACAGCCATAGACAAAATTTTTTCATACGTTTTCTCCGTTTCGGCGCGAAGGCCGGGTTATTTTTTGGGTATAGCCACAATACTGACCATACGTCCGGGCACGACAATTACTTTTTTAATTTCCAACTCTTTTAAATAACTCTGCACTTTGGCGCTGGCGAGTGCTTTTTGCTCAATTTCCTCGCGTGCGGCGTTGCGCGAAACCAATAAACGTTCGCGTACTTTGCCGTTGATTTGCACCCCCATATCCACAGTATCGTCTTGCAACAGGGCCTTATCGGCTTGCGGCCAGGTGCTTTGCAATACAAAGCCGGTGTAGCCCTTTTGCTGCCAGATTTCTTCGGTAAGGTGTGGGGCAAACGGGTGCAAGAGTTGGATGAATTTTTTGAAAGTATCTTGCGTGAGTGCGGGTAATTTGCTCAAATCATTGAACAATACCATCAGTGCCGAGATGGCCGTATTGAAGCGCAAGTTCTCAATATCATCGCTCACTTTAGTGATCGTTTGATTGAGCAAAATAGCGCTCTTGCGCGGCTCGGCCTGATCGGTAAACTGTACCGTTTCGCTCCACGCATAGATACGTTTTAAGAAGCGGTTAATGCCTTCAATGCCTTTCATGTCCCAAGGTTTTTGGGCGTCAAACGGGCCCATAAACATTTCATACATGCGGAAAGCGTCGGCGCCGTACTGGTTCAAAATCTCGTCGGGGTTGATGACGTTTTTCTTGGATTTACTCATCTTTTCCACCATCGAGGATAATTCTTCTCCGGTAGTTTTTAAGAAGGCTTTTGAGTCTTTAAAATCAATTTCATCGTAGGCGTGATAGTTTCCCATTTTGTCGCGGTACGAAAACGCCAAAATCATCCCCTGGTGGCGCAATTTTTGGAACGGTTCCGGATGAGATAAAACGCCCAAATCAAACAGTACCCGGTGCCAAAAGCGTGCGTACAGTAAATGCAAAACCGCGTGTTCCGCACCGCCGATATAACAATCGACCGGGCCCCACGCTTTTTCAATAGCCGGGTCCACGGGTGCTTTGTCATTGTGCGGATCCATATAGCGCAAGTAATACCAGCACGATCCGGCCCATTGGGGCATGGTGTTGGTTTCGCGTTTGGCCGGGCCGCCGCATTTTGGGCAGGTAGTGTTGACCCAATCAGTTACCGAGGCCAAGGGGGATTCCCCCGTGCCGGAGGGTTCAAATTTTTCCACTTCCGGTAAGCGTAAGGGTAGTTCACTTTCCGGCAAAGGTACTACGCCGCATTTGTCGCAATGTACTATTGGGATCGGTTCGCCCCAATAGCGTTGGCGGGCAAAGACCCAATCGCGCAGTTTGTAGGTGGTTTTGGCGTTGCCGCAGTGGTGTTCTTCCAGCCACGCAATCATTTTGGCTTTGCTTTCTTGAACGTGCAACCCGTTTAAAAAGCCTGAGTTGGTAAGTTCGCCGTCTCCGGTGAAAGCCTCTTTTTCTACGCCCTGTTCGCTTTTGATGACTTCAATAATTTTAAGGCCGAATTTCTTGGCAAAGGCATAATCGCGCTCGTCGTGTGCGGGCACGGCCATAATGGCGCCTGTTCCATAGCCCATCAGCACATAATCGCTGGTCCAGACGGGGATTTTCCCTCCGTTGACCGGGTTAATGGCATAGGCACCGGTAAAGACACCGGTTTTTTCTTTGTTAAGTTCCCCGCGTTCGAGGTCGCTTTTCTTGGCGGCTTGTTTTTGGTAAGCAGCCACAGCGGCTTTTTGCTCGGGTGTTACGATTTTTTCCAAAATCGGATGTTCGGGTGAGACGACCATATACGTTGCGCCAAAAAGCGTGTCGGGGCGTGTGGTGAATACGGTAAGCGTATCATCAAACCCGTCTAATTTGAAAACTACGTTGGCGCCTTGGCTCTTGCCGATCCAGTTTTTCTGCATCGTGAGCGTGCTTTCCGGCCAGTCCAATTTGTCTAAACCCTCCAGCAGTTTCTCAGCGTAGTCGGTAATTTTCAAAATCCATTGGCGAAGTGCTTTGCGTTCAATTTCGTGGCCGCAGCGTTCGCACTTGCCGTTGAAAACTTCCTCGTTGGCAAGCCCGGTTTTGCAGGACGGGCACCAGTTTATCGGCACGGTAGATTCGTACGCGAGGCCCTTTTTAAAGAGTTGCAAGAAAATCCATTGGGTCCACTTGTAATAATTGGGGTCGGTGGTATCTACTTCGCGCGACCAGTCATACGCCAAGCCGATGGATTTAATTTGACGTCTAAAATTGTCGATATTTTTCTGCGTGGTGATGCGCGGATGCACGCCTGTGGCAATGGCGTAGTTTTCCGCTGGCAAGCCAAACGCGTCCCACCCCATGGGGTGCAGTACGCTGTATCCGTTCATGCGTTTGTAGCGCGTGAGAATATCCGAGGCGGTATACCCTTCCGGATGGCCGACGTGTAGCCCCGCTCCCGAGGGATACGGGAACATATCTAAGCAATAAAACTTCTTGGCGCCAGGAAGACGCGGGCTGGCGAACAGATGTTCTTTCTCCCAGCGGGCTTGTTGTTTTTTATCAATAGCAGGAAAATCATTCATACTACTATTGTACTAAATTTGACCGTACGCGAAACGCGTATTTGTATTTTGGGGAAATGCGGCAAATTAGGAAAAAATTAACTGTGCGGATGATATTTTTTGTGCTTCGTTTTGAGGTCTCTTACGTCCAGGTGGGTATAAATTTGCGTGGTGGCCAGGTCCGAATGGCCCAACATTTCCTGCAAACTGCGTAAATCGGCCCCTCCCTGAAGAAGGTGCGAGGCAAACGTGTGCCGAAATAAATGTGGGTGTAGTGGGATAGAGATATTGGCCTTGCGTCCCAGCGCGGCCAGATCTTTCCATACGGATACGCGGCTTAGCTTTTTGCCGCGGTTGTTTAGAAAGAGTTCGCTGGAGACTTCTTTACCCGCAAAGCGGTTTTCACGCGCATCCAAATAGGTCTGAATACGGGTGCATGCTTCGTGGTGAATGGGGATAAACCGTTGCTTGCCTCCTTTACCAAACGCCAAGACCCAACCTTCTTTGAGGTTCACATTTTCCAAGCGCAGGCCGATTAGCTCACTTACGCGCAGTCCGGCCGCATAGAGTAAATCAATCATCGTAACTGTGCGGATTTCTTCGAAACTTTCAGCCGGGAACGAGAGCAAGCGGTTCATTTCTTCGCTTGAAAGTTGTTGCGGAATTTTGAGCGTGCGGCGGGTCGATTTAATAAAACGGGTAGGATCTTCGTTAATGCGTTCTTCTGTTAATAAAAACTTATAAAAACATTTAATGGACTCTAATTTACGGAAAATGCTGGTTGGAGCCAGCTGTTCAATCTCGCGCAGTTGGGCGTGGTATTGGTCTAAAAATTCCGGTTTGATTTTGAGGGGGTCCTGTTCGGCAGCTTCACAGTATTGCAAAAAAGAATCCACATCCGCGCCATACGCGTCGATTGTATTTTGGGAAAGTTGGCGCTCAAAGCAGAGGTAGCTTTTGAAGTCGTCTAGTAAGTAAGAGTCCATGGAAATATTATAGGTTTTTACGTGCGTATGCGTCAAAAAGCTCCGCCTTACAATGCAAGGCGGAGCTTGGCGCAGTTGGAAATTAAGCGCTATTTAACTGCTTTGGCTTTCTTGGCGGGTTCAGGATTGGTTTCATCCGCTTTTTTGCCGTTGTAGTGAATCCCTAAATACTTCACGTACAATTTATCTTCGATTTCGTCGGCCAGTTGCGGATTATCTTTTAGATACTGGCGGGCATTTTCGGCTCCTTGGCCCAATTTTTCGTCATTATAAATATACCAGCTCCCGCTTTTTTCTAACAGACCGGCTTCTACGCCTTTATCCAAAATACAGGCCTCGCGCGAAATACCCTGACCTAAAATCATGGTAAATTCGGCCTGGCGGTAAGGCGGCGCTACTTTGTTTTTAGTTACTTTGGCGCGCACGCGGGTACCGATGACTTCGTCGCCTTTTTTGAGGTTTTCAATACGGCGCACGTCAATACGTACCGAGGCATAGAATTTAAGTGCCAAGCCGCCGGGGGTTGTTTCGGGGTTGCCGAACATAATCCCGATTTTTTGGCGCAGCTGGTTGATGAAGATGATGCTGGTTTTGGTTTTATTCAAAATGCTGGTCAGTTTGCGAAGTGCCTGGCTCATCAGGCGCGCTTGCAGACCTACATGCGAATCGCCCATCTCCCCTTCAATTTCAGCTTGCGGCACCAGCGCGGCCACGGAGTCAATGATGATTAAATCAATGGCACCCGAGCGCACCAGTTTTTCTGCAATTTCCAGGGCTTGTTCGCCGGAATCGGGCTGAGAAACCAAGAGTTCATCTACGTTCACGCCCAGATGTTCGGCATAGACCGGGTCCAACGCGTGTTCGGCATCAATAAAAGCCACCGTGCCGCCCATTTTTTGTGTTTGGGCCGCTACATGCAGGGAAAGAGTTGTTTTGCCGCCGGCTTCCGGACCGTAAATTTCGATTACGCGTCCACGGGGCAGGCCTCCTACACCCAGGGCTAAATCAAGGGATAACGCTCCGGTGGGGATGGCTTCCACTTTTTGCACCGAGCCTCCGCCCAGTTTGCAAATGGCTTCTTTACCAAAGGCCTTTTCGATTTGGCCCAGCGCCAAGTCCAGCGCCTTTTGTTTATTTGCGTCCATGTAAATCCTCCTACAGAGATACAGTTTTTTTCTTTCCTGCTGCCGCGGTAGCAAACGTCAACTTCCCGGCGGTTTTGTCGAAATCTACTTTAATGTGCGCCCCGGTTTTGGGACGGTTGACCAAGATAAACTCAGCCAACGGATCTTCCAATTCACGCTGGATGGTGCGCAGTAAAGGGCGCGCGCCGAATTTGGCGTCAAAGCCTTTTTCCACCAAGTAATCTTTGGCAGCCTGCGTAAGCTTGATAGAGAGTTGGCGGTCGGCCAGCTTATAGTCCACTTTTTTCAAAGCTACTTCTAAAATGGCGCCGATGTTTTCTCTGGAAAGCGCGTGAAACACCACAATTTCATCAATGCGGTTGATAAATTCGGGGTTGAAGGTTTTTTTGACCTCATCCATCACGTTTTGGCGCATATCTTTATATTCATCTTCGGCCGATTGTTGGGCCGTAAAACCCAGCGAATTGCCCTTGTTGGTAATTTCGCGTGCGCCGACGTTGGAAGTCATAATAACCACACAGTTTTTGAAACTGACTTTGTGCCCCAGATTGTCCGATAGCGCGCCCTCATCTAATACCTGTAATAAGATATTATAAATATCGGGGTGAGCCTTTTCCAATTCATCGAGCACCACCACGCTATAGGGGCGGCGGCGTACCGCTTCGGTAAGTTGGCCGCCTTCTTCGTATCCTACGTAGCCGGGGGGCGCCCCGATTAAGCGTGAGACAGCAAATTTTTCCATATACTCGGACATATCCAAACGGATCATGGCTTCTTCATCTCCGAAAAGGAAGGTGGCTAAGCTTTTAGCTAACTCGGTTTTCCCTACGCCAGTAGGCCCCAGGAACAGAAAACCGCCGATCGGGCGATGGGGATTGCCCAAGCCGGTACGGTTTCGGCGAATGGCCTGCGAGACGGCCTTTACAGCGTCCTCTTGGCCGATAATACGTTTGTGGAGATGCTCCTCCATGTGTAAAATTTTGTCAGTTTCACTTTGCGTTAAGCGTGTAACGGGGATACCCGTCCACTTGGAGGCCACCAGCGCAATATCCTCATCGGTTACTTTAGGAGTATGCGCAGCATGTTCGTCCTGCCATTTCTTTTTAAGGTGGTCTACGTATTCACGTAGCCGTGCTTCCACTTCCTTGGCTTCGGCAGCTTTTACAAAATCTTTTTTGGCTAGCAGCGCTTCTTTTTGGGCAGTAGCTTCATTGAGCTCATTTTGCTTTTGCTTAATTTCCGGCGGCAAGATGGCATTTTTCAAACGCGCGCGCGCACCTGCTTCATCAAATAAATCTAGTGCTTTGTCGGGCATAGCGCGGTCGGTAATGTAGCGGTCAGCAATCATGGCCGCCGCCCGCACGGCATTGTCGGTATATTTTACGTGATGGTGCTCCTCATACTTTGAGCGTAATCCCTTTAAAATGGTAATGGTTTGATCCACATCCGGCGGGTCCGCTACGACAGGTTGAAAGCGGCGCTCCAGGGCGGTATCGGCCTCGATATATTTGCGGTATTCATCAAAGGTGGTGGCTCCGATACACTGCACTTCTCCCCGTGCCAAAGCGGGCTTCAACATATTCGAAGCATCAATGGATCCTTCGGCTGCCCCCGCGCCGATGATCGTATGCAATTCATCAATAAATACAATTGCATCTTGGGAGGCGGCCAGCTCATCAATGATATTTTTAAGACGTTGCTCAAATTCCCCGCGGTATTTGGTGCCGGCAACTACGGAGGCCAGGTCCAACGCTAGCAGACGTTTATCCGCTAGTACGTCGCTGATTTCACCCCGGGACATTTTCTGCGCCAGGCCTTCCACGATGGCGGTCTTTCCCACGCCTGGTTCACCAATCAAAACAGGGTTATTTTTCGTGCGGCGGGCTAAAATTTGGACAATGCGTTCAATTTCGTTGTCACGCCCAATGACGGGGTCCAGTTGACCTTTAGCGGCCAGCGCCGTCAAATCACGGGTATATTCGTCGAGCGTGGGGGTTTTGCTTTTCTTTTTGAAATTAGCGGCGCGGGCTGAGCTGGCAGGTTCTCCGTCCGGTTCTGCTTGGCGCATGATATCGGGCGTTTTTTCCTCATCGTTTAGTTTGCCTTCCCCAATGGAATTGATAACCGTGTCGCGTACCAGCGTCAACGAAAGCCCCAAGTTTCCTAAAATTTTACCGGCCATGCCTTCTTCTTCGCGAATAAGGCCCAATAAAATATGTTCCGTGCCAATATATTCCGAATTTAATAATTGGGATTCCTCTACGGAAAATTCCAGCACTTTTTTGGCACGCGGGGTGAACGGAATTTCGCCCAGGAGCATAATCGTATCGCCGATGCCCACCATCTTTTCAATTTCCAAACGTACTTTGCGAAATGTAACCCCCAGCGAGGTTAAAATTTGGTTGGATACCGTGCCTTCAATGGCACACAGCCCTAATAAAATATGTTCTGTACCGACGTAATCATGATTTAAGCGTTTGGCTTCTTCTTGCGCAATAAGAATAATTTTCTGCGCATTTTCTGTAAATCGTTTTGCCATGGAAATAAACCTCTTCAAAAGTGATTATACCTATTATATAAAAAATGAAATAGTTTGCGTGGGCATGTTGCTGTCGGGCCGGTTTTTGACAAAGGGCTTGTTTATCAGCGGGGGGTAAGTTTGCTATAATACCTTATTATGGAACAAGCACGCCAGCGCGCTGCGCGCATTAAACTAATTTTAACCGATGTGGACGGTATTCTGACCGACGGGAAAGTGAATTTCTTCCTTACGCCCGACGGCAAAATAGAGGAGTTCAAATCTTTCCATACGCAAGACGGCATTGCCGTAATGCTTTGCCACAGCGCAGGAATTTTGTGCGGCATTATTACCGGCCGGCGCCATCCTACGACGGTAGAACGTGCCAAAAACTTGGGCTTTAAATATATGTACCAGGGGTTTTTGACCAAAATCGGTCCATTGAACGATGTGCTGGAAAAAGAAAACCTGACCGCAGATCAAGTGTGTTATATTGGCGATGATATCACCGATATTCCCTTGTTGGCCGAAGTAGGGTTTGCAGCCACCGTGCCCAATGCAGTCGACGTGGTAAAAGACCACGCGCACTACATCACCCAACGTGTTGGCGGCGACGGGGCCTTGCGTGAAGTAGTGGATTTTATTTTGGACGCACAAGGCAAACTAACCCCCATTTTAGAGCAAGTCAAAGCCTCGGCCTGGACGCATGGGCCCCGGCCGAAATTGGAAATTATTACCTCGCAAGAAGGACTTAATTAGACGTATGAAAGGAAAGTTTATTGTACTTGAAGGGCCGGATCGCTGTGGTAAATCCACGCAAGCTAAATTACTTCTAAACACGCTTTTGGAACATGGTAAAGACGTTATTTTAACGCGGGAACCCGGCGGCACGGAAACAGCAGAAAAAATTCGACAAATTGTGTTGGAACCCAACTTGGATGTGCGTCCCATGGCGGAGTTGTTTTTGTATGAAGCTTCGCGCGCACAGCACACACAAGAAAAAATCTTGCCCGCCCTGGAAGCAGGAAAGATTGTCCTTTGCGAGCGCTATACAATGTCTACCTGTGCCTATCAAGGGTACGGACGGAATATTGACCTGAAAACCATTGCTACGCTCAATAAAATCGCCACGTTGGGACTCGTACCGGATTTAACGCTTGTATTCTTAATGTCGGATAAGTATTTCACACAGCGCGGTGAGTATTTATTCTCAGACCGGTTGGAGAAAGAAGATCTTTCTTTCCGACAAAAAATGCGTCAGGGGTATCTAGAGCTCACCAAGAAAACCAAAAATGCGTACCTCATTGACGCGGATAAAAATGTAGATATGATTGCGCAGGAAGTAGCAGATCTGTTGCACAAATGTAAGATTATAGACTGATGTTTAGTGATATTCTAGGGCAAGAGAAAGCCACCCATTATTTACAAAAATTAGTACGCGAGGACCGTGTTCCCGGTGCATTGCTCTTTTGCGGCCCCGAGGGAATTGGTAAACGCAAAGTTGCCCTGGAATTTGCCAAAGCACTTAATTGTGAAGATTATTTTTCCCGTCAAAACGGGGAAGCGTGTGGCGCCTGCCCAAGCTGCTTGGCCATTGAAAAAGGTACGCACCCGGATGTAACGGTAGTTGATTTTTTGTATCAAGCGCGGTTAAATTTAAAAGACAATACCGATGCGGAAGAACTTGAAAAAGAACTTGCCAAACAGCAGCACTTAAGCGTAGATACCATCCGTAGCGTAACAGCCAAAGCTCAACAAAAAGCGGCACTGTCCGGCTGGAAAGTACTCATTATTGACCAAGCCCAAACCATGCAAGGGGCCGCCGCGAACGCCTTGCTCAAAT
The DNA here is from genome assembly GCA_045595305.1 of Elusimicrobiaceae bacterium. Lineage (GTDB taxonomy): Bacteria > Elusimicrobiota > Elusimicrobia > Elusimicrobiales > Elusimicrobiaceae > Avelusimicrobium. The sequence continues at coordinate 43,083 of JAZOAE010000017.1, forward strand.
TTATTGAAGAACCGCCCGCTAAAACCGTATGGATTTTGATCACTTCCAAACGGGCGATGATGTTGGGAACGATTTTATCGCGTTGTCAGCCGTTGTTGTTTGCGCCGCTGGGGCAGGCACAGGTGGAGCAGTTACTTAAAATCCACGCCAGTGAGTTGGAAAATCCTTCTCGTGCGGCCGCATATAGCGGGGGGAGTGTAACCGGTGCGTTGCAAGCCGCACAGGCATTGGCGTTGTTGGAAGAAGGCGGGTTTGGCTCGGTACAAGCGTCCATGCAAGTAGTGGCGGGGCTCTCGCGCACAGCGGCTACAGCTCGCAAAGAAGCGCAAGCGGTGCTGGATGTATTGGTGATGGCCTTGCATAATCAATGGGCGCAAGCTGAGGGCACACGCCGTATAGCATTGCAACATGCGTTAGATAAATTTGCTACGTATAAACGCAGTATCGGGCGGAACGTGTCGCCCGCGTTAGTGTTGGAGACCGCACTGATGAGCCTGGATGGACTTGATATTAAAATTTAAGAGGAAATTATGACAAAGAAGAAGTACATTACTACTCCTATTTACTATGTAAATTCTGTGCCGCACCTGGGGCACGCATATACCACCATTGCGTGTGATATTTTGGCTCGCCATTACCGCCAAAAAGGGGTAGATGTGCGCTTTTTAACCGGTACGGATGAACACGGTGCCAACATTGAAAAGTCTGCCGCCGCCAAAGGGGTATCTCCCAAGGCGTGGGCAGATGAAGTATCCGCCAAGTACCGCGCACTATGGAAAACGCTTAATATTTCTTATGATGCTTTTATCCGCACGACCGATCCCGCGCATGAGCATGTGGTGCAAGCAATTTTTGAAAAACTACTCAAAAGTGGGGATATTTACTTGGGCTCATATTCCGGTAAATACTGCGTTTCGTGCGAACAATATTACGATGAGAGTGAAATGCTCCCCGGTGGTATCTGCCCTGTGCATAAAAAGCCCTTAACCGAAGTGCACGAAGAAACGTATTTCTTTAAACTCTCGCGTTATGAAAAGCCCCTGTTGATGTATTATGAAGAACATCCGGAAATTTTATCCCCCAAGTATCGTGCCAACGAAATTATCAATTTTGTCAAAGGCGGGCTGCGCGATTTGTCCGTTACACGTACCAAAGTAAAATGGGGCGTGCCTGTAAAGAGTAATCCCGCGCACACGATTTATGTGTGGTTTGATGCGCTTATCAACTATATTTCTGCGGCCGGGGTTGGCACCCTCTTGTGCGAGGGAGACAAGACCGAACATCAAGAAAAATTGGCTTTGATCAGAGCAGATAAGTTTGAGGATTTATGGCCGGCCGATTTGCACATGGTGGGCAAAGAAATTTTCCGTTTTCACTCGGTCATTTGGCCGGCGGTGCTGATGGCATTGGGCTTGCCGCTGCCTAAAAAAGTATTTGCACACGGGTGGTGGACTGTAGAAGGGGAAAAGATGTCCAAAACATTGGGTAACGTGATTGACCCGGCGCAGCTGGGTGCTAAATACGGCGTCGACCCGGTGCGCGCGTTCTTATTTCGCGAAGTGCCTTTTGGGCAGGACGGCGATTTTTCGATGACCAGCTTCAAAAACCGCTACAATGCTGATCTGGCCAATAACATCGGCAATTTGCTTTCACGTACGCTCAATATGGTGGCCAAGCAGCAACCGGAATTGCCACAGGTGATTGATGTAGACATAGAAGTGGTTGAGAAAACCGCCGCTACAGAGGCCGCCATTGACCGCGCGTATGAAGAACTGGCTTTTGATAAAGTGCTCGAGCAAATCTACAGCTATTCGGCAGACTTGAACAAAAAAATTGCTGACACTAAACCTTGGGAACTTGCTAAGACCGATCCGCAAGCCGCGCTTAAAATTTTATTGGAAGTAATTGCGTGTGAGCGCCAAGTGGCAAAATGGATTACGCCCTTTATGCCCACGATCGGGGAAGAAATGAGTAAACGCTTGGCAGCGGGGCCGATTGAAAAGTACGAACCGCTCTTCCCGCGTATTGCGGCCTAATTCCCGCTGATACTTTGTTGCTCACTTGCTCGAATATAATGTGTCATTCCCGAAAGTTGTAATCGGGAATCCCCACCTTGGATTGTTTAAAGCGGAGGAGATCCCCGATAAAAACGCTCGGGGATGACGTAATAACATAAAGCGTTATTCCCGCGTATTTCAGATAAGTAAAATTAGAAATTGTTGGTGAGTAAGAAGTCGCTGACTTTTTGAAACGCACGCCCCCGGTGGGAAACGGCGTTTTTTTCATCGGCAGAAAGTTGCGCAAAACATTTGCCCACTTCATCTACCACAAAAATCGGGTCATAGCCAAAACCGTTTGTACCGTGGTATTCTTGCGCGATGTGTCCGTTGCAAATTCCTTCAAATAGTTTAACGCGCCCGTCCGGCCAAGCAATGCACGCCACGGTAATAAAGCGGGCGGTGCGTTTTTTGTGCGGAACATCTTTGAGGGCTTGCAAGAGTTTTTGATTGTTAGCAGCAGCGTCACAGGCATCGCCTGCATAGCGGGCGGTATGTACCCCGGGTGCCCCGTGCAAGAAATCTACTTCAAGCCCAGTATCATCCGAAAGGGCCACAAGTCCGCTTTGCCGGGCCGCGTACGTGGCCTTTAGCTGGGCGTTTTGCGCCAGGGTCGTTCCGGTTTCTGGCGGCAAGGTCAGCTGAAAATCGCGCAGACTTTTGTAGGTAATCCCTTCGCCGTTTGGCAAAGAGACAGGCAACACGCGCCTGAGTTCACTGATTTTATGCGTGTTGCCTGTTGCCAGTAAAAGCTGCATAGTTATTTGCCGGGGACGTAATTAGCTACTTCTTGCATTAAACTGAGCGAGAGCAAATAGGAGAAGTACATATCTTCTTCACTAAGCCACTCGGTATAGTTATGCGGGTTGTTCTGCCCGGTAAAAATCGTATAGGCGCCCACAATCCCTTTGGTTACAAACATAGAAGCGGTCGTTCCCGCGCGGACACTTTCAAGATTGATTTTGAGGTTGATGGTTTTGGCGGCGTTTTGGGTGATTTCCAAAGCCGCAGGGAAGGCACATTCCGCAACGTTTCTGTAATTATCAATCATGATGCGGGTAATTTTCACTTTCTCTTCTTTGGCAATTTGGGCAGCAATTGCGTCGGTTCTTGCTTCCCACGCATCCATGACTGCGGCATCAAAATCACGCAGACGGATGTCTATGGCTGCCTTGTATATTTTATCTTCAAACGGATACATATGGTGTGGTTCGGCATAGCCGGTACGTCCGGTGCTGTAGTTGGGCAGCGTTTCTTCGGGGCAGACCGCAAGCGCTAATTTGCAGGCCGGTAACCAGGCATTTCGATACCCGTTGGTGGCCGCATATGATTGGTGCCCGGGGACGCCTTCCACAACCAGAATTTCTTGGCGGGCGTTAAAGTTTTCCGTAGCCACGCGTCCGTTCGAACCGCCGTCAAAGTCAAAAGCAATATCCGGGCGGTAGGGGGTTTCTTCTACAAATTCAGCGGCGCGTCCTACATCCTCGTTAGGGGCAAGTACGATTTGTATTTTCCCGTGAGCAATAGTGGGGTTCTCGACCAAAGTCTGTAAGAAAGTCATCAAGATACTTAGCCCTGCGCCATCATCGGCCCCTAAGATCGTATTTCCATCGGAAGTAACAACGGTTTTACCAACTTGTTGGGATAAGTAAGTGTCGCGGGTGGAAGTCGGATCGATGACCTGGTTATTTTCTAACGCAATGGGTTTGCCGTTATAGGCGGAAATTACGCGCGAGTTAACGTTATTGGCTTCAATTCCGGGGGTTACATCATAGTGTCCGCTATAACCTAAGACGGGCACGTCACGGCTGATGTTGGAAGGAATTTCTACAAAAATATAATAGTGCTCGGAAAGAGTGACATCAAGCCCCATGGCTTTGATTTCGTCATATAATTTATGAGCAGTTGCAATTTCATCGGCGGTGATGGGTTCGGTTTCACTGCTTTGGCGGTTGTAGGAGACGTACTTTAAAAAGCGTTCCATTAAAGCGGGGCGGTAAGCGGCTGCCAAAGAACGGATGGAATTTGTCTGCTGCTTTTGCATTTTGCGGGTGATGCTTTCTTCCAACCTGTTGTTGGAACGCGGGTTGACCAAATTTTTCCGCGTATAGATTACACCGTTGGGGGTAGTTGCAAAAGAGGCGCTGGCAACTAGGAAACTAATAAGTAGGGCAAGTATTTTTTTGTGCATAGAAGATCTCCTTAAATTAAATACATAGTTGTATTGTAATAAGATTTCAAAGCCGTGCGCAAGGGGTCAAAAAGGCCCAATTTGATATTGGGCCTTTTGTGTGCAACGTATTATAAAATGCGTTAGTTTTTGGTTTGCATTTCCCACAAGCTGATTAGACGCAGTACCGTGCGCAAGCTGGCTTCCATTACATCAACGTCAGCATATTCGCGCTCGCTATGTATGTTGAATTGCCCGGCAAACAAGTCGGGCGTGGGGAGTCCTTTAAACGAAAGGATAGATCCATCCGTGCCCCCGCGGGCTGCATGCAGCACGGGTTTAATGTCTTCTTGCGTCATGGCCTGTTGCGCCAAGGTTACCATGAGCGGGGGGAGTTTTTCGTTAAAGTTGCGGTACTCATCGGTTACTTCCAGCGTAGCCGTACCTTTATTATGCATCGCTTTAACAGTTCTGAGGGCTTGATTAAGTTGCGCGAGTAACGTATCCATTTCTGCATCGCTAAACGCACGTAAAATGCCTTCCACGGTGGTGGTATCTCCCTGCGTGTGGAAGATGTCCAAATAAATATATCCGCGCCGGCCGGAAGTGGTTTCCGGGCGGGATTGGCGCGGCAAGAGCGTGTGAAAGTCCGACGCCATGAGCACGTTGTCTTCAAAGGGAGAGTTCATCGCAAACCCCGGATGCACCGCGCGGTTTCCGGTAAACACGGCTTTAAACGCTTTGCCGGTAAAGGTTTCGTTGGTCAGTTCTCCCAACGCGCCCCCATCGACGGTATAGGCATAATCTGCGCCAAACTTGGCCACATCGAGCGTATCAATTCCGGTGCCGATTTCTTCGTCAGGCGTAAAAGCTATTTTAACCGGGCCGTGTACAAATTCGGGGTGATCGTAAAGGTATTGCACCATGGTCATCACGATTGACACGCCGGTTTTATCGTCGGCGCCTAAGAGGGTGCCGCCCGAGGCAGTAATAATATCGTGCCCGATGGCTTGCGCCAGTTGGGGGGAATTTTGCGCGTTAATAACAATGTTATGCTCCGCGTTGATGACGATATCGCCGCCTTTATAATCCTTGTGCGTTTGGGGCTTGACGTCTTTGCCCGAAACTTCCCGCGCGGTATCCATGTGTGCAATAAAGGCCACGGTGGGTGCCGGTTTATTCGACGTGGCGGGTAGTTCGCCCGTTACAATGGCGTGGGAACTTATTTGCACGTTTTTGGCCCCGTACTTTTTAAGCTCTTTGGCCAGCTCTTTGGCCAGTTGCACTTGTCCGGGCGTGCTGGGCACTTTGTTTGCGTCGGGATTCGATTGCGTGTCAAACGTAACGTAGCGCGTAAAGCGTTTGGTCAGTTGCTCTTTAGCCGATTTTTTATCGTACTTAGTAGCCACTTTCCAGTCCGTTACCTGGGCGCTAACGCCCAGCGCGAGTGTGCAACACCCTATGACGGTAAGCAGTTTTTTCATTAAGCAAGGTCCTTTAAGGCCGCGGTAGCCTGTGCCAAGGCTAACTCGGCAGCCGCCAGTTCGGCTTTGGTTTTATCGATTTGCTCCTGCGGGGCGTGCTTAAGGAAGTTCTCCTGCGACAAGCGTGCCATGCGCGAAGCGATATTGGCCTTGGCCAAGGCCATATCTTTTTCCAAGCGTCTTTGCTCTTTGGAAAAGTCAATCAGCCCGGTCAGCGGCACATAAATGGCCAAGTTTTCAAAGGTAGCCGTGGCGGTTTGCGCGGGCTTTTGCTCGTTGACGCCCACGGTCAAATTTTCCACTTTAGCCATCAGTTTGATGTAGTTTTCATACGCGCGCACGATGGCCAGGTCTTCTTCGTTCTTGGCGGAAATGACCGCGGAAATTTTCAAGGCCGGCGGCACATTAAATTGGCTACGGATGGTGCGGATTTCTTTAGTTACACCTTGCACCACTTGCATTTTGCACTGTGCTTCTTGGTTGATCCACGCGGCATTGACCGTGGGGTAGGTGTCGTTGAGTAAAAACTCCTCTTTGGCCCCTACATACGGGCGCAAGCTGGCGGCAATTTCTTCGGTCACAAACGGGATGAACGGGTGGAGGGCTTTGAGCGTATTATAAAGGATGTGCACGCATAGCGCCATTACTTTTTCTTTGTCGGCCGTTTGGAAACGCTGCTTGGCCAGTTCAATATACCAATCGCAGAAATCATCCCACAAAAAGTGGTAGAGCGCGTTAGAGCTTAAGGCCAAGTTGTATTTTTCGATGCCTTCGCGTGCGGTTTTCATCGCGGCGGTGAAGCGGTCTAAAATCCACACATCAGCCAGCTCTTTGACGTCTGCGGGCATGGCAAGCGGGCCCTTGATGCCTTCCATATTCATCAAGATAAAGCGCGAAGCGTTGTAGAGCTTGTTGCAGAAGTTGCGCGCACCCGTGATACTTTCTTCGCTATACGGAATATCTTTGCTGGGCACGGCTTGCATTAAGAGTGAAAAGCGCACCGCGTCGGTACCGTACTTGGCGGTCATATCGAGAGGATCAATGACGTTGCCTTTGGATTTACTCATTTTTTGGCCGGATTTATCGCGGATGATTCCGTTCAAATACACATCTTTGAAGGGGAGTTTGCCCGTAAAGTTAAGCCCCGTCATTACCATGCGGGCTACCCACAGGTACAAAATTTCGTACCCGGTCACCATCACGCTGGTAGGATAAAAGTGCGCCATTTCGGGTGTTTTTTCCGGCCAGCCGAAGACCGACATCGGCCACAACGCGGAAGAAAACCAAGTATCCAATACGTCGGGGTCTTGCACCAAATCGTGCCCGTGACAATGCGGACACTGCGCGGGTTTGTCAAAGGAAACAATCGGCTTTGCGCCGTCTTCAAATGACACTTTGGTCAGTTGTTCTTTGCCTTGTAAATCGGTGGCAAACGTAAGGCCGCTCTTGCTGCAATCACGGCAGTACCACACGGGGATGCGGTGGCCCCACCAAATCTGGCGCGAGATGCACCAATCTTGGATGTTTTTAAGCCAATTTAAAAACGGGTTTTTCCAGTTGGCCGGGTGAAATTGCAACTCGCCACTTTCGGCCGCTTTAATAGCGGGCGCGGCAATTTCGTCCATTTTCACAAACCACTGTTCGCTCATAAACGGCTCAATCGCGCTGCCGCAGCGGTAGCACGTAGAAACGGCGTTGTTGTATTTTTCTTCTTTGACCAGCAGTCCCGCGGCGTCTAAATCTTTGACGGTTTCTTTGCGGCACAGTTCGCGGTCCATGCCCACATATTTTTCGGGGCAGTTGACCATCTTGCCTTTATCGTTAATGACGCTCATAATGGGCAAGTTGTGGCGTTTGCCAACTTCGTAGTCGGTCGCGTCGTGCGCGGGAGTAATTTTGAGAGCGCCCGTTCCAAATTCCATTTCCACCGCTTCGTCGGCAATAATCGGGATCGCGCGGTTGGCTAGCGGGATGATGACTTTCTTGCCGACCATTTTTTCAAAGCGTTTGTCTTTGGGATTGACGGCAATGGCGGCGTCTGCGTAGATGGTTTCGGGGCGGGTGGTGGCAATCACAATACCGTCGCTGCCGTCTTCGCCTTTGTAGCGAAGGTGCCAGAGTTTGCCGCTATGTTGTTCGTGTTCTACTTCAATGTCAGACAAAGCGGTCGAGCAGCGCACACACCAGTTGATGAGGCGTTTGCCGCGGTAGATATATTTTTTATCCCACCATTGTTTAAAACAGTCATAGACGGCGCGGGCGCGTTTTTCATCCATGGTAAAGCGGATGTCACTTAAATCTAACGCCCAGCCCATTTTGCGAAATTGCGTGAAAATAGCGTTGCCGCACTCGTGGTACCAATCCCACACAACTTTCAAAAATTCTTCGCGGCCTAAATCGTGGCGGGATTTGTGTTCTTCTTTAGCCAGTTTTTTCTCAATGACGTTTTGGGTAGCAATACCGCCGTGGTCCGTGCCGGGCACCCAGTAGGCGTCCTCGCCAAACATGCGGTGTGCGCGGATGAGCACGTCTTGCAGCGTGTTAGTGGAAGCATGACCCATGTGCAGTGCGCCGGTGATATTGGGCGGCGGGATAACGATAACAAAAGGTTTTTTATTGGGGTCTGCTTTGGCGGCGAACAAGTGGGCATTTTGCCATTTATCCGCGAGTTTTTTTTCTACTTCTTGCGGTTCATACGCTTTAGGTAACATATTGTACTCCTAGGTCTTTTAAAATTGCGTGATGTGACTTCACGCGTGACCTATCTATATTTTACTATTTTTGTTAGAATACTAGGGATATAAAATATTTTTGGGAAAACGATGCGTATGAAAAATCGAACAGTATTAGTCCTTTTGATAGTGGCGGAGATTATTTGTTTATTGTTGTGTTACTTGCTCGTCAAGCCGGCTTTGAACGATGTGCGTAAATTTTTTGCTTCTTCTAAACGTTCTGCTGTTGAAACAACGCAAACCACGCAAAGTGCTGCCTCCAGGCAAAATCACTCCACCCGTGCGCAAGCGCCGCAATTCCCTGCCGATTCTAAACAAGATATTTTAGCAGATGCATCTGCCACCGGGGTACGCCCGCCGGTTGCTTTGAGCGGGGCTTCCAAAGCCGATGTATTTAAACTGCGCAAAGAAGCGGTGGCGGCTTCCCCGTTTGCGCGGGAAGATTATGAGCCGTCGCAAGAGGTTTTTGGCGGAATCGAATCCCATAAGCCATGGATTGCGCTCAACGCGTGTTGGGATATTCAAAATAACAAAAGCTACACACAAGGCCCTTCTGAGGAGACCCGGTTTATCAATAACCCTACGGCGCTGATTGCCTTGGAGATGCCTTTCCCATATCCTCAAAAAGCCAGTTGGTGCACGCGTGCAGATACCAATTTGCTCATCCAAAAGATTGCGTATGACGGCCCGCAAAAAGAAATCACCGTTACCTATTTGAATCTTCCGTTTCCGCTGATTAATACATACGCTTATTATACGTTCAACGGGCTTAACGCGCGCGATTTGGGATACCCATACATGTACGTGGATCTTTCAAAATCCAGTTATAAGTTGAAGTTTGTCAATCAGCCAAACGCCGCTACCCAGGTCGCAAAACTGGAGAATTTTATTCACGTGGGGAGCAGTTGCAGAGCAAGCGGCGGATGCAATAACGGCTCGCCGCATCAACCCATGTTGGACTTTCAGGAAGATACGCAGACCAGTACGCAGGACCGGGAAATTTACATTAAGTTGTGGAAAGAAAACCCGGCCAGCGTGGACGATCCTGCCGATATGGTGGAGCGCATTATTATCAAAGGGAAAACCGCCCCCGCCAAATAGGCGCGCCATATTTTCCCGAAAATAAAAGCACGCTGGCGGGTAGTTTTAATTCATACGGAAAGAGAGGATATATGGCAATTAAATTCTTTTTGTTGGAACTCATCACAAAATTTACTACCTGGTTGAAGGAAGATGTAGCGATCGCAACAATCGTTTTGATAGTGGGAGCGCTGCTTATTGGTTGGTACGCCGGTCGAAGGAACGCAAAGTTTTTGTTCGCGGAAAAATACAAAGCTTTAAAGCAGCGACATCCGCATCCGCTGGATACGCTGCGCGATTTGAAAGGATATGCCCAAAAAGGGAAACAGTTGTTTACTTTTGATAATCTGCGGTTAGATATTTACGAGCAGGGGATGATTGTCGGTTGCTCGGGGTACGCCCAGTGGATCCCCTATGAGCCACAGTATATGAAGTTGAAAGAAGAAACAGCGTATCGCGCAGAATTGGTGATTAACATTCCAAGCACACCATACCTCAACAAGAGGGGGCAACTGCTGCAGGAAGAGTGGGAAGAAAAAGCCGACAAGTTAGACCTGCAGATCAGTGAAAATATTGAAAAACAAATAGAAGCGCAAGCAGCGGGGAAAAAGTCAAAAGCGCGTGCGTTTGACAAAGAAGTAGGTAAAAGCATGGAGGCCTGGTTGACAGCAAAAGCGTACGCAGACGTGGCTGCGCAAGATGAAGATGCGGACAGCTTCGGGATAGTTATCCCTAAAGACAAGCTAGATTTAATCAAGCGGGTAGTATTGAAACAAACGCAAAATTAAAAACCCCCCGTCGGGGGTTTTAATTGATGGGTAAGAAAAACTGCTACAATATGCAAAGGGAGAAATGTTATGAGAAAGAAAGTTTTTTGGGTGTGTTTGTTGATATGGGCCTTAGTATGTTGCGGGCTTATTTATGCGGGTTACCACGACAATGGCCGCGCAGGAGCTATTTTTGGAGCAATTTTTTCGGTCCTTTTAGCAGTTCCTGTTTTCGCTATAGGTTTTGGTTACTCGCTTGATAAAGATTTGTTTGAGGCACTTTTTGCGCGGGATTATGACGCATTAGAAAAAGAATATGGCCCCATCTTAAAGAAAACTTCGGTTCATTACGTAGTTTCTCCAGGCGTTCCCAAGAAAATGCTATTGCCTTCGGCATGGATGAGTATATGCGAAAAGGCCTTGTTTCTCAGCAGAGGAAAAAAATCTTTTTGTGTTCCTTATGTGCAGTATACTATCGAGCGTTCTAAAAACAACTTGATCATTAAAGATGCTATACCGGAAGCGTTGGCCGATCGAATTGCTCCCAGTTCATTTGAGACAAGACGAGATTTGACTATTTCCAATTTTTATTCAAAAGATTTAGATTTTGTAATGTCTTTGATTGAGCAAGCCAGGCAGAAACAACAAAATTCTCAAAATTAAACACTACAAATAAAAACCCCCTAACGGGGTTTTAGAAAGAGAGATTCGGTCACAAGTCGCCTTGCTGACGTGCGGCGCTCGCGACAGCGCAAGTTAACGGAGTTTTCAAAATAAAACACGCTAGAAAGAGGGAGAGAGTTCGTCCTGCGTCAATTTCCTGACGGAAATTGCGCCCGGAACCGCCCTCGCGGTTTTTGCCTTTCGCGGCTTACGCACGCTCAAACAAAAACAACGCTGCGGGCTTCGAATCTCTACGCGGCATAAAGCAGTTTATGCCGCTTCCATTTCTCACTATGAATTAAAAAAACACCCTTGCGGGTGCTTTTTAAATTCATCGGAGAGGGAGAGAGTTCGTCCTGCGTCAATTTCCTGACGGAAATTTTCCCAAGGCAACGGAGTTTTCAAAATAAAACACGCTAGTTCTAGGCGCGAAAATGCGAAGTATACTGTGCGAAGCGGCGCGGCAGCGCCGAGGTATTCAAGCATTTGAGCAACAAAGAAATAGTGTGTTTTAGTAAGAAAACTGGCGGAGAGGGAGAGATTCGAACTCTCGATACGGTTTCCCGTATGCAGTCTTTCCAGGACTGTGCCTTAAACCGCTCGGCCACCTCTCCAAGAAAACGGTGTGCGGGTTTAATCAGCCTTATTATTATACCAAATTCGTAGCATGCGCGCACTCGGACATCTAAAAATTCCGCAAAAGATATATAATAGCTGTATGAAAAAACAAACTAAATTTCTACTCGTGCTGTTGGGTATTTTACTAATTGAAACCGTGTGGTCTTTCACGCACGCCTACGATATGCAAGTGTGGTGGACCGAATACGCCAGCGCGTTATTTTTGATGCTGCTTTTTGGGCTTACGTACAAAAAATTTCAGTTCTCAAACCTGTCTTATTTTGTGATTTTCTTTTTCTGTTTCTTGCAGATTATCGGCGCGTGTTATACTTTTGAGCGCGTACCGTTTGAACACGTCACGCAATTTTTCGGTTTTGCGCGCAATCACTATGACCGTCTGGCACACTTTACTATCGGAGTGAGCGGACTGCTGGTCAGTGAATTTGTGTGGCGCAAAAAAATCGTTTCTTCTTTTAAGTGGGCCGCGCTTGCAGGTATTATTTTCATCATGGCACTGGCGAACTTTTGGGAACTAATCGAGTGGACCTATGCCGAGATTGACGGCGGCAGTGCCGGCTTGGCGTTCTTAGGCTCGCAAGGGGATATTTGGGACGCTCAAAAAGATATGCTGATGGATACTTTGGGGGCGCTGCTAGGCTGCGCGTTATTCTGCCTGAAATTCCGCAAGCACTAACTGTGCTTACGCATCCCCAGCGCGCGCAAGATAAGCGTAAAGGGGATCACAATACACACCGATACAATCAAAATAAATACGGTGACCAAAAACCCGACGGCCAATGTTAAAAATCCGCCGAGCATCCCTCCTAGGTCCCCTTTGGGGCGTGCGTGATCGCCGGGCGTATGCCAGGGAGGTGGCTCATTGGCGCGGATAACTGTCGGGCGCAGCGGCTCGCCGTCACTGAGCGTAGCGCGCTTAACGTTCTCAGTGGAAAAGTCCTCCACAATTTCAGCTTCAATAATTTCGGGTTTGTCGGGCATCATTTTATTATAACTTTTCGCGTCAATTTTCGGCCAATTTATTTTGAGTTTCGTGTCAAAAAAATTTAAAATAAAAGTATGAAGCGCGTAGTTTCTTTACTCATTTTAACGGTGGGTTTACTGGTCGTAGGCAGCAGTGATGCGTGCGGAATTCGTCTGCGGCGCACCGGCCGTCCGTTCAAACGGCCCATGCGCAGGATGACCGTTCGGGTCAAACGGCCCGATCTGCGCGCCATCGACCGTGCCAACCGGCGTGTAATTCGCCCGCTTCCATCCACTAAAGAATATATCCTTTCCGCGCAACACCAGACCGCTATTTCCAAGACGAATTTGCATTTGCAAAGAGCCCTGGCAAAGCGCCAATCGTTGCCGCGTATTAAGGCATACCGTAGCCGGCAATTTCCCGCTAAACAAGAAATCGACGCAGTCATTTTTGATTTAGACGGAACGCTGTTGGACTCGTTATGGGCGTGGGAAGATTCGGGCGTGAATTACTTGCGTTCAATCGGCATTGAGCCCGCGGCTGATTTACAGGCCAAGCTGGAAACAATGTCACTGATGGACGGGGCGAATTACGTCAAAGAGATGTACAACTTGCCCGAGCCACCCGAAGTGATTTTAGAAAAAACCCTTGAGCCCATTAAAAACCGTTACTATAACGAAATACAGCCCATGCCCGGCGTGGGGGAACAACTTGCGCGGCTAAAAGCGCAAGGGGTCAAAATGGCCGTGGCCACGGCTTCGCACGGCGAATTTGCCCAGGCCGCCCTCAAGCGTTTGGGGATGTTGGATTATTTTGAATTTATCATTACTTGTGATGAAGTGGGCGTCGGCAAGACGAGCCCCAAAGTGTATGAAGCGGCCCTCAAACGTTTAGGCACGGCTAAAGAGCGCACGCTGGTGGCCGAAGATGCGTTGCACGCCTTGGAAACGGCGCACAAAGCCGGCTTTCCCACGGCGGCTATTGAGGAGTTGCACTCACTGGATCAGCAAGTCCAAAAACGCAACATCGCCGATTATTATGTGATTGACTACGAAGGCGAAAATACGCTGTCCAAATAATTGATAGTATATAGCGTGTCATCCCCGAGGTTGGCGGCCCGCAGGGTTGCGGGATCTTCACCTTGTGTTTTCAAAGCGGTGGGGATTCCCGGTTACAACCCGCGGGAATGACAAACAAAATAAAATGTCATCCCGGACTTGATCCGGGATCTCCTCCTTTTGGTTGTTTAATGCGGTGGGGATCCTGAGCAGAGACTCCTCAGGATGACACTTTATTTTAAAGACTTGTCATCCTGAACTTGATTCAGGATCTCCTCCTCTTTCCAACTAAAAACCCCCGCACAAAGCGGGGGTTTTCTAACGACTAAAGCAATTATTTGGCGGCTTTATTGAAACCTTTCCAAATCAAGGCAGCTAACGCAGCGCCGATAAACGGCCCCACGATAAATACCCATAGTTGGCACAAAGCTTGTCCGCCCAACACTAAGGCAGGCCCAAAGCTGCGGGCCGGGTTGACGGAAGTACCCGTGAGCGGGATGCCCATGATGTGTACAAACGTGAGCGTCAAGCCGATGACTAAGCCGGCAATCGCGGCGGTTTTTTCACTGGAGGTTACGCCCAAAATGGTCAGCACAAAGATACAGGTCAAGATAGCCTCGACGATTAACGCACCGCAGGCGGTGAGCCCGATGGAAGAAGCAGCCCCGTATCCGTTAGCACCTAATCCGGTTACGGCAATACCGCCCAAGTTGGTCATATTGATAATGGCAGCCAAGGTCAACGCGGCCAACAGTGCGCCCAAACATTGGGCTACTACATATCCCCAAAAATCTTTGGTGGTCATTTTGCCGCTCATCCACACGCCCAAGGAAACAGCCGGGTTGATGTGGCAGCCGGAAATATCGCCAATGGCATAGGCCATCGCCACGATAGACAAACCAAACGCAAAGGCAATCCCTAACGTGCCTAGCGCCGCACCCGCGATGGCAGCCGATCCGCAGCCAAAGAGGGTAAGTACAAACGTACCTAATAATTCAGCAGTATATTTTTTCACAGTTTTCTCCTGATGCCGGGGCGTTTTGCGCGCCGTGCGGCTAAGTTGCTACCTATATATTGTATCAATTTTGCAAATAGGTCGTGTTGTTTTGTAACACAACGCCTGTCGTTTTGCAACGGTACAACCACGGCGTGCGTGGAAGATTCCAAATCAAGTTTGGAATGATGCCTTTATTTCATTTTGTCATCCCCGAGTGTCGCTATCGGGGATCTCCACCTTATTTATTGTCGTTTCCTTGCTATCCAAAAATAAATAGCGCTTGAATTGTTTTTTTTTTTTTCTTATACTGGGTTATACGCGATTTTGTTTTTGTATAAATAGGGGGATACCTGGCTATGAAAAAGAGTTGTTATAAAGAGAATATAAAAGGATTTACGCTTATTGAAATGCTAGTCGTCGTACTTATCATTGGTATTTTAGCGGCGATTGCCCTGCCGCAATATCAAAAAGCCGTTACCAATGCCAAATTTGCAAACATAGAAGTTTTTTTACGCCAAGCAGCCCGCCAGTGGGAGCTGGCATATACCACAAACGGCACATTCCCTGCGAAGTGGAAAGAGGTAGATATCGAAACATCGGTCTGCACAGGATGGAACGGAAACCTGTTGACCTGTACTATTAACGATGTAACGATGCAAATACGCCTGGATAACGGATTCTTTTTTATCTATGACATACTGGGTGCACGTCTGGTATACTATTCCAAAAATTCTACTGATGAACACGCCGGAGAATGGAAATGCTTGTTCCGGGCGCCCTTCTGTAAGCGATTCTGTGGGGAAAATGTGACGTCTACTTGTTACTTTAAGTAGGTGCGTTTTACGACAAGTCAATTAAGTGCCAATTCTCTTGATATAACTCTTGCAATTTACGTTTGAAAGCCGCGTGTTCGGGCGCAGAAAGCGAAGGGTCCGCCGCCAACAGTTCGTCGCGGTCTTCAATGGCCCAGTACAAAATGTCGCGGTCCTTAAAAATGTCTCCGGCTTTAAATTCGAGCTCCCCGCTTTGGCGCGTGCCCAAAATTTCGCCCGGTCCTCTAAGTTGCATATCGCGCTCGCCGATTTTAAATCCGTCGCGCGTGGCGCAAATAATGTCGACGCGCTCTTTGGCTACGCTTCCGGCGTGCTGCGGCACGAGTACACAATAACTTTCATGCTCCCCGCGGCCCACGCGTCCGCGCAGTTGGTGCAAGCTGGCCAAGCCAAAACGCTCGGCGTTTTCAATGATCATCACCGTCGCGTTTTTGACATCAATGCCTACTTCGATGACGGGCGTAGCCACTAAAATATCGGTTTGATGCGCGGCAAAATCGGCCATGATTTTTTCCTTTTCAGCCTGGCTCATTTGCCCATGGAGCACCGCTAAACGAAATTGCGGGAACACTTTTTTGAGTTTCTCAAATTCTTCGGTCACGGCCTTGGCGGAAATCTTTTCGCTCTGTTCGATGAGCGGAAACACGATATACGCCTGGCGCCCCTTTTCCACCTCACTGCGCACGCGGTCGTAGGCTAATTTGGAAGTAGCACACTCGGTAATAATCGGTTGGCGGCCGGGGGGTAATTCGCTAAGCGTAGACACATCCAAGTCTCCGTAAAACGCCAGCGCCAAGGTGCGCGGGATGGGCGTGGCGGTCATCGTTAAGAGATCTAGCTTGCTGGTTTTCTCTTTAAGTTTACTGCGCTGTTTAACGCCGAAGCGGTGCTGTTCGTCAATCACGGCCAGGCGCAAATTGTGAAATTGTACCCCGTCCTGGATGACCGCATGCGTGCCCACTAAAATATCAATTTTCCCATCGGCAAGATCTTGCAAAATTTTCTTTTTAGCCGCGGCCTTGGTGCTCGAGGTTAATATCGCCACTTTCACGGGCAGTCCTTTTAGCATACGCTTGAACGTCAAAAAATGTTGCTCGGCTAAAATTTCCGTTGGGGCCATGAGAGCGGCTTGGTATCCGTTCTCTACCGCCAGCAGCATGGCACAAAGCGCCACCACCGTCTTGCCCGAGCCGACGTCCCCTTGCAAAAGCCGATTCATCGGGCGGGGGAACGTGAGGTCTTTAAAAATTTCGTTGATGACTTTTTTTTGGCTGTTTGTAAATTCAAAGCCTAGCTGCTCACGAAACGGAGTCAGCAGATTTTTCTTAATTTGATAACTGTAATCTTTGGACAAAATTTTTGTCTGCGTGCGCTTGATGCCCCACGCGGTGGCCAAAAGCAAAAATTCCTCATACGCCAGGCGCGCGCGGGCGGTGGTAAGCTCGGCCAGCGAATTGGGAAAGTGTACCGCTTTAAGTGCTTGCGGCGCGCTTAAAAGCTGGCGCTTTTGCAGGAGATTTTTAGGCAGAATTTCAGGCGTGTTGACGAGCGTGTCCGATTGCAACGCTTCATACATAAATTGCCGAAATTGCTTGTTCGTGAGCCCTTCGGTCAGCGCGTAAATGGGCGTAAGTCTTCCCGCGTGCAAACTAGTCAGCGCGTCGGCCGCCACGTACGCTTCTTCCACGGTCAGTTGCGTAGCAAACATGGCCCCGCGGTCGTTTTTGCGGCCGATCACCCATACCTCATTATTAATACAAAAATCTTTTTTGAGCTGCCCAAACGGGTCAAACCGAAACGCGCGGTACATGCGTTTTTTAAACCACGTGCACTCCACTTGTTCGCCTTTTTCGTTTTCCAGCACGGCTTTGAAAATGAGCACACTGCGCGCGGGGATTTGTTGCGTGCGCAGTACGCGGCCTTTGAATACAATAAGCGCGTCGGAGTTGTACTCGTTAGGCGGCATCCCCAGGCGGCGGTCCTGATACGTGCGCGGATAATAGCGCAACAGATCCTGCACGGTGGCAATTTCCAACCGTTCAAACAGTTTGGCTTTGGCCGGGCCGATGCCTTTTAAGTATTGAATTTTCACAGGCGCAGACATATATAGGTATTGTAGCAATTAATTAAGCGTGACAGTTTCCTGAACCGCGCCCCGCTGTCATCCCGGACCGCGCCCCGCTGTCATCCTGAACTTGTTTCAGGATCTCCTCCTTTTGGTTGTTTAATGCGGTGGAGATTCCCGGTTACAGCCCACGGGAATGACAAACAAAATAAAATGTCATCCCGGACTTGATCCGGGATCTCCTCCTCTTTCGTCTTTGTCTGCGGTGAGGATCCTGAGCAGAGACTCCTCAGGATGACACTTTATTTCAAAGAATTGTCATCTCCGAGTGCTTTTATCGGAGATCTCCTCCTTGCGTTTTCAGAGAGGTGGAGATTCCCGGTTACAGCCCACGGGAATGACGGCTTATTTATTGCAACAGCTCCTCAGGATGACACGTTATTTTAACCCGCGGGAATGACGAAGTGTGTAGGCCTTGACAAAAATCAAAATCCGCTTATACTTATAGTATATCCTTGTAGCAAAACCGGCAGGTCGTTTGCGCAAGGGCGGAGAGAGTTATGAAACGCCTATTACTTTTGGGTTTACTCTGTGTGTGTGGGACGCTTGCATTGCAGGCGGCCCCGGCCGCGCTAATGGAACGTTATGTTTACCAAACGGGTGAGCAGGCAGGGGAGCGGTGGTTTGTAACGCAGAAAATTATGAACGGGAAAACCATTAATGTAGAGGTAAATGCGCCCCACCATAGCGAGCAACAAGAAGCCTACGAACAATATGTGCAGAAGCTCTATGACAAGTGGTTTAATGATCTGGAGGATATCTTGCGCGAAGCAGACCGGGAGGAATTTGACGATTTGCTGAAACAACTCCCGCAACAGGTTTCCATCAATTTTGTGAACAACAACGAAGACACGGACGTGCGGGTTTTGTTTTTGCTTTCGCAAGAAGCCGCAGCGAATTGTGACGGCAATAAGTACGGGTGTGTTACGTTGGAGGAAGGATTGTCCGCGCGGGTTTCTTTAGTGGATGACGTAGATTTTAAGCATGGGAAAATAAATGGCACGCATCTGCACGAAATAGGGCATACGCTGGGACTGGCCGACCAATATTATTCAGGCCGTAACAAAAATGCAAGCCCTGCTTATGCCGGGCGGGTGAGAGCTGGAAGTGTCATGGAGGACAATCCTGACTACGTCAAAAGGATTACCCTGGATGATGCGGATGGGTTGGTGCTGGCGATTGACTTGGCCATGGGCAATTATAACCGCGGCGGCGAAAAGGGATGGAAGAGCTTGAATAAAAAATCCAAGCAATACTATATCCACGGAAAGGTAGCCAACAGCCCGCATTCTTTTTCTTTCGATATCGTGGACGACTCGCCTTACGTATATTTCATCCAGTACGCCGCTGACGGTAAACCGGAAAAGAAACAGCAGCTTGTATTTGATAAAAACGGATGGGACGTGTTCGATAATCCGCCGCTCACACAAGTCCTCAAACGCGACGCCTTAAACCGCCCTATTATCGGCACAGGTCCAAACGCAGAAACCGTTTATATTTCCTACCATTATGAAAGCATCAGTGAACTGGTTGTGAAAGAGAATAAAGTGTTGCGCTATGAAAAGAAAACCTTTGAAGAAGACAGTAATAAAAGGGTAGCGAAAAAGAGGGTGGTGGCTGGTGCCGGAGAAAAAGGGTGCATTATATTGGACGGGGATTTCGGCGGATACGGCTCCAAAAAGTTAGTCCGTTACGGACTTTTTGAGTGGACCCACGGGTGGGGGGTTTATACGGCTCAATGTAACAAGTCCAGCTGCGAAGCCACGTACGGCACATTTCCCGAGGAGCTGGATCCCCGCTCCAAAGAACTTGCGCAACGGGTATTTTTTGAAAAATTGAATGCCTGGTTTTCCGGCAAGGGTACCCTTAAAGCTAAGTAAGACAAGGGCTATTTAAAAATCCCCCGGTTTAGCGCCTGGGGGATTTTATTTTTAGCCTTGATAATCTTTGAGCATTTTGGTGCGGCTGGGGTGACGCAGTTTGCGGATGGCCTTGGCTTCAATTTGGCGCACCCGTTCGCGGGTTACGTTGAACATCTTGCCCACTTCTTCGAGTGTACGCGGATAGCCCGAGTCAATGCCAAAGCGCAAGCTGATGATTTTGGCTTCGCGCTCGGACAGGGTCGCCAGCACGTCGGCCACTTCCTGCTTGCGCAAAAAGTCCACCGCTGCGGTCGTGGGGTTGGGACCGTTTTTATCTTCGATAAAGTCTTCGAGGTTGGAGTCTTCATCCTCGCCAATGGGCGTAGATAAAGAAATCGGGTCCTGCATGATTTTCAGTACGCTTTTCACTTTTTCCACCGACAGATGTAGTGACTTGGCGTAATCTTCGATGGTCGGCTCGCAGCCGTGTTCTTGGCGGAACTTGTTGGTGACTTTGGTCAGTTTAGAAACAAGCTCTTTCATGTGCACCGGAATGCGGATGGTGTTGGCCTGGTCGGCGATGGCGCGGTTGATGCTTTGGCGGATCCACCACGTGGCATACGTAGAGAACTTAAACCCGCGTTTGTATTCAAATTTTTCCACCGCTTTCATTAGCCCCAAGCCGCCTTCTTGGATGAGGTCGGAAAGTTCGAGGTTCGAGTTGACGTGCTTTTTGGCAATAGATACCACCAGACGCAAGTTGGCTTTGATGAGTTTTAGCTTGTCTTGCAAGATCATATCTTCAAAAAACACAATGCGGTCATTGAAGGCCAAAAATTCTTTTTCGCTCATGGGCAGCATTTCGACCAGTTGGTTGTGCCGGCGGCGGATGCCCTCAATGTTGCTTAGCGCGCGCTCTAATTCTTCGAGGGAGAATTTAGTGGCTTTTTTAAATGCGCGCTCGGTGATTTTTTTGGCTTTGTAGTCGTGCACGAGTTTTTTAACTTGCGCGTACGAGCCAAAATAATCGTCAAAGCGGTTGATGTCGTTGGTGGTTTCGCGCAGACGGTCGGCCAAGTTTTTAATCTTGTTGGTTAAGCGTTTGATTTTGTTTTGGTTGAGGTTTAATTTGTTGATGCGTGTAACCACTTCTTTTTGCTTGGCTTCAAGCATGTCGATGCAGCGGTTGCGGCGTTTTTCGCTAATGTGCTCGGAGCGGATTTCCAGCATGAGCTTAGAAATTTCTTTTTCGCGTTTGCCGATAAACTGCGCGGCTTCTTTGAGTTTGCGGCGCATGTTGTTCAGCTCGCGCGTGGTGCGTTTGCCGCGGGGCATGAGCTCTTTGGTGGTCATTTCTTCCTGGTCGACCAGTTCTTCCCAGTTGCAGATTTCGCGCATGGTGATGGGGGATTCCAGCACCAGTTTGCGCAGTTCTTTTTCGCGTTCGCGGATGTTGCGCGCTAACGTGATTTCCTCGTCGCGCGATAAGAGCGGCACGCGCCCCATTTCGGATAAATACATCCGGATCGAGTTAGATACATCCAGCCCGGTGGCCGAGGTGAGCGAACTCCAATCTTCGCTGATGGTTTCTTTTTCGCTCTCTTTAAATTTCTTTTGATCTACCACTTGGATGCCTAAATCGTCGAGGGTACCCATCACCCCTTCTACATCTTCGGCACTCATATCGGCCGCGGCAAAGGAACGGTTCAAATCGTCAATGGACAAAATGCCGCTCTCTTTTCCTTCTTCTACTAAATCTTTTAACGCTTTGTTTCCAGATGCCATATACTTTCTAACTCCGGTATTTTTTTAATTTTTGCTGCAACTGCATGTAGGTTTGAAATACGTCCGGCGGCACGTTGCCTGTCCCGTAAGTTTTCATTTGCTGGGTCAGGCGCTGTAATTGTTTTTGCAGGCCGGTTTTTTCCAACTTGGCCGCGCAGGCGGCAATGTCGCGCGCGGGGTTAAAATCGTCGGGAGTTGGCAGCAACGCCAACTTGACGATTTCATTTTTTTGCTGGGGCAGTGCCTGGGCGGTCTGTTCGGTTAAGTTATCCGCCTGCGGGTACTGCATATGTGTTTTTACAATTGCCTGGAAAAGTTCCCACAGCGCCGGGGACGAAAAGTCCTGCTCGCTAAGTTGCGAGCATAACACGGTATGCTGCGGGCTTTTTAATATCCAGGATAATAAATCTTCTTCGGCCGAGGGCATCATAGATACTTGGTCTGCACGGACAACGCTATTTTGTTTAGCCGAGCTAAAGCGGGTGGTTTGCGCACTGGCTTTGAAGGTTTGGGCTAAACGTTGCTGCACCAAGGGCTCGTCAATGTTTAGTGCTTCGGCTACGTATTTGACCCACTCGCGCCGCACAATGCTATCGGGCTGTTTGGCGATTATTTGCGTCAGCTCGGTAACGATATTCGTTTTGGCTTGCGGCGAAAGGGGCGCGGGGTGTTTTTCCAGCTGGCGCTGCAGGGCAAAGGCGATGAGTTCTTGGGCGTTGTCTAAAATTTTTTCAAAACTTTCTTTGCCGTACTTAGCGATGTACTCATCGGGATCCAGGCCATCGGGCAGCGTGGCTACTTTAACAAACAACCCCTGCTCGGTTAAAATCAGCGCGGCGCGCAGGGCGGCTTTGAGGCCGGCCTCGTCGGGGTCAAAAAGCACGATGACATTTTGCGTGTAGCGTTTTAACAAGCGTGCGTGGTCTTCGCCAAAGCTGGTCCCCAACGGAGCGACGCTATACGTCACGCCCGCCTGGTGGCAGCCGATGACGTCCATGTATCCTTCAAGTAAAACCGCGCGGTCGGCTTTGCGTATGGCGGGCCCGGCGAAGTTGAGGCCATACAGAACGTGCGACTTGTTAAATAAAATCGTTTCGGGTGAATTGAGATATTTCGGCTCGCCCTCGCCTAAAATGCGTCCGCCAAAACCCACGGTTTCGCCGCGTTGGTTCCAGATGGGGAAGATGAGGCGGTTGCGGAAATATTCGCGCAGGCCGCGTTCGGTCTGTACGCACAGTCCGGCGTCTTTGAGATTTTCGAGCGTAAAGCCGGCTTCTTGGGCGGCCTTCTGCAACGCGCCTTCGCCAAACGAGAGCCCCAGCTCAAACTGTTCGCACGTTTCTTGGGTCAAGTTGCGGCTTTTGACGTACGTGCGTGCTTGCGTGCCCGCGCGCGAAAAAAGATTCTTGTGATAGTACGCGCGCGCGAAGTCGAGCACTTTGCGGGTGTTGGCGCGGCGTTGTTCATCGGCGCTGAGCAGCTTGGCAGGCTCTAATTCCACCCCGGCCATATCAGCCAGTTTTTCCAGCGCCTCGCGGAAAGACAGGTTTTCAATTTTCATCAGAAAGTTGAAAATGTTTCCGCCCTCTTGGCAGCCAAAACAATAGTAAAGCCCCTTCTCGCTACTGCACGTGAACGAGGGGGTTTTTTCGTGATGAAACGGACAACACGCTTTGTAGAGTTTCCCCGCGCGCTTTAAATTAGGCACGTATTGACGGACGAGCTCTACAATGTCGATTTTGTCCTTGATTTGTTCTAGTGTATCTGTCTGCACAAGTGCATCCTGAAACTAAAAGGCAAATAAGGCAATAGCCCTTTGATAAGGACTATTGCCTGAACAGTTGGAAACTTAAAAGCGGCGGCGTTTGGTGCGGCGTGCGCGGCGCCGGGCTTCCTCGGATTTGAGTTTGCGTTTTACGCTGGGCGGAGTGTAGGTTTCGCGGCGTTTAATTTCGCGCAAAATACCGTTCTTTTCGCACTCGCGTTTAAAGCGTTTAATCGCTTCTTCGAGGTGTTCAGCATCTCTTACTTTTACAAAAACCATTGTGTTTCTCACCACCTTCTACGGTCAATAGGTCAAAATTACTACCCGTATATTATAGATTATTTGAACGCGAAAGACAAGCGTATTTAACGGCTGTTGCAATATGGCGCTCTTACCCGGCAACCATTTTCCATTTTTGGCCACCTTTGCGCCGACTTTCGCTTGCGTACTTGCGGCGCGTTGCGCCGTCCGGTAGACGTACGCTGCACTCAACTTACGGGGCAAAGCTGGCTCAAAACTGAAAAATCAGCCTACTGTAAGTTGGTCCGGTGCTGTTGCGAAACGGCCAAACAGAGGAAGTATTTAACGGCTGTTGCAATATGGCGCTCTTACCCGGCCGGCCAGAGAAAGCGCCGCCCTGCCATCATATGAAAATGCAAATGGTCCACACTCTGCCCCGCGCCTTTGCCGTTGTTGGTGACCAGGCGGAAATCTTTGAGGTCAAACTGCTGGGCCAGTTTCTTGGCCACTAGCAAAATGTGCCCCAACAAGGCAGCGTCTTTTTCGTCTGCTTCCGATAGGCGCGCAATATGTTTGCGCGGGATGATGAGCAGGTGCGTGGGCGCTTGCGGGTTTAAGTCCTTAAAAGCGACTACGTGTTCATCTTCGTAGATGAGTTGGCTTTTGACCGAGCCGTCGGCTATACCACAAAATATACAATTCATAAAAGTATTATAGCAAACTTGCGCCACTTGTGAGCGGTGGGGATTCCCGGTTACGGCCCACGGGAATGACGAACAAAATAACATGTCATCCTGAACTTGATCGGGGATCTCCTCCTCTTTCGTCTTTGTCTGCGGTGGGGATCCTGAGTAACAGCCCCTCAGGATGACAAAATAATACACGTCATCCCCGAGTGTCGCTGTCGGGGATCTCCTCCTCTTTCGTCTTTGTCTGCGGTGGGGATTCCCGGT
Organism: Elusimicrobiaceae bacterium; assembly: GCA_045595305.1. Lineage (GTDB taxonomy): Bacteria > Elusimicrobiota > Elusimicrobia > Elusimicrobiales > Elusimicrobiaceae > Avelusimicrobium. Next base: position 67,254 of record JAZOAE010000017.1, read on the forward strand.
AACAGCCCGCGGGAATGACAAAATAATACACG
>JAZOAE010000018.1:0-16960 GCA_045595305.1 Elusimicrobiaceae bacterium
TACGCCGATTTGATGCTCCTCATCAATCCACCCATTATTCACCGCCGGTTGGGTCGCCCCCACTACGCCGCCTAACTTGTCAGCTAATTTTTGAAGAAGCGCAAACCCTTCTTTACCGCCTACCCCACGTCCGCCGGCCACAATAACTTCGGCTTGCGAAAGGTCCGCTTTTTCTTTAGACGGAGCGGAAGACACACGTTTTTCATGATAAGTACGCAACAGTTCCTCTAGTGTGCCCATTTTAGGAGCGGGAGAAATTCCTGCCGAGAAGGAAGCAACAGCAGCATATTCTTTAATGAGCGCGTTTAAGATTTCGTTCTTTTGAATATGCACAGTACCTTCATAAATTTGAGTAACTTTTGCATCGCGCATATATTTTTCTAGCGGGAAATCGCGCATATAAGCAATTCCGCCGCACAATGTCACACACTCATCGGCCACTTCCATGGCAACGTTGGAACAGAACAGCTTTGCTTCGGCGCTGTATTTGGTCCAGCGTTGGCCTTTTAATTTTTTAAGCTCATCATGAACGGTCGTGCCATTGGTCAAAGCGTTTTTAACCGCCGGCAAATACTCCTTATCCATCCGATGGGTTAAATTATATACAAAAGCCCGGCCGACTTCCGTCTTGGTAGCTAATTCAGCTACTTTATGACCCAGCGCTTGAAACATAATGAGCGGCTGATCAAATTGTTTACGGGTGCGCAAATAAGGGATCGTAACATCCAACGCCCCTTGCGCGATACCTACTGCTTGCGCGGCCACTCCCGGGCGGGAATAATCCAGCGTTTCTTGCAAGTAAAGCAGGCCACGGCCTTCACTGCCCAATAAATTTTCTTTAGGCACACGCACATTTTCAAAAATGAGTTCATAGGTAGGATTTGTGCGAATACCCATCTTTTCTTCTTTTTTGCCGAAGGAAAAGCCCGGCGTACCTTTTTCAATAACTAAAAGTGAAATCCCGCGCGGTCCACGGGCAGGGTTTGTATTAACCGCTACCGTATAAAAATCTGCTTCTTTACCGGTGGAAATAAAATGTTTGGCCCCATTGACAACGTAAAAATCCCCGTCTTTAATAGCCGTTGTCTTTAGTGCCGTAGCGTCAGAACCTGCTTCTGCTTCGGTGAGTGCAAACGCCCAAAGTTTTTTTCCACTGGCCAAATCCGGGCACCATCTTTCGCGCTGTTCTTTTGTGGCAGCCAAAAACATGGGAATTGCCCCCAAAGCGGAAGTCCCCGGCGTAAGAGCCAAGCCTGCACACGCGCGGGAGAGCTCTTCAAACGCCATTGCCAGGCAGGTAATCCCCCCGCCTAAGCCACCATATTCCTCCGGTAGCCATAATCCAAACATACCCGCTTTACGGTACTCGTCATACATTTCGTTGGAAAATTCTTCTTTGGCATCCATCTCGGCCCGCAAAGGTTTCAATTTCTTTTGAGCCAGTTCGCGTGTGGCATTTAAAACTTTTTCCTCCATTTCATTGATAGCGTAGTCCATTAGTTGGCTCCCTTTGTATTGGATTTATAAAATCGTTTCTTTCGACGGAAGAATCGATGTTTTCCCCCGTTTTTCTTAGTGGGTGGCACTAAACTGCGATACAACCGTTCTTGTTTTTTGACCATCACTTCAGAAGTAAATTCCGCAAAATCACGCCGATCGATATTAGCTTCAAAGCGTTCTCGCAAGGCCGTGTGCCGTAAGAGTACTTTTAGTTTGTCTGCAAAAGTACTAATATCACTAGGAGAAACCAAAAAACCTGTTTTGTTATTGGTAACTACCTCACTAACGCCGTCTACATCGTAACACACGGCGGGTACCCGCATAGCCATGGCTTCTAATAATGACATGGGCAGTCCTTCGCGCAAAGAAACACTTGCATAAATATCGCTAATAGCTAATAGTTCCAACGGATCATTGCGCCATCCCGGGAACAAAACTTGTTTTTCAATGTTTAAATTTTTAACAAGTGTATTCACTTGTGCACGCAGAGGTCCATCTCCGGTGAAGATAAAATAGACATTTTTCATCTGTTGTAAAACTTTGTAAGCGGCAAATACAAAGTGCAACGGATTTTTAAGCGGTTTACAATTCGCAAGTGCCAAAACTACTTTTGCATTAGCAGGAATATTCAAAGAAGCTTTCTTAACCACCGGATCAAATTTAAGTGGCAAAATAGGGTGGAAATTTACGCCTGCACGGATAAGCTCGGTACGTGTTGTTTTACCAATACCCAATTCCTTGGCCTCTGCTGCGTTTTTACGTGACACAAATACCAATACGTCCGTAAATTTTGCGCACGTCTTTTCAATCCACACAAAAAATTTAAAGTGCTTCTCTCCCTGCTCTTTAGCAAACCCTAATCCATGAAATGTATGTACTACTTTGGCTTTCCGCCAAAAAATGCGGGCGGCGATACGTCCTAAGATCCCCGCTTTAGGGGCGTTGGTATGCACAATATCCGGGCGTACTTTGCGCAATACAGCTCCCATTTGAAATAAGGCTACTAAGTCGTGAAAAACATACTTAAATTTAACATCATGTTTCAACGCTCGAATAAAATACACATGAGCGGAATCGCTTTTAAACTTTCCGTCTAAACGTCCCCCCGGGCCGGTGGCTAAATACGTATCAAATTGCTGCTTATTGATGGTTTTCATGGTACACAGCACACTCGCTTGTGCACCACCCTGGTCCAACCGTGTAATAAAATACAAAACCTTCGTTTTTTCCATTAATTAATCGTCCCTGTGGAAGTATTTAAGATACGAGCCTCGGGGAAATAATATTTAATGATTCCCTGGTAATCGGTCCCTTGTTTAGCCAAGCCTTCCGCTCCGCGCAAACAAAGTCCCTCCCCTAATCCGGTATCATACCCACGCACCAAAACGTGCACAATATCTTTTCCTTTGTACAAAGGCACAATATCGAAGAAGTTAGAACGCATCGTTCCGGCACTTAAAATGAATGAAACTTCTTGCGGTGTAGTGGCCTCATAGCTTGATTTACTCCCTTCAAAACGCATGGATAAAATACGTCCATTCGGCGACAAACGCGTGGGTGTAAGGGCACGCAACTTACCAATAGGCTCCACATACGCCAAGCGGTCCTCTATATCAGCTGCTTCGTACAAGTAAATCCATTTGATCGCCGCCCATTGGGTAGGATCTTGCGGCCGGGAGGACAAATCATCCGGCGGGTTTGAGAGTAGATATTTGCTAACATTGGCGGGCGAAAATACATAATTCGGCTTTTGGGAAGTATTGGCAAGACCATTCGCCGTAACCACTCCACAACTGTTATACGCCCCCGCTTGAGCTTGCGTTAAACGGATTTCACCGGACATTTTTGATGCATCCAACAATTTTTTGAAAAGCAAATTAATGCCTTTAAATTGAAAGTGCACGTCGTTATCGGTAATGTGGTAAGGCTGATCTTTGTGATCTTTAACCGTTTGTAACAAGGCGGAGCGAAGCACTACTGCCAAAGATTTCAACGCTTCTCCCTGTGTTACATCCTGTACCTGGGCAGCCAACAACGCCGGGATTAAATCTTCCGCATATACTTTATTGATGAGCCAAAAACCGGTGGATGTAGGCATCACGACCAGCTCTCCCTTCAATTCTTTATCGCTCAAATCGGCTGCAAAAATATTTTCGGCTTGGGCATTACGTACCAAAAGTGTTTTGTTGGGGTTTTCCAGCATGATTTTGAAAGGACGATCGGCAGAGAATTCCACCTGCCCTTTGGAATTTTTAAAGTCCACCCCTTGTGTCTGCGGGTTAAATTCAATTGTTTTTTCAATGTAAGAAGGAACTTTAAGTATTTCGCCTCGTTTTTCATCGGTGATACGCAGTGTTCCGGACGCCATCAACGAGAGAGATTTTAAATCTTGCGGGATCTGTTTACGGTTGGCATAGAGCGCCATTTTAACTACTTCGGACGGAGTAGAAACCATCTCATGCACGATAGGTTGCTCCAAACGCAAATAGAACAGGTAATCAATGCTCTTATCGCCCATATCTGCGGCATATTTTTCAACCTTATCGGCCAGTTTTTTATTTTGAGGATCCATGCTATATAGCGTGGCATAATACTGCCAAGCACGCAACTTATCTTTATCTTTTTCACTAAGCTTGGCAAACAATTTGGCCGCTGCATAGTTTTTTTCATCGTGGGAAAGAGATTGCTGTAAAAATACAGGAGCCATTTTTTTGGCAGCTTTCATTTCCGAGGCGATGCGTCCCAGCATGTAAGATACAAAAGAAATAGCGTAGGGATTAGACACATACAAGTATTCAAATTGTTCTGCCGCTTTTTCTTTGTTCCCGTCGAAATACCACGCCAACGCTTCGCCCAATTTAGCCGAGGAAACATATTCAAAATCGGCCGACAAATACAGCAAGTGTTCAAACATCTCACGTGCTTTTTTATATTTTCCTGCGGACAAAAGGATCCAGCCGTGAGTAAGTTCGATAAAGGGATCATCGGGGTTAAGTTCGTTTGCGCGGGCGATGTATTCCAATGACTGCTTTACTAACCCGCGTTGCAAGGCCAGCACCGCCAGCTCCAGATTAGCTGCCGCAGCTACACGCGTATCGTTTGAATTTTCGAAGGTTTTAAAAGCAAAATAACAATCTTCTTCTCCCTGTGCACAAGTGGCTGCCGTATCGGCAATTTCGGATGGGAGTGCATAATCAAGCACAGTCTTATGCAACGTCACTTCATTGAGTTTGCTATCAGCACGTTTAGCCGCGATGGACGATTTAGAAACGGTTTGGGCAGGGGCCTCCTGCACAGCGGGGGCCTCTGCTAAATTATCCGCCGCGCTGGACATACCGCTTAACGGCTGGGCAGCCACCGGTAACGCAGCAAAAAAAGCAATTAAAATGATAAATTTCCTCATATATCAATTATACTAAATCTGGTAGGAAGAAACAGAGTAAACACTAGTTACAAAATTTTCATAAAAATCCGCCCCATCGTAAAAAATGGGGCGGATAATAAAACACGAACTTGTTACATACAAATCCACGGTGCATCGGGGAAGTCTACAACACCCGGTTGTTTTTCTTCCTTTGCTGCTTTTTCCGGCTTTTTTTCCGCACATCGATAATATCCATCGCATATATTAGCAACAAGATGGGAATTAATACCATCAATACCATTATCATATCTATCACAGGAATTTCCATTTGCGCTTACGTTACCGCCTGCACAACCCTTTACGGACGTTAGTTTGCCCGCGTCATCGTAACTGTAGTCAATTATTTCTGTATATCTATCGCAGGGCTTACAACTATAACACGCCTTTTCAAAGATTCGCTTTCCCTCTTCGTTATAACCATAATCGACCGTCTCACATGTTTTGTCTTTCCCACGTGTTGTGGTGGAAACCAACCGCCCAAATTTGTCGTAACTATATGTCGTTATAATATAATCTGTGTTCGGAACCTCCTCCTCCGTTGGCAAAGGTAACCAGCAACGAGGCCCTACTATTTCAATGGTCCCATCCTCGTTATAAATAACACTATCATCTTCATTAGTATCTTGTTTTTTACTATCACTCTTGTTAGTATCTTGTTTTTGACCAAGATAAAGTTCTTCCCTTTTCGAGATCAAATTCCCATCTTGGTCGTAATTAAATTCTGTTACCTCGTAATCCCAGAAACTCCAGGGGACCTCCTTCATATAATGCAATTCTTCTCTTTTAGAGATCAATTCTCCGGCTTTGCCATAACTAGATTCCGTCACCAGGTAATCCCAGTCAAGCCACCCATCCTCAGCAAAATATTCCTCTTTTCTTTTAGAAATCAATTCCCCAGCCTTGTTGTAATTATATTCTTCTATTTCCTTAGTCCTTCCACAAGATCTGTTTTCGCCTTCATACTTTTCCGAGGTTAAATTCCCATCTTCGTCATAACTGAAACTGTATACTCCCCCATACTTATTACAACTTTTACCATCTGTACCCATATCTCTTTCGGAACATATTTTTAAAGCCGTTGGCCTACCCGCTTCGTCATAAACATAATCTCCTATTCCATAATAGCTATCACACGATTGGCCATCAGCCCCCATACCGAAAAATCTGTTGCAGTATTTTTTAGACATTACTTTCTCTTCCCCATCATAAGTATAATCTACGATGGAACCCCAGCTGTCGCGCTCCCTAGCGTACACTTTCTTATTGTTGTCATACCAAATTTTATAGTCAAACACGCATGAACTATCTTCACTCTCGCTGTTTTTGTGACAAGCTCCTTGCGTAAGCAATTTCCCTTCCTGATCAAATTCCAGAATTTCGCTTCTTTCAGCTTCTTTACATAGCACGCGCTCCCGGTCTATATTATCCCCCGAGCAGGTATCCTTCGTCATATAATTCCCAAAATAAGAAAAATGGATTAATTTTTGATACTCTCTACAGGACTTTCCATCCGCACTTATACCGGTCCGATCGCAGATTCCCACATGATAAAGGAGATCCTTTTCATCATCGTACTCATATTCAGCAATCTCATCATATCGTTTGCACGATTTGCCGTTAGCACGTAGACTATCTTCTGTACAAACTCTTTCCGTAATCGTTCTTCCTTTTTCATCGTAATCAGCGTTACGTATACCGCGATACTTTTTACATGATTTACCGTCCGTGCTCTTATCTTCCGCAGAGCAAACAGCCGTCTCAACCGTTTGGCCTGCTGCGTTGTATCTTTTCTCCACGCACTCATTGTCTTGGCAAGAGATTTCAGAATTAACCCAAGAAGCGGAACGCGTATTATATTGGCACCCCGACATGGCCACAGGTGCAAGCGCACCGACAATTAGCATACTTAAAAATTTAATCCCTACACTATGAACTAACTTCATATTTTCTCCTTTTATCAGGTAACACCTAAAAGAACCGCCCCTTCCGAGTTAGACACAAACTAGAAGAAGCGTACCAATTCTGCTCCTATTGTACAAAATTACTCAAAAACGTCGTAAACCTTACCGAAACTAAAAACCTGTATCCAACCATATTGATGATGCTGTGGATTTCTTCCAGTGTGCTGGATCTGCCAATTTCTCTTTACCACCCGCTTCATCACCAAAGCACTGCAAGTAATATTCCGCCCAGGGCCCTGCCAAATGCATGCGATAACTTGGCCAATCAACAGGCCCCCTGAGAGTCGGCCGCCACTCTTCATTTTTAATTTCTCTTTCGTAGTCATTGACGATATCTGTAAGTTTAGAGTACTTATACTCATACTTACTACATGATGTGCCGTCTGGACTTATATTGCCCGCTTGGCAGCTTTCTTGAGAAATTAATTTTCCCTCTTCATCGTAACCGTAATCAACTATTTCATCGTACTTACCACACGACTTTTTATTTATTTTATCACCTAGCGCTTTCTTTGCCGTTTCGCATTCTCCTTCCCAGACATTACCACAATAATCTCTCAAAAGTTCCTCGGAAAATAAGGTGCAGGCCTTCCTGGAAACCGGTCTATTCGATTGATCATACGTGTAATCAATCCGCAAGCCATCCGCACGCAACGAATGTGTCCCGGGCACAGTTGGAAGAGACCAAGATTGATACCCCTCTTTCCATTCTATTATGATGGAGGTTCGATTCCCCGCCGCATCATAATTGTAAGCAACTGTTTCATTATACTTATCGCATGATTTTCTATCTGTACCCAGTTGAACATTGTAGAGGTTACATTTTTTTACAGAGGTTACATTTCCTGCCGCATCGTAACTATATTCTCTTATCCACTTATGTTCATCGTGCAATTCTCCAATAGAGATTACATTTCCCGCCGCATCGTAACTATAGTCCTTTATCGCAAGGACATATTCACAATTCTTATCATAGTACCAACCCTTATCTCTTATAGAAACTAAATTCCCAACTATATCATAGCCATACTCGTATTCTTCACTATATTTATCGCACGTCTTGCCATCTGCACTTATATCTTGATCCCGGCATATTCTATGAGAAATTTGTCTCCCTGATTGGTCATAGGCATAATCTTCTATCCCGTAATACCTGTCACACGATTGGCCGTCAGCGCTCATGCCGTTCCTTTTGCTGCAAATCTTTATAGACGTTAATTTGTCATCATCATAAGTATAGTCGGTCACAGCGTAGTCACTTAGAATCATTCTATAGTGCCCTTTTTTATCAGAATCATATTCAATTTTTCTGTTAAACTCACAGGAGCCATCCCGTCCTCTGTAGCAAGTTTCTGAGGAAACTAAAACCCCTTGATCAAAAACTTTAATCTCTTTCTCCTCAGCACTTTTACATGATTTATTTTCCGTATCTATATTTTCCCCGGAGCAAACATCTTTAAAAACCATGTCCTTATCATAAGAAAATTGTGTTAATTTGTTATATTTACTGCAAGATTTGCCATCAGCACTTATACCGGACCGATCACAACTTCCTATGATATAAGGTAAATCTTCCGCTTCATCATATTCATACTCAACTAGCTCATCGTATCGATCACACAGCTTACCATCCGCCCCTATATTGCCTTCGTTACAAATTTTTTCAGCGATCTTTCTTCCTTTTTGATCATAATCGAAAGTTTTTATCCTACGATACTTTTTACACAGCTCACTTCCGTGCTGGCTATCTTTCGAGTAACAAACAGCTTCTAAGATTTCCTTCCCTTGTGCATTGTGCTTTTTCTCTATACACAGCCTATCATCACATTCAATTTCAGTATCGGATGCAGTTTCAACCGCAGATTGGGAATTTTCTGCAGTAGTTGAATGAAGTTTATGTTTGTATAACAATATTGCTCCAGCGGCTAGCACATCAACAATTAACACAATTACTAAAATTTTCACCAATGAAGATACTACATTACGAGTTAGCTTCATATTTGCTCCCCTTGTAATTAAAATACCCTGCAACTTGCATTATTGTACAAAAATTATTTGAAAACGTCGTAAGCTTTGTCAAAATCTTCCAGAATGCGCCGCTTTTGTTCTTCAGGAAGATCTAATTTTTCGATATGTTCTATTTGTACCGCCAGCGCTTGTCTATTTAGACTCTTATATAATTCTTCCTCTTGCCGCATACGATCATCAATAGAAAGTTCTTGTTGATAAAGCGCATTTAGTTGGTCTTTAAAATCATCCAAAAGGGGTTCCAAAGCCTGCTTAACTTGCGGACCGAGCAAAGGTTCACTTGCAATCTTCTCTAATATTCGCTCACTTTTTGTTTTTACATCGGCTTGCATTTCTTGTATTTCTCTATCGGTGGCTTTGCGAGCCACGCTCTCGACTTCACCTTTTGCCACTTGCTGTTGCAAGTTTTTTAACTGTTCCTCTGCCTGCTTCTTTTCTACTTCCAACATGGGATTAATGGATTGCCCCTGCTCGGTCACCAATTTTTCACGCTCATCGCGTTTATCTTGGCGCAACTTTGCCAATTTCTCATAATATTCATCCTTGGATAAACCCTGCGTAGCCAATGCTTGCTCTGCCTGCCATTCTTCTTCGAGACTTTGCCCCAGCCTGTCACTTAACTCATCACCATAGTAGGAACGAAATTCTTCCTTTTGCTGATTGATTTCTTTGGTGCGTTGCTCAACAAATTTGTCATACTGACTCTTTTCAGTCAGCTTATCCATTTCCTTCTGATATTTATTAATAAGTCCCTTGACTTGTTGCTCTTTTTGTTCCGCCGTGCTGTCAGCTGAATTCAATACGGAAGATAATTCGCCTGCCAGAGAATCCATAATTCCCCCTGCCTGTTGCGCGGCAGCCCCGCCAAATGCTTGCCTCATGCTTTGCATGATCTGCTGCTTTTGCATGGCTACTTGTTCCCCCACTGGGGCCAATGCACCGGTAAAACCAGGCGTTTGCAATGATTGTTTCTGCTGGGGTTTGACGGTATTTTCGACCGTTTCCTCTTTTTGACTCTTGGGCATTAAAGCCTTCGCTACCGCACGTTCTAACGCAGCAGCTAACTTATTCCAGCGCTCATCCATACGCGCCTTGTCCTGCTGATTAGGACGCAAATACGGAGCCAACATCCTGGCGCGTTCTTCCCGCACACGGTCCGCTGCAGAAGAATTGGAATTTACTTGAGCCGTAGTATATCCCGACGGGTGATAGGAAGCGGATTGTGACTGTGAATTAGGTATCCTGACTCGGGAATCGTAAAGATTATCATCCGCCAAATGCCCACCAACAGGCAAATTATCAAGATTGGTTTGCATGGCAGTGGCACGCTTTTGAGGATACACGATCATTGATGAAGGGTTGGGCCTGTATGAAGATGCTGAAGGGGTTTGCCTAGCAAATCGCTCTTGTGCTTGCTCTGAAATAGGTTCCTCCAATAATGCTACCATACTACGGCTGGACGCAGGAGAATTATCAACAGCAGGCGTTCCTCTGGCACTAGCAACAGAAGAAGAGTGTTTCCTGGCTACGTCCGGCTGATACGCAAGCACACGCCACAACGCCACTACCGCAATGAGCAGCACCCCGATTCCCAAACATAGTTTTAATAGCCTTTTTTCTTCTTCCATATTACCAGTATAGTGTAAAAAATATAACTTTACCAGAGCCAAAAGACCTAGATACATCTAGGTCTTTTAAATGGGTCTTTTAAAAGGGATGTTAATTCCTATTTTTCTTTCAAAAGTCCAATCCCTAGATCTACTAGTTGCTGCGCGTCCACTACGTTGGGCGAATCCGTCAGCGGACAAACAGCTTGTGCCGTCTTAGGGAAGGCAATTACTTCGCGGATAGATTCCTCTCCGGCCAATAGCGCAGTAATGCGGTCTAGCCCTAACCCAATTCCCCCATGTGGAGGAGCGCCAGCTTCCAATGCATTTAAAAGCATTCCAAACCGACGGGCCGATTCTTCTTTAGAATGTTTCATCAAGGCCAAGATGCGTTCTTGCACTTCGCGCCGGCAGTTACGCACGGAGCCGGATGCCAATTCATTACCATTAAGTACCAAATCAAATTGATACGAACGTACAGAGCCCGGGGCCTTTTCTAAGTTCGGCAAATCTTCTTCCACGGGAGCTGTAAACGGATTGTGCGCCGCATCCCAGCGGTCTTCTTCCGGGATGTATTCCAACAACGGGAAATTGGTAATCCACGCAAACGCCCATTCACACTGTTTGGGCAGTTCTTTGACCAGTTCTTTGCGTAACGCACCCATAAAACTTTGGCAAGTGCGGCGGTTTGGATCGCTTCCGATGAAAATGGCATCCCCGTCTTGCGCAGCTACTAATTCTTTAACAGCGTTTAGTTCTTGCGGAGTAAAAAATTTAGCGGACGGCCCTTCTACGTTGCCATCTTTTACTTTGAGCCACACTAATCCTTTAGCACCGTTTTTCTTCACCAATTCCGTTAGCTTATCCATTTGCCCGCGGGAATAGGCAGCACCTTTTTTGCCGAGTAAAGCATAAATGGCACCTTTGTTGGCAAGCACATCCGCAAACACTTTAAATCCGGTCTTAGCAAATACATTCTCTGCATTTTTTAGTTCCAACGTATAACGCAGATCGGGCTTATCGGAACCAAACCGCTCCATCGCTTCGTCAAATGGCAATTTGATAAACGGAGTTTGGAGTTCCTTGTCCGCTGTTTTAAAAATTTCCGTCATTAACCCTTCCACAATCGTATGAATGTCGTCGATGGTAACAAACGACATTTCCATATCAATCTGTGTATGTTCCGGTTGGCGGTCCGCGCGCAAATCTTCGTCTCTAAAACAGCGTGCTAATTGGAAATAGCGGTCAATTCCGCTGGCCATAAGCGTCTGTTTAAACATTTGCGGGCTTTGCGGTAAGGCATAAAATTCCCCATGATGCACACGGGAAGGCACTAAATAATCGCGCGCGCCTTCCGGCGTAGAACGAGTCAAAACCGGGGTTTCCACTTCGATAAATCCATTAGCATCTAAATAGCGCCGCGCAGCTTGCGCAATGCGGTGACGCAGGTATAAATTGGCAAACATCTTCGGATTGCGCAAATCCAAATAGCGGTATTTTAGACGGATTTCTTCCGACGCACCGCGCGATTTATCCACATCAAAAGGAAGCGCGATAGACGTATTTAAAATTTTAAATTCTTCCGCCACTACTTCAATTTCACCGGTTTTCATATTTTTGTTGACGGCCCCTTCAATGCGCCGTTGCACCATACCGGTTACTTCCACTACGTATTCATTACGCACCGTAGCAGCTTCTTTGAAAAAAGGACGATTGGGTTCCACAACTACTTGGCATTCCCCTGCGCGGTCACGCAAATTGATAAATAGCACGCCCCCGTGATTACGGTAGGAATTTACCCACCCACACAAGGTTTGTTTCGTTCCTAAAAATTTGGCGGTAATATCCCCGCAATAATTGGTACGCTTCATACTAATTTTTTTACCTCACTTACTACATCGGCAAACGGAATTTGTTTTTGTTCACCGCTAGTCAAATCTTTTAGTGTAATCACATGTTTAGCCAGTTCGTCGCCACCTAAAATAAGCGCATACGATGCCCCACACCGATCAGCCTGTTTCATCTGGCCTTTAATGTTTTTATCAAAGAGCCCACCTTCCGTGCGAATACCCGCTGTGCGTAATTCTTGCATAATGTTAAAAGCAGTCTCATTACACGGTTTCTCTAATGATACTACACAGATACTTCTACGTTTGGCTACGGGCTGCTCGCCGCGAGCTAAAATTACACGCTCGGCACCCATGGCCCATCCAATAGCAGGCGTGGCCGGACCACCCATATTTTTGATAAGGCTGTCGTAGCGTCCACCAGCGGCAATGGCATTTTGTGACGCGTCTCCCGCTTGGAATTCGAATACCGTGCGCGAATAATAATCTAGTCCGCGCACCAACATCGGATCCACTATAAAATCAATTTTTCCTTTGAGTAATGCCTGTACCGTATCAAAATGCTCCTGACATTCCGGGCATAGTTTCATAGTCGGCACGCGTCCCGCAAAGCGGGCTCCGTCAATTTTACAATCCAACACGCGCAAGGGATTTTTTTCCAGACGCGTTTGACAGTTTTCACAAAGAGTATCTTTTTCTTTAGACAAAAAATCAATCAGTGTCTGGCGGTAGAGCGGACGGCATTTGTCACACCCCAAACTATTGATTTTAACAACATAATTCTTGGCGCCAAATTTGGCCACAATATCTTTGAGCATTAAAATCACTTCTGCATCAGCAGATGGGGCAGAATTACCAATATACTCCGCGCCGATCTGTTCAAATTCGCGGTAGCGGCCAGCTTGCGGACGCTCGGCACGGAACATATTTCCGATGTAATACAATTTTTGCACAGGAGCATTCTGCACAAAATTATTTTCTAGGTAAGCACGCACCACCCCGGGAGTTCCTTCCGGACGGATAGCCAATTGACGATGCCCCGCATCTTCAAAAGCATACATTTCTTTTTGGACAATATCTGTCGTCTCCCCGGTAGATTTAACAAAAAGTTCTTTAAGTTCCACCGTAGGCAAACGAAGTTCACCAAACCCGTATGTAGAAAATACACCGCGGGCACAAGCCTCCAGCTCAGTAAAAGCATTTGACTGGGGTTCAAAAATATCACGAAATCCACGTACTAATTTTGCCATACACGTATATTGTAGCATTTATTGCACAGCAAAATCCCCCCACTTTACGCGGAGGGAAAATATAAAAACGGCCTATTTTCTACTAATTCCCCGAAGCATCACATCCCGTTTGATCCTCCACATCATATTCACTACACAAGGGATAATTTCTAATTAAATCCGTGCAATATCCGTCGTCTTCCCCGGTTTGTGCTTGGCAACAAATTCCCCCATGTTGGTAGGATTTCATTACCAGTTCATAATTTTGTGTCAAACTAACGGCAGCCATTCCCGTAGAAGTCAATTGATAAGAGAAATTACTACTGTCATGCGACGGTATAGAAACCAATCTTTGGGAGGTTGTTGTGTAGTCTTTATCCAAGGCACAACGGGCCGTTTGTTCATTACGCACCGCTCTCATAACATGTTCCGCCTCTAGTGCTTTATAAGTATCAATCACTTGGTGAAATTTAGGCTGTACTACGGCTGCTAACAACCCGATAATCACCACCACCACTAATAATTCCGTTAGCGTAAATCCCCTTTGATGCATACCTTCTCCTTGTGCATAACTCTCTTCTGATAGTGTAAAATAAATCTCTGTACATTGTCAATAAATCTGTCAAAAAAATACACTTTTTGCTATACTCTTTTTATATGAAACCCATTGTTTTATCACTTTGCTTGCTTACCGCGTTAAATGTGCTGGGGGCTGACAAAAAGCCCTACAAACCCTTTACACAACGAACGCAAGCACACTACTTATCAACGGACGCTCTAAAGGTAACGGATACTTGTCCTGGGACAGATATCATCGATCGCTTTTCTTGCAGTAAAGAGCAAGCACCCGGTTTCACCTGTTTTGATGTCTATCGCGTGGAAGGCGATCCGATGGATCAAGATCGTTATACGCTGCTAGATCAAACCATCACCACAGAAGATACCACCGCAGAGCCTAAATGCAATTTTACCGAAGAGTTAAACTGCGACTCTTTTCTACAAGCACTGAAATACAATTTAGATTTTTCTTGGTTTATTACTAATTTCCCCTCCTCATCATTTCCGGAGTGCGGAAAAACGTACACCTGTACACGCATCGCCTGCTGGCAGACTCTACAAAACACAGCCTATGGGGAGCCACAAGCTAAAAAATTGGCCTGCGTATTTAAGAAAAATCAAATTTATTTCTTAGGCTCACAAGTGACCTGCCAAGATAAAAACGCTAAAAAGTAGTTTTATATAATATAGATATGTTATTTATTCATTTTAAGACTCTGTTTTCGTTTCGGTTCTATCATCGGCTTGCACAACTCAGTATCCTGCACGTGGTAGGATTTGTGATATATTTGTTTCTTTTAAATGTCATCGTGCTGTTTTTCTTCACGGGCTCGTTTCTTAAAACCAATTTACCCGTATTTTTGAAAAACTTTCCGCAAGTAACATTTGAAAATGGCGTGTTGACCCAACCTCAACAAGCGGTATCGGCACCCATTCCCAATACCAACTTTAAAATTGTTTTTGATGCCACCGCCGATAAGGCTCCCTCTGTCGAAGAATTAACACGAGACAATACCCTGGCTTGGATACATAAAAATCAACTCTATATTCCCTCTTCCACAGGCTTACAAATTCAAGATCTACCTCAAAATTTAAATTTCACATCCGACCAACAGACCCTTGAAAAAAATAAAAATTCGTTATTCCTATCTCTGCGTATAGCCCTATTTTTGGTCTCTTTGGTAATGCTGGCGTTGTTTTTATTGTTTGATTACTGCTTGACGTTGGGAGTGTTATTCTTCTTTAACATATGGAAAGGTTCCCCCCTTGCAAGGTCCACACTTCTCAAACTAGCCGCTTTCTTACTAGGTCCCCTGACCATATTGTTGTTCATCCACTTGTGGATCAACGTTCCTTTCTTTACTTTGGCCCAACTCATTTTAACTATCATTTACGTCCAGCAAATTTTTAATACAATCCCGGAGAAAGCATGAAAATAAAACTCATCCGTTCTTTTAGCGCTGCCCATAAATTGCCGCATTACGACGGCCCCTGCCACGATTTACACGGCCACACCTGGAAAACCGTTTTTGTAATTGAAGGCCCTCTGCAACAAGACGGCATGGTATGTGACTTCAAAGTAATCAAAAAGTTATTGGACAAGAACCTGCCGGACCACCAATTTCTAAATGATTTAATGGCCAACCCTACCGCTGAAAATTTGGCACAGTATTTATTTGATAAAATCAGCACGCAGCTGGCCGCCAAAAATTTAACCTTATGTTCAGTAGAGGTATGGGAAAGTGACAACGCCGCCGCTATCGTGGAACGTTAACGAAATTTTTTACTCTATTCAGGGCGAAGGCCGCCATGCCGGCATGCCGGCTGTGTTTTTACGCCTGGCCGGATGCACAATGGGTTGCGATTTTTGCGACACCAAATACGCTTTTGCGCCTGGGCAGCAAATGAACAGTTTGCAAATTCTGGTGGAGTTGGCCAAGTATCCGTGCAGAACCGTGGTCATCACGGGCGGAGAACCAGCCGAGCAAGATTTACCCGCTTTGATTAATGTGTTGAAATCGGCCGGGCACACCGTGCATATCGAAACAAACGGGGCGCACGATTGCGATCTTTCCAAGGCCGACTTTGTGTGCGTGTCCCCCAAAAAAACCGTGGCCAAAGAAATGCTGCAAAAAGCCGACGTTATCAAATTAGTCATTGGCCCAAAAACCGATTTAAAAGACGTAGAAAAATACTATATTTACGAAAACGAAAAAACAACACTTTATTTCCAACCGTTGGACAACAAAGAGGAGAACATAGCCCTATGCGTAAAACTAGCCAAAAATCATCCGTCCGCACGTCTAAGCGTGCAACTGCACAAACTCATACACGTAAAATAACGCAGGAACAAGCGTTGGAAAATGTCCGCCAGCTACTCGCTTATATTGGCGACGATCCGTCGCGCGAAGGACTTTTGGAAACTCCCAAACGCATTGTAAAAAGTTGGGATAAACTCTTTGGCGGCTACAAACAAAAACCGCAAGATGTTTTGAAAACCTTTGTAGAAGGTTCGTGCGAAGAAATGGTGGTGCTTAAAGATATTGAATTTTATTCCACGTGCGAACATCATTTGCAACCTTTCTTCGGCACCCTTAGCATTGGGTACTTGCCTAATGGGCGCGTGCTGGGCATTTCCAAACTAGCGCGCTTAGTGGAAGTATTTGCGCGCCGTCTGCAAATTCAGGAAAAGCTCGTCGCGCAGATTGCCGATAGTTTAATGCAAACTCTCCACCCGCACGGCGTAATGGTGGTATGCAAAGCCAAGCACATGTGCATTAGTTCGCGCGGCATTGAAAAACACAAC
>JAZOAE010000019.1:0-51242 GCA_045595305.1 Elusimicrobiaceae bacterium
GCCTCCGACTTTGACACCTTATAGAAAGAAAACCTCAGGAACACTACGAGATCCTGAATCAAGTTCAAGATGACGTTCCTGAAGGTTTTGCCCGAAAACGGACAGAGCAGAAAAGAATTTTCTTTTCTGCTCTGCCGTAAAACTGTGCTGCGTTTCCAGTAGTCGTTGACCTTGGCTGTGCATGCTAACACAGGGTTAAACGCAAGTTGAGATGATTTTTCAGATTTGAGGCAGATTTACACCATAAGTTGCCCGAAGTTGCACTGCTAGGTGCTACGAGTCGGCAAGTCGGTGTAAAGGTGCCCAAATGTGGAAAATTGTATCCCTGGAAAGCAACAGAACCCAAAACGAACTGTTTTGGGTTCTGTACGAAAACTGCAACTTTGCACCAGTTTTTCCAATTAACGTTTGGAGAACTGGAAGCGTTTGCGTGCACCCGGTTGGCCCGGTTTTTTCCGTTCCACCATACGCGGATCACGTGTTAAGTAGCCGGCTTTCTTAACGGCTTTTTTAAGGTCTTCACCAAGCTCTGCAATCGAGCGGGCAATCGCGTGGCGCAAAGCGCCCGCTTGGCTGGATACACCGCCGCCCATTACTTTGGCGTTGACGTCATAGGTTTTATCAAGCCCGGTTACCGTTAAAGGAGCCTTTACGGCAGCTTTGCAGCGGGCGTGATTACCAAAGTACTCATCCAAAGATTTGGTGTTTACGGTGATGTTGCCTTTACCTTTTGAAAGTTCTACTTGGGCAACGGAGGTTTTGCGTCTTCCGGTTTTTAAATCTTTCGTATTCATTTTCTAGTCCTCTTATTTGCCAAAGCGTTCGGTGAATTCGTGCGCTTCGCCGGCAAACAAGCGTAAGCGTTTCATGCGCGGAGCACGCAATTTGTTTTCATCCAACATGCGTTTTACCGCTAATTCCAACACGCGGGTCGGGTTGTTTTCTAACACGCGTTTGACCGGGGTTTCTTTACCACCCTTGGCATAGCCGGAGTGGGAGAAATATACTTTTTGTTCCAATTTTTTGCCAGTGAGTTTCACTTTGGCGGCATTGGTAACAACTACAAAATCCCCACAATCCATATTGGGCGTATAGGTTTTTTTGTGTTTACCCATCAAAAGAACGGCAATTTGAGTAGCCAATCTCCCGAGGGTTTGGCCGTTGGCATCAATGTGGTGCCATTTGCGGCTGGTTTCTACTTCCTTGACGGAAGGTAAGAATGTTTTTGTCATAATTTCTATTTCTACCTTTTGTAATTAATGCACAGTGGAGTGGTGGCCACTGTATTTAATGACTCGTGGTGTGTATATATTATATAAAAAATTACAGGGTTTGTGGAGAATTGTTAGTTA
The DNA here is from genome assembly GCA_045595305.1 of Elusimicrobiaceae bacterium. GTDB lineage: Bacteria > Elusimicrobiota > Elusimicrobia > Elusimicrobiales > Elusimicrobiaceae > Avelusimicrobium. The sequence continues at coordinate 1,353 of JAZOAE010000019.1, forward strand.
GACATCAACACCTGCGCGAATAATTGTTCAATTTCGGCCAGGTTGTCCAGGCGGACAAATTTACCGCGTACTTCGGCCGCATTGGGGAAATTGTTGATCCAATACCCGGCGGTTTTGCGGCTGCGGTTTACACCTATGCGCTCGCCATAATAGGCCACGTTTTCGCGAATGAGCGCCAGGTAAATTTGCAAGCGTTTCTGCGCGCTCATCGGCGCTATGGATTGCCCCGCAAGCTCTTTTTGGATATCCTCAAAAATAAACGGGTTTCCTACCGCGCCGCGCCCAATCATCACGCCCGCACATCCCGCTTCTAAAAATTTTCGCGCAACCTCGGCATTGACCACGCCGCCGTTTCCAATAACCGGGATTTTAACGGCTGCACATGCTTGCGCTACCGCCTCAATATTCGGCGCACCCGTATGCATATCTACCGCCGCACGTGCGTGCAAGGTAATGGCACTTGCCCCGGCATTTTGCGCGAGTTTGGCCATACGCACCGCCAGCATTTCTTTGTGAGTTAAGGCAATACGCGTTTTAAGCGTGACGGGAATTTTGACCGCTTTGACCGCGGCTTCCACCAAGCGCCCGAGTTTGGCCTCGTCTTTCATGAGGACACACCCGGCCCCAGCTTTGTTTATTTTCTTGACCGGGCAACCGGCATTGAGGTCAATAATATCGGCTCCGCGGGCCTGGGCTTGCTGGGCGGCCTCAATAATAGTTTGTTCATCCGCTCCAAAGATTTGCATGGAAACCGGGTGTTCTTGCGCGGATACTTGTAACATCCGCCCGCTTTTAGGGTTTCCGTAGTGCAGCGCATGCGCCGATACCATTTCTGCGCACACAATGCCCGCGCCACCTTTTAGACATAAAATGCGAAAAGGCGTATCCGTAATACCCGCCATCGGAGCAAGTAACAAATTATTCGGCGCGGTAAACGAGCCAATGGTCAGCGGTTTAATGAATGTCATTTGACGAGTTTCCAACGGTTTTTATATTCCGGCACAGTTACCGTTTTTTGACGCACCAGGCACGAGCGCATAATCTGGCGCGCTTCCACAAACGTGCTTTTAAATTCTAGCGCGTTGATAAATTCATCGTGGCCAAAACCACCCGCCAAAATATGATCCGTTACCGCAATTCGGTACGTTTCTTGCGGGCGAACAATGCGCCCGTTATCCAGCGTAATGCGAACCACCTTCTTGCCCGCAGGCGTATCCGCATACATCACAAAAAATCCGGCGATTTGCGGAAAATTATCCGGCGCGTTTAAGGACGCTTCCAGCGCTTTGGTAAGAGCCGCCCCTTTGAGCGTAACATACGTAATATTGTCCCCGTACGGGTAGGTTTTGTATAAGTCAAATTCTGTCAAATCACCTTGTGGCAACGGGCTGCGAATAGAAGCCGCATTTAAGATAGCCCCATCGAGCTTTGCCCACCGGTGCAAACATTGGCTTAATACACTGCCCAAAGCCGACTGTGCTTTTAAATCGGTAGAAATTTCTTGCGGAACTTTGGCCACAAATTTTTTCATATTACTGCGGGTTTGGCTGAGTAACTGCGCGGCCTCTTTGGCAATGGTTTCATCCTCGCCATAGGTATTTTTCAAAAGCGGTTGATCCGTAAATGTAACCTCTTTGAGCTGATGACTCTTTTTGTCAAATTGCAAAGAAATCTGCCCTACACTATCTAATTTAGAGCCTGGATATATAATCCAGGTATCATTTATTTTTTCCGTTTCCGGAGCATCATTATCTTGATTGGAACTTAAGATAAGGTCAATCCCTGTGGTTTCGGCGGCTAAAGCGGCATTTGTGTTCCCCGTCTGACTGGAAAGACCCAACGCGCTTAACACAATTACATAATCAACGCCTTTTTCACGAAGCATTGTCGCCATTTGCTGGGCTGTTTCAATAGGGTCCAGTGTGCTTAAACCGGGCAAGCGCGAACGGTCCTGCTCCAACGCAGCCATCACCCCAAAAATGCCAATCTTAATACCTTCTACCGTGCGAATTTGATAATCGTGCAGCGGCCAAGGAATTTGATTTTCAAGACGCAAATTGGCCACGACTAGCGGATAATTTAATTCTTTAACAATATTACGCGCAACCGGCCAGCCGTAGATTAAATCTTTATCGGTAAGCGTGCCCGCGGTAAAAGCAATATCTTTGGTAAGAAGCGGCACGTAGGAAGCTTTCAATAACGTCCCTTCCGCGCTGGAGCCAAACCAATTTCCTCCATCAAAAAGCAGATAGGGCGTGGTGCGGTCTTGCAAAAAATCTTTCAGAATACCATAACCGCCAACTTCCTGATTATCCAAGCGCGGTTCCGGGCGGGAAAAATAAAAGCCCTGCGTGTCCGCTGTGAAGAACACATCAATACTGACACGTTCCTCCCGGGCACATCCCAGGGCTATTATGCTGAGTAAGAACACCCACCTAAACCAACGCATAGTTTATTTAATTTCTAAAATACGTCCTGTAGCAGGGGCAGACACCGGGCCTTTTTTAAAAGCATCTTCCATCAAGTCGCGCAGGCTCTTTGTGCCTATTTGTTTTTTGGCGGTATCCGGAATTTGTTTGAATAAATACCCCTCACTACCGCCGCCTGCAATATAAGCATTGGTAGCAATAATGTACAGCTTTTTATTTTCCAACGGTTTGCCGCGGTACGAAATTTTAATTTTTTTGATTTTGCCTTTCTTGTTTGTCTTATACGTAATTGCCAAACCGGAATAGGTAAACAGACTACGCGGAGCAAACCCGGTTTTAATAAATTTCTTTAAGAATTTACCGTTTACTGTGACTAACGTAACTTGATTATCAAAAGGATGAGCTTCTATTAAATCGCGTTTGGTAATGGTCCCTTTCGGCAAATCCACACGCACCCCGCCATTATTGTGAATGGCAATCTGCGCACCGCTATATTCTTTCATTAAATCAGCCACCCAGTTGTTAAGCGGGGAATCCAGGCGGCCTGCTTGGGGATCTTTAGCTAATACTTCTGTCGTTTTGCCAACCACCGTGTCTACACCGGGTTCACGCAACGTGTCGAGGTATTTTTTTATTTCTTTATCCTCGCCGGTTTTGGCTACAATAAGCGGGATAAGCTCACTTTTGGCAGAGACAAATTTCCCGGTTTTATCATCGGTAGTGACGGTCACTTTGCTTACGTTTTGCACGTAGCAACCACTTTCTACAAACAGCACGCCATTGTTGTAATGATTTTGCACAACCTTGTGTGCATGTCCACCAAATACCACGTGTACACGCCCACCAAATTGCTTGGCAATATCTTCCACATACGATTGCGTACCATGTTTATCATCTGCAATTGAATCATGCACCAGCACAATCACGACGTCCGGGTTTTCTTTTTCAACTTGCTCTAATGCATTTCCTAACGCCACCAATGGTTTGGTAAACATATACCCCGTAGCCGGATTGGTCGGTTCGCGGTTTCCCAAACCGATTACAGCAAATTTTACTCCGTTTTTAGTGGTAATCAAATAAGGCGCAATATGCGGCGGATAAGTTTGCGTTTCTTTTTCAAAAAAGTTAGCCGCCAACATCGGGAATTCAAGTGCTTGCACAATGGCCGGGAAGTTAGCTTCTTTGAAGTCAAATTCGTGGTTTCCCAATGTGGTAGCATCATACCCCATTTTATTCATAATTTGCACTGCTTTAAGCCCTTTGGAATTGCGCGTCTCCACTGTTCCGTTAGCAAAGTCCCCGCTGTCTACCAGCAGATAAGGCTTTGGCCCTTTTTTAATCACGCTGGCTAATGCAGCAAAGCCCCCTTGTCCATCTTTAGGGAAGAAAAAACCGTGCGTATCACTGGTATGATAAACAACCGTTGTCTTGGCTAGCAACAACAGCGGGGCTAGTAAAATAACAGCCAATAAACTTATTTTTTTCATACATTCTCCTGAAGTATTACGCCAGGCGCGAAAATGGCGAAATTTCGCGCAGCCGCTTGATAATAGCGGGTAGTTCTTTAAGTACTAAATCGATATCTTGCTGCGTGGTCTGATCCGAGAGTGAGAAGCGAATAGACCCGTGGGCAAATTGGAAGGGCACCTTCATGGCACGAAGCACATGCGAAGGCTCCAACGAACCTGAGGTACACGCTGAACCGGATGAAGCGCAAATACCAAAGTCATTTAAGTACATTAAAATAGACTCGCCTTCGATATAACCAAAACTAATATTGGTGGTATTAGGCACGCGGTTTTCCGGATCGCCATTTACTTTGACATCGGGGATGGCCTTCAAAATTCCTTGTTCCAGCCGGTCTCGCAGCGCAGCTACTTTATCCATTGTGCCGTCGGAAACACGTTTTTTGGCAAGTTCCGCAGCTTTAGCGATCCCTACAATATAAGGAACATTTTCCGTACCGGCACGACGGTGCTTTTCTTGATGGCCGCCCATTAGGTACGGCAAAAAGCGCGTGCCGCGTTTGACGTATAAAACGCCAATTCCTTTAGGACCGTGAAATTTATGCGCTGAGAGTGAGAGCATATCTACCCCTGTCGCTTGCACATCTACCGGGATCTTACCCACAGCTTGTACCGCATCCGTGTGAAACAAAGCGCCTTTTTCGTGTGTGAGTTTAGCAATTTCTTCTATTGGAAAAATTGTTCCTGTTTCGCTATTGGCCCACATAATTGAAACAACAGCCGTATCTTCATCCAATACGCTTTTGAATTGGTCCATATTAAAACGGCCCAATTCATCCACGCCGATATAATCTACGCGATATCCTTGTGTTTGCAAATAGTGAAAAGGCTCCATCACTGCCGGGTGCTCCACCGCGGAGGTAATAATATGTTTTTTATTGCGGTTAGCACGCACGGCTGAAAAAATAGCTGTATTGTCGCTCTCGGAAGCACAAGAAGTAAAAATGATTTCATCATCATACTGCGCGTTAATAAAATCAGCTACTGTGTGACGCGCCGCATCAATAACGTGGCGGTTTTCTCCGCCAAAAGTGTGCATGCTGGACGCATTTCCGTATTTTTCCGCAAAGTATGGCAACATGGCCTCTACTACTTCTGGCACGCATTGAGTTGTGGCGTTATTATCTAAATAAACCACTTTTTTCATATTATGCTTGCTCCACAGTCAGGGTTTTAGAGATTTTTTCCTGGAGAACTTTTTCGATAAAATTTTTAAGTGTTCCCTGCGCACCGGCACATCCACTGCACATGCCAATCAAACGCACCTTCACAACGTTTCCCGCCAAGTCCACCAGTTCCACAGATCCGCCGTCCATATTCAGTTTGGGGCGAATATCTTCTTCCAATACACTTTCAATCGCCTTGATTTTTTCTACCAGCGTCATTTGTTCGTAAGTTTTAACGGTTTGTTGTGGTATTTCACACGCCCCGTTCACTTTATCTAAAATCTTTTGGATTTCCCCTTTACACTGACCGCACGCACCCCCGGCTTTGGTAAAATGAGTAACGTCTTCTACCGTCGTGAGATGATTGGTACGGATAGCCTTGATAATGGCCTCTTCGGACACGTTAAAACACTTACAGACAATTTTTTCGGCCTGTTGTTCAAATACGACCGGCTTTCCCCCTTGGCGATAACTTTTTACGGCCGCATCCAAGGCTTCCATCCCCATTACCGAGCAGTGCATTTTTTCTGCGGGCAGGCTACCCAATGCATCGGCGATATCTTGGTTGGTAATTTTGGAAGCTTCTTCAATAGTTTTGCCTTTAACCATTTCGGTCAAAATAGAAGAAGATGCAATCGCGCTTGCGCAGCCAAAAGTTTCAAATTTAGCATCCTCAATAACGTCGGTTTCTTTATTTACTTTAATAGTCAAGCGCAGCGCATCTCCGCACACTAAACTGCCTACTTGCCCGGTACCATCGGCATTAGGGATAGAACCCACGTTGCGCGGGTGCTTAAAATGGTCCATTACTTTATCGGTATAATCCCACATAAAAACTCCTGTAAATTATTACTTATATTATACCATTTTGATTAAGCGACGGAATGCGCTATGTCTTGCGGTGGATATTTGCTACAATAAACATATGCAATTTAAACGCATAGGTGTATTTTATAACGAGCATAAATCGCAAAACTACCCGCTGGCTCAGCAAGCCGTGGATGTATTGCGGGCTAAAGGCGTAGAGGCGGTATTGTTGACTTCGCTTAATCAGCTGGAAGGGATTGACCTGATTATCGGCATGGGCGGCGACGGCACTATGCTACGTTGTGCACGAGAATGCGCCGCTAAAAATATCCCGATTTTCGGTATTAATTGTGGTACGCTGGGATTTCTGGCTGCCGCTGAAAAAGAAGATTTAACCACTGCATTGGATGCACTGCTGACCGGGCAATATTGTTCGCACAAGCGTCTTTTATTACAAGCCACTGTGAAAACCGATAAAAATATACAAGTTTTTACGGCTTTTAACGACGTTGTATTGCATTCTTCCAATATGCGAACATTCTATGTAAATGCAGCGTTCAATGGGACCAAAATGCCTTCTTACTTTGGAGATGGCGTCATCGTTTCCACCCCTACGGGTTCTACGGCTTATTCCTTGGCAGCGGGAGGCCCGATTGTAGAACCTAATGTAGAGGTAATTGTCATTACCCCCATTTGTCCGCACTCGCTACATCAACGGCCCATCGTACTACCCGCAACGGGAACGTTACAGCTACAACCTGCTTTCAAAAATAAAGACGATGGGGCAATTGTAAGCTTTGACGGACAACTTAATTTGCCCCTTGCCCCCGGAGCCGTTTTGGAACTTTCCCGCGCTCTCCACGATATAACGTTGCTTACTTTGCCGCCCCGCGGATTTTTTGGCGTACTACATAAAAAACTTAGTTGGGGGAAAGAAGAATGTTAAGCCAGTTGCGCGTGCAGCACTTTGCCATTATCGACGACTTAACACTACACTTTTCGCCGGGCCTTAACGTGTTTTCAGGTGAGACGGGAGCTGGAAAATCCATTGTGATTGAAGCGCTAGGTTTTGTGTTAGGCGCACGCGGAGATGTAAGTTTAATCAAAGATGGCTCTAGTAAAATGAGCGTGCAAGCCACTTTCGTTTCCAACGCTTTGCCCATGAATTTGCGCAAGCAATATGGCTTGACAGCCGACCAATTTACATTGCGGCGCGAACTGGATAACAAAGGTAAAAACAAAGCCTTTGTGGAAGGGCGCGCAGTAACCGTAACAGCACTGGCGCAAATCGGGCAAGCGTTGGTGGATTTCCACGGTCAGCACGATCATCAAAGTTTGTTGCATGCCAACGTGCATTTATCTCTTTTAGACCAATTTGCCAAGCATGAAAAATTAGTATCCCAAGTGGCCCAAGCCTGGAAAACAGTGCAAGATATTCAAGCCAAATTAGACGCCGTGCGGTTATCCGCCCAAGAAAAAGAACGTCTGTTGGATATGAGCCAATATCAATTGGATGAAATCGAGCGCATATCTCCTAAAGATGGGGAGGATATAGAGCTTGAACAGACACTTCCCAAATTAAAACACGCGGGGAAGCTTTTGGAACTGGCCGCCGAAGCGTATGAAAATTTGTATGGGGCGGATACTTCGGCCACCTCGCACGTGGGCAAGGCAGCCCGGGCACTTGCTTCCATGGCTCAGCTCGACGAAAATTTAACAGATTTAGCACAAAGCATCCAGGAAGCACTCGTTTCTTTGGAGGAAGCCGCCAATACGCTTAGCGATTATAAGGACGGACTGGACGTGGATGAAACCTCTTTGGATAAACTATTGGAGCGGCACGAAAAAATCAAACGCTTAAAATTAAAATACGGCCCGGAAATTAGTGACATTTTAAAAACGGCCGAAGGGTTGCGCACCCAAATCGATCATCTAAAACACGCCGATGAGCACGAACAAGATTTACTTAGCGAATTAACTGACGCCAAAAAAGAGCTCCTAAAATTAGCGCAAGATTTGCACAATAAACGCCTCAAAGCAGCCGCCGAATTATCCTCTAAAATTACAGCACAAATTAAGCCCTTGGGTTTTAATCAGGTACGCTTTGCAGTAGCGGTGGATATGGATGAAGAAAACATTACTTCAAGCGGGGCAGATAAAGTAGAATTTCTATTCTCCCCCAATCCCGGCCAGGCGTTGCGTCCGCTTAAAAATATAGCGTCCGGCGGGGAAATTTCCCGTGTAATGCTAGGCCTCAAAACGGTGCTGGCTTCTACCATTCCCGTGATGGTATTTGATGAGGTAGATGCGGGCATCGGCGGGGAAACCGGATGGTTGGTAGGCGAAAAACTGCGTACCTGTGCGAAAGGACGCCAAGTCCTTTGTGTGACTCATTTGGCACAAGTAGCGGCGCAGGCCAATCAAAATTTTTACGTGGATAAACAGGCTGATAAAGGCACCACCCGTGTTACCATAAACGCCTTAACCGATAAAAAACTAACCGCTGAAATTGCCCGGATGTTGGGTGGCGGTAACGAAAAATCGGCCGCTTACTCTCACGCGCAAGAACTCTTAGACAAAGCCAAGCACACAAATTCTTAAAAATTTATCCCCTTTCCAGCTTAGTTTTGATACAATAAGTATATAGTAAATCTTAAATTAAGGAGAGAGACTATGTTGAAATGTTGTAAAGGTAAATGCTGGATGAAATTCTTACCGCATAACTGGCTGTGCTTAAAAGGGTTGTACTTTGTATTTGTGGCCCTTTTCTACATCACCTTCGCGTTCGCCATCTACACAGCGGTACAGATTCTTACCTTCCCCATGATTTCCGGCAAAGAAATGTGGAAAGTTTTGGCATCTGTAGAAGTCCAGATCTTAGGGGTAGCTTTATTACTCTTAACCACTGCCAAAATACTCCAAGCATTGGCTAAAATTAAACATGCCGTTGCTCCGTGCTGCTGCCACGAAGAAAAAACCGAAGAAGTAAAAAAAGAAGAAACTAAATAATCTAGCGTGGTGCGCTTGCTTTAGGCGCACCACTTTTTGTTTTACAATGAGGGTTTATGAAAAGAATCGTTTTAACCATTTTCCTGTTTGCTGCCATTAGTTCTGGTGCTGAAACTATTAAAATGAAAGACGGCAATTTAATCAGCGGTTCTATTGTCGCCCAAACTGAATATACATTAAACCTGGCTACTTCCTACGGCACCATCACACTTAACCAAAAAGAAATTGACCAGATTCTGCCCGATAAACACCGAATTATTTTAAAAGGCGGCTCGCAGCTTGTAGGGCAAATTTTGGATTTAGATGAATTTAATTTAAAATTAAAAACTGATGACGGCGCTGTGGTCAACATCGATATGCCACAAATTGTTTCCGTAGAGACTTATGATTATGACCGCGGAGAAAACGCTCAAAGAGAATTCGTAGAAAAAACGCAAGAGGCCACCGCTGCACGCGAAGCACACGCTGCTGCTGTGGCTGCCGGCACAGCCTCGACCGGAGTTGCTGCCGCAGGAGGTCTTACCTTTGACAACGACATTAATCAAGTGTTTGACACACAAAAAGCTACTGTTGTAAATGGACAAGTTGTCTCTTCCACTGCACCGCAGACCGTGGCAGCTCCCCAGCAACCCATGAGTGATGAGGAGGCCTTCTTAAAGGGCGTTAAAACCGGATCTGTATCGCAACAAGAATATGCGGCTGCTGCCAAGGAGGAACTCTCCAACAAGAAACAGACCGGAAAGCAAAAATCTCCCAAAAAACAAAAAATACAGCACCACGAAGCCGACTATAACAAATATTTCTCCGTACAAGCAGGGGTTATGCCCTTAGACCTAAAGTTGGACAATTCCGACCGGGAAGGATATGACAAAGACGATGAATTTGATGTGGGTGGCGCCAGCATTAATGTGTCTAGCAAATTTTTGTGGCGTCTTAAAAGCGGTAATTTGTGGCTCGGGCCGGAGTTGGGAATCGGCAGTATTGCCAATCATTCCTTTAAAGATAAAGACCCCCATATTCCTTCTACCATCCATGATCCTGAAGTGAAAACCAGCGGACAAGTGGTGCGCGGTGGGCTGACTGCCCAATATTATATCAACCCAAAAAGTCGCTTTGCTTTCTACCTAACCGGTAGTGCGCTTTATGAAATGCTACACCTTAATTACCGCGGAGAAACAGTCAGTTCCAAAGTTTCTTCCAATGGGTTTGCCGGGGCAGCCGGCATCGGCGTGGAAACCTGGATTGATGATTTGATGGTCGGCCTAGAAGTGCGTGAAGTATTTGCTCAACGTCAAAAAGAGTTGAAACCCTCTGCCAATATGAATACGCTTATTCAACTGCAACTAAGCTGGAAGTTCTAATGAAAATTCTTTTATTGCCCGGAGCGTTTAAAGGTTCCCTGAGTGCCTTGCAAGCCGGGCAAATTTTATCTAAAAATTTATCTTCCAAACACACAGTGCGCTTCTTCCCCATTGCCGATGGCGGCGACGGCTTTATAGATTGTCTACGCCAACTGGACCCCCACGCCCAACTTGTTCATACTTATGCCAAAGATGCCTTCCTGCGCACCCAACGCACCTCTTTTTTATTACTGAGTGATAAGAAAACAGCCATTTTGGAAACAGCACGTATTTGCGGCCTGGGCAAAGCCAAAAAATTAGACCCATTGGGGGCTTCCTCTTACGGAGTAGGCCAGGTCATTTTACATGCGATTAAATACGGAGCTAAACGTATTTACATAGGTTTGGGCGGTGTGGCGTGCAACGACGCAGGCGCCGGAATGGCCGTTGCCTGCGGAGCTAAATTGCTTGATAAAAATGGACATAAAATCTCTTTGGGCGCTTCCCCCCTGTTGCAACTGGTTAAAGCTGATTTTTCCAACCTCCAAAAAAACCTAGAGGGCATAGAAATTGTCGGATGTGCAGACGTTAAAAATTCTTTATTAGGCCCCAAAAGTTCAGCCAAAGTATTCGGCCCGCAAAAAGGAGCCACGCCTGCCCAAGTAAAACTATTGGACAAGGCTCTGGCACGCTGGGCGCGCGTCCTGTCACAAACAACCGGACGCCAGACGGCCCACGCCCCTTTCACTGCAGCTGCCGGAGCTATCGCGGCAGGGATTTACGGTTGTTTAGGAGGCAAGCTCCTCTTGGGATCTGATTTTTTAGTACAGAAATTATCCTTAGAAAAACACGTGCGCTGGGCTGATTTAATTATTACCAGTGAAGGCAAACTCGACGCGCAAACTTTTTATGGCAAAGCGCCTTTGGCCGTGTTGAAATTAGCCCGCAAATACAAAAAGCCTGTCTTATTTATTTGCGGCCAGGCCAATGAAAAAGTGTTTTCTAAACGCCCATTTTCCCGCCTTTATGTGACGCAATTAGTCGACTTTGCCCCTTCCGTTGAACACGCAAAAAAATACGCGGGCAGATATCTCGCCCGCGTTTGCAAAAACATAGAATCGTCTTATATTCTGTAGATCATGCGCAGTAGCACAGAGAGGAAATTGGCACGCGGATAAACCGTTATATGATCCCCGTTGCCGCGCGTGGCGGAGTCGTGGAATTTATTTCCGTTATAGCGGGCCTCCACCCCCAGGCTAAAACTCCCGCTCAATTCCCGTTCTACGCCTAACCCCACATAATAGGCAAAACCCGTGTATGTAAAATGTTTTTTTCCTTCAGGGAAATTCATTGAAAAATCGGTATGTGCCGCACCCACCCCTAACGGGATGTACATCTTATACGTACTTTGCGGAGTTAGAAATAGATGCCCCGCTGCCATATAATTTTGCATGTGCGTGCGGGTATTTAGCCCCCATCCGCTGGAAAGATCAGACGAGAAATATTGATCTTGGAAAGACAGCCCCAACCCTATGTGCGGGTTTATGAAATAGAGCGCTTGCAATTCCGCCCCCATCCCCGGTTTACCTAGTTTAGCATCATGAGAGATATAGGCTTGCTGGTCGTCTACGTTCATCTCTCCAAAATCGGTTCCCAACGCCAGCGGCGAATACACGGCCGCCAAACCGAACGAAACATCTCCTTTTTCATACGCTTGCAAAGTGAGCGCACAAACACACAATCCAAGAAGTAAAAAAATCTTGCGCATATCCCCTCCTAGTTCCCCATATTTTAGCAGATTTGCTAAAATAAGGTATGGAATTGTTGTCGCAACTGATAGATATTTTTCTTCACTTAGATGTTTACTTAAACGCCTGGGCCGCCAGCGCAGGACCTTGGCTGTATGTAGGCATTTTTGCGGTTATTTTTTGCGAAACCGGTTTGGTAATTACGCCTTTCTTACCGGGCGATTCGCTCCTTTTTGCATGCGGAGCCTTAGCAGCCAGCGATCAAAGCGGTATTAGCCTAATATTATTTATTCCTGTTGTTTTTACCGCTGCTGCGTTGGGAGATTTTTGCAATTATGAGATCGGTAAATGGCTGGGGCCTAAAGTATTCGCGCAGGAACACAGCCGGCTACTCAATAAAAATCATCTACTAAAAGCCCACGCTTTCTATGAGAAACACGGGGGCAAAACCATTATATTGGCGCGATTTATCCCCATTATTCGCACCTTTGCACCGTTTGTAGCTGGTATCGGCAAGATGACCTATTGGCATTTTGCCTCTTACAACTTAATCGGAGCTGCAGCCTGGGTGTTATTATTTGTGCTAGGCGGCTATTATTTTGCGGATTTGCCTATTGTAAAAACCCACTTTCACTTGGTAATCGTGGCGATCATCCTGATCTCTTGTTTGCCAGCCGTCATTGAATATTGGCGCGAACGCAAAAAATCTCAATAATAGAATTGGGGACGTGGCTCCAGAGTGTGTACGGATGAACCTAATACCGTACGCTTTTCTTTGTATCGGAATATTGAAAAGTTCCCAGTAAATCTACCGGCATAATTCCGCTGGCTTGCGCGTTGCCCACAATGACATCCGCCGCCGTTTGAAGTGCAAATGAATTGAGCCCATAGGTGGCCAACACGGTGCCAATAGCAGGATAATGTACAATATCATACGGGCTCATTACAGAAAGCAAAATTAAATTTTTACTTCGCTCATTGATTTTTTCAATCGTATATTTTTGGCTTAAATTTATTTTATCGGCCCATTGCAAACTGGCCACTACCACCAAATCCGCTCCTTCAGCACATTTAAGCGCACGGGTTACATCTTTTTCCCGCGGCGTAAGCGGTGCATTATAAGTACGCACGTGGTAATTGCGTGCCAAAAAAGGTTTGCTTACGTGCATAAGTTGATCCGCAAAGCGCGAAGGCGCAAAAAACACAGTACACACGGTAGGACGTTCTTTATGAGAAGAAAAGGGAATGAGCCCATTATAATCGCGCACCAAAGTGACCGATTCCCTGCTCAATTCTTCTACTGTGGATTTATAGACTTTTTCAATCGGCTCCGGCAAAACAGGTGCTTGGTCGCTTAAGAGCCCTAACTGCTCTTTTAAGGAAAAAACCCGTCGAGCAGCATCCGCTACACGAGATTGCAGCTTTTTCTGTTCCACTAATGTTTCGATTTGTGTGAACAACGTAAGAGGTTTAATATACCGCCCCAGCAAAATCCAATCTGCCCCGGCCTGCAAGGAACGCACGGCACAACCCGCAATGGTGCAAAAAGACGTCGCGCCTTTCATATCCAAACTATCTGTAACGATTAGCCCCTTAAAACCCATTTCTTTACGCAAAATCCCCTGTAAAATAGGTTTGGAAAAAGAAGCGACGTTCTCTTTGTCTAGTGCCTGATAAAGTACGTGCCCCGTCATCACGCCGGGAACGCCCTGTTTGATGGCTTCGGCAAACGGCGCTAAATGGATGCGGTCCAGTTCCTTCCGGCTGGCTGTTACCACAGGGACAGCATAGTGTGAATCAATCTCTGTATCTCCATGCCCCGGGAAGTGTTTTACAATGGGGATAATACCCGCCGCCTTAAACCCATTCATCAGGGCCATACCCATTTTGGTAACGGTAGAAACATCTCCGCCGAAGCTGCGCACTCCGATGATGGGATTGCGTGGATTACTATTTACATCCAGCACCGGGGAAAAATTAATATGCACTCCCACTCGGCGCAGTTGCTGTCCGGCCAAGTACGCTAACGTAGCAGCTTTTTCTTCATCCTGGCTGGCGGCCAACATCATGTTCGTTGGCAGGTAGTCAAACCCCAACGTAATAGGCGTGTAAACCGTTCCCCCTTCGTAGTCAATAGCAATAAGCAGCGGAATTTTATGCGGGCTTTTAGCCGCCCAACCCTGCAGTTTATTCACTAAACGGCGCGTCTCACGCGTGGAATAGTTTCCCCATTGGATCAGCACTCCGCCTATTTTCCCCTGCTCAATAGCCGGACGAACAAGCTCTGCGCTGTCAATATCCACAAATGCCACCAGTGTTTGCCCTAATTGTTCCTGCGGGGAAAGTTCGTCAAATGAAACAGCCCCCCATCCGGGAATTGCTGCCATGCAGAGCAAACCAAGCAGTATTCTCTTCATTACGCGTTGACCTCTAAAATTACAATTTCTGCCGGGGCCAAAAAACGCAGGGGAATTCCCCAGTAAAAAACACCCGAGGTAATATAAAACGGCATCCCGTTCACATCATACATTCCGTAAATGCGCGGGAATTGCATTTTAACTAGATAGGTAAAGGGCCACAATTGCCCGTTGTGCGTGTGCCCGCTGAGCATTAAATTGGCTCCATTGGCAGCCGCTTCTTCGGCGTAGAGAGGCGTGTGACTCAGCAAAAGGGTCGGCTTGTTTTTGTCCAAGGGAGCGAGTACATTTGCCACGTCTTGTGCACGGACACCGGCGGTCTTAATATCTTTAAGCCCAGCTATTTGTACGCCGTTGGGCATTACCGCAGATGCATTTTCTAAAAGTTTCACGCCGGATTTTTCAAAAAATTCTTTGCTATCCCCATACCCTACATAATATTCGTGATTGCCCAGCACACCGTATGAACCCAAAGGCGTTTTTACTTGTGCCAAGCGTTCAGCGTACCTATCGCGGTTGGGGCCGTATTCAAAAATATCGCCTAAAACTAAAAGTGCGTCGGGATTTTCGGCTTCAATTTTTTGAAGCACTTTATCAAAGCGGGCAAGCGATACCCCCATCCCCAAATGCGTATCTGCCAAAAGCGCCAGTTTCATCCGCGGTGCGCCGGGAATTTTTACAGCAATATGTTTTAATTGGGGAGCGGTAAATCCCCCCACAAACGCACACACAAACACAACCGCTAATGTCAGCAGTGTGGCCAGGCCCATCCAACCAGTGGGCACATGGCACCACGTTAAAATTTTGCACAGTACGGCAAACGCCGCGCAAAAACAAAATGCCAAGAATACCAGTCCAAAATAAATGTACGAAAAATAGTAGAGCGCACTCCAAAACAGTCCGGTTTGATGGGTGCGCGTGAGGGTAAAGCCGGCCAGCATTGCTGCCGTGCATAAAAAGCAAACCAGTAGCGGCCCTTTGGCCCCCATCCCCGGATAGCACCGAAGCAACCATGCGCCGATGGTAAGCTGCATTAAAAATGCGACTGCACAAAAAATGAAATAAAAAGCACCCATAATTATATTTTAAAAAATTTTCCGGTATAAGGGCAAAAAATACCCCCGCAAAAGTTGCAGGGGTTAAAAACGCTAATGAAAATTAAGCAACTATTCTGCGAGGTAGCACCAAGCATCCGCTCTGCGGGTCATAACCAAGGTCCCCGCCGTTTTGAAGAAACCAAGTTTGTAGGTTACCCCAATGCTCGTCAAAAAAAGTATAATATATGTATCTTATTATTTTAAGGAAGAATTATTATGACAGTTCGTGTTCGTTTTGCACCCTCCCCAACGGGATTTTTGCACATTGGCGGCGTACGCACCGCATTATTTAACTATTTGTTTGCCAAAAAAAATAAAGGCACGTTTTTACTTCGTATTGAAGATACCGACGAGGAACGCTCCACGCAAGCATCCACCGACGCCATTTTTGAAGGAATGCAATGGATGCAACTTAATTGGGACGAAGGCCCTATGCCCGACGGGACCAACAAAGGCCCCGATGCCCCTTATTACCAAGCTATTCGCGCCGATCAGGGCATTTATAAAAAATATATTGACCAGCTTTTGGCCGAAGGAAAGGCTTATAAATGCTACTGCACCGAAGAAGAATTGGAAGCCAACCGCCAAAAATGCTTGGCCGAACACCGCCCGCCGAAATACTCCGGCAAGTGCGCCCATTTAACTAAAGAAGAACAAGCCGCCTTGGAGGCCCAAGGCCGCAAATACGTTATTCGTTTCCGTATGCCGACGGAAGGTGACGTAGAGTGGGATGACCTCATCCGCGGACACGTAAAATTTGCCAGCAAAGATTTGTATGACCTGGTAATTCAAAAAACCAGTGGCTACCCCACCTATAACTTTGCCGTGGTGGTAGATGACCACTTAATGCGCATGACACACGTCATCCGCGGCGATGACCATATCTCCAATACACCCGCGCAAATTCAAATTTACCGCGCCCTGGGATGGAAAGAGCCCATGTTTGCGCACCTTTCTATGATCCACGGCCCGGATGGAAAAAAACTTTCTAAACGCCACGGTGCTACCAACGTAGTGGAGTTCCGCAATATGGGATATTTGCCCGAGGCCTTGAAAAATTATTTGGCACTACTTGGATGGGCAACTAGCGATTCCCAGCAAATTTTCGCTCCTGGTGAGTTGGAAGAGAAATTTGATATCTCCGGCTGTCAGCCCAGCCCGGCCGTAATGGATCCGGAAAAATTGAATTGGATGAACGGCGAATACATTCGCGCCACATCCCTTACGCGCTTAACGGACCTGGCTTTGCCATTCATTGAAAAGGCTGGCATCAACATTGCCAACATCGACCGCAAACGTTTGGAAAACATTATCGGTTTAGAGCAAGAAAAATACAAACTCTTAACGGAAATCCCGGACTTGATTCGTTTCTTCTTTGAAGAGCCCGTGGTGGAGCAAGAAGCCATTGATAAGGTTTTTGCCAAGCCCGAAGCCAAACAAGTGCTCGAAGGCATGATAAAAGTGTATGGGGAAATTACCGATTTTACAGATGTCAATTTAGAAGCAGCTGCACGAGCGTACGCTAAAGAAAACGGTTTCAAAGCCGGGCAAATTTTCCACCCAGTACGTGTAGCCGTTTCCGGACGCACACATGGACCGACATTGTTTAAAATGTTGGAATGTATGGGAAAAGATACCGTGCTTGATCGCTTACAAAAAGCAATTAAGTATTGTAAATAAAATGGCAAAAAAGGGTTTGCATGAAATATTGGTTTTTCGACGGCAATGACGTAGTTGGCCCGTTTACTGCCAAGGAACTGGTGGAAAACAAAAGCTTCAGTGCCGCCAGCCTAATTTGTCCCGAAAATTTCAGCGATGATGGTGATCATTGGCAACCAGCCGCGCTATTTGCTGAAATCAAAACACTGTTGACGCAAAACGAACCCTCACAAAGTGCTGTCACTTTCGAGGAAGAGATGGCTACCCTCTTGAAGGAGCGCTCTCCTCTTTCTTTTGACGAATCCCCCGCGGAGAGTCCTTCTTTGGAAATTCCCCAAAAACCTTCCAAGCCCGGACCTATCGAAGATTATTTCAATAACATTAAAGAGGAAGATTTGGGAGACATTTTGGGAATTCCCGATCCCAACGATAATTCAGATATGGACCTGGCACATGCCTTGGAAAAACAATTGGCAAAAACTTCTTCCACCCGTCGCAAACAACGCGAGGAAAATAAAGAAGAAAAAGAAACACCCAGTGACCCCATAGATGCTACACACCACATAGCCACAATTACCGAGGTCTTTGGGGCTGCCCCGCAAACAACACAAACCGAACATACGCTGCCCCCGTTACCTTCCTCCACGCTCCCTGTGTTGGCAGACGAAGAAAAACCTGTTTTACCTTTGACAACGAACGAGCCGCCAGCGGACACTTTAAAATCCACCTTGCCACAAGAGGCTGCCTCACAAAACGAGCCAGGCTCAGCGGATTCGAAAGATTTTGTACAACCCGTACAAGAACCCTCTCAAGAGTCCTCTGTTGTCAGTGATGAAAACTCCTCAGTCCATATTATCCCGGACCCCGCTCTTCTGCGCGCGGAAAAGGTAGAGGTCAACAGCGTGCGCGCTCGTTTAAAACAAACGCAAGAGATGAAAGATTTTCTAAATGAAACACAAAATTCTCATTTAAAAAAACAGTACAGAGCGCAACGAAAAATTATGATCATACTCCTCGTGGCGTTGGCCATTATGATTGCTTTGGTATGCGTTATGCAACTAAAGAAACATGCATCACATGCCCCCGCAAGAAACCCGGCATCTGTCACCAACCCAGCCAGCGCCTATACACAAGAATTGCTTACAGAAGAATCTCCCTCTTCGGCCACCCTCGCTCAGGCAGCATCCACTCCAGCAACACCGGCTGCCGAGGAACCTTCTCAAGAAAAAATAGCTTTGTCTGTGGTACAAAACTATACACTATCGGGAAACCGCGGAACGATTGGCAATTATTTAAACCGCCTTTATAAAACCCAGCTCGAAGAGGGATACAGCGCTTCCTGGGGGGTTGAACCGCTCTACAAAGATACATATATTGTAAAATATCGGTTGACCAAAACACGAAAAGAACCTATCATATATGTATTCCAGGCCAATGCAGCCGCCCGCAAATTAACAGGCGCACTGAATAATGTATCACTCGATTTGGTAGGAAAAATTTAGCTTTAAGGGGACTAACGTATGATATTGATGGATGATTTGTTTGCACTGATGAAAGCCAAAAACGCTTCTGATATTCACCTGGCTGTAGGAGTTCCGCCGGTACTTCGTATCCAAGGTAAATTATATGCTACTCAGTTTGAAGCGCTCACCAAAGAAAGTGCACAGACACTCATTTATTCTATCATGACCGATGAACAGCGCCAGCGCTTTGAAGAAGATTTAGAATTAGATTTTTCTTTCGGGCTTAAATCATTGGGCCGTTTACGTGTAAATATCTACCGGGAAAAAGGATGTATCGCCGCGGCTTTGCGTTCCATTCCCAATGAATTTCAAACCTTCGAAGAACTCAACCTACCGCAAATTACCTACAATATCATGAAACTAAATAAAGGGCTCGTGCTGGTAACCGGGGCCACCGGGTCTGGTAAATCTACGTCTTTGGCTAGTATGATCAACTACCTAAACATGAATGAAAGCAACCATATTATGACGGTAGAAGATCCTATCGAATTCGTACACCCGCACAAACGCAGTATCGTCAACCAACGTGAAGTAGGTTGTGATACACATTCCTTCGCAGCAGCTTTGAAACACTTTTTACGTCAAGATCCGGATATCATTCTGGTAGGGGAGTTGCGCGACCGCGAAACCATGGAGGCCTGCTTAACCCTCGCCGAAACCGGTCACTTGGTATTTGCCACCTTGCACACCAACGACGCCGTACAATCTATTAACCGTATTATTGACGTCTTCCCCCCCAATCAACAACCGCAGATCCGCACGCAACTCTCGTTCGTCATTGAGGCCATTTTGTCCCAGCAACTGATCCCGGCCCTAAACGGCGGGCGCGCCATGGCGTGCGAAGTGCTCATTGCCAACTCGGCCGTGCGTAGCTTAATCCGTGACGGAAAAGCCGAGCAGATCCTCTCCACCATGCAGACTAACGCCAGCATCGGCATGCGCACCATGAACGAAGCGCTCGGTCAGTTGTATATGGAAAAGAAAATTAGTTACGAGATGGCCTTGTCGCACTCCAGCGACCAAGGCGGCTTAAAGACGTATTTGCAGCAAAAACTCGGTACGTCCAACTTTAAATAACTTGATTATATGTAGAAATCCCCCGGCCAAAAGCCGGGGGATTTTTTAAATTAACTTAGAATTCAATGACCAGCATCGCGGGCGTAATTAAGTAAAAGAAGTTCACTAGCGCCCCTAAACTTAAAAACGGCCCAAAGGGGATGGCATCGCTGCCTTTTTTGCCTTTAAAAATCATCAGAATAAGCGCGTACACAAGTCCAAAGAAAGAGCCCATAATTACCGTAGTAATCACGCCTCTCCAACCGATAAAAGCCCCTATACCGGCCATTAATTTAACGTCACCGCCGCCCATGGCTTCCTTCTTAAAAATCCACGTACCTAACAGCGCGATCGCGAGCACGCCAAAAAGCCCTACGCCTGCCCCTAAAAGCGAGGCCAGTTCTTTCTGCCACCATACTCCGGTGAAGTTTGGGTTGCACCAGGCAAACGCAACACCCAATACAATAAGCCCCAGGGAAAAACGATCCGGAATGATCATTAATTCCAAATCAATCACAGAAAGAATGATCAAGAAATAGACCGCCGTTAATAACACGAATGTCCATAACGTAAGCCCATTGTGCCACACAAACAACACCGTAAGTAAGCCGGTCAAGAGTTCCACCAGCGGATATTGGACGGAGATAGGCGCCTTACATTGGCGGCATTTGCCCAAGAGGAACAAGTAGCTAAGCACCGGGATATTATCGTACCATTTAATGGGCTTATTGCACTTGGGACAAAAGGACCCCGGCCATACAATGGATTTCCCGTTTGGAATACGGTAAATACATACGTTGAAGAAACTGCCCAGTATTAAACCAAAAATCCCTGAGAAAATAAGAACTAACGTTTGCATATTACAAGGACGCCCAATGTTTGCCGTAGCTGTCCAGATCGTCTACGTTGACAAAAAAATCGCCAAAGCGCGGATCATTGGGGTTATTTACGTACGCCCAACCACCGGTTTTGGTGAAACATTCTTCGTAGGTGCCTGTAGATACATGCGAAGACGGCGCATACCCTGGCACGCGCACAGAAGGGATCTTTTCAATATATGCCGGCACCAAACTGGACAGATCATCCGTGGGATATACTCCTTGATGTTCTCCATAATACGCGGCAATAGCACTGCGTACTTGTACCAGCTTATGCTTCGTGCTACCTTCTTGCGCTTTATGCAGCAACGTCATAAACTTAGGAACTGTAAACCCCAACAAAAGGGCCAGCACCACAACTACTACGGCAATTTCTGTAAGAGTAAATCCCTTTTTCATAGTTTCCTCTATTTAAAGTGCATCGCAATGTGCGCAAACACCTTTGCGTCACCCAACGTATTTTTAATGCTGCTATATTCGTTGGGTTGGTGCGCTAAATCATTCAGCTTTGAAAATACCACCGTGGGATAGCCCGCATTACGCAAATAGGCCCCCACCGTACCGCCACCCACACCCATCGGGCGCGGATTATTTTTGTAAACTGCTTTGGCGGCAGCTGTGGTGAGCGCGACAATTGAAGCCCCTTTGTCCGTAGGCAACGAGGCGTGTATTTGCTCAACGTCTATTTTCACTGTTACTTTAAACTGCTTTTCTACTGCGCTTACAATCTTACGGACTTCTTTCAGCACCTCTTCATTCTTATAGCACGGCAAAATACGGCAGTCGAAATAAAATACATCCGTACCCGGGATAGTATTTACATTCGGAACGTTCGCTACTTTTTTGGTAGGCTCAAACGTACTACCTACTTCCGGCGCAAAAAGTGAATTTTTCTTATTGAATTTTTTATCCAAATCACATAATTTTGTAATGAGTTGTGCCCCTACGCGGTGGGCATTGATGCCATTATGCGGGGTGGAACCATGGGTCTGTTTACCGTTGACGGTAAATTTCAGCCACATCATATTTTTCTCTGCAATTTCCACCATCGTGCCTTGCGGATTACCGCCATCGGGCACCATAAAAACATCTTGCTTGCCGAAAAGCTTTCCGTGTTTTTTCAAGACCTCAACAATTCCGTATTTGCTGCCGATCTCCTCGTCCGCATTGAGTAGAAGTGCATAGTTGCACGGCGGGCGAATACCCAAATCCATCATAGCTTTCGCAGTTAACAGGCCGGACACCAACCCTTGTTGATTATCTTCCGAACCGCGGCCGTAAATTTTATCCCCCTTCACTACTGCCTTAAACGGATCCGTCTTCCACAGGCTCAAATCACCGGGAGGTACTACATCCATGTGTGCCATCACCCAAAATGTTTTCTTTCTGTTTTGCCCGTAGTACTTAGCCACCAAATTGGGGCGATAACCACCTTTAGCTTTTGGATCTTTCGCTTTAATTAATAGTACTTCATCAAATTTCATCGCTTTAAGCACACCCAATAAATACTCGGCTTTGGCATGTTCTCCTTCTCCTCCTTCGTGCGGAGAAACCGCCGGGCAAGCAATCATATGTGTCTGCAAATCGATAACCGTTTGTTTGTACGTATCTATTTTTTTAAATAAGGCTTTTTCCATTCCGTCCTCCCTGTTTACAACGGGTTTTTAATATCTATAAATTGAGTTTTTACGTGAAATTTTTGCGCCGTCAATTTCATAAGCGCTTCCACGCCGCACTTTTCTGAGTGGTAATGCCCCAGTGCGATGCAATTGATTTTTCCTTCGCGGCACCACTCATAGGCCGGCTCGTCTAAAATACCGGTTACATATAAGTCCAACTTTTGATCAATAGCTTGCGGCAACATACTGTAGGCACCTCCGCTTACGACACCTACGCGTTTAATTTTCTGCGGTCCAAATGACAGCACCTGTGCCGACGTGCCACAAAATTTTTCCAACCTGCCCGCAATTTTCTCAAGCGGAACTGAAGCTAAACTTCCTTCATACCCGATGGTAACATCATGATACGAGGCAAAAGGTTTTACCTGCGTAGCGTGCAAGGCACGTATTAAGCACGCATTGTGACCGATTTTAGGATGCTTATCCAACGGCAAGTGATACGCCGCCAGCCCAATGTTATGCTGCATGAGAAAACGCACCCGGTTCCCAAACATTCCGGTAAGGGGCTGCTCGTGCCCCCACAGCAGACCATGATGTACACAAATTAAATCAGCCTCCGCTTGTTGTGCTTTTTGAAATAACTCTAGCGAAGCCGATACACCGAATACAATCTTGTGCACCTGACTTGTACCCGCTACCTGCAAACCATTACGGCTGGCATCGGGAATCGAGGAGCTGTCCAAGTATGTATTCCAAAAATGTAAAACATCGTCGCATTTGACCATAAAATTATGATATCATTTTTATACCTATGAAAAGAATACTTTTTTTGTTTTTTTCCCTGTTTTTATTAAATATTCCTTCTTTTGCAGACGAACCAGCGCCGCTTCCCGTTGCTCCTTATTTGCCGGCTCAGTTCCAAGAAGCAACTAATCAAAATGCACCCATTACCGTGCAATACCCGTACGAGAATTTAACTTTGCCACGCGGAGCCACGCACACTTTTATTTTCGGGCAAGTAAACTTAAAACTACCCGCTTCCTTGCATATCAACGGGCAAGAAGTCCCCTTGCACAAAAATGGAGCTTTTGTGGCATTTGTACCCGTACAAACAGGCGATTTTACATTCACATTGACTGCTAAAAACGAAGAAATAACCGCCCAAGCAGTGCGCCACGTAAAAATACCGGGCACAGACATCAAAGATTTTTCAGAGGAGGCATCCTTTGAGGAAGGGCAGGTCTTCCCGCAACGTGCGGTAGAGCTACTCCCCGGAGATACGATCAATTTTTACGTACGTGGTACTCCCGGGGCCAGCGTTTCGGCGCAACTACCCGCCTTCAAAAACGGAAAAGATATTACGCTTAAAGAAGAACCTTCAGTGCCAGGAACCTATCGTGGAACGTTCGTCATAGAAGAAGATCAAAAACCCAAAACCACCAAAGTAATCTACAAAATGAAAGAGGGCCCCAACGATACGAAGGCCAAAATTACGGCTCCTGCTAAAATTACCGTGCGTGAGAGTGAAAACCCTTTTACTTATGCCCAAATTAATTTACCCGGCGTAAAATTGCGCAAACGCCCTACAGCCTCGGGCAATTTATACTCTGATTTCCGCGCCTACGGGGTAGTACGTGTAAGCGGGAAAATGGCCAACCAATCGCGCCTGTGGATCGATGGGAAGCAAATAGCCTGGCTGGAAAACAATCGATTAATCCCCCTTAAAAATTATGAAGAAATCCCCAATACGCTCTCTTTTATTCGCACTGATTCTTCTGAGGATCGCACACGCTTTATTTTCACGTTGGATCGGCCTGTGCCTATTCAAATTCATGAATATAAAGACCGTATAGAGCTGACCCTGCACTACATAGATGAATTTGAGCAAAGTTTCAGTTTGGATGATACAAGCCCTCTTGTTTCTGACATTCAATGGATTGAGCGCAACGAAAAAAGCATCGCTTTTCGCATATTATTGAACAAAAAAGCCAAGCTGTGGGGTTACTCTTATCGCTTCGAAGAGAACCAACTAGTACTTGATTTAATGCACGAACCCGCACGCGCCAAACAAGCAGATAAACCGCTCGCCGGTGCACGCATCGTATTAGATGCCGGGCATAGCCCCAAGCGCACGCCTCCCTACGACGGTGCCGTCGGCCCGACGGGGTATTTGGAATACGAAGGGACCCTGGCCCTGGCACAAGATTTAAAACCCTTACTTGAACAAGTGGGTGCCACTGTTTTGCTGACGCGGGAGAAAGAAAATAAAATGTCCTTACAAGACCGCTACGATTATGCCAAAGATCAGCAAGCCCACCTCTTTATCAGTTTACACTACAATGCCTTATCAGAAACACAAAACCCGTTAGCCAAGCCGCGCGGATTTACAGTTTACTACGCTTATCCGCATAGTTTGGCGCTTGCGGAAAAAGTACACAAAGCATTCGCGAAGTACGTACCGTTAGCTGATAACGGACTGCTTGCCAACGATGTGTTGTTTATTCCGCGTATGCCGGACTATCCCAGCATTTTAGTAGAAAATGCGTTTCTTATGTTTCCCGAACAAGAAGAAATGGCCAAAACCAAAGAAGGCCGTGCTCCCTTTGTCAAAGCATTATACGAAGGCATTGTGAATTTCTATAAAACAAAATAAAAGGACTCTTCCCGTCCAACAAACTAAAAATGATAAAATAGAGTATGCTTTCTCCGTTTAGAATTCTTTCCAAAGACCCTAATTGTCAAGCACGCACCGGCATTTTATATACCCGCCACGGGGCGGTGCATACGCCTGTGTTTATGCCGGTAGCTACGCAAGGCAGCGTAAAAGCACTTACGGACGAGGATTTGAGAAATGCCGGGGCAGAGTGCTTGCTTTCTAACACCTATCATTTATATTTGCGCCCTACCACCAAACTATTGAAACAGTTGGGGGGATTACATAGATTCATGCATTGGGACGGCAGCATTTTAACTGATTCGGGCGGATTCCAAGTATATAGCTTGCCGAAATTTCGCAAAATTAAAGAAGAAGGAGTAACGTTTCAATCCCATCATGACGGAAGCAAACATTTATTTACTCCCGAAAATGTCATCCAATTTGAAAGTGAAATCGGCTCGGACATTTGGACAATGCTGGATGTGTGCATCCACGCAAAAAATCCCTCCGAACATGACGCTCGCGAAGCATTGGATATTACCAAACGTTGGGCACAACGCGCCGCACAAGCTTATCAACAAATAGTTTCTGCGCAAGATATTACGCAACATGATGATGGCAGTTTCACTGTCAATAATTCCCTTTTGTTTGGCATCATACAAGGATCTGTTTTTCCGGATTTGCGCAAAGAGGCTGCTTTGCACATGGCAAGTTTGCCCACTCACGGTTATTGCATTGGCGGACTTTCGCTAGGAGAGACTCTTGAGCAAATGAACGGTGCTGTATCGGCTGTAACCGAAAACTTACCCGAAGCAAAACCACGTTATTTTATGGGATTGGGAACGCCCGTAGAAATGCTAAACAGCATTGAGCGCGGCGTAGACATGTTTGATTGTGTATGGCCTACACGGGTAGCACGCAACGGTATGGTAATGACCTCGCAAGGACGCATGAACATTAAAAATGCGGAGTACCGCACGCAAGATATTCCTCTGGATACGCAGTGCGATTGTTTCACATGCCGCCACTATTCCCGGGCGTATTTATGTCATTTATTCCGGGCGCAAGAACTTACCAGTCACCGTTTACTTTCTATCCACAATATTCGCTTTTTAATTCATCTGATGGAACAGGCGCGCACCGCCATCGGAAACGGAACGTTCCTCTCTTTTAAAGAGGACGTTATTAGGCAATACTCCGCACAAGGCTAGTTTATTCCTGGACAGGTTGTTCTTCCGCGGGTTCTTTTTTCTTTTTAAATAACCCAAACAGGCCCTTAAGGCCTTTTTTTACGTTGCGCGAAACCACATTGTTTGTAACGGTTTGCGTCACCAACGAAGCCACGCTGCCTAAAAATTGCATACTGCCTTTGGGTTCTTCGACTGTACCATCAATTTTAAGTGTTAAAGGAAGCATACCGTCTACCTCGTGCCTTCCGGGAGCGGCGTGGACAGTTAAATCGACCACCCCCGTATTAAAATCAGTTGTACCATCCAAACGCAATGACATTGTTGTAGATACAAAAGTTCCTTGCTTAATACTGGCTACTCCATCATTGAAATTAACCTGTGTATCAAACTTATCATATGCCATCTCTCCTTCTAATTTTTGTTCCGTTTGCACCACAGGAATTTCCAAAGGTTCACCGTCCGGTCCTAATACGGTTTGCGTTTTTACCTCGGTGCCTTGTTCTTCCTCTTTTCCTCCGGATATAGCCGATACCAATCCCCCACTCAAGCTTTTAAGCACGCCTAACACGTTTAAGGAATTGAACACTTTGCCCGTAAGGTTTAACGACATAAATAATACTTTACTCAAGGAGTTGCTATTGGTTAATTTATAGATATCTTGAATTTTCCCATCCTCGGTACGCAGCTGCAGCGAACCATGCGCTTGATCCAAAAGCGGCGTAACATTTTGCACGTCCGCGTCAAAAGCAACATGCGTACCATAAAAGTAAGGAATGTCCAATTTTTCTACATCCAAGTCGGCTTTTAAATCAATCGGCGGCAACGGCCAGCCCGCACGAGAAGTCTTTTCTGTTTCTTGAGTAACCGCCGCTGCAGCATTAGCAGGAGCATTCCATACAAATTCCTGGGCAGATGCTTTCAACTGCGCCACAATTTTTTGAGGACTTTGTTCTTCCTTTAAGGTCAGCGTAAGCGGATTCCCTTCAAATTTCCCTGTTAAATCTGCTTCAATATGACCTGTTTTAAAATCAGTACTTTCCCATCCGGACAATTTCCCTGTAACGTTGGCAAGTTGCCCTGCTTGCGGCAAAAATGCCCCCATGTCTTGCAGATCAAATTGCGCTGTAATTTTATCCTGCGTAAGCGCATAAGTCATTTTTGTGGTGCCTACCAACCGGTAAGGGTCCGCCAACGCCGTAAACCAACGTCCCATCTCCCCAAATATCCCTACAGCTTCTCCCGCAAACTCATAATGGGGATTATCTCCATAATCCATTCTCCCCTTTCCATTTATATCGATCCCCGGAGCTTTTAAAAAAGCATTCGCCACCGTAAATTTTTGCTTCTCCACATCAAATGCAGCTTGTATACGGCCGGAAACTTCTTTTACATCAAACAACGGCAACTGAAACATCCCTTCGAATAAGTGGGAGGATAAATTATATGCGAAGAGCTGAAAATCCACTTGAGGAGATACCCAATTAAATACTTTCCCGCGTAGAACGAGGGAAGATTTTTGGTACATTGCTTTGAGGGTTTGCACATATACGTACGCTCCCGATAAGTCGAGCCGATTTAAGTTTACCTTGCTATGAAGCACCACCGGGATGATGCGCTCGAACGACGGTTCTTTGTGATGGAAATTTCCCCATAAGGAAAGCGCAAATTCGCGTTGGAAACTGAAGTCTTTGACTTCCAGATTTAGCCCCTGCACCTCCAACGTACGTGCAACACGCTGGTCAATAAATGCCAGCTGTAGATTTTCGATACGCAATTTGTGTGCGGTAATAGGTAACGGAGGACGAGCGTCCGTTTGCGCCGAGGTTTCTTCTTCCATTTGCGAATTATCTGTCCAATCCTGCCAATTGGTAGTACCGTCACTATGTACAATTAATTTCACTTGCGTATCCGATAGCACAACCCCTCGTATTTTAAAGTGTCCACGTATTAAATGCAGCAGCGAAAAATGAATTTGCAAACGCCCCACTTGCGCAAAAATTCCTTCCTTTAATCCCCCTGCTTCGGCAATTTTGACATCTTCTACAAAAACACCCCGCAAGTTAGCTCCCATGTGCCCCAGCTCCAGCTCCCTGCCAAGAGCATTTTCCAGAGCAGCATCTACCTGTGCATTAAACCAACGTGTGCGTGAAAGCACATGCAATCCTTGGTCTATCAATAAAACCCCAAAGACTACAATTAATACACCATAGACAATGATCCTAGTCCATTTTTTCATGTGTTCTCCGGCTGTACTCACACCCACAATAGTCTTGTTGATATAAGTTAAATTCTTTAATAAGGGCCTGCCGCAGTTCGCTCAAACCATATTTACGCCACGAATTAGCCCAATAAGGCATTCCTTCCTCACGCCAAGCTTGCTGGGCTTGCGTATGTACTTGATTAATATCTTTATAACGCGATACTCCTAACACCGATGTAAATAAATCAAAATGATGTTGCCGGGCATAGCGGGCAGCCTGTTTAAGGCGCATGTAGAAACAAACACTACAACGCTTCCCGCGTTCGGGCTCGTGTTCCAACCCGCGTACTTGCTGTAGCCAAACCCCATGTTCATAGGGAAGTTCCACCAACCCGGCCCCCAACGCGTGACAGAGACGGGCCTGTTCCTTATAACGTTTTTCATATTCTTCCCGCGGGAAAATATTGGGATTATAAAACAGTACCGTCACCTGGACTCCCTTTTCTACCAGATGTTTAATCGCGCCGCATGAGCAAGGTGCACAACAAGATAGCACTAATAACTTCATATATATAGTGTACTAAATCTATTTTCGTACATACTTGCAAAAAATTAATTACTTTGCTAAACTAATGAGCACAGTGTTGAGGCCCCCGGGCCGGCACTTCATTTTTTTAGGCAAGAGGTTGTTATGGTAGCAAAGAAAGACAATAAAGATATGCTCAGCGCAGCGGAAATTAAAGAAATCAAAAAACATCTATTAGCATTAAAAGAAGATGCTACTAAACGTCTGCAAAACACCAAACAAATGGATATGCCCGAAGTTGAAGTGGGTGACCCTATTGATGACGCCAGCAAGAGTTTAGATAAGGAAATTTTGTTTGAACTCTCCAGCAACGCTCATAACACCATTGAACAAATTGAGGCTGCGCTACGCAAAATTGATAAAGGCATTTACGGCACTTGCGAATACTGCCGCAAACCTATCGGTAAAAAACGTATGAAAGCCCTGCCGTTTGCGCGCTATTGCATTAATTGCCAACATACAAATGAACATCATAGTCGATAAACTTTTGTACCCAAAAACACGCCCTTTGTAGAGGGCGTGTTTTATGTTTATCTAACAGACTTAAATTTTATTTGTAAAATACACAGGCGTCCGTTTTTTATCTTTGGCCAGGGCCGATATCTTATAATATTTATCATTTACACCGATTTTAATACTTCCACGCCCCGTAGAAAAAACTTTCTTTAGATCACGCTGAAACTGCACCGGGTCTCCCGACAAGAGCATAAGACGGCCCATGTCGTTGGTATAATATCCATAACGCAGGTTATGGCTTTCCTCCAGCAGCGCCACTTTTTCCAAAAAATCACGTGCCTGACGCACTTTATGTTGCTCTTGCCAATCCCGCCCTCCAAAGGAACGGTAAAATCCTAACACAAACAGAATTAAAAGCAATGTTCCCAATCCGCGTACGGCCCACACTTCCCACCAGTCGCGCTCTCGCAATTGCACCACCACGCTTCCGCCGAAGAAATCATGCAAAGCGCGCTTGCGGTCATCTACAAAAGCAAAAACAAATCCCCCGAAGAATAACCCCGCACTTATATAGTATCCTATTGCACGCAAGAACGCACGCGGCGTAGAAATAGGCCCTGTTTTGTCTTTATTAACCACCGCTATACCAACTAAATTTTTCCCTAATGTTACACGACCCCCTGATGAAAAAACAGTTTCATAGAGTATAAAGACCAAATTTATCGCTATCATCATAGCAATCAACTGCCAGGGTTCTAAATATTGCCCTACCAGTTTGCAGATTATCCAAACTAGAAATTGTAACGGAAAGAAGATAATTCCGTAATCAATCATCAATGCCACAAAACGTTCCGTGATTGAAGCATATTGAACAGGGGTATCCGAAGCCGGCTCCTTTTCCGTCGATGTAGCGATCGGGGAGTTTTCCATGATATTAATGCGGTGTTCTTCAGTCATAAAATCTCCGTTACTTCATTATAACAAGTTTTAACTTAATATCCACGGTCCATTTCCTCTAGCGCGGCAATCCTTTTTTGGATAGGCGGATGGGTGGCCATCAAGCCCGTCATCCAAGAAAATAGATTCTGTTTTGCTAACGGATTTTCGATACACATAGCCGCCATGCTGGCGCGTTTGTCTAATGCCTCTACGCGGCTATCGGTAGAAATTTTGCGAAGGGCATCGGCTAACGCTTTAGGATTGCGTGTCATTAATGCACCGGTAGCATCCGCCAAATATTCCCGCTGGCGTGAAACTGCCAAGCGGATAAGCGGCGCAAATACAAGTCCATAGAGCGAACAAATTATTCCTAAAACCAAAAAGAGGCCGGCTCCACCATTTTTACTATTGCGCCCACGGGAAGAAAGTCCCACGCGCAAACAAATTTCGCCCGCAAAAGTAAAAAATGAAATGCCCGCTACCGTAATGAGCATGAGACGAATATCACGGTTTTCAATATGAGAGAGCTCATGCGAAATAACCCCTTCCAATTCCGCACGGTCCAATTTCTTCACAATTCCTTTGGTAAGTGCCAACGAGGCATGCTCGGGATCTCGCCCTGTCGCAAATGCGTTAAGGGATTCATCATCCATAATGTAAATGCGCGGCAAGGGCAACCCGCGGCTCATACACAAATTTTCAACCAAACGATAAATTTCCGGCTGATCTTTCTGGGTAACCGGGATCGCATCGGCACTATTAAGCAGCAGTTTATCCCCTGTAAAATAGGAAACAGCTATCCAAATCATAGCAACGATCCAACAAATGACCGGCAGCGTATAAAGCCAGGAACCCATTGTTGGATCATCTGCCATATTCCATCCAAACAGTCTTGCCAAGACAACAGACACTCCCCACGTCAATAGTGCAAACACAGCCGGAAACAGCAGTACTAATAGCCAAGTACGGCGTTTGTTTTGCGCAATATGATCGTAGGTGGTGGCCATATTAGAACTCTACTTTAACAGGTTGGCGTGCGGCTTGTTCTTCCGCTGCCAATTCGAACAAGGGCTGTTCAGTAAAGTTAAAACGCCCCGCAATCAGATTGGCCGGGAACTGCTGGATTTTGGTATTAAACGCTAACACATTGCCGTTATAAAAACGACGGGCAGCCTGGATTTTATCTTCCGTATCGCGCAGCTCGCGTTGAAGTTCCAAGAAATTCGTGTTCGCCTTCAAATCGGGGTAGCTTTCGCTAAGCGCAAAAAGTGATTTTAGTGCCCCGCTTAATTCTCCTTCCGCTTTGGCAATTTCCTGCATGCTTTGTGGCTTTCCAAAGGCAGCATTGCGGGTCTCTACAATTTTTTGCAGTGTTTCGCTTTCGTGTTTTGCATATCCTTTCACAGTTGCCAATACGTTAGGAATCAAATCAAAGCGGCGTTTTAATTGCACTTCAATATCGCTCCACGCTTCTTTAACACTGTTGCGCATACGCACCAATGTGTTATACAGGCTCATTACATACAAACCAATTACAACAGCTACTATGATTAATACGACCAGTACGCTCATTTTGCTTCCTCCGTTTGATTTTTTTGATTATGATAATATGAATACCTTGACGTTTCATAAAGCCCACGCGCAAGTTTTTTCATATGTTCAAAGCGTTCCGGCTCTTTGGCCGATAAATCTTCTTGAAAGTTCTGGGCAGCATACTTATACAATCCCTCTTTATCTCCACGGCTGTAATAGTAATAATCCCCTTGCACAAAACCAATCACATGCGGAGTGTCTGCCCAGGTATAGATTAACGCCCCCGGCTCAGCATCTGTATTCGTAGTAAGCACATCCCGCCCAACAGCACGGGTTTTATAACCACGTCCCAAAAGTCCCATAGCTATAGGGAAAATATCTACTTGGCTAGCGGTTTTATTAATGACTTGCGGTTTTTTGATTGGCTCACCGGCAATAATAAGCGGAATTTGATGGTTAATTAAATTCCATTCCACCGTACCGCGCGGCATATTTTCTGATTGGGGAGCTGATAAGCCATGATCCCCAAAGATGAAGAAAATCGTATTCTTATAATACGGTGATTTTTCTGCCAATTTAAAAAACTCCCGTAACGCGTGGTCCGAAAAGCGCAACGAATTATATTCTGCTACGCTCACAAAACTACGTTTATGTGCCAACTCTTCACCAATATCCACGCTTTCAAAACCGGCATTATCATCGGGGATAGTATACGGACGGTGATATCCGGCTGTTTGAATAATGGCAAAAAACGGCTTTTTGCTTTCCTGTTGTTCTTCTGTAAGCACACGGTTGGCTTCGCGGAACAAATCCAAATCTGAAATTCCCCACACATCGTTGCGGTGCTCATTTTTAAAGTGTCCCTCTTCGTACATGTGGATATTATCGATGTTATATTCCAAAACACCGCGGATATTTCCCCAGTTAGCGCTTCCCCCGATGAAATAATATTTTTCATAGTCTTTTAAAGCATTAATGATTACGTGTTGATCAACCACCAGCGGGTTACGTGAACTAGTTTTAAATGAAGATACATCCGGGATATTGGTTACTGTAGCAAATACAGCACGCGCCGTTGCGGAAGTCGGGGAGAAGAAGTTAGTAAACAAGATAGATTTATCCGCTAATTCCCGTACGAATGGGGTAGGATCCAAGTCCGGATTGGTCATGGAAATTTTGTTCCAGGCCAAAGATTCCATGAAAATAATGACCACATTATAATCGTGCTGCTTTTCGACCGGCTGGTCCTGAATTTCTCGAGCAAAAGAGAGTTTCTCTTTATTTGGGTTTTGTACTTGCAGAAACTTAGACACTTCCTCATAATACTCTTGTGTTTTCTTCTCATCAAAACTGTCTGCTTTTACAAAACGGGCAGTATCGAAAATATTTAAAATAGGATTTAAAGTGAGGTTACAAATAAACTGGTTGGTAGAGTGATAGGCATTGCTCCAGCGTAGCGGATACTGGCTAATCTGCCCGAAACCCAGCGCAGCCGTAATGGCAAAACCCACCAAAAACCACGCCAATTTTCCTTTCCAGCGGTAATTTCCTTCTTTTTCAAACGCTTTTTTAAGCAAGCGCAATACAAAGAAATATCCAATAAGACCGCAAAGTACAAGCGCCAGCGTTCCCCAAACCACAGGATACGTTTCCCAAGCCATTTGCAGTGAAATCAGTGGATTTTCAAAGTATTTAATAAAAGAAGAATTGATACGCATGGAAATATAGGCATAGTGCCCAAAATCAGCAAAGTATACCAGCATAACAGCCGCCTCCAATACGCCATACAAGGCAGCCATCACTTTGTGAATATAGCGCGCGCCTTTCCAAAATGCACAAACAGTTAAATAAATTCCTAATAATGCCGATAAGAAAGCTGCCAAACGGAAATCAAATTTAGCCCCTATATAAAACGTCGTCCATAATTCCCGCCACGGATTGGCAGGTAGCGCCGCGTGAAATACGCCCAGAAAAATCACACGA
Organism: Elusimicrobiaceae bacterium; assembly: GCA_045595305.1. Taxonomy (GTDB): domain Bacteria; phylum Elusimicrobiota; class Elusimicrobia; order Elusimicrobiales; family Elusimicrobiaceae; genus Avelusimicrobium. The sequence continues at coordinate 35,170 of JAZOAE010000019.1, forward strand.
AATACGCCAAAGATAAACCAATTGACCAGAAAAAAGGTGAAGTAAGATTTAATCCATCCCGGAATTGCTAGTTTTTTCATAAAAATCCCTTTGCAAATAATATACTTATATTTTACAAAAAAACACCCGCCCTGCATAAATGAATAGGGCGGGCAGTATAAGGTGAAGGCCTGTTAGTCAGCCCCGGCATAGCACCAGGAATTGCTTCCAGTAGGTGCTTCGTCTGCGCAATCAGCACCGTTTCCTACCGCTTTGCAAAGGGATTCATCCCCCGTGCAATAAGTTTCCAGGATATCCCTCCCTGCATCGTTATACAAGTAAACGTGTAAAAAGAACCGGGACGTTCCTTTGGGTGCAAAGACAAGATAAATCTCATCCTCTGTAACGCTGCTCTCTTCCAGCGTGAAGTGCTCCAAAGCGGGGAGATTAACGGGCTCATCAACTTCGGGTTCTTCCGGTTCAGTTGGAGTATCCGGAACACATTCTCCATTTTCGCAATGACTCCCTTTAGCACATTTCAGACAGCTATTGACTACACTTGATATAACGCATTTTCCTTGTGCTTCATCCCACTGTTGATATGACAAACATCCATGTTCATCCGTATCTGAAACACATTCTCCCTGTTCTTCACTCCATTTTTGTCCATACTGGCATAAGTGTATATCGCCAATCGGAATTTTTTGGGAAAATGCCATGGACACAAAACTCAGTAAAGAAAGTGCTAACATTCCTCTTAAAATTTTCTTCATATTAGTTTCCCTTAAATTTAATATCCAGTTCCGCAAAGTCTTGCGCATATGATCCATTATTTAAGCGATAAATCATCTGCGCGTCCTGTAAATTCTTGGCAAATACTTTTACTTCTGTCGCACGGGAACGCCACACTGCCTTTTGGTATTGTGGAAGCGCAATAGCGGCCAGAACACCAATGATCAGAACAACTACTAAGAGTTCTATTAATGTGAACCCGGTGCTACTTCGTCTTTTCATACATCCTCCTCGATATAAGATCGTTTTCGGGAGACGCAATCAAAAACGGCTACTATAATTGAGGTCTCTTTAGGGCTCCTCACCTATAACAGCCGCGGCCTACCTACAAACGCGTAGACACTGGGCGCAAAATGTCCGGGTAATTACTCCATCCATTTTGCACCTCTGACAGCTGCCTTTGGACCTAAAGAGAACCTTTGGCGAACCAAAAGTAGTCCGTATTCTTCATACGGTTCCAAAAACAAATCAAATTGTATCCTCATTATAACATATATTCTTTCCCGGCCTGTAGGGCATAATTGCTATAATGAAATCATGAAAAAATCATTTATTCACTCATCTTCTTGGAAATACGCCAGTTGGTTTGCCCTAGCCATTGGGCTAGGTATTTTAAACGGTCTCTTCCCCACCGAATGGGGGCTGACAATTGCCCAATTTTTAAGCGACGTGTTTGTTCGCTTGTTCAAGTTTATCAGCGTACCGATTATTGCGGTTACTATTTGTTACACGATTGCCCGCCTAGGCAGTGCGCGCACACAAAAAACATTATGGAAACGCACGCTAGGATACACGCTTACTACCACCTTAATTGCGGCCGGGGTAGGGGCCACCTTGTATTACTTTTTTACTCCAGCCAACGTAACCGCTGTCCCATCGGCCGATACAGGTTTATCCACGCAACAAGGGTATCTGGATTATTTTGTGTCTGTCATCCCGGATAATCCCCTAGCCCCCCTCGTGCAGGGGAATGTACTTAGCGTGCTAATTATTGCTATTGCGGTGGGAATTGCTATTCGTTTTATTCAGGAAGATCAACCTCGTGCCACCATGCTAAATTTATTAGGGGCGGTGCAATCGGTGTTGTTTTCAATCGTACAGGTGCTTATTCGCATTTTGCCCCTGGGGATTTTTGGATTTACATCCATCTGTACGCGCGATTTCGCCAACGGAGTTGCCCTAAACGGACTAGGCCATTACTTTATGCTGGTAGTCAGCTCAAACTTGATCCAGGGGATGATTGTACTCCCTCTATTTCTGCTGGTACGTGGAATTAATCCGTTGCGAACTGCCAAAAACATGTCCAAAGCACTACTGGTGGCGTTCTTTTCCAAATCATCAGCCGGCACGCTCCCGGTTACCATGGCCTGTGCCGAGCAAAACAATAAAGTCAATTCCACCGTTTCGCGCTTTGTACTCCCTATTTGTACTACCATTAATATGAACGGTTGTGCATCATTCATCCTAATTACGGTAATTTATTTGATGCAAAACAATGGGATTGTGATTACGATTCCCACATTACTCACCTGGGTAGTCATTGCTACCGTGGCCGCCATTGGCAATGCAGGCGTGCCGATGGGGTGCTACTTTCTATCCGCCAGTTTGCTTTCTTCTATGAACGTGCCCATTCAGCTATTGGGAATTATTCTGCCCTTTTACACAGTGCTAGATATGGTGGAAACCTCGCTCAATGTATGGTCGGATTCGTGCGTAGCCACACTAGTCAATAAGGATTTGGGCAAGAATTTGTAATTTAAAATTGCTTAGCTACTTGCGGGTCTTCCATACACAAATAGACCACCGCGTTGGGGAAGGTTTTACGCAATAGCGGTACTAAGAATTGATATGCCTCTAAGCGCTGTGAAACTCCATAGCGCATTTTTCCGTCAAAATCGAGTAAAAACTCGCCATCTAGAATTGTATTGTGCGGAAAACGGGTTTCAATTTGTTTTTTGAGCTCGCGGCTAAAACGCAGGGTGCCTACACTAATCCAGGCAATCCTATCGTGCGGAAGTGTATCTGCCATCTCTTGCACGGTACGCGCATAGTCTTGCTGATAGCCGTTGTAAATTACCACCGGATCAAAGTGAAACCCCAGACGGTATCCGGCGCGCGCCACTTCACGCGCGGCTTGTAAACGCGCGGATAAATTAGGCGTAAAATGCTCGGCCTGATTGGTAATCGGGGCAGCGTTGACCGACCAGGAAACTATCACATTTTCCGCACTGCCGGCTCGTAAAAGTCCGCCGATGTTTGTGCTTTTTGTTTTGAACTCAAATTGCAAATGCGTCCGTGCGCGGAAAAACGGTATGATCTGCGCACTATATTGCGTAAGGTCATCAAATACTAAAGAATCCGTAAATTCTCCGCTGCCAATACGTGGGCGATCAAACGGCCCCTTGCGAAATTTCCCCTCGTCTATTTTTGCTAAAAACTCATCCACATTGGCCGGCAATAGCACCGCGTGCAAATTTTGATATTGCTGCAAAAAACAATACTCACACTCAAATCGGCAGCCAAAACCTAAATTTACTAAATTGTATCCGCACCCGGCCGAACCGCAACTGCACGGGCAGGGTTTTAAGAAATCATATTTTTCGCGGTGAATAAGCAGCGTGTCCAACCGCCGCGAAAAATAGGGGCTGCCCACTTGTGTTTTGCCGTCTGTTTCATGGAAATCAGCATTCGGAAAAGCCGCGCGCACACGCTGAGCCAGCGGCGTATCTTTCACAGAAGTTTCCAGGTAAATTGTTTTAGGCGAAAACGGACGCGGGGTTAAATCGGCCTGCTGGGCAGGGTCCAATTCCAATTTGGGTAGATAAAATTGGTCTTTACGCGCGGTTTTAAAATTAACGGGATAACGGCGCTGAAGTAAAATTTTTTTAGCGCGCTCAAAAGTTAAATTTTTCTCGGCAGGTAAAATTTCACTCAGCGGGGCATGATCGCGCTTATTAATTTCGTAAAGAAGACGCACCAGCTCGCGCAATTTATTGACCCCTACTTTGGGCAGCAACTTGGTAACGTAATTTTCTATTTCTGTAAGCTGCATATTTCCTCCGCACTTAATTGCATGGCGCACGCGTCCGCATTTTGTTGTACCTGTGCAGCGCTACGCGCCCCGGCCAGTGCGCACGTTAATCCTTGTTGGGCCAACACCCAAGCAAGGGCAATTTGAACCGGCAAAACCCCTTTTTGCGTAGCAAGTTGTTGCACGCGTTGTACCGTTTGCTGCGCATTTTCAAAAGCGTCCCCGCGATAACATTTATAAAAATAATTACGCGCATCGGCGCGGCGCAAATTGGGCTCGCGCTGATATTTCCCGCTTAAAATTCCGCCGCACAACGGCCCATAAGCCATAAAGCCCAAATCGCACGCGCGACAGATTTCCAGAATACGCCTTGCTTTTTGCGGATGCAAAAGAGACAGTTCTTCCTGCGCACAACTGATTACACCCGTATGGGCCATTTCTTCCAATACATCCGGCGGAATATTACATACCCCAATACAGCGGATTTTACCTTGCGCTTGCAAACGGAGCAACGTGTCAAAAACATCTTGCCACGGTACGCGCGGATCCAAATAATGTACCCAGTAAATATCTATATAATCAGTATGTAAGAGCCGCAAGGAATTTTCCAGTTGAGCGGTGATGGTTTGGGAACGAAGGTCGTGATCTGTCCAAGAACCGTTTTTTATAAGCCCGCACTTAGTAGATAAAATAACGTCTTTGCGTTTATTTTCAAGTGCATAGCCCAACAACTCTTCGCTATCCCCGTAAATGGGGGCTGTGTCTATTAAATTGATTCCCGCGTCCAGGGCGGCATATACCGTTTCCTGCACTGCGCGAGCAGAGGTTTTTCCCCAATCGTATCCGCCGCCCAGTGCCCAGGCCCCTAGCCCGATTACAGAAACCGACAAATCTGTTTTTCCCAAGCGGCGATAGTGCATATTACCAAAGTCCGTTTTCAGCCATAAAACATGCATTTACGGCTTTCATACCCGCCGCCGTAGCAAGCACAAAAGCAGCCTCCTCTTGTGCGCCGGGTTGGAACCAAATTTCCTTTACTTTTTTAGCTTTACACTGCTCTACGGCCCCTAACAGCGCGGCCGGCGGAATCACCATAATGGCCACATCTACCGTTTCAGGTACATCAGCCAGAGCAGTGTACAAAGTTTGGCCGTCCACCTGCCCGCCTTTGGGGTTTATGCCATATACTTTAAACCCTTTTTGCGTGAGGGTGTGAAAAATTTTATAGCCGTACTTGGACGAATCTTGCGATGCGCCAAATACGACTATCGTTTTATTTTGATAAGGGTTAGGCATTAGGAATCCCGAAATTGTTTCCCATCGCTTGTGCAGCCATCATTTGTGTATCTCTAATACCTTTATTAAAAGCGGCTTTTATTTCTTCTCCCAATTCAGCCTCGCTTATGTTTTTAACCATCGGATCTACTTTTACTTCTTTTATTTCCATAGACCCGTTGAGGGTAATTTCTACTAAATGTTTCGGGCCGTCCGCTTTGATAACCATAGCATCGAGGCGCTTTTTCATTTCTTCCATTTGCCCCTTAAGTTTCCATAAATCTTTGAGTTGTCCTAATTTATCAAACATAATCTCTCCTCTTGCATTTTTTATATTGTAACTTTTATAAATCAACGACCGCAAACGTACGCACAAAAATCACGCTGGCACGAACCGTATGGCCGGTAAAAATTTGTTTAACAGCCTGCTGATAAACCGCTAGCTGCTTTTGATATTTTTGGGCAAACACTTCCTCTTCTCCCCCAGATAAAACACGATCCGTTTTATAATCTACCACCCATAATGTGCCGTCAGGTTGCTGAAATACAGCGTCAACAATTCCGTTTTGCACGCTTTTATTTGCGCACGTTACTGCAAATGGCATTTCAGCCGCTATAAGTTTACAAGATTGCAGCGCATTATATACCGGGGACAAAACAAACGGGCTCAGCAGCTCAACAGCTTCCCCGGCACGGGAAGGAACTCCCGCACGTTTGGCCCCCAATGCACAGGCCTGCTCCACGGATACTCCTGGCTGCGCAAACAATATTTCCAATGCATAGTGGCAGATAGTTCCCAATTCAGCCCCATGATGTTGTGATTGCGTCAACAAATCAGCTGCATCCAATTCGCTAGGGGTTTGTTTGCGCGAAGTAGCCAACAAATTCTGATACGTCTTAAAACGTTTTTCATACTGATTTTTCCATTGCTCCAGAGAAGCAATTTCACCGGTTGGTTGCGCAACAGTTTCCTGTAGGTACCTAAAAGCATGCGGATCCCGATAGGGGTGATAGGCCACCGGAACTGCCAATTCACCAAGCAATTGATTTTGCCCATCCGGAAAAATTCCCACCGATATAAAAGCACGGGCGGCTTTAACTGCTCCTTCGCGGTTATCGGCCACTAATATCAGTTTTTCTTTGGCGCGCGTAAGAGCTACATACAAAATGCGGACTTCCTCGCACCGGCTGTGTTTCTTCTGTTCTTCTTCCAAAAATGCTAAATTTACATCGCATAACGCGCCTGCGCGCAATCCGTACATATTGTATTGCCACGAGAATAAATGGGCCGGAGGAGTACCAGCAGATCCTGTTTCTTTGCGCGACAGATCCGCCAAAATAACAACCGGAAATTCCAACCCTTTTGATTTATGCACTGTCAGCAGCGAGACGGCATCCGCTGTTTCATCTGCAGGCGGAAGCGTAAAATCTGCGGGGTTTTCAAGGCGTTCTTGTAAATCCGTTAAAAAAGAAACCAGCGAGGCATTTTGCTGCGTTTGATATTGTTCAGCCAACCCGACAAATTGTTGCAGATACGCAAGGCTACGTTCCCCGTCATAAGCGGCCGCGCACACTTCGGGCAAAAAAGTTTTCTCAATGATTTGTTCAATTAGTTCTTTTAGAGACACACGCCCGGCTAATTGTGAAAAATATAAGATTTGCCGCGCGCAAACTGACGTCCGCGGGTCATTCGCCAATGCCGATACTGTCAATTTCCCTTCGTTGGCAAGTTGATAAAGCTGTTCATCAGTGCAGGCACCAAACGGACTACGCAACACGCCGGTTAATGCAATCTTATCCTCGGGGTCTGCCACTGCTTGTAAAAACAGCAACAAATCATTCAATTCTTGCTTGCGGAAAAAATCCTTGTCTGTTTCGGTGACAAATGGAATATTATGCCGGCGCAATGCATCCGTGTAAATGCGTGTATTTGTCCCCACGCGGGTCAAAAGCGCCACATCGGCATAAGTCATTTTCCGACCATCCGCCAATTGCAATTTGCCAACATTATCCCGCACCCAGCAAGCAATTTGTTCCGCTTGATTGTGGCGGCAATCATCGGCAGCCACTTTTTCGCCTTCCGGCACACGCACAAAAAGCCATTGTACTGCTCCACCACGGGCTGGTTTAGGGGTAAAAATAGGCACATAAGCGGGCTGAAAAGCACTCTCTTGTACCATCGCACGCGCACAAACCTCATTGGCCACTGCCACAATTTCCGGTTCACTGCGATAATTTTTCTGTAAGAAACATTTTTGCCCGCCCTGTTTTAAAATCAAATCGGTAAACAACTCATAGGCCGTAATATCTGCTCCGCGAAAACGATAAATAGACTGCTTAGGATCCCCCACTACCAGCAATTTTCCCGGCTGCAAACGTACTTCTTGCCAGCGCGAAGCTGTACCGGGTTTTTCCTCAGCCAAGAATAATAAAAGTTCCCCCTGTACCGGATCGGTATCTTGAAATTCATCTACAAACAACGCATCAAATTTCTCCTTAAGCAACCGTCGCACATATAAGTTTTGCTGAAGCAAATTGCGCGTTTTTATAATTAAATCATCAAAACTAAGCACGCCTTCTTGCTCATACAAAGCACGTACTTCTTGTGCCAACGGTTCCACCAGTTTACACGCCTCCAAAAAAAGTTTCTGATTTTCAGGTGTGATTTTTTGGGCAAAATTTACTAATCCCCGCGCTTCTTCTTGCTCATCAGCTTCCCAGCCTTTACATATAGTAGCGGAGAGAACCGGACACGCTTCTTGCGAAATGGGAGGGACGGCTTTCCCTTCCAAAAAGGCTTGCGTGCGTAGAAGCGATTTTTCAGCCCAAAGAAGTGCTTTTTCAATGGATCGCGGCTTGCCTTTGGGCATATGCGCACACGCCCATTCCCGCGCTTGCTGTGATTTCTGTGCGCATAATTTGGCCAGCATCGTACGATGACTGTAATAATCATATTCCACAGGTTTTAAAGCTGCCAACGATACCGCCAATCCCTGTAGCTCTTCTAACGAAAGCACTCCCAGCACTTCTTTCCATTGGGAAGCACGAGGAGCATTTAGTCCAAGTTCTTTATCTAAAAACCGATTCCAACGTGCTTCAAAAAGTTGCGCCGCTTTTTGCCCGGCGTCAATTTGCGCTAAGGGAGAAAGACCAGCCTCTAACGGGAACATTTTTAAAATTTCCGCACAGAAACTATGAATCGTTCCAATGGATGCACGGTCCAGCCGGGCCAACGCCGCCTGTGCACGGGAAATTAAGTCTGCGTCAGAAAGAGCAAATTTTTCTCGCAATAATCGTAGCGTTTTATACTTCTTATTCGTTTGATAAGTTTGCAAATCAGGCAGATTTATTTTTTCGGTTTGTACCAATTCAATAAGCTCTTGTAATTTAAAAATGAAACGGGTTTTTATTTCGGCAGCTGCTTTATCGGTAAACGTAAGCGCTACCAACTTTTCCACCGGTATTTTTTGCACCAACACACACAAACATAACCGATCAATTAAGAGGGTGGTTTTACCCGTTCCGGCTCCGGCTTCCACTACCAAATTTACCCCGGTAAGTGTTAGGGCACGGTGGCGATCTTCATTCATCATATCGTCGTGCCTCCTCCAATGCTACATGCAAGGCGCTTTTTTGTGCGCGCAATAGCGGCTTAAACGCATCTTTTCGACATAATAAGTGATACGGGCAGTACATACATGCTTCACCCGGACACATAAATAATGTTCCTGATTTCACCAAATTGGTAAGATGAATTAAAAAACTTACTGCTCGTGCCTTGACAGCTGCATATTCGTCCGCGGACAGCTCACGCTTGTTATACGGATCAATAGCAAGCAAACATGATCCCGCCGTTTGATATCCTTTCCACCGCGCATCCTGCTGAGCCATTAGGATGTACATCACAGGTTGAAATACCAGCCGCGTAAAAAAATCTTTCGCCAAGTTGGTAGTTCCTTTGCGGGTAGATTTATAATCAGCAATACGAAATTGTTTAGTACCCTCATCTATATCTAGACGATCTATAAAACCACGCAAAGAAACAGGCAGCTCTTGGGTGGGCTTGGTAATGATTTCCTGCTCAAAATAGCTCGGCACAAAAGCACCCAATTCTTTTACATCTTGCACGGCAAAAGCACCTAATTTTTGGTGAATATTCTCTAAAATAATTTCCCAAATCACCGGATAAATACCAAACATGCGGTAGGAATTACGGGTATAATGGCGACCAATCGTTTGTTGCATATATTCAACCAGTCCCGCATCAAACAAGTTATGCAGGGCTCCTTTTTTAACAAGCGTTTGATAAAATTCTTTTAAAATTTCGTGATAGGCCGTTCCTTGTTTATTAGGCGGCAAGGCATGGCGGCTGGCGGGTTCTTCTGGCTCGCCCAAACGAAGCCCCCGGTTGAAAAAATATTTCATAGGACACGCGCCAAGTTCTTGCAACGCCGAGGGAGAAAAACCGCGCTTGTTTTCTCGTGCAAACAACGCATCTCCGCTCGCAATAATTCCGTCATAGCCATCCAAAGAGCCTGCTTGCTTTAGCGCTTGCGCAGCCGTCAGGGAACGCTCTTTTTCATCATTTGAAAGCCCGGCGGTCCGATACCCCTTTAATGGGTCATCACTCAAAATTAGCCGATAAGAAATTTCTTTGGGCGTTAGACAAAAAGTATCGCAGGTACGCAATCGCTCCAACACACGGCCGCTCACCCGGGGAGCATCGGGCGCTTGTAAATTTAGTTCACAGGCACGCGCCAATTCAGCCACATATACCGATGGAACCACTGGCTTTCCATCGGTACCATGCCGATTGTACAGCACATATAAATGTTCCGTGGCAGAAGTAACCGCATCATAAAATAATAATTTTTCTTCATCGCCTCGGTCTAAACTGGCATTAATCCAGTACCCCAGTGTATCACGCAGGTGATAGCGATAATAATCACGCAGAATGGGGTCTTCCGGTGTAACGATCGGAAATTCCTGATCATTAAGCCCAAGCAAAAATACAGTTTTAAAAGAAAGCCCGCGCGCACGCACGACGTCCGTTACAGTAATTCCCCCCTCCACGGCTTCCACTTCATTAAAGGTAAGCGCTGCTACAGCTTGTGTGATTTCCTGCACAAGCTCTCCTTCGTTGCATTGTGCACGCACAGCACAATACGTGCCAATTTTAGTGATTGTCTCTCTTATTTTTTGATAAATCTCTGCGTCTTTCTCTTGAAAAGCCTCTTTATCTACATGGGCATCCAAAAAATCCAGTGTGTTTTGAACCCCAACTGTCCAACGTTGAGCATGGGTTAACTGCTCTAATTGTGTACTGGCCGTATTTATCCATGTAAGGACTTCCTCTTGAAAGCCGGAAGTCTGCGGCAACAAATCATTCCACTGGGAAACATCCCGCTTAACTAATGAACGGCTTACCAATCTGCGCCAGGTGGCTTTATGAGGCTCTTTGAAATAGGGAGAAGAAAAAATAGCCAACACTTTTTCGCGCGCGAAACCGCTTGCACTTAACTCCAATAAATTCAAACAAAACGTTCCCAGGGCATATTTGTAAAGGGGATACACAAAAGAAGCATTAAGCGGCAAACAGTTCGCGCGGCAAACATAACGAAGTTCCTCTTGATAGGGCGCTATGTTACGCGCCAAAATAGCCATATCCGCCGCACGCTGTCCGGCTTGTATACGTTTGCAAATTTCTTTTACAACATAAAACACGCTCCCTTTTACATCAGGAGCACTCACAATTTCCACATCTGCTCCCCGGGAACTACCACTACCGGCAAACAGGTAGGAGGCGCTTTTTCCCAAAGCCATTGGATGAAAAGTACTTACCTCTTCCGCTCCGGGAGAACTAATCCAATTGGTTTCAAAAAATTTCTTAGCAAAAGCATACGCAGGATGCTTTTCATACGGGGCAAACACAGTAATCGGATAGCAGGAACGCACACGGTCTATCAATTCCAACTGTCGGCCAGTCATATCATAAAACCCATACACTACGATGTGTGAGAAACTTTGCAGATACGCAGAATTTTCCACTTGATTTAAGGCCCGTTCAAAAGCAGCCTGGTAGGAGCGATACCCCGGGAGATCATTTTCGCGTTCTAAATAACGTTTATAAACGTGTACTAACCATTCAAAACGCCCTCCATCTTGTTCAAGCACATAATCGGGCATAGCGAGTAAATGTTCTTCCAATACAGCGGGATCCGCCAACGAATCTGCCAAATCGCGCAAGGAACTCTTGACTGCTTGCACAAACCCGCGTGAGAGCGCATAACGGTCAAGCCCGGGTTCGCTTAAAATTTCTTTGATTAAAAAATCGCGTACGTGATCCTGGGGCAATAGCGGGAGTGTATCTCCTGGGGCTTCCTGATCTAACCGCCCCAGCAATGTGCTACCCGTTATAAAATGTATATTGGCTACCGCTCCCAGTTCTTCCGCCAAACAAGTCTGTAAACGTTGCGCAATAAATGAGGAGGCGCATACCACCAACCATTTATCCACAGGGTTAGTGTGATTTTCGCGTACGAAGTGAACAAAATGGCCTTCTAAGGCAGGGTAATGGGCGTAATATAACTTCATAGAAACGCTAAAAATAGTAAAATAAAGGGTACTTGTTTTTATTATCGCATTTTAGGCAAGCATAATCAAACTATATTGGAGTGGCTTATATGACTATTTTTGATGCTGTGCTACTTGGAATTGTACAGGCCCTGGGAGAATTTTTACCTATCTCGAGCTCGGCACATCTGGTACTGGTTCCATATCTACGCGGACAAGCTTACCAGGGTCTTGCCTTTGATGTAATGCTTCATGCTGCTACTTTATTAGCCGTACTGATTTATTTTGCCAACGATTGGTATACCCTGCTCAAAAAGGGGCTCACTTCTCCCAAATCCACCCAGGGACGAATGCTGTGGTATTTAGCCGCGGCTACCGTGCCAGCAGCATTGGCAGGTTTCCTATTTAATGACTGGGCTGAACACACGTTTCGCAACCCACTTATAATAGCCTGTTGCCTGATTGTATTTGCTTGTTTATTGTGGTTGGCAGACCGGCAATCGGGCACCCAAAACGGGGACCCTGATATTTTTACCGTTCCGTTTACTACTGTATTTCTAATCGGTATGGCACAAGCTTTAGCCTTAATGCCAGGCGTATCACGCAGCGGAATTACTATTACAGCAGCTTTGTTTTTAGGCCTTTCCCGGCCGGCGGCAGCGCGCATTTCATTTTTGCTCTCCACGCCGATTATCGCCGGAGCCGCCCTTTTAGAGGGCACCAAACTTACCGCGGCTGACCTTACCGCTCCGTTATTATGGGGATTTGTCAGTGCGTTTATTGGTGGTTTGCTCGTGATTGGCGGACTAATGAAATATATTAAAACACATAATTTTGATGTGTTTGTGTATTACCGTTGGATTTTAGGCGCATTAATTATTGCCTTGTATTTCTGGAAGCGCTAGAATTTGAGCCGGGTTTTCTACGAAATAGGCCGGGTGGTAGGCTGCCAGAATTTCGCGGGAGCGAAAGCCCCACGTTACCGCGCAACATTTCACTTCCGCACTGTGAGCAGTTAGCATATCCACTTCCGAATCGCCCACATACAAGCAATTTTCATTTGTTTCTTGAGCAATACGTAAAATTTCATCTACCATTTGCGGATGAGGTTTAAGCGCAAGGCCTTCGCGCTGGCCTAATACACAAGCAAATTCAATTTGAGGAAAAAAATGGTTTATTAAACGTGTTGTGGCGCGCTGGTATTTATTGGAACAAACAGCTAGTTTTATACCGCGCGCTTGCAGATGCCCCAGCAACTGTTTTATTCCCTCATACGGACAGGTTTGATCCATTAAATGGACATCATAGCACGCCAAAAAAGCCGTGCGCATATCTGCAATATTTTGAGGAGTGCGGAACCCTTCGGGCAAGGCGCGTTCTAGCAGTTTAGAAATACCATTTCCTACCAATTGGCGACATTCTTCCACGCTGTATGTTGTAACAAACCCGCACTTGTTTAGCGCATAATTAGTCGCAGCGGTCAAATCTCCAATTGTGTTTAAAAGAGTACCGTCCAGATCAAAAATAACAAGCATATTTATAATGAAGCGCGGAAAAAATCTGCCAAACGCTGCTTATATTCAAAACCGCCCATTTCTCCACATTTACCATGGCGGGCTCCCGGAACTAACCACAACGTTTTGGGATCTCCCGCTTCCCGATACAGCCAACGCGCATGTGCTGCAGGCACTAAATTATCGTAACGCCCATGAATAATAAAAATAGGGCGCGGAGAGATTTTGCTAATGGTATATCTGGGGCTGTAACGCTCCGGATTGGCCCCTAATTGACGACGTAAGTAATGCAGAATAATCGGCAATAGCGGAAAATATGGCATATGGTAATGAATCCATGCCCACCGCGAAACTACCCTGCGAAAGGAATAATACGGAGCTTCTGCCACCACGCACTCAATTTCCGGGTTACGAGCCGTTTCACTAATGGCCACCATAGCCCCTAGCGATAAGCCATACAAACCAATTTTTTTACACTGTGTAGGATATTTTTCTCTTAAAAATCGGATTGCAGCGCGAACGTCTTTAAGTTCCAAGTAGCCGATGGAGCTGGTATTTCCCCCGCTCTCCCCTAATGCACGAAAATCAAAGTAAAGTAAGTTATAGCCCAATTCACGCAAAAAATACGTATGCGGTAAAATATCCGAACGGTTCATCCCCCACCCATGCATTAAAATAATGGTTTTTTCCGACGGTTCCTTAGCCGCAATAAACCACCCTTTTAGTGTAATGTGATCTTCTGTTTGGAAAGACACATTTTCATAGGGCACGTTGTATTTATCTGGCCACATATAAAGTGGCTTGCGTTTGGATTTGGGATGTAAAATCCGTTTGGCGGCATGTCTACAAAAGTAGATAACGCCCAACACAACCGCCAGCACTCCCAACAATACTCCTAAAACAATGTAAAAAAGAGCGGTCATTCTTCCCCGCGTATGTGTCGAAATGCCACAGGCACACAAGCCAATGTATCACTAGCTAATACACTATATGTTCCCTGTTTTTGGGCGGCTAATTCACCAGCCAATCCGTGCAAATAAACTCCGCACACTGTCGATTTAAGCGCAGTATGTACCGAAAAGCCTTCAGCTGTCCCCAGTTGCGCCCATAAACCAGCTAAAATTCCGCTAAGCACATCTCCGGAACCGGCCTTGGCTAATGCTACTGTGCCGGTGGTATTTTGGAAAATCTGTTCTTCCTTGTTTAATTGTGCAGCCACCAACGTATGTGCGCCCTTCACTAAACATACCCCCTTCGTCAGTTGCACCAGTTTTGTAACATGGGAAATGCGGCTAGATTCATCCGCCGCGACAGTTTCTCCCAACAAACGCGCCATTTCCATCGCATGTGGCGTAAAAATAACAGGCCGCTCTTGGGGCCAGCGCGTATGCCAGGCCGTCTGATGTGAAAGCGCATTAAGTGCGTCCGCATCCACGATCAAAGGCAAGGCACAATCGGCCAAGATAAGCGGCAACAAGGGGCTCTGCCCCATTCCGGGGCCAATCACCACCAAAGAAGGTTTATATCGTTCACAAATTTCAGGAAAAAGTTCCCAAGCTCCTGCGGCTATTTCGCCATTTTCATTTTCGGGAAGAGGAATAGTAATGGTTTCCGGAAGGGCTGGCGCAAACGCAGGTTGCATGCTCGCGGGTAATGCCCAATATACCAAGCCCGCCCCGGCAACAAGTGTACTTTTTGCACACAAAAACCCCGCACCGCACATCCTGCGAGAACCGGCCACTACCAGTACACGCCCAAAATTACCTTTGTGTGCATCAGAACTACGCACGGGCAGCCACGCCTTGACCTGTGCCTGTGTAATTGGTTGCATTGCGTCTCCCTTTGGTTATTCTACAGTTACACTTTTAGCTAAATTGCGCGGTTGATCAATATCACAACCCAACCGTTTAGCAATCCAATAGGCCAAAAATTGAAGGGGTACCACATTTAAAATGGGCTGCAAGAGTTCATTTGTTTGTGGCACTAAAAATACTTTATCAGCCACGTCTTTAGCTTGTTTTTCGCCACCCTTAGTTGTAATGGCCACCACATAAGCGCCACGGGCACGACATTCTTGGCAGGCCGAAAGCATTTTTTCAAATAAATCATCGGACGGCATCAACATGAAGACAGGGGTTCCCTTATCAATGATGGAAATAGGACCGTGTTTAATTTCTCCGGCAGCAAATCCTTCGGCACTTCGATAAGAAACTTCTTTTAATTTAAGTGCTCCTTCCAATGCAATAGGGAAATTTACATTGCGTCCTAAGAAAATAAAACGGTCTGATTTATAGATTTTACGTGTTAAATGGCGCACATCATATTCCATTTTAACAGTTTGCACCATGTCTTTAGGCAAACGCACCAATGCTTTAGCATGCTTATCAAAATCAGTTTCACTAATATGTCCGTTAGCTCTTCCTAAACAAGCAGCTAAAGCAAACAGAGAAGTCATCTGGCTGGTAAACGCTTTGGTGGAAGCCACACTAATTTCCGGACCACAGTGTGTAAAAAATGTACCATCACAAATACGGGTAAGTGTGGAACCCAACACATTACAAATAGCCAACGTTTTAAAACCTAATTTTTTGGCTTTTTTAATAGCGCCAATGGTATCAGCCGTCTCGCCCGATTGGCTAACAGCAATTGCCAATGTATTGGAGAAAGGTGGAATGGTCCGATACTTATATTCACTGGCCAAATCTACACTTACCGGAATACCGGCTAGTTGTTCCAAATAATATTTCCCTACTAACCCCGCATGATAAGCAGTACCACACGCGATAATATGAATATTTTTGAGTGCACGCGTAGCCTTGCTGTCCATATCCAAAATTTTGGTAAAGTCCAGCTGCGCGGTACGCAAGGTATCTTCTAAAGCTTGGGGCTGATCGTAAATTTCTTTGATC
>JAZOAE010000020.1:0-15690 GCA_045595305.1 Elusimicrobiaceae bacterium
ATTCGCTAGCCAACTGGTGCAAAATGGGGTGGAACTCTATACGGTGTCTAAATTATTGGGCCATAGTAGTATCCAAATGACTGAGATTTATGCCCATTTAGCCCCGCGCACTCTACACAAAGCGGTCATGAACCTACCCAAACGCGGGATGACGTTAGTGGGCGTGGAAGAAAAGGCGGTCTGTGAAGATAACAAAGCGTGCAAACAAGTCGGTTTAGATTTTGGGGATTTGATGAAGAAATAGCCAATAAAAATGTTAAGATTTGCGAAAACCTCTCTTAGACGATAAATAAGCATAAATGTTAAGATAAAAATTCCCGAACGGGAAGATTTTTCCAAATTTCTGCCATTTCTCTTAAAATATTCCCGAGCGGGAAAAAATTAACAAAATTATCTGCACTACATACTCTTACTGTTTTATAAAAATCATTAAAATTTAAGCATTTTCAGTAGTTTTTGTATAAGAAATATGGGAACGAATAAGGACTGGCTCGTCGTGGTATCGAGCAGAATTTGGGCATGAAACTATATCTTTTGCAATGGTCAAATAACAAAAAATCCTTAAAATTTAAGTATTTTCAGTAGTTTTTGTATAAAAATTATCGGAAGGATTACGGACTGCAATCGTCGTAGCTACAGCCATGTTGGGCGCGCGTCTTAAAATATACCCGTTCTCCGTCGAGAGTGGGTTTTTTTCTTATACTTCTCCGTCGAGAGCGGGTTTTTTCTTATACTTCCTCGTCGGTGTTCGCAAAAGCAAAAAAACGCAAAAAAAGCAAAAAAGTGTATATTCTTAGTGGACCCTGTATGGTGTACAGTAAACGCTAAAATTCTTCTTTTTCTCGTCGAGAAAAGTATAAATATACACGATTTTTCCGCGAACTATATCCGCACAACCTAAATTCCCGAAAATTTTTGTCATACTATAATTATTAGTTCTCGTCGAAGAAGTATAAAAACTACTAAAATTTTTTGCGAAAACTATGAATATACTGGGCACAGTTTGGACACTATATCCGCGTGGTTTTTCCAATTGTCATGCGGTTAAATTTCGCGCTTTTATTATGCCTTGTGCGCTTTTTGGTCACAGTAAATAAGCAAGATTAAGCAAATAAGCTATACGGAGAATGGACAGAGTTTGGACACTAAAAACCCCCTACGGTTAAGTAAGGGGCAAACGAAATACAAATATAACTTGTATTTATTTTACGAATTTTTTACCGCTGTTCCACGCTTGGCCTACTTTTTCGCCAATTTTATAATAACCGCCTTGGAATTGGTCAAACACAAACGCATTTAGTTTAGTGGGATCCACGGTGCCTTTATCGGTAACTACCTTTTCAT
This sequence comes from Elusimicrobiaceae bacterium, assembly GCA_045595305.1. Lineage (GTDB taxonomy): Bacteria > Elusimicrobiota > Elusimicrobia > Elusimicrobiales > Elusimicrobiaceae > Avelusimicrobium. Next base: position 1,345 of record JAZOAE010000020.1, read on the forward strand.
CCGCAAGCACATTAACAATTTTTCCCACCACACGGAAACCTTCCGGTTGGATTTCTTCTACTTCACACTCCAACGTCAGCGGAAATTCTTCTACAATAGGGGCATCTACCCGTGTACTTTTAACCGCATGCAAACCTGATTTCTCAAATTTATCTTTGACAGTATTAGCAGAAACGATACCAAAATAGTCCGCCGCTTCCAAATGCTCCGTATCGGCGATACTAATTGTAAATGCCTTACGTGCTTTAATGTTGGCTACCGTTTTATGGCTTTCTTCCAAGTTAAGAGCTACTTTATCATGATCGCAAATGCCACCCCACGCCATGTTCATCACGTCTACCGAACCATCCTCGTTATACGTGGCTATCAGCAGTACCGGCATAGGGAATAAAAATGGTTTTACACCAAGTTCTTTTTTCATATTTCCTCCATATAAAATCATTGTAGCAATTATGAGGCAAATTCGCTGTTATTGTGCCAACCTACATACTTTTGGACACTATAAAACCACGATTATTTTGGTTAACTTTGACAACTTGTGTACCAAAGAGCGTGCAAGTATTTGCAGAAAAGGAAAGGCTAATTAAGTTTGGCTTTGAAATTTTTATAAGCAGTGGCGGCCAAAACAAGTGCCATGCCTAGCAGAACACTGAAATATTGCCAAAAGAACGCATAATCGCCGCCTTTTAAGATGATGTTGCGGAAATTAGTACAGGCATACATGAGCGGGTTTAAGTAGCATAGCCAACGGAACCCTTCCGGGATGTTGGCTACCGGGAAAAACACGCCAGAGAGCAAAATAGCCGGCAGTAATATCAATACACCGCCCATCATGGCTTGTTGTTGGGTGTTGGCAATGGTACTAATGAGGGTAGCCACGGATAGCGCACAAGCGGCCAACGCAATACCGTTAAGGAAAAATTGCCAAACCGTTCCCCTGTATACAATACCAAATCCTAACACGCCTATACATAGCATTAGTGTTACCACTCCAATACCAATAAAGAAGTACGGTAACACTTTGCCCAGCAAAATATCTGCCGTAGAAGCCGGAGAGGATATCAATTTTTCCATGGTTCCCATTTCTTTTTCTTTGGTAATGGCCATACTCCCTACAATCATCAAAATAATAAAACTGGTCATGACAAGCAGGGCCGGCACCATAAAAGCCGCCGTGCTCATTTGTGGGTTAAACAAAATACGTGTATCTAATACAAGCCGCGGCAGCTCGCCCAACCGGTACCCGTGTCTAGCCGCTACGCGCGCTAAAATTTGGCTGACATAAGCATTTACTTGCTGGGCACGTTGGGCATTGGTAGCATTGATAAGTAGTTGAATAGGTTTATTTTGCCGCTCTAAAGCATATTCAAATCCTTGCTCGGGGGCGACCAATACGGCTTCTGCCTTGTAAGTTGTAAGTAGTGCGGCAGGGTCCAAAACATTCGTCCCGTCTACATGACGCACTTGCTTAAACCACCGGGAAGCAACGGCCCGCGTTTGCACTTCCCGTGCAATAGCAGAGGGTTTGCTGACAATTACCATTTCTATATTTTTTACTTCACTGGTTAGCGCAAGCCCGAACATGGTTAATTGGACTATAGGAACAAAAAAGATGGCCACAATCATCTTAGGATCACGAAAGATTTGCACAAATTCTTTGCGAATTAGCCCTCTTACAATGCGTTTGTGTATCATGGTTCTACATCCGTTTTAAAATTTCGTATGGCTAGCGTAATCATTCCTATCATAAACAGAAACAACGCGATAAAAGGGACCAGCAGGCCACTTAGTCCTGCCCCACTTAAAAATAAGGCGCGGCTGATTTGTAAAAACCACCGTTGCGGGAATAACATGGTTACATATTGAAAGAAGGCGGGCATATTTTCAATAGGGAAAATAAATCCCGAAAACATAAAAGAAGGGAGCAACCCTATGGCAAAGCCAAACTGAATGGCAGATTGTTGTTGGCGCGTCATTACCGATATAAGCAGCCCCAGGGCCAGTGCTCCCATAATATAAAACAAACAGGCTGTTAAATAGAGTACAAAACTGCCGTGAAACGGGATGCGAAATACCAGTAATGCCAGCGCAAATACAAGCAGTACATCAAAGAAAGTGAGTACAAAATAAGGCAGCAACTTGCCGACTACAATTTCCAACGGACGTAACGGTGTAGAAAGTAGCAGTTCCATGGAGCCGTTTTCCCATTCCCGCGCTACTGTCAGGGCTGTTAAAATAATAGCCAGAAATCCAATAATAACCGTACTTAGTGCCGGGACAATAAACCAACGGCTATTAAGTTCCGGGTTAAACAAATAACGCGTGCGGATTGCTGCAGAAGGTGGCTCGTGCGAAGATAATATGGATTGTTGGGTGGCTTGCACAATACCCTGCATATAGGTGGTGGCTAAGGCGGCCATCGTATTATCTGTACCGTCTATCAAAAGTTGCGCGTGGGCGACCTCTCCATTTGTAAAGGCGGTATGAAATCCGGGGGGGATAATCAGTAATCCGCGCATACGGTTTTGTTGGAGTTGCAAATCCGCCTCCGCCGGAGCATGTGCGGCAATAATGTCAAAATATCCGGCCGCACTGGCTTGTGTTAAAAGTTCACGGGAGGAGTGGCTTTGATCATTATCGCGCACGGTAAGCGGAATATGATGATAATCCAGGTTAATCACAAACCCGAAAAATACCACAAACACCATAGGGAGCACCAATGCTACCGATAACGTAAAGATGTCACGTTTAATGTGCTTTGCCTCTTTGCTGGCAATGGCCATAATATGTTTAACTAAGGTGTTCATTTCGCCCCCGATATGGCCTTTAAAAACACGTCATCAAGCGTAGGTTCCACCGTGCGTGTGGTAAAATCAGCACGATGCTTTTGGCAATATTTTTCAAATGCCGTATTATCCGTAACGTTTACCCGTAATTTGCTGCCAAAAACGGATACTTCCCCCAAAGATAAACCACGCATTTCTTGAGAGATAATTTGTTGATTACCTTGCGTAAAAGTAAGTTCCACGGGTTTTTGCGGAAAATAGGTTTTCTTTAAATTATCGGGAGTATCTGTCGCCAAAATATGCCCGCGCTCCATGAGCACAATGCGGTGGCAATACTCGGCCTCATCCATATAATGTGTGGTTACAAATATCGTTTTACCTTGCGAAGATAAACGACGAATGAGTTCCCAAAAGGCCTGACGAGTTTGGGGGGAAGTACCCGCCGTTGGTTCGTCTAAGAAGATAAGTTCCGGATCGTGCAAAATGGAGGCCGCCAAAGCAATCATCTGCTTGGTCCCACCCGAAAGTTGCCGCACGGGCCCTTTTGGAACGTTTGTAAGCCCGATAAATGAAAATAATTCATCGCTGCGTTGGTTAATTTGGGCCCGAGATAATTCATACAAACTGCCTGCAATATCCATATTTTCTTGTACCGTCAAATCCGGATATAGCGTGAATTTTTGAGACATATACCCAATATGAGGTTTGAGCACCGAGATAGAAGCAGCCACATCTGTTCCGTTGACAAACACTTGCCCGGATGTTGGATTTAAAATACCGCACAAGGTGCGTATGGTGGTTGTTTTTCCGGCGCCGTTAGCCCCTAAAAAGCCAAAAATCTCTCCGCGCAGGACCTCAAAGGAAATATCGTTTACTGCTTTAAAATCTCCAAACGCAATGACCAGATTTTTTACTTGTATAATCGTATCACTCATGTTTCAAAAATAGTTCTGCAAAATTTGTAACGTGTAAATTTTCCATGACGCTTTGCGGTTGGCCGCTAGCAAGCAATTTTCCGTCTTGTAGCACATGTACCTTGGCACAACGTTCGGCCTCATCCATATAAGACGTACTTAAAATAACGGTCATTTCCGGGCCAGCAACGTTATAGACAATGTCCCACAACTCCTGGCGTGACACAGGATCTACCCCAATGGTAGGCTCGTCAAGTAACAAGAGTGCAGGGCGGTTTAACAGCACGCTCATAAGGCCTAATTTCTTATACATGCCGCCGGATAATTTCCCGGCTGGACGGTCTTTAAAAGGGGCCATGCCGGTAGCGGCTAATAATTCTTCTGCCCGTTTATGAAAATCAGACTCGTCTAAATCGTATAAGTCGCGAAAAAACTCTAAATGCTCCCACACGCTTAAATCAGGGTATAGGCTGGGTTCTTGCGGAAAATATCCGGTTCGGCTTATGGCTTCTTGCGCCGGGCATGCCTTGTCACGATAGGTAAAGTTAAAGGTCCCTTTGTCGGGTTTTAACAGCCCTTTAATTAAGCGTAGCAGCGTGGTTTTGCCAGCTCCGTTCGGGCCTACCACGCCATGCACGATACCGGCTTCAAAAACGGTACTCACATCCGTCAAAGCCACAGTTGTATTGAGCATTTTGGATATATGTTCTGCCCGAACTTGAATAGACATTATTTTACAAACTCCGTTTCCAACGTCATCCCGGGTTTAAGGGTTTGTTTTTCATCATTTTCAAAGCGCGTTTTTACGCCGTACACAAGACGTGTGCGTTCTGCGCGCGTTTGTACGTTTTTTGGAGTAAATTCGGACTGGTCGTTAATCGCCAAAATGCGGCCCTTAAACGTTTTATCTGCTTCCGGCAAATAGCCGCTTACTTCTTGTCCGACAGACAAATTGGCCAGTTCATCATGCGGTACATACACCCACACATCCAGTTCTTTCAAATTGGCTACGGTAAGCATTTTTTTGCCCGCGCTGATAAATTCATGGGGCTCATAGTATTTATAAAGCACTTGCCCGGTAAGGGGACTGGTAAGCGTGCACCAACTTTGCTGGAGAGCGGCTTCGTCATACTGATGTTTTTTTAGGTCATAATTCTCTTGTGAACCGGCCGTCGTTTTCAAAAGTTGGGAGGCCCGGTTAAATTCTGTTTGCGTAATTTCTTTTTTAAGATTCGCCGCGTCACACGTCAAACGTGCCACTACTTGCCCTTGCGTTACAGGGGATCCTTCTTCCACTAAAATCTCTTGAATCGTATCGCTCAAGCGGGCAGAAATATCTACGGAGATAGCTTCTATAACTCCGCTGTAATGAAAGGGAGCACGGCGGAAAAATATCAATGCCACGATTACTAAAATTAAAAGTGCCACTACGGCGATGATAATTCTCTTTTTCATAAGGTCTCCTTGCTTAAACTATTTAAAATGGCTAATTGATTGAGTTGCTCTACTTGCACATCTGCCAAAGAAAGTTGGCTTTCCAGCAAATCTAAATTGGCTCTGTCTACTTCAAAAAAAGTAACCGCCCCGGCTTTATAGGCCTGATACGTAAGGAGTGCCGTTTCACTGGTTTGTTTAATGGTATCTTTGAGCAAATTCTCTTGCACTTGCAAACCATACAAGCGATCTTTGGCCGATAAAAATAAGGCCGTCAACGTTTCTTGCGTATCTTGTTTTTCATAGGTTTTGGCGCGGGACAGTTCCTGTTGTGCCTTGGCTTGCTGACGGTCTTTGCCGCCTTCAAATAATGGGATAGAAACAGCTGCTCCCGCACGCCCTAAAAATACATGTTCGCGGATAGCACCGTTGGGATATTCAAAGTAAGCACCGCCTTGAAGTGCCACGCGCGGATAGAGCGAAGATTTATAACTGTCGGCCAAATAATCGTAATACTGGGCCATTTCATCCAAAGCGGCCAATTTAGGGGAGTTTTCATCAAATTCGCTCTGCCCGTATGGGCGGAACAATTGGAGCGTATTTTCTAACGGGTCCGTATCTAGTACAGCGGAGGTTTTATTCTCTTCTTTGGCGTTAGCAAGGCGTTTATCTGTTGGGTATGAGGGGTCAATGTTGTAATCAGTTCCGGTCAACTTAAACAGTGTACGTAATTGCCCTGCTAATGCACTGCGTGCCCCACTCATAGCCGTTTGCGTTTTTAATACTTGTTTGCGGGCGATAGAAACATCTAAATTACTTTTAGAACCGGCTTTGTAAGCGGACTCCACATCGGCAAGTTGCTTTTGCACAACTTCCAATTGTCCGTTAAGCAATACCAATTGTTGTAAAAGTTGTTGCACCGCAAAATACGATTGGCGCACTTGCAATAAAATTTGTTTCCGGGCAAATTCATAAGACTGTTCTTGCGCACTGGCCACTTTAGAAGCACTTTTTTTAAGAGCACTGCGTGCCCCGTTATCGAATAGCACCCAACTGGCAGTCGGCCCGACAGAATACCCCCAAGTATCGCCAAATTTTAATTCTTTCCCACCGAACTTGAGCGTGGGGACTTCCGACACCCAAACTCCCTTTGCATCTAACGACAAAGACGGATAAAGGGACGAAGACACGCTTTTTTCCTGTGCTTGCGAAGAACGGACTTGTGCTTCTAAACCTTGCAGTTGGGCGGAAGATTTAAGCGCATCCCGCTCGCAATCAGCCAAGGATAAAGAAGAAACCTCCAACCCATAAAGTACGGTTGTTGTAGTGAATAGTATTAGTAACCCGAATAGCTTTTTCATATTTTCTCCCTATTGTTATTTTATCACATTAAGAGGATGCGTACTTCGGAGATTGGATACATATTTTTAGATGCCATAAAGCCCCTTAACTAAGTAAGGGGCTAGGTATTATCTTTTGGAATGAATTAACTTGAACTTTATACATCCTTTCGGGCAGGCAGTTAAACATTGCATACAGTTAATGCAGTTGGGATGACGTACAAATGCTACGCTAGAAACTTCAATATTCATGGGGCATATTTGATCGCATTTGGAACAATGCACACAGGATTTTTCTTCTCTTGTAATTCCAAAAGGGCGTAATACGCTCCATACCCCTAACGAGGCCCCTTTCACACAAAAATAATTGCAGAAAGGGCGGTCCGTAAATAGCGTAGCCAACAAAAACAGTGCCATCACGCTACCGCTCACCCACTCCCAGGCACCGGCCACCACGCTATGCTCAAAAAAGAAGCGGCTGTTGAGGAAAAAAAGCACAATGTTTATCACGCTTAAGCCGTACAAAACGTAGCGCAGGAGTTGAACATATTGTTGTAACTTTTGCGGCAGTTTGTAGCGGGGAAAATGTAATTTTTGGGCTATCCAACCGAGCCAATCCTGCAAGGCTCCAAATGGACAGATCCATCCGCAGAAAAACACCCCTACAAACAAAATAGTTATCCAAATTTTCTGTCCGATGTTATCCGCAAACGGGAATATAGGCAAAAACAGGCCCGCCATAAAGCAGGCCTGTACAAGAAGACGTAAGGGTTGGATGAGTTTTTTCATCTAAAAACCTAGTTTTTTGAGCCAAGCATCCACTTTGAGTTTAGCACTTTCACGTTCGTTTTGGGCTTCGTGTCCGTAAAGGGAAAACCCGTTCAATACGTCGGCCTTAGTGGTTTTCTTGATACTGCTTGGAATAGAGGATAAGCCACTGCCTTCGTGCGTTACAAACGGAGCTACTTTCTTGCCACTCCAATCATACTGTTCCATAAACGTATAAACGGCCATAGGCAAATCACCCCACCAGTTAGGGCATCCGATAAATACCGTGCCATAGTCGTCAAAATTAGCCACTTTGCCTATAATTGCGGGGCGGGCATTGGCTCTTTTTTCCTGTTGTGCCGCTTTGGTTAGTGCGGTATAGGAAGCAGGGTACGTATCGTTTGCCAGTTTAATTTCAAACAAATCTGCTCCTGTTTTATCGGCAATCATTTTGGCCACAATGGCGGTATTGCCTTCTTTAATATTCCCGACGCTGTATTGTTCTCCGGTGCGGGAAAAATAAACTACTAATACTTTATTATTTTGTGTCATAGGTTTTGGGGCCTCCTCGGTTTTGGGTTTGGCATTACAGGCAGTAGCAAATAATGCGGTTAGTAAAAGTGTCAGTATTTTTTTCATTTTATGCTCCTTTCCTTAATCTTTCATTTTATCAGGGTCTAGCATTTTAATTACTTTGGCAGGCACGCCTCCTACAACGGCATAATCGGGCACGTCTTTGGTTACCACGGCTCCTGCGGCTACCACGGCGTATTTCCCGATGGTTACGCCGGGGCATATGGTAACATTGAGCCCTAACCATGCGTTTTTCTTAACAAGCACTTTGCCATAGGTGTAGGTCAAATGACGGTCGTACATGTCGTGGTTAATGGTAGCGATTTTAAGCCCGGGGGCGGCCATGACGCCGTCTTCAAACTCTATTCCGCCAGAGGCAGAAAGGATAGCCGAGTGATTGATAAACACGCCTTTGCCAAATTTGACGCGGTTGCCAAAGTCGCACGTGAACGGCGTGAGGATACGCACATCCTCCAATTTGCGGCCGAACAATTCTTCTAAATCAGCCACATAGGTGGGGTCGTCGGGCAGTTTGGCATTGGCTTTGGCGCAGAGCGTTCTGGCCCGCATCATTTCATCTACGGCCTCTTTAAAGTACGGCTCGCGGATGTCGGTAGGGCCGCCTTTATCCATCAGTTCGTAAACATATTCTTTTGGGTAGTTCATATTAATCTTCCGGTTTCCAAGCACCTAAGTTTCGTTCTTGTTCTTCTAACGTCATGGTAAAGAAACGCTTGCCGTTGTCCAACGCGCGAATTTCGTTCATTTCCTCAGCAGTCAGTTCAAAATCAAAGATGTCAAAGTTTTCCTTCATGTGCACGGGATTCATGGTGCGCGGGAAAACAATCGTTCCTTCTTGTATGTGCCAACGCAAAATGATTTGCACGTTGGTTTTGTGGTACTTTTTAGCAAGGCGCGTAAATAACGGTTCTTCTATCAGTCCTTTATCTCCGTGACCAATGGGATACCAACTTTCTATAACGGTGCCGTACTTAGCGATCCTTTTTTTAAGTTCTTTTTGTTGATAGTACGGGTGACATTCTACTTGCAGTACAGAGGGGTAAATGGTGGCGTGTTCCAGCACGTCTTCTAAGCGGTGGGATTCAAAATTACTTAGACCAATGGATTTAACGCGTCCGTCTTTTACGGCTTTTTCCATATCTTTCCAAGCACCCAAATAATCGCCAAATTGTTGGTGTAAGAGGAGTAAGTCAATATAATCCGTGTCCAAGCGTTTGAGCATCTTATCAATGGCCTGTGAGGTAACCCCTTCGCCGTATTCGCTGGGCCAGAGTTTGGTGGTAATCCAAATTTCTTTTCTGTCTATGCCGCTTTCTTTTACGGCTTTTCCCACGCTGCGTTCATTTTGGTAGGCATGGGCGGTATCAATATGACGAATACCCAAATTTAGCGCATTTTTAACTACATCTAGGGTTTCTTTGCCGTCCGGCACTTGGAATACGCCTGTGCCGAATTGCGGAATTAAATTACCGTCGTTTAGTTGAATGGTTTTCATAGTTTCTCCTATAAAAATATTGTATCACTTAGAGTAAACTCTAAGTCAAGGGGCCGCACTAGGCGGCCCTCATTTTTAGAAAGCACCTGTTTTGATATGCGGCACGTACGGGGCTTCTAAGGCTTTAATCGTTTCGTCAGAGAGTTTAATGTCTAACGCGCGGATAGCTTCTTCCACGTGTTTGGGGTCTGTGCACCCCACAATCGGGGCCGTAATGTAGGGCTTGGAGAGCATCCACGCCAAGGATACTTGCGCCATGGTATAACCTAATTCTTTAGCGATTTTTTCCAAGTTATCCACCACTTTTTTATCTTCGGCTTGCGTGGCACCCCATACCATGGGAGACACTCCGTCAATTTTACTGCGGTCCGTTTGCGTTCCCCAAGGACGGGTTGTACGTCCGCCAGCCAACGGGCTCCACGGTACTACACCGATTTTACGGTCCATGCACAGCGGCATCATTTCACGTTCTTCTTCGCGGTGGATTAAATTATATTGGTTTTGCATGGTAATAAACTTCGTCCAACCGTGTTTTTCGGCAATATTGTTTAAGCGTTCAAACTGCCACGCAAACATACTGGAAGCACCGATATAGCGGGCCTTGCCGCTTTTTACTACGTCATGCAATGCTTCCATGATTTCTTCCATAGGGGTGTTGGGATCTAAACGGTGGATTTGGTACAGGTCTACATAGTCCATACCCAAGCGTTTTAAGATGTGGTCAATCTCACTTAAAATCGCTTTGCGCGAAGATCCGGAACCATTGGGTTTGCCTTCGCGCATAGCAAAGTTGACCGGAGGGCCCCGCATAATAGACGGGCGAGCCCAGCACTATGGCGTCAAACTCATCTAATCGTGCGCCAATCTCATTGACGCCATCGGTATCAAACACACATTTACCTGTTTCGCGGCATTTTCCACAAGCAATACAGTTGGCAATCGGTTTTGTGCCAACGTGAAAAATTTCACTTTCAATACCATTTTTTTTAAGAGTGTTGGCAATTTCACTCAGTGCCGTAAAGGTACATCCTTCTTTGTGCGGACTTCCGTTAATAAGTAATGCTTTCATAGTTATTTATCTATATTCACTAAAGTATATTCACCTGTTCCCATACCTAGTTCCTTCATATAGGAAATTTGTCTGGGTCCTTCGCGCGATTCAATGCGTTCTTTTAAGTCATGTCCTTCATGTTCCGGCAAGGCATATACTTGGTCTAAAGACGCTTGGTCCACGGCCATCAAATCCGTAGAGGCCAAAATGCCGATATCGTGTGCTTTGGGTTCGGCGGCAGAAGTGCCTGCACAATCGCAATCTACCGACATGCGGCGCAGTACGTTGATGTACACAATTTTCTTGCCGAAGTGGTCCACCGTGGCCTTGGCAGATTCTACCATGTTTTCTTGGAAACGGGCTCCTGTATAACCCCATTGCTCATCACCTTTTTGGTGAATCATCTTTTTACCGATTTTTCCATCTGCCATACCGATAGCAATGTTTTTTAAGCTTCCGCCGTAACCACCCATAGTGTGGCCCTTAAAGTGCGTGAGTACGACAAGAGAATCATAATTTAATACATGACTGCCCATGGACATTTCTTTGAAGTGTTTGCCTCCTTTGACAGGAAGCATAACTGTTCCGTCTTCGTCCAAAATATCCACTTTGCTGAATGTCCAACCGTTGATTTTAAGTGTCTCGCGGTGGCCTTTGGTGGTTTGGCGGGGGGAATCATAAAATACGTTCGTTTCCACAAGCGTGCTGTTAGGGATGTGTTCCCACAAGGCCTTTACCATGGGAACCGGCAAAATGTTCGGGCCGTGCGGCTCGCCCGTGTGGAATTTAATAGCCACTTTACCGTCAATGTTTTTAGAAATCTTATCATAGATTTTGACTAACCCTTCCGGGCTAATGTTCCGCGTGAAATACACCACGGGTTTGTTGGCGGGTGCCTCTTGTACTTTAGGTGTGGTTTGGCAAGCTGCCAATGTTACGGCTCCGAGTAATACTGCAAGTAATTTTTTCATATTCTCTCCTTATAAATATTTTTGAGCCCAGTCAGTAAGTGCGCTTTCTGACATATTTGCTTCCAGCCGTTTCCCTGCTTCTACGGTACTAGATGGAGCGAGCTTTTGCATATTTTTACCGGAATCTCCAATACCGCTTGTACCAGAAGTAGCAAAAGGAATCACTTTTTGTCCGTTCCATTTACACGCTTCCATAAAAGTATCAATAATGCTCGGCTCTCTATACCACCACACAGGGAAACCCACAAACACTACGTCGTATTTTTGGACGTCTGGTACAGGCAGCACCATAGCAGGGCGGCAAGACAAATCTTTCATCTCTAACGTACTGCGGCTATTTTTATCCATCCAGTTAAGATCCGCATCTGTATAAGGTTGCTGCGGACGGATCTCAAATACATCTGCATTTACTGTCTTTGCCAAACGTTTGGCTAGTTCTGCGGTTACCCCGCTGGCACTAAAATAAGTTACGAGTGTTTTTGTCATTATTAATCTCCTTTATAAATTATTTAGCCAATGTACAATTTTGTTATGCACAGCTTGATTATATTCAGGCCCGACATTATTAAAATTGGCATAAGTGTTCACTTGAGCATTTTTAGCACCGGACTTAAAATCTTCCAGAAAAGAACCCGGATTGCTGCCTTGTGTGGAAAACGGGATTACTTTTTTATTTTTAAAGTCCATTTGACTCAAAAAGGAATACATTGGCGTAGCCATTGTGTACCACCAAACAGGCCCACCGACAAAGATAGTATCATACCCTTTCACATCCGGCATTTCACCCGCTAACGGCGGATATATTTTATTCCCCAATTCTTTTTTGATCCGCGCGTAAAAAGCCGGGGAAGATTTGAATTCTTCCTGCGTTTGGATGCGGTATGTATCACCCTTTGTAAGGGCCGCGATTTGCTCGGCAATATCTTGCGTATGTCCCATCCAAGAATAATAAACAACAAGCACTTTGCCCAAATTGGCGGTATACGTTTCCGCCTGTGCAAAAGCGGCCAATTCTGTTTTGTTCTTATAAGCAACTTTTAACTGATGTACAAGGGCGCAAATACCCCCGATCACTGCCAATACAAGCAAGAAAATCAGTATCTTTTTAATCATATACTCTCCTAGAATTTAAGTTCTTTTGTTTTAGATTTGATGGCTTTATCATAAACGGAAATTTTGTAATCTAACCGCTTGAGGGTGTCTTGCAGTTCGCTCAAACGTACTTGCAGTTTTTCGCGTTCCGCTGCCAGCAAGTCCCGCCGTGCCTTGAGCGTGCGTTTGCCGCGCTTAAAGAGTTCAAAATACTTTCGCAGTATTTCTATGGAAAGCCCGGCTTTGCGCATGCATTTGACAAACTCTATCTGCATACAGTCTTGTTGCGTATAATCTCTTATTCCGCCGGGTGTACGGTTCACATCGGATAGCAATCCTGCTTTTTCATAATAGCGTAACGTATCAGGTGAAATGTTACATCGTTTGCTTACTTCAGAAATAGTCATAATCTCTCCTGTAAAGATATTGTAGCAGTTAGAGTCAACTCCAAGTCAAGTTAAAAATTAAATTGTTCGATGTTATAGTATCACATTATCTGCTTTTGGACAGACTAAACTGCTTTGCGCCTATATTTCTAATATTTGTTAAAATAGAAATATAGATCACGAAGGAGACCAAAATGAATAAGAAAATTGTAGCGGTAAACGCAGGCCCTAGAAAAGGTTGGAATACGGACACACTGATAAACGAAGCGATTAAAGGGGCCACGTCTGCTGGGGCAAATGTAGAAAAATTTGATTTATTCCGATTAGAAAAATATACAGGATGTATTTCCTGCTTTGGATGCAAGCGCGAAAAAAATAAAGGCCACTGTATTTGCCGGGACGGGTTAACCCCTGTACTTGATGCAATTAGAGAAGCTGACGGGCTTATTATCGGTTCTCCTAATTATTTGAGTGAATTAACAGCGTCTTTTCGGGCGCTCTATGAGCGTTTGATTTTTCAAAATTTAACCTATAATACGGAAAATATTTGTTGCAATCAAAATGTGATCCCCGTGTTGCTACTCATGACGAGCAATGCGCCGGATGATAGTTACACATCCCTTATCCACAATTATCAGCAAACATTAAATCGGTTTGTGGGGCCTACGGAAGTGTTTGTAAGCGGAGACACGTTACAATTAAAAGATTATTCCAAACTGGATTGGGAGTGGTCTATGTTCAATCCGGAAGCAAAGAAACTGCGCCACGAAAACATCTTTCCAAAAGAATGTCAAAAAGTGTTTGATATGGGAGTAGCGTTAGTACAAAGAAGCTGATGCCTACCGCAAAACAGGAACACAACTCTTTGTAATTAAAAACCGCCCCTTGCCAAAATAAGGGGCGGTATTGAAAAATAAGTTTTTTATAACTTCATTACTTTTTTTTGTTCCAAGTTTTCATATCCTTCGGGGCAATGCGTGGAACAATAGACCGTAGGATTGTGTTGAATAAACTCGCGCACGCGGTTCAAGGTTTCGCGGGCTTTTTCTTTATCTTCAAACACAACGGAAAGTTCGTTTTCTTTTAAAGCCGCATCACAATAGGTCACATCCCCGTGGAACATGTAATACGTGCCGTTGTCTTCCAAAACACCCACCGTATTGCCTTTTGTATGGCCTTCCGCTTGTACCAATACCAAATGCTCCGTAATGCGTTGACTGTGTGGAAAGTTTTTGTAAGGCCCATCCGTAAATTCCACCCGAACCACGTTATCTCCGGTTAGTTTCATAGCATCGGCTTCTTTAGCGGCTATATAAATTTTTGCATTGGGGAACATTCGTAGTTCGCCCGTATGGTCGGGGTGTTTGTGCGTAACAAAGATTTTAGTTACATCTTCCGGCTTGTAACCCGCTTTAGCAAGAGCATCTTTGAACGTGGCGACTTTATCACCCATCCACAAAGCGGCATCTTCTTTTCTGGGAATGTCGGCCGTTTCGTTAGGTAAACCAGTATCTG
>JAZOAE010000021.1:0-24758 GCA_045595305.1 Elusimicrobiaceae bacterium
AGTGTTAGTACCGCCCGTAATATTTATTACGGATTGGTTTTTGATCCCACCTACGGTGGCTAACAAGTCAGCGTTGCTCGTCAAAGAACCATGGTTAATGGTGATATCACTTTGACTGATCGCAGCGCTATTTACAATTTCACCATCGGTAATTACTAAAGAGCCATTTCCGCTGATGGCATTGGTATTATAGGTACCAACAACGATATTATAAGTGCCATCGTTGTTAATGGTGGCCGTAATCTTTTCGCTGCTGCTTTCTAAGTAGCCATTTGAGGCAATGTTTATAGTACTCTGTACAATACGAGCACCATTTTCAGTAGAACCCAAGATGTTAAGTGTACCGGTTCCAGAGATATCACCTGCTACATTGGCATCGGTGATATCAGTAATACCATTGTTTTCTAAATCATTTCTAATGTCTTGGGTAGTGGCGTAATGGCCATCCGTGCTTACGCCGATTTTTGTACTAATAAGAGCGGTATTTTCAACCGTACCATTGATATAAGTGGTACCTTGACCGGAAATATCGTTTGTGTTGGTACCCCCGTTAAAGGAAATACCCGCATCGGCGCTAACCGTAATACCACTAGTAGTGGTCACGGAATTAGCATTCGTAGTCAAATTCCCGCTAACGATATCAATATTATCTTGATTAATGGTAGCTTGGTTGGTTACGTCACCAGCAATATTGGTAGAACCCGTACCGTCAATCGCGTTAGTATTCGTACCTCCGGTGAAGGTTAAGCCATCGGCCGCATTGTTGGTAATACCGTTGGCTAAAGCCAATAAGTCAGCATTACTGGTCAACGAACCGTCGCTAATTTCAATTTTATGTTGTGTAATAGAAGCACTATTGGTAATATCACCACCGGTAATGTCCAGTTGGCCTGAACCGCTAATTACGTTCTCGTTGGCAGCACCGGCATTCCATTCCAATTTACCGTCGTTGGTAATGGAGGCGGTTACCAAATCAGAATTCGTCGTCAAACTACCAGAATTGGCAATGGCCAACGTTTCTTGCATAATTGTGCCGGTATTGGTTGTATCGCCCAAGATGGACAAGTTACCACCTGCACCAATAATATCATTAGCATTATTGCCACCGGTAATGATATAAGAACCAGTGTTGGCAATGTCACCTACAATATTTGCACCATTGGAAGTTAATGTGCCACTGTTTGTAACATCAGCGGTAATCAACGCATTGTTGGTTAAAGCGCCGCTGTTGATTACAGTTGTTTGCGTAATAGCAGCGTTGTTAGTGGCTGTATTACTAAAGTTAGTCGTACCGTCACCGGTAATTACATTGGTGTTGGTACCACCCGTAATATTTAAATTACCCGCGTTGGATATTCCATTGTTCGCGGCTATTAAATCTGCATTGGTATTAAAGGTCCCGTTGTTAGTCAAGGTATCACTTAAAGTGATGTGACCTCCGTTATCAAACGTACCATTGTTTTCTAAACTGGCCTGAGCAATCGTACCTTGGTTGGAAGAAATTCCATCTTTGGTAACCAAGCTGCCGTTTCCTTCAATGGTATTCGTGTTGGTAACATTAGCAGTGACTGTACCATTGTTGGTAAATATGCCACTATTGCTTACGGTGGTTTGATCAATATCACCGGTGTTAGTTACATACCCGGTAATATCAACGCGGCCGTTACCGGCAATCGTGTTTCCAGTGGTGCCAGCTGTATAGTTAATGGTACCTTCGTTGGTAATTTGGTTGCTGGCGGTCATATCGGAGGCATTGCTCGTTACAACTACGCCAGAAGCAACGTTAATATCAGTTTGAGAAATAGAACCTTGGTTGCTTAAATCTCCGTTAATATTGGTCTCTCCGTTGCCGGTTACAGCTACAGATAAAGTACCGCCATTGTTTAGGTTCAGTGTTCCGTCGTTATCAACATTGTCACCCAAATCATCTGGATCTGTGTTGATAGTAGAGCCGGAGGCGTTGCTTGCTTTAGCCAATAACATACCGTTATTGTTAAAGGTAGCATTATTATCAACAGCTACTAAACCTTGATTGATAGAACCATTGTTGGTAGAATCCCCGTTGATATTAAGCGTACCGCTCCCAGTTACTGCATCATTATTGGTAAAGCTAGCAGTAGTAATGGTGGCGTTATTTTCCAGGCTGCCGTTGTTGGTTACAGAGCCTTGTTCAATGGCATAGTCATTGACCAAATTGCCCGTGATAAATACATCACCCAAACCGCTGATAGCAGCCTGTACATTTCCACCTTCCAGGTTCAACGTGCTATTGTTTTCCACAGCTCCAACCAAATTAGTGGCGCTAGAAGTCAACGTGCCTGCGTTGGTAATAGAACCCGTAATGACAGCGTTGTTATCTACGGTACCATTATTGGAAAAAGTGGTAGCAGTAATGTTTGCATCGTTAGTTAATGTACTGGTTCCTACTACAGAAACAGAACCCTGCGTAATAGTGTTTGCGTTGGCAACGGTCGTCGCTGAAAAGTTTAACGCACCGTTCCCGGTAACAGAGCCGTCCGTTAAGTTGGCTCCGGAATAATTAAGGGTACCATCGTTTACGATGCTGCCCGAAATATTGTTGCCCAAACCAAAAGTGACACCCGAATTTACATCAATTAATGTATCGTGAGTGCCATTCTCAGTAAGTGCAGCTCCCGTAACGCTGTTTCCATCTGCAGAAATATTCAACGTCCCGTTAGGATTGTCGTCCGCAGTTAAAGCCGTCGTTACGTTATACTCTCCGGGAGTCCCTTCGACACCTGTCTTCAGGTCATCCCAAGAACTTACGTCCGCAGCAAACACAAACCCTGTCTGCTGCATCACGAAAGCCCCAATGAGAGTAACAGAAAGTATCTTTTTGAATACTTTTGTTAAAGGCATTTAATTTCTCCTATTTAGAATTTTACTGACTTTTTTATTGTATCATTTTTCTGCTTTCAACTGGATATTTTTGCCCATAAATAGTGACGGTTGAAAAAAATTTTAGCGCTATAAAACTATTAAAAAATAATTCTTTTACATTATCTATTTATAAATTAGGGTTATAAAAATCCTCTGGTTAGCATGTGTTATTCCATATGCCAGGAAATACCTACGTTTTAGAATACTTCAAATCAACGATATGCCCTTTCTATTTGGGCAAATAATTTCCGTTATAAATATTGCTTGAACCAACGATTTTGGCAAAAACTTCCAGGATAGCTTTTCTAAATTATTTTCCAAATGTGCTACAATAAAAACAAAAGGTAAAAATATGAAAAAAATAGCAATATTATGTTGTGCCTTTGGGTTACTTGCTGCCTGTGCTACACCGTACAAACCGGCTAAAAAAGCAACGTCCAACGGCTATTTTGATACTAAGCTGCAAGAGGGCATGTACGAAGTTTTATTTAATGGTAATGATAACACTTCCACAGCTAAAGCCAATAACTATGCTTTGTTACGCGCGGCCGAAGTATGTTTAGAAAACGGCTACCAGTCTTTTGAAATTATACGCAAAACGGAAGATTTTACAGAAACAGAAGTGGATACCGGGACCAAAATTATGGGAGTGTCGATCCTAAATATTGAAAACACTGAGCCAAAAATTTCACTCGTAATCCGCTGTTCCAAAGGCAATGACCTCCTCTACAAAGCCCAGGAACTCAGGGCAAATTTAAGAGCCAAATACAAGCTAAACTAAGCATCGTGCAAAATTTGTGAATTGCCCAAAACGTCCCTTGTTTATCACAAGGGGCGTTTGCTCTGCCAAAATGTTACAATAAAGATATGAAAAAACTACTTTTATTATGTGTTTCTTTAATGATGCTGAGCGCCTGTGCCGCCCTGCCGATACGTAAAGATTTTACTATTGAAGGCGACCACGGAAAATTATCCGCCGTTTTACATACACCCAAAAACGAGAAAACCTATCCGCTAGTTATTATCGCACACGGTTTCAATGCAAGCAAAGAAATGGCTCTCTTGACAGATCTTTCCACACGACTCAACGAGCGCGGTATTGCCACGTTGCTTTTTGATTTCAACGGCCATGGGCAAAGCGAGGGCTCTTTCTTGGACATGACAATCCCCAATGAACTCGAAGACGCACGCCGCGTATACGCGTATGCCGAAAAACTGCCACACATAAAATCTATTTCCATGGCGGGGCACTCCATGGGTGCCGTGGTGGTGGCCATGTTGGCCGGCGAACTAGGCTTTGGTAAAATTAAAACCATTGTGCTGATGTCCCCCGCCCCCGAACTCACAGAAGATACCGCCAAGGGCGATTTGTTTGGCGTACGTTACGATCCAAAAAACGTACCGGAATATATCACGCTCTCTAACGGGCTCAAGGTCGGCCAGGCGTTTTTAGAAACCACACCTGACGTGGAAATTTATGAAACTGCCCAGCGCTACACGGGCCCTGTGCTGGTAGTACATAGCCAAGATGATCAATTAGTCCCCTATCGTTACGGCGTGGAATTTAGCAACATTTACAAAGATGCGCGGCTGAAAACTTTGCACGGGTTGGACCATAATTTTACACAGGACACACCCGGCGTTAATAAACAAATCGTCGATTATTTAGCTGAAGAACTTACACACTAAAAGGAGCTATAACATGCTACAAAACCGCAACAAATCGTTCTTACTCTTCGTCGGTATGGCGCTGGCAAGTTTACTGGCGACGGGCTGCACACACCAACTTAAAAAAGATAATCTTTCTCTTTGGAACGACACCGCTCCAGCCAAGCAGGCGCTGGTAAGTTATATGAAAACGGTGACGGACAAAAAATCGCCCGATTTTATCCCGGTGGAAAACCGTATTGCCGTATTTGATTTGGACGGCACACTTATTTTGGAAACGGATCCCACGTATTTCGATTGGGCACTATTTGAACACCGGGTGTTAGATGACCCTAATTATAAACCTACCAAAGAACAATTAGCCGCCGCTAAAAATTCGCGCGAGAAAGGCATTTTCCCCGAGCTCAATAATAACCGCGAGAAAATGGTTTCCGAAGCGTACAAAGGGCTCAGCGTGCAAGAATTTTACGATTTTATCCGTACATTCATGCAAGAGGACCAGCCCGGCTTTGAAGGCATGAAACGCGGCGATATTTTCTACAAACCTATGTTAGAAGTAGTGGAATATCTCATCAAAAATAAATTTACGGTTTATATTTGCAGTGGTACAGATCGTCTAACCGTCCGCCCGCTCATTGAAAAGAATATGCCATATATCCCCAATACTCAAATTCTCGGATCGGACAGTACAATTGTGGCCCGTGGACAAGCCAATGAAGACGGCCTGGTATACATCTACGAGAAAGGCGATAACCTCATTTTGGGTGGCAAAAACCTTGTAAAAAATTTGCAAATGAATAAAGTATCACTCATCGAAAGGGAAATCGGCGTGCAGCCGGTGCTGGCGTTTGGAAACACGTTTAGTGATGCAAGCATGGTAAATTACACAATTTATAACAACAAGCACAAAGCGCTGGGTTTTATGTTGGAATGTGATGACTTAGAACGTGAGTACGGGAACATGAAAAAAGCCGAAAAAATGCGTGAAGGGTGCGAAAAATATGGCTGGATTTGTGTTTCCATGCGCGACGATTGGAAAACCATTTACGGTGATTCTGTCAAACGCCGCTAAAAGCAGGGTATACTATATGGAATTCTACGAAACAATTGAAAGAAGAAAAACCTACCGCGATTGGCAAGATAGGGATGTACCGATAGATGCCATCAAAAGAATTATTGAGGCGGGATTGAATGTCCCTTCGCATAATCATATGCGCGAATGGGAATTTATTGTCCTGCGTACTCCTGAAGAAAAGATAAAAGCGTTGCGATTTACCAAAGAATTTTTGGAAAAACTGGATAAGCAGATTTCTTTTCAGAATATGCCGGATAAAACAATCGAGCAGAAAATGTATAAATATGCCATGCCACGCGAATATTCTATGTTATTTAACGCTCCTTATGTAATTATCCCGCTATTTAAAAGAATGGGTTGCGCGCACAATCTGTATATGAATTAAATGATTTTGCGAGTATCTGGTGTGTAATGGAAAATATATTTCTGGCTGCTACTGCAGAAGGATTGGGCTATTCATTAAGTGTGCCTATGAATAAAGAGGAAGAAAACAATGTGCGCAATACCTTGGGCGTTCCCGACAACTATCTTATGACTGCCTATATTGGCATCGGATACCCAGCCCCCAAAGCCAAGGATGTGGAACAATACCATTATACTGCTAAGCAAAAAATTCATTTCGGCAAATGGTAGAAAAATAGGGGAGAATATGAGAAAAGGAAAATTAGCAAAAGCTTTTACCTATTTAGAATCCGGCGCTGTCTTGCTGGTTACATCAAGCGACGGCAAAAAGGACAATGTGATGACAATTTCCTGGCAGATGGTGCTGGATTTTACCCCCCGCTTCGCCATTTGTACGGGTAGTTGGAATGATTCTTTTGAGACGATTTTGCGCACCAAACAATGCACGCTATGCGTGCCTGCCGTGGATATGATCAAAAAGGTTATAGGCATCGGCACAGTGCACGCGTACGAGTGTGACAAATTTAAACATTTTCATCTTAAAAAACAAAAAGCGGCTTATGTAAAAGCACCTCTCATCACCGACTGTTTAGCCGCGGTGGAATGTAAAGTGATAGATTATGTAAAACAGCACGGAATACTGGTTTTGGATGGCGTGCAACTGTGGGAAAACCTGCTTAAAAAAGAGCGCCGTGTCATCCACGCCAATGGAGATGGCACATTCTTTGCCGACGGCGAATTTTTTAACCGCCGCAAAGAGATGAAACCTCGCTTGCCTGCCGGTGTAAAACGATTTTAAAGTTATGTTGTCAGGATTTACACTCTGCCCTTAAACTCAAAGCCAAAGGCTTCTACGGCTCTTTTTACTTCTTCATCGGTAGGATTACCCTTTACATAAGCAATGCCATCCCCTAGGTTGACATCGACTTCTTGGACAGATTTTAAACTTTTGATTGTCCTAGTAACATTGTTTTTACAGTTATTGCATCGCATTCCGTTAATTTTGAAAGCAATGGCCTTTTGAGTAGAAGTATCAGCTTTTCCCTTTGTTTCTTCATGTTGCTTGTGAAAGAATGTTGCATTGATGAAAAGAGCAATAAGCACCAAGGAGCAAATCATTTTAAAACAGTGAAATCCACCATGATGATGTGCCATCATCGTAAAATTAGATACATCAAACCAACTGGCAGGCAAGAAGTTATCAATAATAAGCCCAAATGTAATGGCACCAAGCACAAGTGTTGTTAAGTAAAGCGCAAATGTTTTTTTGCCTAACACTTTACCAATCACAAGCATAGAGGCGATGTTAGCGGCCGGTCCCGCCATAAGTAATACAAGTGCTGTGCCGGGGCTCATGCCTTTGAGCATTAGAGCAATAGCTATGGGGATAGAACCCGTCGCACACACATACATGGGCACAGCTACCAAGAGCACAAGCAGCATAGTCAAAATCGTATTGTTGCCAAAAAGCATAAAGAAATTATCCGGCACAAAATACGTAATTAACCCTGCAATTACTAAGCCAAGTAAAAGCATCTTGCCAATATCTTCCATCATTTCCACATAACCGTAATGAAATACGCCTTTTAATTTTTGCGCAAGAGAAAGTTTTCCAACGGGTTTGTTAGTGACCTGCTCAACAGGTTCGGCTAATTTCTCATTTAAAGTGAACGCGTTAGTCACAAGGCCTGCAAACAGGGCCGTAAATAACGCCACTATCGGGCGGACAATCGCAAAAGGCAACCCCAGTAAAGAGTAAGTGGCAATGATGGAATCTACCCCCGTCTGTGGAGTGGCTATTAAAAAAGAAATTACCGCTCCTTTGGAAGCGCCTTCTTTGTACAGTGCCATAGCGGTAGGAATTACCCCACAAGAACACAAGGGGAGCGGAATACCAAACAAAGTGGCATATAAGACGGATACCCAGTTATTTTTTGACAAATACTTAGAAAACAAACGTTGTGGAACGAGTACGTGTAAAATGCCGGCGAACAAGAATCCTAACAACAAATAAATTGACATCTCATTAAATATAGAAAAAATAGTGGCAATTATTTCCTTTATAAATTCCATACAAGGTGCTCCCTTCTAATTTCTTCGTATATATAGTGTAGCAAAATAATAGAGATTGTTTTTTATTGACTTAGTGTCACCTCCAATTGCTACAATTTAATATAGTGAGATTTGAAGGGAGGAGAAACATTGTATGAACGCAGTGGCAAGCATATTGAACAACATAAATTCAACCGAGGACTTAAAAAAATTAAATATAGCGGAATTAAATCTTCTAGCAAATGAAATGCGAGATTTAATTACTAAAAAAGTGGACGCAACAGGCGGGCACCTTGGCTCCAATCTAGGAATTATAGAGACCACAATTGCTCTGCACTATGTATTTAATTCTCCCATTGATAAATTGGTGTTTGATGTCTCCCACCAATGCTACGCGCATAAAATCATTACCGGCCGCAAAGCGGGCTTCACAAACCCCACTTACTACAATACTTACACCGGCTATACCGCGCCGGAAGAAAGCACGCACGATTGGTTTAAGGTTGGCCATACGTCCACATCCATCAGTTTAGCTACGGGCCTTGCCAAAGGCCGTGATCTATTAGGTGAAAAAGGAAACGTCATTGCCCTTATCGGGGACGGTTCTCTTACCGGTGGCGAAGCATTGGAGGGCCTAAACAACGCCGCCGTCTTAGGCAGCAACCTCATTATTGTAGTCAACGATAACGACATGTCTATTGCCGAAAATCAGGGTGGTATCTGCAAGCTGCTTACCGAATTACGTGAAAATAACGGTCAAGTAAAAAACAATTTCTTTAAAGCTCTTGGTTTTGAATATTTTTATTTAGACGAAGGAAACAACATACAAAAACTAATCGAACTCTTCCAAAAAGTCAAAGATATCAATCACCCCGTGCTACTACATATCCACACCCAAAAAGGTAAAGGGTTTACGCCGGCCGAAGTAAATAAAGAACCCTTTCACTGGATTATGCCGGGAACGATAACCCACCTAAATGATTTCCCCAAACAAATGGGTGAGAGTTATAATTCTCTCACAAAAGATTATTTGGAACAAAAAGTAAAGGAAGGTTTCCCTATCGTGGCCATATCAGCAGCCACGCCGGGTATCTTCGGGTTTGATAAAGCGTTTCGTACTCGAATGGGAACACATTACGTAGATGTAGGTATCGCGGAAGAACATGCTGTTGGGTTTGCCTCCGGCATTGCTAAAACAGGCGCAAAACCTGTATTTTGCGTGTCCAGTTCCTTTGTACAACGAACCTATGACCAACTATCACAAGATTTGGCCTTAAACAGTAATCCGGCCACAATTCTGGTATTTTGGGGCGGCATATCGGGCGCGGATGCCACACACTTGACCACCTTTGATATTCCGCTTATTTCCAACATCCCCAATATGGTTTACTTGGCGCCAACTTGCAAAGAAGAATATATGCAGATGCTCGACTGGTCCACGCACCAAAACAAATATCCCGTTGCCATACGCGTGCCGATGAATTTTGTATCTTGCGGCGTGAAAGATACGACCGACTATTCCATTTTGAACAAATTTAACGTAACCGAAAAAGGAAGCAAAGTAGCAATTATAGGCGTGGGTACTTTCTTCCAAAAAGCATGCGAAGTAAAAGCATTTTTAAAAGCCCAATTGCACATTGATGCCACCCTCATCAACCCTCGGTTTATAACGGGCCTTGATATCCAATTATTGGAAAGTTTAAAAACCAATCATCAACTCGTTGTAACGTTGGAGGACGGGGAACTAGATGGCGGCTTTGGTGAAAAAATTGCCCGGTTTTACGGCGGGAGTGATATGAAGGTTCTAAGTTACGGCTCTTTTAAGGAGTTTACGGATAAAGTACCACTGGACGTCCTTTATAAAAAATATCGTCTGACGCCAGCGCTCATTACGGAAGATATAGCAAAAGGCCTCAATTAAGTAACTTTCCCCCTTCCGTCCCGATGATATGATCTACTGATTAACGGTCCAGAAGGATACGAACATTTGGAACAGAAAAGATTATGAAATTATAGGAAAAACGTTATGGAAACCTCTGCCAATATGAACGACATTGCCAGTAAACGGGAACAAATTATTGTAAAAACCAGCATTGTTGGTATTGTTACCAATGTAGTGTTGGCTGGTTTCAAAGTGTTTGTTGGTTTGCTAGCCAATTCCATTGCAATTGTTTTGGATGGTGTAAATAATCTCTCCGATGCGTTATCGTCTGTAATAACCATTATTGGAGCCAAACTAGCTAGCCAAAAACCCGACAAAGAGCACCCGCTTGGCCATGGGCGTATTGAATATTTGAGTTCTATGGTAGTTTCCGCCATTGTGCTTTATGCCGGTGTCACGGCATTGATTGCGTCGGTCAAAAAGATTTTCCACCCTCAAGATGTTTCCTACTCCACGCTTACGCTTATTATGCTTGCCGTGGCTATTGTGGCCAAATTAGTTTTGGGAAAATATGTTAAAACTATGGGAGAACAAGTAAAATCGGGCGCGCTTATTGCCTCTGGCTCAGATGCTTCGTTTGATGCGGTGTTGTCAGGCTCTGTACTAGTGTCGGCGCTTATTTTCCTTAAGTGGCATTTTTCGTTGGAGGCCTATGTAGGTGTTGCCATTTCGCTCGTCATTACCAAAGCCGGGGTAGAGATGCTCAAAGACACTTTGGATGATATTTTGGGGCACCGTGCTGACGCAAAAATCGTGCAATCTATTCGGCAAATTATAACGCAAGAACCGCAAGTACACGGCGTATATGATATTTTAATCAACAACTATGGCCCTAATAAAAATTATGCTTCTCTACATATCGAACTAGATGACACACTCACCGTCGCGCAGGTGGATGCCTTAACCCGCAAAATAGAAACAAACGTATTTCACAAAACCGGAGTTATCTTAACCGGCGTAGGAGTGTATGCCCGCAACACGTCTAATGAAGAAGCGGCTCAAATCCGCAATAAAGTACAGGAATTGGTACTAGCGCATAATTGGGCATTGCAGTTGCATGGGTTTTATGTGGATTTGCACAAGAAAGACCTTCAATTCGACGTAGTGCTAAGCTTTGACGTAGACCACAAAGAAGCTGCTGATTTGCTCACACGGCAGATACAGGCCGAGTATCCTCAGTATCATATACAAATCACGCCGGATATAGATATTACTGATTAAAATAAACCCCTTACTTGATGTAAGGGGTTTTTAATAACTTGCCTGTTCAAATTATTTATCTTCCGTAAGATATTTAGTGACCTTGGCTGGATTCCCTACCGCAATGGCATTTTGGGGAATGCTTTTTACTACCACGCTTCCGGCACCAATAACGCAATTATCGCCAATAGTTACCCCCGGCAGAATAGTGCAGCTAGCCCCTACAGACATTTTTACCAATTTTTACCGCGTTGGGAGTAGCAGTAAGGCGCACATTAGGACTTAAATTATGGTTTAGCGTAACTATCGTTACTTTTGGGCCAATCATGGTATTATCCCCAATTTCAATCCCGCCGTTATCTTGAAAATGACAGCCCGCGTTGATAAAAACTCTTTTCCCCAATTCCATCAGTTACACCATGCAAACCGCTTTTGCAGTTCAACCATGGAGCGTCGGGATTATATTAGTCATTTTATCCGGGATTATTTTGATAGGCGGAGTCAGCCGTCTCGCCTCCGTAACCGAAAAACTGGTCCCTGTCATGGCTGTAACCTTTCTGATGGGTGCGTTTTTCGTTTTAATCGTACGATACAACTATCTCTTTGAAACATTTAAAATGATTTTTAAATACGCCTTTGAACCGCAGGCCATCATCGGTGGAGGGTTTTGGTATGCTATTAAAACAGCTGTCAGCCAAGGCGCTAAAAGAGGGTTGTTCTCAAACGAGGCCGGTATGGGCTCAACGCCACATGTTCATGCTCTGGTCCGTGTCAAAACCCCTCACGAAGAGGGTACCATCGTCATGATAGGTGTTTTTGTGGACACGTTTGTGATTTTAACCCTGAATGCACTGGTTATTATTTCAACACTATATACTTCTGACGGAGTGTTGGCTAATGGCTATACAGGTGCGCTTACAAACGTACTCAACAAAACAAATCTGGTTCAAACCGCTTTTGGAAGCATCATGGGTGCTAATTTAGGAGCGATTTTTGTGGCAGTTTGTCTTTGCTTCTTTGCATTTTCATCCATCCTTTGTTGGAATTTCTTTGGCAAAATGAATGCCGTTTATTTATTTAGAAGAAAAAACACTAAAAAAGCTGTTCTTATTTACACCATTATCTCGCTCTGTTTCGTTATGTTCGGCTCGCTGGTATCCAGCGATTTTGTTTGGGAACTGACCGATATGTTTAATAACCTCATGGTCATCCCCAACGTACTCGCCTTATTTGCTTTGACGAATATGGTAATCAGCAAGATTAAATAATTCCTTACTCTCCCATTTATCAGCCAATTATAGAGTCCAAAAACATGTCTTTAGCTTGCTATAATTTATCCACTTTATCTTGTTTATTTATACTGTGACCAAAAAGCGCACATGGCATAATAAAAGCGCAAGAAATCGTATCCTAGTAACCGGAAAAATCACGCGGATATAGTGTCCAAGCTGTGACTCGTAGTAGGAACCCATACTATCATCATAAAAATGATATAATACATATATAAAACATATGCTGAAAAATAACGCATTCCTTGTTTTGATTCCCAACTTAAAAATCTTATGGGATTGTTCCATAGGGATATGTAGTAGTTCGCGTCAGCATGATATATTGGTTGATAACAATTTATGTAGTATTTGAACGAGAGGGCACCTATTTGGGTGCTCTTTTTTGGAGAAAAAAATGAAAACATTAGTATTAACATTTAATTTGCTTGGTGGCCTAGGAGTATTCCTGTTAGGCATCAAAATGATGAGCGACGGGTTGCAGAAAGCCGCCGGAGACCGTTTGCGGCGGATTATTGCCCGTGCTACTACCAACCGTTTTACGGCCACTCTGTCCGGTATTTTAGCCACTTCTATTATTCAATCGTCTTCCGCCACTACCGTTATGGTAGTAGGGTTTGCCAGCGCGGGACTGCTTAGTTTATCCCAATCTTTAGGTGTTATCTTTGGGGCGAATATCGGTACTACCACTACGGCCTGGCTGATTAGTATCCTTGGCTTTAAAGTAAAAATTTCTGCCTTTGCCATGCCTATGATTGGCATTGGGTTCTTTTCGCAATTTATTAAAAAATGGCCGTTAGCACGCCGTATCGGAGAGGCCATGGTGGGGTTTGGGTTGCTGTTTTTGGGTTTATCGCTTATCCAAGGCTCGTTACCCAATATGCAAAATTCTTCTGCCGTTGTGGAATGGATTGTTAAATTCCGCCCCGATACACTTTTTTCTTTACTAGGGGTAATCGGTGTAGGAACCGTGCTGACGGTACTCCTCCAATCCTCCAGCGCGGTTATGGCGGTTACGCTTACTTGTGCCGCCAAAGGACTTATTGACTATCCCACCGCTTGTGCCCTTGTTTTGGGCGAAAATATTGGTACCACCATTACAGCCAACATTGCCGCTATCGGGGCCCCACGCATTGCTAAACGGGCCGCCTTGGGGCATATGCTTTTTAATGTGCTCGGGGTAGTGTGGGCGGTGGTATTTTTCCATCCTTTTTTGGGGTTGATTGATTGCTTTGTACCCGGAGCAACTACAGGAAATAGTCCCGAAGTTCTTTTGACTAGCATTCCTTATCACTTAGCCGCATTTCATACCACGTTTAACATTATCAATACAAGCGTTATGCTTGTTTTGATCAAACCGTTTGAGAAGTTGATTTTGTTCTTCTTGCCGATCAAACGCAACGAAAACAATCAAACGGAACTGCGCTATTTGAAAGTGGGTATTACCACCACGCCGGAATTGTTTATCGGGGCGGCCCGCAAAGAAATTGATTTGATGGCCGGCATGGCCAGTTCTATTACAAGCAAGTTGTTGCATGCACTGAAAGCCGATTCCAACGCTTTGTTTGAAGAACTTGTACAAGACATATACGCGCAAGAAAAAGCTAGCGACACATTAGAATATAAGATCACAGAGTTTTTAAAGAATTTGACCCACGAGCAACTTTCCCGCGACATGGTAAACGAAATTATGCGCCTTTTGGACCAAACAACTTATTTGGAAAAAATAGCCGACCATGGAGAACGTATTGCCAAATTGCTAACCAAAGCCCACGATATCAAGGCTTTTAATACGCAAGATTACAAGCGATTGGAAACCATTGGACAACAGGTGCGTAAAATTATCAAACACATGCGTTCCACTATTTTGCCCGCCGCACAGTTGGATAAAGCAAAAGTTTTAGCATACGCCCGTGAGCAAGAAGACGTGCTAAATGATATGCGGCATGAACTGCGCGAAGAGAAAACTTCCAACGACTTTACAAAAAATCAAATCTCGCCTGCGGGGCTGACGCTTTACGCAGACATTTTGACCAGTTTTGAGAAAATGGGCGATTATGCACTCAATGTGGTGCAGTCCAACACCGACCAGTCGAAACACCAAAAAAGATAATTTGCGAGGGGTGTTTCTTTACGCATTAATTAAAAAATTATAATGTATGAATATGATTGAAGTTCAAACAAAAGGCGATGCTGTAAATTGTGTGTTAAAAGGGGTTTTAGACGCCACAACTCACTTGCCTCTTTCCGGCACAGATTTACACCATAAAAAAATACAACTGGTAGGGAAAGATATTACTTCCTGGAATACCGATTTCGTTGTTGCCCTTTTTAATGCGTTAAAGCACATCCCCAAAGAAAATATTTCCTATTCGCAATTGCCGCAAGGGATGGAACAACTCCTGCGGCTTGCTTTTCAATCCCCTTATAAAGAACAAGAAACGCCCCGTGAAAAATCCTCTTTTTTGGAACGTATCGGCGAGGGAGGAATCTTCCTTTGGCATTGCGTTAAAAAAGGATGTCTTTTCATCCACGCGTGTTTGATTTCTTGGGGGCGGCAACTGGTGGGGAAGGCGGTTTATCGCCGTAAAGATTTTTGGATGGTGCTGGCCGATTGCGGCCCGAAATCTATCCTAATTGTATCGCTGATCAGTTTTATGGTTGGGCTTATTTTGGCCTTTGTGGGGGCGTTGCAATTAAAAACGTTCGGGGCCCAAATTTATGTGGCCAGTTTGGTTACTATCGGCATGACGCGTATTATGGGCGCCATTATGACGGGCGTTATTATGGCCGGCAGAACGGGGGCTTCGTACGCGGCCACTATCGGCACGATGCAAGTCAACGAAGAGTTGGATGCCTTGCAAACAATGGGAATTGCCCGCACGGATTTTTTGGTATTGCCGCGCATGAACGCGCTGCTACTTTCTATGCCTATTTTGGTTTTACTTGCCGATATTATGGGCATTATGGGTGGCTGTTTCGTGTGCGTGTTGTTCTGGGAAGTTCCCTTGGCGGAATACATCCGCTATACAATCAATTCTTTTAATATCACACATTTTCTGGTAGGTGTTTTTCACGGCATTGTTTTTGGATTTATTATTGCGTTATGCGGGTGCTACTTTGGAGTACACTGCGGGCGCAATGCCGATAGCGTGGGCGCCGCTACTACCCATGCAGTAGTGTACTCTATTGTATGGATGATTGTAATGACCGGCGTATTGACGGTGATTTGTTCGTGGTTTGGAATATGAAGAAACAAGAGGCTATCATTCGCGTAGAAAATTTAAACATCGGCTATGATGGTAAGACCATCATGCAAAACTTGTCCTTTGCTATTCCCAAAGGGGATATTTTTATCATCATGGGCGGATCGGGCTGCGGAAAGAGCACACTACTGCGCACCCTTACGGGGCTTATTCCCGCGCAAGCCGGCCGAATTTGGATTCGCGATATAGATTTTATAAATGCCCGTCCAACAGAAAAGTTGGACATTATGAAACATAGCGGCATTTTGTACCAAAGCGGAGCGTTGTTTAGTTCCATGACGTTGGCCGAAAATGTCGCCTTGCCGTTGCAACAATACACCGATTACTCGTCGGAAAAAATCGACCAAATTGTAGCGTTTAAATTGGCGCTGGTAGGGTTGTCGGGCTATGAGGAATATTATCCGTCCGAAATCAGCGGGGGGATGCGCAAGCGCGCGGGGCTTGCCAGGGCGTTGGCCTTGAACCCGGAAATTGTTTATTTTGATGAACCTTCCGCCGGGCTGGACCCTGTCAGTTCTAAAAATTTAGACGATTTGATATTAGAAATTAATAAAACATTGGGCACAACTATTATTGTGGTAACGCATGAATTATCTTCTATTTTTGCCATCGGTAAAAACAGCATTTTCTTGGATAAAACAATTCGCACCGTTTCAGCCAAAGGAAATCCGTGCGAGTTGCTAAAGAATCCACCCAATCAGCAGGTACATGAATTTTTAACCAGAGGAGAACCGCATGAAAAAGGAACCAAATAAAAAAGCCATCGGACTATTTTTAGTGATCGGGTTTGCATTATTTTTGGGGCTGATTGGCCAATCAGTTCTCAGCAAAATGCACGCCGATAGAAAAGGCGTGGTGGTAATGTATTTCAATGAATCGTCACAGGGATTGTCGGAGGGATCGCCCATTGTGTTCCAAGGGGTGGAAGTGGGCAAAGTATCGCGTGTGGCGTTGGTGGCCGAAAAAAACAGTTTGAAATTTAATGTGGCAGTTTATGCGCGCGTCAAACACATAGATATTATGAGTGAGGGATCTATTTGGGATAAATTTTGGAAGAGAGATAACTTGCTGGAATCTCTTATTGCCCATGGGTTGCGCGCCCGGCTAACTACCCAAAGTTTTTTGACAGGACAACTAATGATTGAACTGGTTATGTTGCCGGAGTCCGAAGTGACTCTATTTGAAGCGCCTAAAAACGAGGGAGTTCCGCAAATTCCGACGGTTATGTCTAAGCGAGAGGAATTGTCTCGCGGGCTGAACCGGCTTCAAATCCAAGAAGCGTTGGCGCAGTTTAATCATGTAGCGGAAGTGCTTGGAAAAGAACTGCCTGTCTTGTTACCGGCGCTTACAAATAGTTCTAAAAACTTGGACCAAACCCTAGAAAGGGTTGCCGATAGCAGCGAAGAGACTCTTGCCAATTTGAACGAAACCTTGCACGAAGTTTCCGATGCGGCCCGCTCGTTTCAGAATTTGTCGGATTATTTAGAAAGACATCCGGAAGCATTGATTCAAGGGAAGAAAGGAGAATAATATGCGAAAGATACAAATTTTTGTGTTGTGTTTACTTCTTAATGCGTGTATGTTTGGTACCAGTAAAACGGCCAAATTCTATATGCTAACTGCCAGCCCCGCTCCGGTGGCTTCGACGGATTATACCGGTTTTGTGGGAGTGAGCCGTGTGCAACTTCCCAGGTATATGGATCGGCCGCAGATTGTAACCGGGCAGAAGAAAACCGCACGAATTAATATGTCCGAATATAACCGGTGGGCGGAATCACCCTCCGTATTGGCTACGCGTGTTTTGGCGGAAGATTTAAGTGCGCTACTCCCTACGGCGCAAGTGAAGGCCAGTCAATCCAAAGGGGAAGAATTTAACCGGACTGTTCTTGTAGAAGTGATCAAATTGGATGCGGTGTTGGGAGAAAATGCCGAAATGGTTGCTTGGTACACGATTAAAGGCACTTCCAAACAAGCAGTTGTCCGGCAAAAATTTGCAAGTATTGTGCAAATTGGTAAAACCTATGATGACTTGGCCAACGGTTATAGCCAATTGTTGGGCCAACTTAGTCAACAAATTGCGGACTCTTTGCTAAAACAATAAGAGCCCTTTTATTTCTACAATACAAAAACCGCCCCTTTTGAGGGCGGTTTTTGTAAAAGTGACTCAGTATTTTACTATTCCAGCATTACAGATATTCCTTTTTTAGGAGTTTCTATTTTATGTTTAATTCCGAAAGATTTTTTGACGAGTTCCTGCAAAACTTTCTCTTCGGCAGTAATCTCTTCCGTATTTGTTATTTTGTCGTCGATAAATGATAAAAAATACCCGCTCTTTTTCAGAACGGGTTTTTGTTTAAAAGTGCGCCTAACAGCAGGCGTGTATGGCGAAACGACGAGTTCTCAGGCTGTTATTCTTATACAAAAACTACTAAAAAATGCTTAAAATTTAAGGATTTTTCTATATGCCTAATTTTGCACAAGGGCTTTAATTTCTTGCTTTACTTTGGCCAAATCACTACAAGAAAGAAGTGGAATAAGCGCATTGATTTCTTCTACGCTCTTATCCCACCATTTAAGTTTGAGTAGCAGGGCAATCAATTCATCATCAAAGCGTTTGTGGACGGTTTTGGCAGGGTTTCCGGCCACGATGGTGTAAGGTGGCACATCTCTAGTTACCACGCTGTTTAGACCAATAATCGCCCCATCGCCAATATGCACGCCTGGGAGTATTGTGGAGTTTTGCCCGATCCACACATCATTACCAACGACGGTATCGCCCTTTAAGGGGAGCTCTTTGATTACGGGCGCCAACGCATTGCCCCAATCTCCACCCATAATATAAAACGGATAAGTAGTTGCGCAGTTCATTCGGTGATTCGCGCCGTTCATCACAAACTCCACGCCTTTGGCAATCGCGCAGAATTTGCCAATAATCAGTTTATCCCCGATAAACGGATAATGGTGGGTTACATGTTTCTCAAATTGGTCGGCGTCGTCGCCGTAATAATAGGTATAATCGCCGATAATGATATTGGGGTTCTTCACTACATTTTTAATATAGCAAAGGTCGGGGAGCTTTTCGTTTGGAAACGCTTTGTTGGGGTCTGGTATGTTTTTCATACTTTCATTATAAAATATTTACAGAACTACTGTGACCAAAAAGCGCACAAGGCATAATTTAAACTTTCTGCTTGACTTGGAGTTAACTCCAACTGCTACAATATCTTTACAGGAGGAGTTATGACCATTTCGGAAGTAAGCAAACAGTGCAATATTTCGCCCGATACATTACGCTACTATGAAAAAGTGGGACTGCTATCAGATGTAAACCGTACTGCAGGCGGAATAAGAGATTACACGGAGCAGGACTGTGCACAGATAGAGTTTGTTAAATGTATGCGTAGTGCCGGACTTTCCATAGAAGTGTTACAAAAATATTTCGAACTCTTTAAGCAGGGCAAACGCACCCTTAATGCTAGACGGGAGTTGTTAGCCACGGAGCGTAAAGCCCTGCAAGGGCGGCTAGAGGAGTTACAGGATACGCTTAAACGGTTAGATTATAAAATCTCCGTGTATGACAAAGCTATCGCCTCTAAGAGTAAGGAACTTAAATTTTAAGGAGAGAGTATGAGTAAGAAAGTATTAATTATATCTGCCTCACCCCGTAAAGGTGGCAATTCCGATTCTTTGTGTGACCAATTTTTAGCAGGTGCTAAAGAAGCCGGACATGATGTGGAAAAAATCCGTCTGCAAGAGCATAAAATCAACTATTGTTTGGGTTGCGGAGTGTGTAATAATACGCACAAATGCGTGCAGAAAGATGATATGGCTAGTCTACTAGACAAAATGGTAGATGCCGATGTAATAGTGCTGGCTACTCCGGTTTATTTCTACACGATGGACGCGCAACTTAAAACCTTTATTGACCGTTGTGTAACCAAATATACGGAAATTTCCAATAAAGATTTTTATTTTATTCTATCCGCCGCCGATACCGTAAAGAAAAACCTAACCCCTGCCGTAGAAGGTCTGCGCGGGTTTACGCGCGATTGCTTGGAAGGCACCAAAGAAAAAGGCATTATTTACGGAACAGGCGCGTGGCAAAAGGGCGAAATAAAAGATCTACCCGCATACAAACAAGCCTATGAAATGGGCAAAAAATGTTAAAAGGAGATAGTATGAACAAAAAACTATTACTATTAGGAATTATTTTACTGGGAGGAATTAGTATGGCTACAACAAAAAGCTGGGATAAAGTTTTCGCAAAGAGTGATAAAGTTACCGTCAAAAAAGTACATTTCACGAACCGCTATGGCATTAAACTGACAGGGGATTTGTATTCTCCTAAAAATATAGCCAAAGGTGCTAAACTTCCGGCCATTGCTATCTCTGGTCCCTTTGGCGCAGTAAAAGAGCAAGTATCCGGATTGTATGCCCAAACCCTAGCAGAGAGAGGGTTTATTACTTTAGCATCTGACCCTTCGTATACTGGGGAATCCTCCGGCAAACCTCGCAATGTGGCTTCTCCGGATATTAACACCGAAGATTTTAGTGCCGCAGTAGATTATTTAACCACCAGAAAAGATGTGGATGAAAATAAAATCGGTATCTTAGGGATATGTGGCTTTGGCGGTTTTGCCTTAAATGCCGCCGCTATGGATACGCGCATTAAAGCAACCGTAACCTCTACCATGTATGATATGACGAGAGTTTCTGCCAAAGGGTATAACGATAGTATGTCCGCCGAGGAACTCTATAAAATGCGCGAGCAATTAAATGCTCAACGCACCAAAGATGCGCAAACTGGCACGCTTGCTCACGCTGCTCCATTACCGGATAAATTAAATGGAGACGAGCCCCAGTTTGTAAAGGACTACGTCAATTTCTACAAAACTCCACTGGGCTTCCACAAACGTTCCGTAGGTTCTAATCAGGGTTGGGTAACCACATCCTCGTTATCTCTTATCACAATGCCCATTTTGGCGTATAGCGATACGATCAAAAACCCCGTGCTCATGATACATGGGGAGAAGGCGCATAGTAGATATTTTTCTGAAGATGCGTTTAAGAAATTAAAAGGAAACAATAAAGAGCTTTTAATTATCCCAGGCGCAAATCACACGGACTTGTACTACAAGACGGATGTAATTCCGTTTGATAAGATTGAGACGTTTTACAAGAGCAATTTAAAGTAAGGAATAACCACCATTAGATAGCCGCTCCTAGCCATAGGGGCGGTTTTTTCTTGCTTAAAAGCAATATCCGAAGTCTGGTTTTTCGGTTAGTGTGTACCATAAGGGTCCACTAAGAATATACACTTTTTTGCTTTTTGCGTTTTTTGCAAAATCGCTACTTTCTGCCTTTTTTCTACCGAGCGTTTGTATAGCTTTGTATACATAAGTTGTCAAAGTTAACCCCAACAATTGTGGCTTTTTAGTACCCAAAAGCAGGCAAGTTAGTATAAAAAGAAAGGCCGCCCATAAGCGGCCTTTCTCTGTTTCCACGTTAAATTATTTGCCCAATTGTTCAATCAAATAATTTTCCATACCAATCTCTTCAATGAGAGAGAGGTATTGGCGTACCCAATTGTAGTGGTTTTGCTCTTCTACAATAAACTTTTGTACCATGTCTTTAGATACATAATCATCTTCAAACAGGCTAAGCATTTTGCTCATCATAGGCAAGGCTTCTGCCGCATCTTTGCAATCATACTCCAGCATCTTTTTAATATCCGTAATTACGGGATATTTGGCAATTTCCACTTCCGGTGTTTCACCCAATTCAATTAAACGCGCGTTGACGGTTTTGGCTTCTTCCCATTCTTCGTCAGATTCAGCGGCAATCTTATCGGCCAGCGCCACATACCCGCGTTTACGTAGCAGTTGCGCATGGATAGCGTGTTGTTGGGAGTTGCCAAACCATCCTTTGGCAAGGTCTTTTTAGAATTCAATTTTTGTCATGTTCATCTCCTAATAATTTTATTTAACGTGTAGCTTGTTAAAAATTTACAGTTTCTAATTGTTCGGTAAATGAAGAAAAAGTAGCTGTAGCATTTTTAAAATACAACATCTGCATATTGCCGTCATCGGGGTTGTAAAGCGGTTTAAGGGACGGCATCTTTTCAAGCATAGCTACCTTGACGTTACGGTTATCATCATTCACTAGTTTACCTGCTACACGTAACCATTGCCCATTTTTAAACGCGCAAATTTCCACTTTCGGGTTAAGCGCAATTTGCTTGGAAACAGGTTTGGATTTGCCTGTTTGTATATAGAGCTTCCCATTGTGTAAAAGAATTGTTCCAAATGCTCTTACGCGGGGTTGGTCGCCTTCTACCGTAGCGAGGTAGTAAGTGTGTGATTCATCCAAAAATTGATAAACTTTTTCAATTCCTGTCATATTGTTTCTCCTTGTAATTTATTTAGATTAAAGCGGCTACGCACTTTTCTACTTCTTGTATATCTGCCGTTGGTTCAAACCGTGCTACCACGTTCCCTTGGCGGTCCACCACAAACTTGGTGAAATTCCATTTAATATCCGGCGAACTCTTCCAGTTTGGGTCTTTTTCTGCCATCATTTTCTCCAGAATCTCTTTATGCTTATGCTCCCCAAATCCCTTAAAACCTTGTTGGCTTTTTAGGTAAGTGTACAGGGGCAGTTCGCTAGAGCCGTTTAC
This sequence comes from Elusimicrobiaceae bacterium, assembly GCA_045595305.1. Taxonomy (GTDB): domain Bacteria; phylum Elusimicrobiota; class Elusimicrobia; order Elusimicrobiales; family Elusimicrobiaceae; genus Avelusimicrobium. The sequence goes on from JAZOAE010000021.1 coordinate 22,469, forward strand.
GTCGGATTTTTTCATCTGTGGGAACTTTGTATTGTAGTGCAATGTGCAAAACTGGTGGATTTCGTCATCACTACCCGGGGCTTGATGCCCAAACTGGTTGCAGGGCACGTCAATAATTTCCAGGCCCTTTTCGTGGTAGCTTTCATACATTTTTTCCAGCCCCTCATACTGAGGCGTAAATCCACATCCGGTAGCGGTGTTTACAATAACCAGCACTTTGCCTTTCAAAGTGGACAAGGCCAAGTTTTCGCCATTGGCGGTGGGAACGTTATAATCGTAAATGCTCATAGTATCTCCCTATTTATAAATTAGCTGTCTTTATGGTATTATATAAATATAGGTACTTATTATGTAAGTAGTATCTTTTTTAATACTGTAATTTTCAGAAAAAGGGTAAAAGCAAACTGTCTATGACTAAAAAATCATCTAAGCAACTATGCCCCATTAAGTATTTGATTAGCGTATTTGGTGGCAAGTGGAAACTGCCTATTATATGTATCTTAGCTAACGGCCACCCCGTGCGTTATGGGCAAATCAAACGCGGACTTGGCCCCATTACCAACATGATGCTCTCTAAAACGCTAAAAGAGTTAGAAGCGTCCGGCATTATCAACCGCAAGCAGTATAATGAAGTTCCCCCGCACGTAGAATACACGCTTTCCACAGAAGGAAAAACCATTTTGCCCGTACTTACCGAAATGGGCAAGTGGGCCGTCAAGCAAATGAAGAAGGAAAATATATTACCTGGTTGTGATACCTGCTCATCAAACACGAAAGGAGACTTATGAAAGATTATAAAAAAACACTACAAGGCCAAGCGCAAGCGGAACTGTCCGGCGCGGGGATGTACTTTACGTTAGCACGCATTGCCAAAGCACACGGTTTAGAAGATGTTTCCATGCAATTTACCGAACTGGCCAACCAACACGCCGACCAAGCCAGTTTCTATTTTACAGTGTCCAACCGCTATCCGCAAGAGACACATGCTCTATGGCAGTTTATTAAAGGCCTTTCCAAAGCCGAAGAATACGGCGAGAAAGCCATATTGGGGTTGACCCACCAACTGGAAGAAGCCGGGCACAAAGATATTGCACAAACCGTTCAAACGTTCGCCGCCCAGCACAAATACCACGCACAGGTAACCCACCAACTCGTAGAAAAATATGCCCCGCAAGCCGTGAAACAAAACAATAAAAAACGCTATGTCTGCTCTGTGTGCGGCTACGAGTACGAGGGCGATTTGGAAAGCGAACCTGAAAATTACACCTGCCCGGTTTGCACCATGCCCAAAAATGTTTTTAAATTAAAAGGAGAATAAATATGGACCTAACTCATTATAACGCAAATATATTTGAATTATTTTTAAACCAGTGGGCCTTGCTTACGGCCGGCAATAAAGAGGATTTTAACTCCATGACCATTGCTTGGGGAACGATGGGAACCCTATGGAATAAGTCCGTTATTACCGTTTATGTAAACCCCTTACGCTACACATATGACTTTATGAATAAAAACGATTTGTTTACGGTGGATTTTTTCCCTGCCAAATACCGCAAGGAACTGGGTCTTATGGGCAGTCGCTCCGGCAGAGACGGAGACAGATTAAAAGGGACTTCTCTCACCCCGTGCTTTTTAGACAATGCGGTGCATTACAAAGAAGCAGAACTTTCTTTTATCTGCAAGAAATTATATACCCAAGATTTAGTTAAATCGTCCATCCCACAAGAACTTGCCAAACAGTTTTATGCGCCCGAACATCAAGCCCACCGCATGTATGTAGGCGAAGTAATAGATGTCATCCAAAATAAAGAATATGCCTACGCCTCTTGCGGATGTTGCGGATAATAGACACGGTCTCAGTATGGAGAATACCGCATTAAATATAAATTTAAGTATTTGAATAACTCAATGGAGGAAGTATGAAGATTATTGCACTAAAATATTATGATGGCGGATTTATGACCCAGGCATTTGCTTTCGGCGGTAGCCGCCCCAAAGAACAATGCCAAGCCGTGAGATATCGCTCCAGTTTACAAAACTTTTTAATTGATGATGGCAAAGATGTAATTTTGGCAGATACTGGTTTACCTAACGAAACGGCCGACATTCCCAAAAAAGAAAATGCCGCTTTGTGGATGGGCGATAAAGTAGCCACGTTCAAAGATGCACTCGCTAAAGCGGGCTATAAGCCGGAAGATATCACTAAAATCTTTGTAACGCACAAACATCCGGACCATACAGGCGAACTACGTATGTTCCCCCATGCAAAAATTTATATAGCCGCTAAAGA
>JAZOAE010000022.1:0-11012 GCA_045595305.1 Elusimicrobiaceae bacterium
CCCTGCAGATTTATCAAAGTTTGGGGGCTCCTACAATTACCCTGGAAACACGGCCTATGCTGGAAGGCTTTGCTTTTAGCGTAGCGGTGGGTAACTAATTGCCAAAAATGGTAGAATATATTTAGTACGGAGGGACTATGAATGAATTATTTGAAGACCCTAGATTAGACAAACCTTCTAACGAGCCGGCCCCGCAAACCCTCGTTAAATTCCGCCAGATTTCCCAAGATGCTCTCAAAGGTGCCGGGGAGGAACGTGTTAAAGCCCAGCACGATAAGGGCAAGATGACCGCCCGGGAGCGTATCTCATATCTCTTAGACAAAGACAGTTTTATTGAAATTAAAAGCTTGATGGAAAGCTCCTGCAGCGACTTTGGTATCAAAGATAAACACATTAAAGGCGACGGAGTTATTACCGGTTTTGGGCGTATTAATGGGCGCGAAGTAGCCCTCTACGCACAGGATTTTACCCAGTTAGGCGGCTCTTTAGGGCTTGCTCATGCACAGAAAATTGCAGTACTGATGGATCGTGCGATTGACGCCAAGATCCCTGTGATTGGCCTGTTGGACTCGGGCGGTGCGCGTATTCAGGAAGGCGTAGACAGCTTAAACGGTTTTGGTGAAATTTTTTACCGAAATGTAAAAGCTTCCGGCGTGATACCCCAAATTTCACTTATCTTAGGCCCGTGTGCGGGCGGGGCCGCGTATTCGCCCGCGTTGACGGACTTCATTTTTATGGTGGAAGGGATCAGCCATATGTTCATTACGGGGCCGAGTGCCGTAAAAGCGGCCACCGGCGAAGAAGTGGACTTTGATACCCTAGGCGGCAGTGTTCCCCATAGCGAGAAAAGCGGCGTGTGCCAATTTGTAGCCAAGTCCGAACAGGATTGTTTCCGCCAGGTACGCGAGCTTTTATCCTTCTTGCCGCAGAACTGCGAGGAAAATCCGCCTTTGCAAACTACCAGCGATTTGGTCAGCCGTCAAGTTTCCGTTTTGGAGCGTGTGTGCGAGATGGACCCTAAAAAGCCGTTCCGCGTTCAGCACGTTATTTGGCGTTTGGCAGATGATTTTGGATTTTTTGAAATTCACCAGAATTTTGCTAAGAACGTAGTAATTGGTTTCATCCGATTGGGCGGACGGGTGGTGGGCGTAGTAGCCAATAACCCGGCCGTAATGGGTGGGGCCTTAGATTGTGATGCTAGCGACAAAGCTGCACGCTTTATCCGATTCTTAAATGCGTTTAATATTCCGCTGCTCACGCTTGTGGATACAGGGGGCTATTTGCCCGGCGTAGCACAGGAACATGGGGGTATTATCCGTCACGGAGCTAAACTGCTCTATGCGTATGCCGAAGCCACTATTCCCAAAGTAACACTGGTACTTCGCAAAGCATATGGCGGAGCCTATATTGCTATGGGATCTAGGTATTTGCGCGGGGATTTTAACTTTGCGTTTCCGTCGGCAGAGATTGCGGTCATGGGGCCGCGCGGCGCGGTGGAAATTTTGTACTCGCGCGATTTAAAGAAAGAAACCGATGAGGCCAAAAAAGAAGAACTTAAAGAGAAAATGACCAAAGAATATTCGGATAAGTTTGCCTCGCCTTATCAGGCAGCTACGAACGGATCGATTGACGAGGTCATTGAGCCGGCTCAGGCGCGCCAAAAGATTATCCGCGCGTTTGAAGTATTGGCCCGGAAGCGGGATCCGAAGAGAAATCCCCGCAACGGAAATATTCCATTATAAGGAGTGTAATTATGAAAAAAATGATGTCTGTGTTGGGAGCTGCTTTATTGTTGGGTGCTTGTGCCACCCCTAGTACGGAAGTAGGTATTGCCTTGTTTAACGATACGGTGCAACCGCTCATGGTAACCGGTAATAGTGGAGCCACTAAAGTAGGCCGTGCGTGTGCCAAAAATTATTTAGGGTTGGTTATCACGGGGGATATGTCTGTTGAAGCAGCTAAGAAAGATGGTAAGATTACGCAAGTAACCTCTATTGATAAAGAAGTGAAGGGCTATGTTGTTTACGCAGAGGTTTGTACGGTGGTAAGAGGAAAATAATCCTGCGTTGTACTTTTAAGTATAAAAGCCCCCGGTTTTGTCCGGGGGCTTTTGAATTATATCGTCTTTGTTTAACGACCATTTTGGTCGATCATTTTTTGCACTTTGGCGTTGAACTCATCAGCTTGCGAGAGCTGTTCCAACGTCATCGGCATACGGTAGCGCCAGTAATGCTTTGGATTGGCCGGCACGTTAATGCGTTCTTCTTGCGGATCTTTGCCGCGTAAGTTCTCATCCATGCTGGTTAAGTCTTGCAGGCCAATGAGCGTAAGCATAGACGGGCTTGCCAAATGCATACGCAGAATTTTTGTGCAGATTTCCGTGTCAGCTTCTTTGGGAGCAGTCCCTTTTTTCCCAAGCACATTGTTATAGAATTTCTGGGTGCGTTCGGTATCCTCCTGCCACCAGGCACGCAGCACAGACATATCATGCGTAGAAGGCGTAGCTACCGATAGATACGGGTATTTCTTAATATCATCAAACGCGGCTCCCAATTGCTTAGGCATACGCTGTATCTCGAGGGATAAAAGCTGCAATTTCTGCATGACCGGTTTGACGCAATCCGGGATCATCCCCAAGTCTTCTGCGCACGCCAACATGCGGGTCGATTGCGTTAAGCTGGGGAGCTTTTTAAGTGCTTCTTTTGCCCAGAAATCATTATGACGCGTAAAGAAGTAATAATTGTAGATACGCTTAAAAGCGGCTTGATCTTCAGCGGATAGTGACTTGAAATATCCATCCGTAAGCGCGGCGATGCGCGGGTGATATTTAGACGGATTGGTATTATCCGGCACAAATAATACGTTGGATATTAGGGCAAACAAGCCTTCTTTTAGCTGTAAATCTTTCTTGGAATTGCGATCAGCCAAAGCCGCTTCCACTTTGCGTTGCGTATTATATTCTTCACGCAAGTGATATGTGCCATCGTGCTGTTTCTCCAAGAATTTCATTTTGGCTTTGTCGGCCATGTTTCCCAATTTCTCAGTGATGTATTCTTCGGTGATGAGCGGGGTTAAAAACTCTGGCTTGAAGGGAAGACCAAACGCTGTAATTTCCGCAGCGTCAAATGGCAACGCCGGGGAGAATTGTCCTAAAAGTCCTTCCACGCTGTGCATTGGGATTTGCCAAATGCGGAAAAAGCCCAACACATGATCAATGCGGTAGGCATCAAAATAATTGGACATATGCGTAAAACGTCGCATCCACCAACGATAACCATCCTTGGCCATTTCGTCCCAATTATAAGTGGGGAAGCCCCAGTTTTGTCCGGTAGTTGAGAAATCATCCGGTGGAGCCCCGGCTTGAGTGTTTAGGTGGAACAATTGCGGTTCCGTCCAAGCTTCCACGCTGTTAGGCGAGATACCTATGGGGATATCTCCTTTGAAGATAACACCGTGTTCGCGGGCGTAATCGGCGGCTTGCGTTAGCTGCGTGTGCAACATAAATTGCACATAATACCAAAAGCATACGTTATCATACTCCGAAGATGCGGGTGCGCAAAAATTCATCAAATCATCGTATGAGAATTTTGCATGTTCCGGCCAATCCGCAAAGTGCGCAGTTTGGTATTTATCGCGCAGCACACTAAACATAGCATACGCCGGGAGCCAGTGCACCTGGCCTACAAAAAATTGACGGAAATCCGCCGTAGCAAGTGCTTCTTGCCCGTGCGCTTTGTAGACTTCGCGTAAATAATCCAACTTAAGTTGCAGGGCTGCTTCATAATCTACTTGCGGCAGTTCGTTAAGTTCTTTGCGTTGTTTATCAAATTTCTTCGCTACTTTTTCGTCCAACTTAGGCAATACATCCAAGTTGATATACAAAGGATGCAATGCATATACCGATACAGCATTATAGGGATACGAATCTTGCCAGGTATGGGTAAGGATTGTATCGTTGATGGGTAGAAACTGTAATATTTTTTGATGTGTCTTGACGGCCCAGTCGGTGAGAGGTTTAAGATCTCCAAAATCGCCCACGCCCCAGCCTTCTTCTCTACGTAACGAGAACATAGGGATTACTGTTCCGGCAGCGCGGAAAGATTTGTCCTCCTTAAAATGCGGACGCAATCCTTCTTGCACATAAATAGTTTTGTCCGTTATTTCCGGACGTGACAATGTGCGGTTGGGGCCATCTTCCCAGCGAACACCTTCGGGAGATTGAATCAAAAACTTATATTGAAGTTTGGCCGGCAACTGAGATACATCAAGCGAAAGTGTCCAAATGTTTGCTTCTGTTTCCGTAAGTGCACGCGCCTGGGTTGGATTCCAATTGCCCAGTTCTTTACTCGCGCCGCAAAGCCACAAAGACTCATTGGCTTTCAGTTGCGCCGCCTCCACGCGCAGAGCAAGTGTTCGGTTAAACAAAGTAAAGGGTTGGTTGAATTTGCGTGTTCGTTTAACAAACACATCGGTAATCGCGGCGGAATGAAGCCACGATTCGCGGGGTAAATCGCGCCAAGTATCCTGCAATATATATTGCTCCACATTCGGATCTACCGGCAACACGCGCGGAATGAGCTGCCATTCGCGCCGGACAACTTGCTTGTCACGTCGAACCTCATAATGGTAAGACATGGCGATAGGTTGTTTGAATTCTAAGAGAATCTGCCCTGTCCAATTTTGACCGTCTTTGGTGGAGAGGGGAATATTTATTTTGTTTTCATTCGCGCCAGCATGTGCACGGTACAAAACGGCGTGGATCGTTTCGCCCCATACCGTTTTATAGTTAATATTAAAAGACAGTTTCATCCTTTTTTACCCTTGTTGTGTTGCGTGATGTTCTTTTACCCACAGTGTGAAAGCAGCGGCAACCAATAAACTTAGTCCGCCTACTCCCACAGCTGCAATGGCGCTGCCGCCCAGCACATTTTTCATAAACGGGCCGAAAAACAGGTTTACACAAATTTGCGGAATAACGATGAAGAAGTTAAACACGCCCATGTAAAAACCCATTTTTTCTGCCGGCAGTGCGTTGGAGAGCATCGCATAAGGCATGGATAAAATACTACTCCATGCGATACCAATGCAGACCATGGGTATAATCAAACTCATTTTACTAAATTGTACGCCAAAAAGGGTAAGTCCTAGGCTGGCCAATCCTAATCCGCCAATAGTCAAACATACAATATGGATGATTTTGGCAGAAAATTTTGTCGTCAGCCACAGTAACAAAAACGCGAACCCGAAAGCGACGCCGTTGTAAATGCCAAAGCAGCTGCTTCCCCAGTTAGCGGCTATTTCATACTCAGGCGTGCCGGGTACAGCGTGGAAAACACCGCTGGCAATACCGGGCGTGAAGTACACCCACATTACCATGAACGCAGCCCACGTAAAGAATTGTACCACGGCTAAGCGGCGCATGGTTTGCGGCATCGTGATCATAGCGGTCCACATTTCTTTAAGGGAGTGAAGCGGGTCGGCCGATTTTTTCTGCAACGCTTTAAATTCTTCCATGTTAGCGGGCGGATATTCCGTCGTAGTAAAAACCGTGGCGGAAATAGCTACTAACAGTACCACAGCCCCAATATAAAAGGAATAGCGCACCGTAGCCGGAATATGGCCAATGGGGGCCTCGGTACTTACGCCGAAGTACGTTAAAATTTGTGGCAAGAAAGAGGCAATTACCGCCCCCGCACCGATCATCACACTTTGCATGGCATAGCCTGTTTTGCGTTGTTGTTCAGGGAGTAAATCCCCCACAAAGGCGCGGAACGGTTCCATGCTAACGTTAACGGAAGAGTCTAAAATCCATAGCGCAATTACGGCCATCCAAATAGCGGTGGCTTGCGGCATTAAAAATAACGCAAAAGCCGAAAAAATTGCCCCGCCTAAAAAATATGGACGGCGCCGGCCTAAACGACACCACGTGCGGTCACTAAAATACCCGACGAGCGGTTGTACCAAAAGTCCCGTTACGGGGGCGGCTAACCATAACATGGGGATCTGGTCTTCGCTAGCTCCCAGGCGCGAATAAATGGCACTCATATTACCCATTTGCAGTGCCCAACCAAACTGAATACCAAAAAAGCCTAAGCACATATACATAATCTGCATAAATGATTTAGGCGGTCGTTGCGTATTTTCCATAAACTCCTCCTTATAGGATGTATACCTCCATTATAACAAGAAAATGACATTTGTGTACCAAAAAAAAATGATTAGAATCATTCTTTCTGCTTGGTTCAACTTTGGCTAGTTACATATAATCTCCACACACTCCCCTTAAAAAGTGCTAAAATAGTAAATGCCTTTTTTAGGGCTTTTGCCCTACTTATTATATTATACGGGAGGATATGTTCTATGCCTATTTGGATTTTTCGTATCTGTACCCTGGTTGCTTTCCCTTTTGTAACCTATACTTATTTGGGTAAGACGTGGAATAGTTTCTGGGGTGGTTTGTTATGCGGCGCACTTGTAATTGCAGGGGAGGTGCTTTTTAAGCGCATGCGCTTAATTAAGATTATGATCGGCTGCACGGGTATTATGATTGGGCTGATGCTCTATACCTTAATTGGCTATGCCATGCAGAATTTCTTCGGTGGGGCCGATATGACATTTTGGACCGCGCACAATCAGCAAATTCTCATTGGTTTTATTGTGTTTGGGTTGTTGGCGGCTCTTTTCAAATCGCGCGATATGGAAGGCCTTTCTTATAAGGGGCATCACCTCAAAATAGCGGATACAACCGCTTTAATCGACGGACGCATTGTGGATTTGTGTGAAATTAATTTCTTATCCGGGGTTGTCGTAATTCCTACGTTTGTAACTGATGAACTGAACCGGATGGCTCGATCGAAAGACAAGCTGGAGCAAGCCAAAGGCCGCCGCGGATTAGATGTGGCCACTCGCTTGCAAGAATGCAAGGAGATCGAAGTTCGCTATACCTCCAAAACACCTAAAGCGCCTACAGTGCCGGAACAAATTGTAAAATTGGCACGCAGTTTCGATGCAGAGGTTGTTACCCTTGATTTTACTATCAATAAACTGGCAACTCTTAAAAAAGTAACAGTGCTCAACGTAGCTGATTTGGCTACGGCCCTTAAGCCGGTTGTGTTGCCGGGGGAGAGCATGTCTTTGTTTGTGATGAAAGACGGTAAAGAAAAAGAACAAGGCATTGGATATCTGGATGATGGAACGATGGTTGTAGTGGAAGATGGGCGCAAGCATATCGGCAAACGCATTGAAGTGGCGGTCTCTTCCATTTACCAAACGTCCTCGGGCCGGATGATTTTTGCAAAAGTAAAATAACTATGAGTGGGTTTACAGCATCAGCCGTCATTGTAGCGGGGGGAACGGGTAGCCGGATGGGCCGTCCCAAGCAAGTGCTCCCTTTAGGCGGTAAACCCGTGGTTGTGCACAGTATTTTGGCATTTAAGGCGTGTGCGTGCGTGCAGGAAATTATTGTGGTAACGCCCAAAGAAAACCGGCCGGTTATCTCCCAATTCGTGCACGATGTAGTTTTTGTGGATCCGGGAGATACACGTTTGGCTTCGGTGCAAAATGGGGTAGCACGGGTAAATGTGTTATCGGATGTGATTGCCGTGCACGACGGGGCGCGTCCGTTGGTGGATCCCAAATATATTCAAGACGCCCTTCAAAGTGCATTCGATAACAAGGCGGCTGTGTTGGCGGTGCCTGTAAAAGACACGGTCAAAGAAGGCAAAAACGGTGAAGTAGTACGCACATTAGACAGAGGAGTATTGTGGGCCGCTCAAACGCCCCAGTGTTACCAACGCGAGGTATTGGTGAAAGCGCTTGAGAAGTTTGGTGCGCAGCAAGATGCGACGGATGAATCGCAGTTGGTGGAAAAGCTGGGGGTAAAAGTGCAGTTGGTTCCGTCCGATTACACAAACTTTAAAATTACCACCCCGGAAGATTTAATTTTTGCAGAGGCGCTTGTGAACGAAAATTGTTACTATCGCACGGGTTTTGGGTTTGACCTTCACCGGCTGGGCCCGGATCGTAAATTTATTATCGGTGGGGTGGAAATCCCACATGAGAAAGGTTTTATCGGGCATAGCGATGGGGACTTGGTTCTTCACGCCTTATGTGATGCTATTTTAGGTGCCTTGTGTGCGGGCGAAATCGGCATTTTGTTTCCGCCAACGGATCCCTCCATTAAGGGCATTGACAGTAAAGAAATTGCCAAGAAAGTATTGCAAATCGTACGCGAGCACCGCGGTGAAATCACACATTTGGATGCTACTATCATCACCCAGGAGCCTAAAATAAAGCCGCATTATGAAACGGTTCGTAAGTCGTTAGCGAAAATTTTTGAAATACCGTTGCAGCAGGTTAGTTTTAAATCTAAAAGTCACGAACATGTCGGAGAAATCGGTCGGGGCGAAGCCGCTATGTGTCAGGCTGTCGCTACTGTAAAAGTGAGGAGTGAATTATGAAAATACGTTTGTTTTTAGTTTTTTTAATGGGGATGATTTTGGCGGGCTGTACGGCCTTGCAAACTCCCTCCAAGCGGGATGTTTCCGCCACGACGGATTTTGCCCATCCCAATGCTAACCATGCGTATTATGAGTTTTCTTCTTCTCCGTTGGATAAACCTTCTGTGCTGGACGAAACAACGCTTTCAGAGCCTTCTTACGATTTAGGCAGTGACGAAGATTTTACCGCTGAAAATATCGAAAGTGCTTATGGTACCTACGGAGATGTAGTTGTAAAAGTAGCCTCGCACAAATTCAAACTAGGGGAAAATGCCGCCCGCAAAGAGATGGCTGCTTTCCAAAAGGCCTTGGATGAAGCTTATTCCGTAGCGCTTAAAGAATATCATCCTTCCGGTTTTACATATGCGATGAGTAGCGTGGGGGTTGTCAATCCGCTTTCTGATATTGAAGTAGTCTGCAAGCTTAGTGAACGTTCTGCTAACCAAGTGGGCCAAGCTACTTGTACTACATTTTTTAATACGGTTTCCCGGCGTTATTCGCAGTTGGTCAAAGGGGCTAAGTAAATATGCAGCTTTACAATACGGCCACGCACCGCAAAGAAACTTTCACGCCGCAAAACGTCGAGCAAGTGACGATGTATTGCTGCGGGCCGACGGTATATAACTTTGCACATATCGGCAATTTACGTACCTACATTTTTGAAGATTTGCTGGCGCGCACGATTCGCTTGCAGTATCCCTTAAAACACGTCATGAACGTAACCGACGTGGGGCACTTAGTGTCCGACGCTGATGACGGCGAAGACAAAATGGAACTGGGGGCCGCGCGCGAAGGCAAAAGTGCGTGGGATATTGCTAAGTTCTACGAAGAAAAATTTTGGCAGGATTACGATGCCTTGCACTGCACCCGCCCCACGATTATCAGCCGCGCCACCGCGCACATTCCCGAGATGATTGCCCTGGTCAAGACGCTCGAAGAAAAAGGATACACCTATCGCACCAGTGATGGAATTTATTATGATACCTCTAAATTTCCGCGCTATGACGCGCTGGTGGGTCATGCGCGTATTTCGGGGTTACAGGGCGGCGCGCGCGTAGAAATGAGTGACGAAAAGCGCAACCCGACCGATTTTGCGTTGTGGAAATTTTCACCCAAAGATAAAAAGCGCCAAATGGAATGGGACAGCCCGTGGGGAGTCGGTTTCCCGGGATGGCATATTGAATGCTCGGCTATGGCCATGAAGTATTTAGGCCACACGCTCGATATTCACTGCGGCGGGATCGACCACGTAACCATTCACCACACCAACGAAATTGCCCAGAGCGAAGCCGCCACCGGGCAAAAGTACGTCAACTACTGGGTGCATAGCGAATTTTTGATTTTGCGCTCCGGCAAGATGAGCAAATCCGGCGGTACGTTTGTCACGGTGGATGTGCTTAAAGAGAAAGGCTACGAGCCGCTGGCGTATCGTTATTTATGTTTAGGCGCGCACTACCGCACACAACTGGAATTTTCCTACGAAAGTATGGACAGTGCCACCAAGAGTTTAAAAAATTTGCGCACGCAAGCGTGCGGGTTTTTAAAAGAAGCGGGGGAAAACGGGCAAGAGACGCAAAACTCCCGCGCGTGGAAGGATAAATTTACCGCCGCCATGCAAGATGACCTCAACGCCCCTAAAGCGCTGGCCGTCACATGGGAGGCCCTCAAGGCAGATTTAACCGCGGCCGAAAAGGTGGATTTTTTGCGCTTTGCCGATAGTATTTTGGCGATCGATGTATTCAAAGAACCGGCGGAAGAGAAAGTGGAAATTCCGGCGGAAGTTGCGTCCTTACTTGAGCAGCGCCAAGCGGCCCGCGCCGCCAAAGATTGGGCCAAGTCCGACGAGCTTCGCAACGCCATTACCGCAGCGGGATATGTGGTCAAAGACACGCCGCAAGGTCAACAAGTTACCAAGAAATAAAAAATTGGTTTTTTGTGCATTTGTGTTTATTTGTCGTGAAAAATAGCGCTTGAATTGTTTTTTTTTTTCTTATAATGGGCTATACGCGAAAGTATTTTTGTATAAATAGGGGGATACCTGTCATGAAAAAGAGTTGTTGTAAAAGTCGTATGAGTGCCAAAGGATTTACGCTAATAGAAGTTTTAGTGGTTGTTCTTATTATTGCTGTATTAGCTGCCGTTGCAGTTCCTCAATACCAAAGGGCAGTACTTAAGAGCCGCTTTAGCAGTTTGCTGCCCACTACCAAGGCCATCCGCGACGGCAACGAGGCATATTATCTGACGCATAGTGGCTATGCTAGTGCCGCCAATCAATTGGACGTAACGGCTACGAATGATGCAAATATGACGTTTGAACTCAGCAGAGACTCAGATTACTCCTATGTATTAGCCACACGGCCTGACTTGAACGAAAAAAATAATCTCGTTATGTATCAAAAGCATAGTATTCAATTTCCTGGGGAAATCCATTGTGAGGCCAAAGATGGGGATTCACAGGCCAATTGGCTTTGTGAAAAAGGGATGCATGCTGTAAAAAGTTTGGGAGAAGTAATT
>JAZOAE010000023.1:0-58625 GCA_045595305.1 Elusimicrobiaceae bacterium
GCTTCTTGGAGTTTTTTGCGCGTTTGGGCATCCACAAACGGGGAAGGAGATTCTTCCACTAATTTTTGATGACGCCGCTGCATACTGCAATCGCGCTCGGTAAAAGCGATCACGTTGCCGTAATTATCTGCGGCAATTTGCACTTCAATGTGGCGCGGATTTAAAATCAGTTTTTCAAAATAGACCCGGTCATCGCCAAAATTGGCACGGGCTTCGCCCTGGGCGGTTTTCATCATACGGTCCAGGTCTTCTTCTTTAAAGCACGCGCGCATCCCTTTGCCGCCGCCACCTAGTGTGGCTTTGATCATAATGGGAAATCCGATCTTTTTGGCTACCGCGTGATAGTTTTGCCCTACCACCCCGTTAGAACCGGGCGTAATCGGCACGCCGGCTTTAATGGCAATCGCACGTGCAGTAGATTTGACACCTAGCATTTCGATGGCTTGTGCGGTAGGGCCAATAAACGCCATTCCTGCTTTGGTAATGGCGTTGGCGAAATCAGCATTTTCGGACAGAAATCCATAGCCCGGGTGCACCGCATCGGCGTGAGTTACTTTGGCCGCCGTCACTAGCGCGTCCATGTTCAAATAGCTCATAGCGGAAGGGGCCGCCCCGATACAAATGGCTTCATCGGCCATACGCACATGCAAACTGTTGCGGTCCGCTTCGGAATAAACGGCCACGGATTTGATGTTCATTTCTTTGAGTGTGCGGATAATACGCAAGGCAATTTCGCCGCGGTTAGCAATTAAAACTTTGTGAAAAGGGGTTCTGTTTACATTTGCGGGCATACTTATTTCTCAATAAAAAAGAGTGGCAAGCCAAACTCAACTACCGCACCTTCCTGGGCGGTAACTTTACGTAATTTGCCTGACAGCGGAGAGACGATGGGATATTTTTTAGAAGCGCTTTCCACCACGCCCAAGGCGTCCCCTTCTTCCACCAACTGTCCTTCGGTAAGGGTGAGGCTTTTGCCCTTGGCGGCCATGTGATAAATCCCTATAGCAGGGGACGTAACAGCCGTAAGGGAGCAGGAAAATTGGGCAGGCTCGGGCAAGGCTTCTTGAGTTTTGATTTCAATACAATTGCCGTCTTCTTCGTAGCAGAATTCGGCCAAATCGGTAGTTTTCATCCAATCGGTTACTTCACTAATGAGTTTTGTGTCCATAATGTCCTCACAAAAAATACGTACTTTATTTTAGCATTTTTGAGGCCCCGTGCACAAACAGCCCCAACTAATTAATTTTCACATCTAGCCAGGGAATAAGTTATTTGCCATACTTAAAATGTATGAACATAATAACACATGCAATCCGAGTAGTACTATGGCTGGCAATCTGTCAGTTACCCATGTTAGTTAGTATGCCCTTTGTGGACCCTAACATGGCATGGTATCACACGCTGAACAAGCCTCCGCTCGTACCGCCGGATATGATCTTCGGCATGGTATGGGGGGTCTTATACCTATTGTTAGGTATTTCGGCGGTGCTGCTATTTCACCGGGGGGTACGTAAAGAGTTGCGCCCGGCCGCGTGGCTGCTGGGGATACAGCTGGCGTTAAACGCTTGTTGGACGCCGGTTTTCTTTGGTATGCACCACTTAGCGGGGGCGCTGACGATAGTGGTATTAATGTTATTGGAAGGGATGTTTATGCATCGCGCATTTGCTAAACACAGTAAAATGGCGGCGATGCTGCTGTGGCCGTATTGGGCGTGGCTGGGATTTGCCACGTATCTTACAGCCGGATTTATGGTGCTTAACTAAGGGAAGCATCAGGGAGAGGGAACACATCAAAACCCCCCGCGCTATTATGGAGCGCGGGGGTTTGTTATTTAATTTCCGTCTCTATATGGAATGTTCCATTTGGAAAGTGACAAACCGCATATGTAGGCCAAGTCTGTTCCTGAGTGTTCACCTGCGTCAAGCAGTACCAACTCATCCATATGATCATTCAATTCTTCGTTAGCCGGGTCTGTAGGATCATAATGAAACCACATATGTACCACTCCTTTTCCACCCGTTTTTTCTTCATAATCAGCTACTCTTCTTATGTTTTCCTCAACCAAACCTTTAAAACCTCCGTCTCCCTGTTCGGATTTCGTGATAAGAACAGGGTCTCCGTTTGGGCATTTCAACTCCTTCTGCACTAGAAGTTTTCTTCCTACTGCAAACTTTTTCTCGAATTCTAGCCAGATCTGTCTCGTTTCTTGCCACGGGCCTCCCCCTGATTTCCTAAACTCAACCATTGTCATCCTGTCTGCGCTTTGAAATCTTTGCGACAAGATGCCGTCTTCGGCTTTTACTTTACCGGCTATCAATTCAATTTCCTCATGGGTCGATGTCGCGGGCAATGTAGTTTTACTCCTGAGCGGAAACCACGCCATCGCTGATACAGCGAGCAAACTGAGTATACATGTTCCTAGAATCTTCTTCATAACTTCCTCCTTGTTTGTGGGTTCTACACTTATAGTTTATGTGTAGAGGTGAAAATTCCCAGAGTCCTAAGACCCAGACCGGGGAGAAAAAAGGACCTAGCTATTTCTAGGCCCTTTTTCCTTCGGCCCTTTATTGAAAAAGGCTTATTTGCTCCTTGTATCGGGCGAATCCGGGAATTCCATGTCGCACATCAGTTTGAAGTCGGTAGGAGCGTCTTTTGGAAAGCGACGCACGTCAAATAAGACAAAGTCGTCATCCCCGCCTTCCATTTCCGCCGGATCATACCAACGCATCAACCCGATGTACCCCTTGCCTTCTACATATTTTTCTATCTTTTCAATAACAAAACCCGGATGTTCCGCCGCATCGGCCTTCGTTTTGTATTTAACCATACGCGCGAACTCTTCATCGGTACCACCGGGGCAGTTGCGCGATATATCTACTTTGATCGGGTGGGCCGCTAACGTCTTATCTTTCTCAATGCGGTCCAATTCGTCTTTGTAGAGTCTCTCTTGGTAAGCGCTGACAAGCAGCTGCGTCATCTCATCCTCGCTCTTACATTTTTGCACAGGACCTTTAGCACCTGGCACCGTCTCCACCGCCCCGCACGTTACGGTAACTTCCTCATAGAAGGGCGTCTGAGGAAAGGTGATTTCCTCCCCCTCCGGATAGAAAGCCATCGCCGGCACCGCCAGCAAACCGACTACAAATATGCCTAAAAGCTTCTTCATAACTTCCTCCTTTGCCCTTGCGGGGCGTTCAACGGATACCCTTAGTATTGAGACAAAACGGAAATTTGTCAAGGCCCAGATGCACTTTGGGCCCCTTGTTTAGCATAAAAAAGCTCACTTCCTTGGGAAGTGAGCGTATAGAGGTTTTACTAAATGTACGTTATTTTTTCCAGCGTTTGAATAAATCAATCCCCATCGCTACCGTTTTGTATACGCCTGAGTCTACAAATGTGGATGCTTTGTCCAATAAATCAAACGTGCTTTGTGTTTTGTCCACTTTCTCAGCGGTAGTAAGCACCAAATATTCCGCAGCTTCAGCGGTGCGCGTAATTTGCAAAATCGCACGGACGGCAAATACAACTAATACTACAAAAGCTATAACTGCCACTAACACACATACTTGATAAAAGTCCATAAGTTTTTCCCCCTCTCTTCGGTAAGTTGTTTCTTACATTGTAATCACTTTTTGCTTTCCCGTCAAGAGTAAACTATAAAAAACAAGTTGAAACTTGTTTGCAAGTACTTTAAGGGCCCAGATCCTTTTTTGGGATTTGCTTATTTTTTATACCAAAAAATATAGGTCCTCAAAAAATTTGACACAAACGCGCTTATTAGTAATAATTATTATTAGCAAGCTGTTTGCAGTTCTTTTGAAAAATCGAAACAATGCTTCTCCCCGACGGAAAACGCAGGCAATTACAAAAAGATTTGCAATTTTAGTTTGTTTTTGTTTTAATCTTTGTTACCGCGACATTTTGCGGCAATTTTTTTACTTAGGACACACATTATGGAAAACACAGAAGTAATCACCCACATCGTAAAAAGAGACGGAGCTACCGAACGTTTTGAACCCAAAAAAATTACTAACGCTATTACCAAAGCAGCAGAAGCCACCGGAGAATTTGACGCGGATACCGCTAAAAAATTAACCATCCGGGCCGTAAACATCATCCAACAGCTTTATTCCGATACTGTTCCCAATGTGGAAAACGTGCAGGACATTGTAGAGGACGTGCTTTTAACCTCAAACTATCACAAAACAGCCAAAGCCTACATCCTCTACCGTGACCAGCACGCCCGCATGCGTGAAATTTCTTCCAAGTTTAATGTGGACTTGGTAGATCAGTATCTGCAGAAAATTGACTGGCAAGTCAATGAAAACAGCAATATGGGCTATTCTTTGCAAGGTTTAAACAACTATATTTCCTCGGAAATCAGCAAAGTCTATTGGCTCAATAAAATCTACCCCGAAAATGTGCGCCGTATGCACAGTGAAGGCGATTTTCACTTGCACGATTTAGGCCTGTTGGGTGCCTATTGTGTAGGGTGGGATTTGCAGGACCTCTTGCTTAGCGGTTTTACCGGGGTTACCGGCAAGGCCGAATCTAAACCGGCCAAGCACTTCCGCACCGCGTTGGGCCAGGTAGTGAACTTTTTCTATACCTTACAGGGAGAGAGTGCCGGCGCGCAAGCGTTTAGCAACTTTGACACACTCTTGGCTCCGTTTATCTATTACGATAAACTCTCTTTTGAGGAAGTAAAACAAGCCCTGCAGGAATTCTTGTTCAACGTAAACGTGCCTACCCGCGTGGGTTTCCAAACACCGTTTACCAACCTTACCATGGACCTGACTGTTCCTTCCTATTATAAGGACCAACCGGTTATCATTGGTGGTAAACTGCAGGATAAAACCTACGGCGAATTCCAAAACGAAATGGATATGCTCAACCGCGCGTTCTGCGAGGTAATGCTCGCAGGCGACGCCAAAGGCCGCGTGTTTACCTTCCCGATTCCTACTTATAACATCACCAAAGATTTTGATTGGAACAATCCCAAACTAGAGCCGCTGTGGGAAATGACGGCCAAATACGGAATCCCGTACTTTGCCAACTTCATTAATTCAGACATGAACCCCGAAGATGCCCGCTCCATGTGCTGCCGTTTGCGTATTGATAACCGCGAACTGCGTAAACGCGGCGGCGGGTTGTTCGGCTCGGCCCCTTTGACCGGATCCATCGGCGTAGTTACCATTAACTTGCCGCGCCTGGGATATTTATCCAAAACCGAGGATGAATTCTTTGCCAATTTGAAAGACCGCATGGAAGTAGCCAAGACCAGCTTGGAAATTAAACGCAAAGTGATTGAGCGCTTTACCAAAGGGAACTTGTATCCGTATATGAGCTTCTACCTGCGCTCCATCCGCCAACGCTTTGGCGAATTCTGGAAAAACCACTTCTCTACGATTGGGCTAGTGGGCCTCAACGAATGTGCGCTTAACCTCATCGGCGAAGATATCGGAACCGAAAAAGGTAGAAAATTTGCGGAAAAAACGCTTACGTTTATGCGCGAAACGCTGGTCAAATTCCAGGAAGAAACCGGTAATAACTATAACCTGGAAGCCACCCCGGCTGAAGGGACTTCGTACCGCTTGGCCAAACTGGATAAAGAACGCTATCCCGCCATTATTTGCGCGAATGAATCGCTCTATAAAGAAGGGCATCAACCGTTCTATACCAACTCGTCCCAGCTGCCGGTCAACTATACAGACGATGTATTTGAAATGTTGGACTTGCAAAGTACCATCCAATCCAAATACACCGGCGGTACCGTGCAGCACATCTTTACCGGTGAGCGCATTAAAGATTTAGAGGCCATGAAACGCTTTATCAAAACCGTGTGCGAACGATATACCTTACCGTATTTCTCCATTACGCCCACGTTTAGCGTGTGCCCGAAATGCGGCTACATCCCTGGGGAACATTTTGAATGCCCCAAGTGCAAGGCCGAGCGTATGCAAGAATTGCAACGCAAGATTGCTCTATTGGAAGAGCAACTCTACAGCAAATAATTTGGCAAATTGCCATTAGATTACAGTAATGGGTTTTAAAACCCATTACCCAATTAAAAATAT
Source organism: Elusimicrobiaceae bacterium (assembly GCA_045595305.1). Classification (GTDB taxonomy): domain Bacteria; phylum Elusimicrobiota; class Elusimicrobia; order Elusimicrobiales; family Elusimicrobiaceae; genus Avelusimicrobium. Next base: position 6,079 of record JAZOAE010000023.1, read on the forward strand.
TTATCTCCGTAGGAGGGGAACAACATGACAGCACAAGAAAGACAAGCCGTAGAAACCAAAATCTCTGACCTTAAAAAAGAAATGAATGAAGTACAAGGTTCTAAATGTGAAGTATATTCCCGCGTAGTAGGTTACTTGCGCCCGGTGCAAAACTGGAACAAAGGCAAAAAAGAAGAATTTGCCATGCGCAAAACCTTAAACGTAGAAGGCGGCTGCAGCTGCGGTTGCGATTGCGCCAGCGATAAATAATTTTTTCCCTTCACGGGCATAGATGTATGAAGCTAGGCGGACTGGTCAAGTTTACTTTGATTGATTTTCCAGGAAGACCAGCGGCTATCGTGTTTACACAAGGATGTAATTTTCGTTGCCGCTATTGCCATAACCCGGAACTAGTCTATCCGCATTTGTTTGAACCTTCTATGCCCGAAGAAGAAGTATGGGCCTTTTTAAAACGCCGCCAGGGAACCCTAGAGGGCGTTGTTGTTTCTGGCGGAGAACCCACGCTGCAAGAGGATCTTGTGCGCTTTATGGGTGATTTAAAAGCCCTTGGCTACAAAACTAAACTGGATACCAACGGCACACGGCCGGATGTTTTGCGGGAATTAATTGATAAAAAATGGGTTGATTATATCGCCATGGACCTGAAAGCCCCTTTCGAGAAATATGCGGCTGTTACAGGAGTAGATGCCAATTCAACCGTGTTGGAGCAGTCAATCAATTTGATCCGCCAAAGTGGGCTAGAGTACCAATTCCGCACCACTTATGACAAAGAAGTACTAAGCGATAGCGACATAGCTGCCTTAAATCAGCTCACCGCAGGAAAAAATTACGTAGTGCAAGAATGTTTGCCTGTAGTAAGAGAAAAAGATACCCTTAAAGTAATGCACGAAGAATTATAAATAGCGATAACTACACACTAAAACTCCCCGGCTTACTGCCCGGGGAGTTTATTTGTTTATATCACTTATGGATTGGTTAGCGAGAAAGTTCGGCTAATTGTTCACCGGCTTCCGTGTAGAAGTTCTCTCTATTGTTCACGGCAACGACGTCATTAACGTCTCCTCCAGCCTGTTCAACATCCCATTTTGCAATTTCTTGATACTTCGCTTGCAAGAATTGAGACAGAATAAACTGCGTACCGCCAACATCGCGAGGCTCATTTAAAACTTTTGCCATCTCTTTTGCTTCTTCCGGATAGGAAACTGCCGTTTGAAGAACTTTCTCCAGCGGTTTTTTTAATTGAGACATTATGCAGTTAACGTCATTGGCATCACATTGATCTTTCTCCGTAATAATTTCAAAAGCTGCATAAACCTCTACTTTGAACTTTAACATATCTACGTTAGTAGCGCTTTCTCGTACCACCCGGCGCTCGATCCTCTGCAGCTGCGGAGTACTTTCCTTTTTACCGGACGAGCGATGCGGCTTGACTTGTGCAAAAGCCGGAACCGTCAAAGCCAACACACTGATTAATGCGATTAATTTCTTCATATTATCTCTCCTTTTCCCTTTGTATTTTGTACTACTGCCCTTCTACTATTAGTCTATGCCTTTTCTTTGTAATAACCAGGGCCTTTGTACCTATTCACACTATTAATTAGGACCTATCCTATTTTGGGTCTTTGGACCTATTTTATAGAACCGCTCTTGAGGCCCTTTAAATCAATTACTTTTACAACCCCCCCGTCTGTTAAGGCGAGGGGTTGTAAATACTCTACTTTGTTAAAGCTTCCACTCTGTTAGCAAAAGTTTCCAGATCATAGAACGCAGTGTAGTGCCATTGTAATCTTAACTCCCCAAATAATTCCTGTCGTTCATGTCTGAGCTCTTTGCCTTCTTCTGCGTCGTATTCATCTTGAGTCATTTGCTCAAGTTCTTGGTCAATTTCTTCAATACGGCGTTGATAGTTGCCGTCATGGGCAACAATTTCTTGGATGAATTGTAACATGGGTGTCCCATTGATTTGATATTTCAAATATCCCTGAGCCAACGGGGCAGCTTCTTCATCCGTCATATCACGCATCGGATCTGCCATGTTCTGTACAATATATTGGCAAATGTGGCTTTCATTTCCGTTGAGATTAATAACAACTCTCTCAAAACGAACTTGGTCCTCGGTTTTAGCCGTCGGTTCGTTCGTTGTAGAGGCAAATGCCCCCGTAGTTAGAGCTACTAAACACAACAAGACGCCTATTTTTTTCATTCTTATTTCTCCTTTGTAATTAATTTTTACATCACCTTCTACTATTAGTCTATACTTTTATGTATAAATCAACCAGGGCCTTTGGGCCTACATTTCCCTAAAAAAGGGCCTAGCTTATAACTAGGCCTTTTGGCTAATACTTGAATTGTCCTTTCTCGTAAATTTTCTTTTTGGACCCATCCTTGAGTATGGCTGTTACTAACTTATCCTCTGTATTGATCAAGTCCCAATGTAGAGAGGAATCATTAAAGCCCAGCCGCTCTTTTGTTTTTTTATCTAACTTAGACTGCGGGCCGGTAAATGTATCTGCATAGCTCGCGCCCACCGCTACATGGCAGTTACCGTACTTCCCGCCAAAATTTTCATCGTACAAAATGTCCGCCATAAATTTATTAATTTTAGAAAAACGACGATCTGTGAGCGAAAACTCCCCAATTTGGCTGGCGCCTTTATCCATAGCAAGCATTTTACGTACAAAATCGGCCCCTTCCTCCGCATCGGCTTTCACAACACGCCCGTTTTTAAATTCTAATTTGACGCCTTTGACATAATTGCCACTGCGGTAGGAAGATAAGTCAGCAAAATAGGTCCCGCGCGTGCCCCGCCAATCAGGTGAAGTGAAAATTTCAAAGGACGGAATGTTGCACCCTCCGCCTGCAATAAATTTGCGTTTTTCACCTAAAAGCACCTCAAAATCCATGTGTTTTGTTTGCACGCGCAACGTCTTAATGGGCAGGGCCGAAAGCCATTGGCCGATCTCGTTGATTTGACGGGTTACCTCTTCCCATTTTTTGACAGGATCTTTTTCGTTTAAGAAACAAGCACGCACAATTTGGTTGGCGTATTCTTTTACGGACAACCCCGCTTTTTTGGCCAATTCCTCGGTGGGATAATTGCAAAGTGTCCAAGAGAAAAGTCCTTTTTGCTCACGTACATCCAAAATTTCTCGAATGGGTTTGCGGGCCACGGCGCTTTTTGCCAAACGTGACGGATCAATCTTTTTTAAATGCGTTAAATCCTGCGGAGCATGCAACGCAATGAGTCCGTTAATATTCCCTTGGATCTCTTGCTCTCCCTTAGGTACATAAGCCAATTGTCTATCATCGGCAATTTGATAAAAATCCGTGGTAAAATTTTCCGGTGCAGTCCAACGCAACAACACGTTATAACGTTGTTCTAACAATTTTTTGTACAGTGCCCGGGCTAACGGGGAGGCTGCCATATCGGTTCGCAAGAGTACGCTATCGTATTTTTTAAATGTACCGTTGCGGCGGGCCGCACGCAAGGCCCAAATGAGTACATCAGCATATTTTTGAATTTGTAAATTGGTCAACATAACTATTTCCTCAAAACTCTTCTAAATGTTATAATACAAAATAAGTGAGGTGTTTATGAAGAAGATTTTACTCGTGCTTGCTATTTTCTTGGGCAGTTTACCCATCTGGGCAGAAGTTTCTCCCTTGCCGGAAATCCAATTTAACTTTATTTATAATACGGAGCAAAAGCCCCTTATTAATCCACGCGCCAGCGAATTTATTGGATGCAAAGATCGGTTGTGTGTTCAAACCGAACCCTTAGGGATCTATGGTTCCCAACGCATGGATTGCGGCCCTGGTACTTGCACGGCTACCGCTTACGAATTTGAACCCTTCGCGCGGCTTATTATCTCGTTTGAAGACGGATCCACGCGTATGAGTAATATTTTTGCATTGTCCAACGAACTTATTCACAAGTTTAATGTATACGTAAATCCAGATACGTTAACTATAGAGCCTGTGGATACCCCAGCCTCAGAATCTCTCTGGTCCCGCCCGCAAGCGTGGGGTGCATTGGCTTTGATCCTTGTACTAGAATTATTGTGTGCAGCGGCATTTATTCTTTATACCAAAAAACGTTTTACCATCCTCTACGGGGTGGCCATCGCTAACGTAATTACGGCGGTTGTTACTTGGAGCTTTTTGGTGCACTATGTAGCGCAAAGTGCTTTGTGGTGGCTGTTTGGAGTAGTGCTAGAAGCCATCTTTATCCACGTAATCAATCGCAAAGATATTTCGTTAAAAGATGCGAGCATGTTAAGTGTTATGACGAACGTAACCAGCTATACGCTGGGAATGATTATTTCGTTCATAATTGCCCAAATGTAACAGATGAATTTGATGAAAAGTCTCCCAACGGGAGACTTTTTGTTAGAAAATTAAAAGTACTAATGCCATGAGCATCATGCCCCCAAGCACGCCATTAATAACTTGATGTTCATGTCCGTAATCGTGCGCGGTAGGTAACAGCTCATCTAATGCTAAATACACCATAATCCCGGCTACTATCGCAAACAAACTACCCAGCACCGCTTCCTGCAAAACTACTTGTAAAATAAAATACCCTGCTACCGCCCCGACCGGCTCAGCCATTCCACTGGCCGCACTTGCCCAAAATGCTTTTTTACGGCTTCCCGTAGCGTGATAAATAGGCAATGCCACCGCAATTCCTTCGGGAATATTATGAATAGCTACCGCCAAGGCAATGGAAAAGCCGAGCGTTGCACTGTCCAAAGCAGAAAAGAAAGTTGCCAATCCTTCCGGGAAATTGTGCAACGTAAGCGCCAAGGCAGTAAATAAACCCGTTTGTTTTAATTTAGCAGATTTTTTGAGGGTCTCTTCTTTCACGTGCAGCGGCGGCAAACAACGGTCCACCCCCCAGGCAATGGCCGTACCTACAAAAAAGAGACCCACCGCCAACCACCGGCCGGGAATTACCCCATACAAATTACCCAACGCTTGTTGTGCGTGAGGCAAAATTTCCATAAAAGATACGTACAGCATCACCCCGGCGGAAAAGCCTAATCCAATAGCTAAGGCAGACAAATTTTCTTTTTTAATAAAAAAAGAACAAAAGCCCCCCACCGCACTGGCGGCACCGGCGCAGAAACTAAGTACAAACGCAAAGATAAAATGACTCATAGATTTATTTATCGGAAGTTTCTTCTTTGCAGGACGAAGAAGGACAGGTGCTTTTGAACGCACAGTCCGCACAATGCGCGGTATTAGGACTAAAATTCCCCGCCTCTATTTGCTTGCCTACGTCGATAAAAATGTTCAAGATCTTTTGTTCGTCAAAAGCTTCAAATGGAGCACTTTGCGTTTGATTAAATGCCGTAAAGTAATAGGTCACTTTTCCTTTATGCATATTCCAAGCACGCTGAGCCCCTATCGCATAAATACCCAATTGCAAGGAATCTGTGACCGGAATTGACAAATCCATATCCGTGCCGGTCTTGTAATCAATTACTTCCCACGAGCCGTCCGGATATCTATCAATACGGTCAATCTTCCCGCGAAATGTCCAACCGTCCTGTTCAAAGATGAATTCGCGCTCGGTACTATCCACCGTAGTTTTGCGTTCATATTCTTTCTGGGCATAATCTTCCATCATCTTTTTGCCCTTAAGATACCACTCCATTTGCTCGCCAGCGCTACTATAACCCGCTCCCAGCCAACAATCATCGTAGTAAGAAAGTAACTCCGAAGGATCATTACTGTTAGCATGGTATGCTTCTAACGCCCGGTGAATAGACACACCTAACGAAGATGCCGGCGTTAGCCCCTCACGTTTCTCTTCTATATATTTGTACTTGTAGAGAAGCGGGCATTCTTTGTATGTTTTAATTTTTGAAAAATTCAATTCCCGCACGTCACTGTACATCTTTTTTCTCCGTTGTATGACGTAAAAAACGTACTAACGTATCCCCATATTTTTCCGTACGAAACACTTCCAAACTTTCCGGGATAGCAAATTGCTCCGTCTTATGGGTTTGAATTACCAAAATCCCGTAAGGAGCCAATAATTTTGCCTCTGCCACATTTTTTAAGGAAGGCTCAGAAAACGATAGCATTTTATTATTGATATCCCGGTAGGGTGGCCCCATAAAAATAATATCATAGCCATCATTATCACTGTAAGCCAGCAGCCAATCAAGCGGTTTTAAAATATCCCCACGCAATACTTTGGCACGTTCCTCAAATCCCAGATGTACCAGGTTGCGGTGGATATTTTTAATGCACGCCGGCTCTTTCTCTACCATGACGGCCTTCAACGCTCCACGTGAAAGTGCCTCCAAAGAAACGTTTCCTGTTCCAGCAAATAAATCTAAAAACTTGGCACCTGGAATGCGCGGGCGCAAAATATCAAACAAGGATTGCTTCATGCGATCCGAAATAGGCTTAACCGGCAAATTTTTAGATACCGAAAATATACGCCGTCCACGGGCGGTTCCTGCAATAATGCGCATAATAATCCTCTATAACTGTGCAATCCCTTCTTTAAGTGCATAGCGCACTAATTCGGCCTGTTTGTGAATTCCCAATTTACGCATGATATTATTACGGTGTACATGTATTGTATTCAAAGAAAGCGTAAAGTGTTGAGCTATTTGCTTACTGCTATATCCTTCCGCAATTAGCTGGAGAATTTCTTTTTCTTTGTTAGTCAAATGTGTCCCATGTTTTTTAGGGGTGTGTTTTCCTAAGAAGCCTTGCACCAAAAATTTAGAAATTTTCCCTCCGAAGTAGAACCGCCCAGCAGCTACTTCGCGAATGGCTTCTATAAACTCTTCTGCCCGAGATACTTTTACTACAAACCCTTTCGCACCCGCTTTAAGCGCTTTTTCCACCGATACACGATCATCATACATACTCAGTATCAGCACCTTAGCTTTGGGATCTTGTTTAAGGAGCTTTCCAACCGCTTCAATCCCATTAAGCACAGGCATGGAAATGTCCACAATATAAACGTCCGCAGGCATTTTTTTGGCAAGTTCAATTAGTTCTTCTCCATTGGAAACTTCTCCAATTACTTTAAATTCTTTTCCGGCCGTCTCCAACATCATACGCACTCCCTGGCGGACAAGTGCATGATCATCAGCTAATATAATTTTAATTGTCATTGATTTTCCTCATATACCATACAAGGGCAAACGGCTGCGATACGAGTCCCTTTGCCGAGTTTACTTGAAATCGTTAAATGCCCCCCTAGCAAATTAACACTGTTTTTCATAGCCAAAAGCCCTACATGCTGAATGGAGCTTCCCTTCGAGCGAACAAAACCAGCTCCGTTATCCTGTACGGTTAAAAACAATTCATTTTTAACCCGCTTAAGTTTAATATTCACCTGGGTTGCATGCGCATGCTTAACCACATTATTCAGCGCTTCTTGTACAATACGATACAGTAAAATTTTTACTTGATCACAAAGGCCCTTTTCGGACATGTTTTTGGCACATTCAAACCGATATGAAAGCCGCCCCAATTTACATACATCTTCCGTCAACATTTCCAAGTTGCCGCGTAAGGCTCCGTCAGTATCCAAACTTGGCGGACGAAGCGCTACAATGATGGCATGTAAACGTTCCATGCTTTGCTGGGTTTGGGTCTGCAAGCGATCCAAATCGGCCAGCACTTGTTGTGTATCCCCTTTGCGTACACTCTGTTTGGCCAGATTTACCAACGCCGATAACATAACAGAGGTTGTACCTATTTCATCATGCAACGCTTTTGCAATTTTTCGTTTTTCTGTTTCACGTGCGGAAAGTAAAATTTGAGCAAAAGTTCTAGGAGCACCGCCTTCATGCAATGCCTGATGTGGACGGGGAGAATCCCCCCATTGTGAAATATCTTGTGTGATAGCCATTACTTCGCTTACTTGACCCATAGGCCCGGTAAGAGGCAAAAGCGTAGTACGACAGGTACGCAATTCTTTCTCATCTTCCCAATGCCATTCATAATGACATACTTCGCAACGAGTAAATGCTTTGCGCAATTGTTCCTGATGCATTGCTTGTGATTGTTGCAACTGGGGCACTCGCCCTTTGGGAGCATAACATACCCGCGGGGGCAAAGTAGGTGCCTGGAACAATAATACTGTATGATGTACACGCTGTGCAGAAACAAACGCAACATCTTGCCCAGCCTGAGTCTTCCCCTTTACATCTTTTTTAGTTTTATGAGGACCGTAGCAAGAACGAGCGCTTCTTTCCACCTTAGCGGAAATTGGCTTTGAACACATAAACTGCCTCTAATCTTATTGTACTATACTTTGGCTAGTTATGACTAGTTATCTTAAGGCCCACTTTCTCTGTTTGTATTTTGATATAATAGAGGTATATGGCTAAAATACGCTCTGGTTTGAGTAAGTCCAAATTTTTCATTACTGCTATTTTGGTAGCATTGGCGCTTTTTATATTGGCCGGAGCTGTATTTATGCGCTATATCCTTTCCGGCCTGCCTCCCGTATATGAAATGGAAGAATATACCCCTTCGCTAACCACTAAGGTATATGATAGGAATAATGAATTAATCCACGAGTTTTCCATCGAAAAACGCATGATGGTCCCCCTGGAAGAAATTCCGGTTGATTTACAGAATGCCGTCGTAGCCATGGAGGACCGCAACTTTTTTACGCACCCGGGGTTTTCTATTCGCGGAATTGTACGCGCCTTGTTAAACGATGCAATTACCGGCCGTGCTAAACAAGGGGCCTCTACTTTAACTCAACAACTTTCGCGTGGAGTATTTTTGACTCAAAAGAAAAAACTAATTCGAAAAATTCGCGAAATCATTTTAGCTATCCAAATTGAACATCAATTCAGCAAACGCGAAATTTTGCAGCTTTATCTCAACCAAATCTATCTGGGTAGTGGTTCGTACGGCGTAAAGGCCGCTGCAAAAAAATACTTCAATAAAGACTTGCAAGATATCACCACAGGGGAAGCTGCCTTGCTAGTGGGGCTTATTCCGGCACCGGGGCATTATAATCCGTTTGCCAACCCGGAACTTTCCCGCCAACGACGCAATTTAGTGCTCGACGTAATGTATGAGCAAAATTATATTACTAAAGAAGAACTAGAAGCAGCCAAAGCCGAACCCATGCCTGATAAGCCGGAAAGTATTATAGAAAACAAACCTGGACGTTATTTTATTGAACACGTCCGGCGCATCTTAGAGCCCAAATATGGCATGGATGTTTTATGGAAAGCGGGGTTAAATATCTATACCACCTTAGATATTAAACAACAAAAAATAGCGGAACAAACCATGAACAAATGGCTCAATGATTTCGATGAACAAGTGGCCAAGGGATTGGGAATTGAATTTGATCCGGAAGATTCCGAAGCAGACGCCGCCGCACCCACGGATGAAGAAGCTTCCCCCCGTGATCCCTCCGAACAAGCCCCACGCCTGCAAGGTGCGTTTATGGTACGCGACGTCAAATCGGGAGCGGTGCGCGTGATGGTAGGCGGCCGAGAATATGATGAAAGTAAATTTAACCGCGCCACACAAGCTAAACGCCAGCCAGGGTCCTCGTTTAAACCTTATGTGTGGATGGCGGCTTTACAAAAAGGATATACCCCGGCTACGCTCGTCAAAGATTTACCCACTATGTTTTACTACGATGGAAAAAATTGGAAAGCGTTTGATGAAAATTCCGATTTATACTCCTTGGATTTAGCACGTCAGTCTTTTATTGCCAGCAAAGATTTTAACGTATGGGTTCCTCAAAACTACGGTGGAAAAAGCGAAGGCTGGATTACACTGCGAAAAGGACTCGAAAAATCTAAAAATTTAGTGGCTGTAAACTTAATCGATGCGGTGGGTATTATGGACGTAATTCACGTAGCACGCAAAGCCGGAATTACCGCTAATCTTCCCCGTGTTCCCGCCCTGGCACTGGGGGTAAGCGTGGTGCAAATGGATGAACACTTAGCCGCACTTTCTACCTTTGCCAACGGTGGTATTCATACAGATAACTATTACATTGAACGTGTGGAAGATGCCAATGGACGCATTTTGGAACAGCATATTCCCATTGAGCAAGCCGAATTCTCTCCACAACATTCTTACTTGCTTACCTACATTATGAAAGGGGTTGTGCAACGTGGTAGCGGCGCTTATGTCAACCGCTTAGGCCGCCCCATTGCCGGCAAAACGGGAACCACCCAGAGTCACCGCGATATGTGGTTTGTGGGTATGACGCCACGCACGGCAGCCGCTGCCTGGATGGGATATGATGATGATACTTCCCATGAAAACGGCGCCCGCTTTACCGGTAGTACAACTGCTCGCTGGTGGACGGATATTATGGAACAAATTTTAAAAGATGAACCCAACGAGGATTTTGCTGTACCGGAGGGGATTTCCTTTGCATACGTGAATCCTCTAACCGGTAAATTAGCCACACCCACTGAACGCAATAAATTTTTAGAAGCGTTTATTACAGGTACAGAACCACAAAGTTTCTAAGACGTTTCCATGAGCAAATCTGCTTTTTCTTTCACGCGTTATTACGGACTGCCCAACGGGGCAGCCCAGGCGTACTTTGTCTGCAAGCAACTCTTACATTCAATTACCCTGTTTGTGAGTGATCAAGATTTAGATGATTTTGATCATGCCGCTGTCGAATTTGTTCCCCAGGAAACAAAGGTGCTCCCTTTCCCCAGCACAGATACCGGGCAAATGTGCTTTTTATATCAGTTACTCTCCACAAATTCGCAGAAATTATTAATCAGCACCTCATATGAAGGCTTATCCACCCCTTTGCCAGAGCCAGATGAGTTTAAAAAACATATCCGTACTTTTCATCGCGCAGACACCTTGCGCCGACAAGATGTATTGGATGCATTAGAACAGGCCGGGTACACGCGTGATGATTACGCAGAAACCCCCGGCCAATATGCTGTCCGTGGAAGCGTGGTAGATATTTTCTGCTTACATCTTCCAAATCCGCTACGCTTATATTTTGCCGGGAACCGTATTGAGGTCATTAATGCTTTTGACGTGGACACACAAAACTTAGGCGAACTTAGAGATGAAGTAATCATACTTCCTTTATCTTTTGAAAAAAAATCCGCCACACTAGCTGATTATCTTAAAAATTCTTTTTATGTGTTTGATTCCCCTGACAAACAATTCGATCTTTCCCCTTATTCACAAGCAGCTGTTACTAGTCTCTTGCCGGGAGCCCAAGCTGTTAACTGCAATCTTAAAAAAAATTTAGCTTTCGGCGGAAATACTACGCTGCTAGCACAAGAAGTAACCCGTTTATTAACGCAACATATCCACGTTGTAGTTACCTGTTTGAACCGCGGCGAACTCAACCGCCTTACCGATTTATTAGACTCGTTTGACGTATTTAAGCACGTGGAATTTAAAATCTCCCCGCTTACCCAGGGATTTATAGACGAGCAAAACCACCTGGCTTACATCACTTCCAACGAAATTTTGAACCGCCGCTTTAGTGCCGCGCGCGTATTAAAACGCTTTGATGTGGAACAGGCTAAACATGTACGGTTTAAGGAATTACAACCGGGGGATTATGTTGTCCATCGCGACTTTGGCATTGGCCGTTACGAAGGCCTGGAAATCATGAACCAGGCCGAAAATCCTACCGATTGCTTAAAAATAGAATACCGCCGAAATAGTCATATTTACGTGCCCATGTATGACTTTAAAAAAGTACAAAAATATATATCTGCCGGCGGCAAACGGCCCACGCTTTCTGTACTGGGTGGAACGAGTTGGAAAGAAACCAAAAAACATGTCAAAGAAGAGGCGCAAAAAGCCGCTAAAGAAATCCTTAAATTGGAAGCGCTTCGCCAAGCCACCCCCGCCCCCACGATTGTAGGTGATACCCGCTTGGAACAGGAATTTGCCGATTCTTTCCCTTATGTGCTTACGGCCGGGCAGGAAAAAGCCATCACCGATACCCTGCGCGATTTGGATTTACCTAAACCCATGGACCGTGTGCTCGTAGGCGATGTGGGCTTTGGTAAGACGGAAGTAGCTATGCGCGCCGCACTTAAAGTAGCCCTGTCCAGCAAGCAAGTGATGGTGCTTGTTCCTACCACCATTTTGGCGGACCAACATTATAAAACTTTTACCAAACGTATGGCCGGTTTCCCCATTAACGTGCGTATGCTATGCCGCTTTCAAACCGCCAAAGAACAAAAAGCCATTATCGCAGAATTAAAAAACGCACTGTGTGATGTGATTATCGGCACGCACCGTTTACTTAGCAAAGATATCTCTTTTAAGGACTTAGGGCTCGTTATCATTGACGAGGAGCACCGCTTTGGCGTGCGCCAAAAAGAAAAAATCCGTGCCATTAGTGCCGGCGTTCATTCTTTGATGTTAAGTGCTACGCCAATTCCGCGTACGCTCAACCAATCGCCTTCTTCTTTGCGGGATATTTCGCTCATTGATACCCCCCCGCGCGGCCGCACGCCTATTAAAACCGTAGTTACCGCGTGGAATGACGAACTAGCCGCCGCCGCTATCAACCAGGAACTGGCCCGTAACGGACAAGTGTTTTATGTCTATAACAGCGTGCGCGATATGCAAGAGCGGTTAACTTTTCTGCGCAAACTGGTTCCGCAAGCGCGGGTTTGCATGGCGCACGGACAAATGAACGAAAAAGAATTGGAAGAAACCCTATGGAATTTCAACCAAGGCAAATATGATGTACTATTGGCTTCTACCATTATTGAATCGGGGATTGATATTACCAATGCCAATACGCTGATTGTAGAAGATGCACAAAACTTTGGGCTCGCGCAACTCTATCAACTGCGCGGGCGCATTGGCCGCGGGGATCAAAAAGCCTACTGTTATTTGTTCCACCCCGATTGGCTGTTTAAAAAACACGACGAAGAAGAAACTTCTTACGCGCAGCTGGCCGCCGTGCGTTGGAATCCGCGCCCGGAAAAAGACCCCACCGCACAGGCCAAAGAGCGTTTGGCGGCTCTTATGGAATTTGGGGAATTGGGCAGCGGCTTTCGCTTGGCACTGCGCGATATGGAAATCCGCGGTGCCGGGGAACTTTTGGGCCTCAAACAACACGGCTATGTCAACGAAGTGGGCCTTACCTTATATTGCGATTTAGTAGCCGCCGAGGTCAAAAAACTAAAGGGCCAAGCCCCGCAACGTCAGTTGCAAGCCAAAGTGAATTTGCCGCTGGCCGCCTATATCCCACCGGACTATCTGCCCAACGAAGCCGAACGTTTAAAAACCTATAAAGAACTAATGAGTGCGGACCGCGCCCAAACGCAAGCCATTTTAACACGCCTGGCACAACAATGCGGCCCGGCTCCGCAAGAATTAACAAATTTAGTAGAAATTATTTCCCTGGCTAACCAAGCGGGGGCGTTGGGAATTTATGCCGTGGATTGGATGGACCCGGCCGTTGAATTTCAATTTACTAAACATATAGAATTACCCGCCCAGTTGCCGGAAAAATTATTAGCCCAATACGGGCCGGATAACGTTCAATTTTTGCACGCAAAAAACGGGTACGGCTTACGTATCACTTGCCCGGCCAAAATGACCCCGCTTGATTTTACGCAAGACCTGCTTTTATTCTTAACACGCCTGTTAGCCCCTCAAAAATGATATAGTGTTAGTATATGAAGCATTACATTTTATTTATATGTGCTGTTTGTATAGCCATTGCCGCTTGTCACAAAGAAGAAAATCCGGTACAAGAAGGATCTCCTTCTCATGCAAATGCCGGCAATATCGTTATTACCCAGCGGGATATTCAAACGGGGTTGGATCTGTTAGATGAACAAGACCGCAAATTTGCACAAACCGCCTTTGGGAAACAAAATTTATTGCAAATCTTGGCACGTGAAAAACTAATTTTAGAAGAGGCGCATGCCTCTGGGCTTAAACAGGATAAAGACTATCAAAAAGCTCTTGAGCAAAAACGCGCGGAACTCGATGCCATTTATGACCAATTCGCCCGGGAAGCCCTCGTTCGTATTTGGTACGAAAAAAAGGAAAAGGACTTTGAGCCCTCCGAAAAAGAAATTAAGGCCTATTATGATAAATATCCTTATGAAATGACGATCAAACAGATCATCGTGGATAACGCTCAAACCGCCGATCAGACATTACGTACGCTTAAATCTTCCCCCGGTCGCTGGAAGGAGATTTCCCGCCAACTAAACATAGCTCCCGCCACATTGCAAACGCTTACCTTTATGCCTGGGGAATATTTAGATAACTTAGAAGCCATAGCCGCCAATTCTCCTGTGGGCAAAGTGCAAGGCTTCTTTAAAACTTCGCAAGGATTTCATATAATAATGAAAACGGGTGAAAATCGGCTTACATTAGAACAAGCCACCCCGCGTATTCGGCAAATCCTTTTAAACCAACGTTTAGATGGACTGCTTGATACGCTGAAAACAAAGTATGAGGTTATAATTTATGACAAAGATGAATAATATATTAGCTGCTTTATTAGTGGCAGCCTTGAGTCTAAACATTCAAGCCAAAGTAATGGAATCCTCCGTAGCTACTGTCAACGGAAAGCCCATTTTGGCCTCCGAGTATGATTCCTACTTGGAAAGTGTCGTAGAACAGTACCAGGCAACTGCCCCCCAAATACTTGAACGCCCCTATGCCAAGGACATTTTGGGCAAAGAAGTATTAAAAGATTTAATTTCCAAAGAATTAGTATATCAGGCCGCCCAGGAAGCTAAAATCACAGTAAAAGATTCAGAACTAGAAGAAGGCCTGGCTGAAATTAAGTCCCGCTTTATTATAGATGAAAAAACGGGAAAAGAAGATCCAAAGGGAGCTGAAAAACGTTTTACCGAAGCGCTTAAAAAACAAGGTATGAGTTTAAAATCATACAGAACGAAGCTTTCTAAAGAAATTGCTTCCCGTAAACTCTTGGAGCAAGAACTGAAAAAAACGATTACCCCCGTAGAAGAAGCAGATGCCAAAGCTTTGTATGATGAAGTGCAAGCCGTCCTTAAAAACAACACAAAGAAAATAAAAGAAATGGAAAAGGCCAATCCGCAACACTTGCAAGAAGTACAAGCTATTGCGGCCAAGCTTAAACAGCTTTCTTCCGAACAGGTGCGTATCGGACATATTTATTTGGCCACTACGAAAGACATGAGTGCTGCTGACGTGGCCAAAAAGGCGGAATTAGCCAAGAAAATTAAAAAAGAAATTGATGCCGGAATGGACTTTTCTACTGCTGTTAAAAATTACACAGAAGACAAACAGGCCTTGGCAGCCGGCGGCGATATGATTTTGATTAAGGGAATTGCTCCCAAAGAAATCGACGCAAAAGCTTTTTCGTTGGCTGTCGGAAAAGTAAGCGATCCCATTAAAACAGACGTGGGTTACCATATCATTAAAATCAAAGAAAAACGGGCGGAACGTGCTATTCCCTACGAAGAAATTAAAAATGACTTAGGGCAATATCTGGTTCAAACTCGTATCTTAGAAGCACAAGTTAATTATTTAGGTGGCTTGGCTGACAAAGCAGATATTAAGATAACCAAAGAATTTGAAATCGACAAAGTTATTGCGGCCGAACAAGCCAAACAAGCCAATCCGAAAAAAGAAGAGGCTAAATCAGCCGAACCTAAAAAAGAGGAAGTAAAGCAACCCCAAGCAAAGCAAATGAAATAAGTTTTATATCCCCCACCCACGTGGGGGATCATTTTATATGACCAAGCCCGTTGTTTTAATTACTGCCGGAGATCCGTTAGGTATCGGACCGGAAATTACTGTCAAAGCACTCAAAGACCCGCGCATACAACGCGTTTGTACTCCGGTTGTCATTGGCGAGCCCCTATCCTTACAAAAAGCCGGGTTTACGGACAAATTGGCCGCCCTCATCTCCACGAATCTACCAAGCAAATTAACCGGTAAACCGCGCCCTACGGCATTGGGTGGACGAAGCAGTTTCCAAGCGGTAGAAACAGGCATTAAACTGGCGTTAAAAACAGGCTGTCCGCTGATTACCGCCCCTATTTCTAAGCAAAGCTGGCACCTGGCAGGGATTCCCTTCCCCGGACATACGGAACTTCTGCGCGCACGTACCGGGACGGACGGTCTAATGATGTTTGTAAGCGGTCCTTTGCGCTGTGCTTTAGTAACCGAACACTTTGCATTGGCCGACTTAACGCGCGTGCTTACCCAAACGCGCGTGCAACAATCCGCCCTGCACTTTGCGGATGCACTCCAAAAATTGGGTATTAAACAACCCCATATTGGCGTGTGTGCTTTAAATCCGCACGCCAGCGATAACGGACAATTTGGTTCTCAAGAAAATAACATTTTGATCCCGGCTGTACGTATCCTAAAAAAACAAGGCTACTCATTGGTCGGTCCTTTGCCTACGGATGCCGCGTGGCTGGCCCATTTGTCTAAGCAATATGACGGATTATTGTGTATGTATCATGATCAAGCTCTTTTAGGTCTCAAACTCGCCGCCAAAGAACCGATCGTGCATTTGACCGCTGGTTTACCTTTTGTACGCACTTCTCCCGCGCACGGAACTGCCTTCGACATCGCTGGTCAACATAAGGCCGATCCCAGTAGCATGATCGCGGCCACTCTATTTGCTGCCAAACACTCTTTTTGCAATCCTAAATAACTTCCCCCGGACTAGAATGAAATTTTGTAAAATATAGGGAAGGGTTGTATATGAGTAATATTTTGTATTTTGAGACGTTGGATTCCACCCAGACGTACCTCAAAGAACATTTCTCACAATTAGACGACAAGACCGTTGTAATTGCCGATGAGCAAACAGCCGGCCGTGGCCGTTTTGACCGCAAATGGATCAGCCAACCCGGCGGACTTTATTTTTCCGTTTTATTAAAACCCACCCAAACTGATTTCCTGGCCAATTTAACGCAATTAATGGCTTTATCTGTATGTCAAGCTGCCGAAAAGTATAGTATCCAACCTAATCTAAAATGGCCCAATGATGTGCAAGTAAACGGCAAAAAACTTTGTGGTATTATCAGCGAAGCCGTAGTGCAAAACGGACACATTGCTTGCCTTGTTTTAGGTGCAGGCGTCAATGTTTCTCAAAAAGATTTATCCTGTGTAGGCCAACCGACTGTATCGCTGCGCGAATTAGGAGTTCATGTAAATAAACAAGATTTTTTACAAGAGACACTAGAGCTATTTTTTCAGAGTTATGCCGCTGTCTTATCTGAAGGATTTAGCCTGCTTCGCCCAGCATATATAGAACGTTTCCCGTTTATCGGCAAGCAGATTGCAGTTAAGAATGGAACCTCGGCCATTACAGGAATTGTGCACAATTTATCTCCACGTGGCACGTTGATATTGCAAACGTCCCATGGAGAACAAGAGATTTTAATAGGAGACTTATTAGTATGAGTGAAAGTTTAATCGGACAAGCCGTTAACATCACCCTTATCGGGATGTTAGTTGTGTTTGTGTTCTTAATCATTCTGGTTATTATGATGAAGTTGTTGGGACTAAGCGTACGTGCGCTGGAAAAATACTTTCCGCAAACCGTACCCGCTGTGCAAGATAACGCCGCGATCGCACTAGCGATTGCCGCCGCGAAAAGATTTCAAGGAAAATAGGAGAGAGTTATGAAGAAAATTAACTTTATGTTGACTGCGTTTCGCGATGGGTTTCAATCCGTCTACGGGGCGCGTGTATTAACCAAAGATTTTATGCCCGCGGTGGAAGCTGCCCGCCACGCCGGTATCAACCACATGGAGTTTGGCGGTGGCGCCCGCTTCCAAGCGCTGTATTTCTATTGCAACGAAGATGCTTTTGATATGATGGACACTTTCCGCAAAACAGCCGGACCGGATGCCAACTTGCAAACCCTCGCGCGTGGGGTAAACGTGGTAGGTCTGGATAGTCAACCCTCTGATGTCATTAAAGCACACGCACAATTATTTAAGAAACATGGTACTACCACTATTCGCAACTTTGATGCATTAAACGACGTGAACAACCTCATTTACTCCGGCAAATGTATTCACGATGCCGGCCTCAAGCACGAAATTTGTGTAACGATGATGTCCTTGGCTCCGGGTTGGGATACTACCGGCAAAATTCACAACGAAATTTTCTATGAAAAAATCTTGCGCCAAATTTTGGATTCCGGTGTGCCGTTTGACTCTGTGTGCTTTAAAGATGCCTCCGGCACTTCTACGCCGCATACGGTCGGCAAAACGATGGCCATGGCGCGCAAGTTACTGCCTAAAGGCACTAAAATTGTATTCCACACGCACGAAACGGCCGGAAACGCTATTGCCTGCTGTTTAGCCGCTATCGAAAATGGGGCCGACAGTTTAGACCTTTCCATGCAACCTGTTTCCGGCGGTACCTGCCAGCCCGATATTTTGACCATGTGGCACGCCCTGCGCGGTACTGATTATACATTAGATATTGACCCGAAGAAAATTCAAGAGGCTGAAAACGTATTCAAGGATTGTATGGCAAAATACTTCTTGCCACCCGAGGCCACCAAGGTCAACCCGATTATTCCATTCTCCCCTTTACCCGGCGGTGCCTTGACCGCTAACACGCAAATGATGCGCGACAACGGCACGTTTGACAAATTCCCCGAGGTAGTCAAAGCCATGGGCGAATGTGTAAAACTGGGCGGATTTGGAACGTCCGTAACTCCCGTTTCCCAGTTCTACTTCCAACAGGCCTACTCTAACGTAATGGCCGGCCCGTGGAAGAAAATCACCCCCGGCTATGGCAAAATGGTATTGGGGTACTTCGGTAAAACCCCGGTAGAACCGGACCCGAAAGTCGTTAAAGAAGCCAGTGAACAACTAGGTTTAGAACCCACGAAGAAAACCGTTTTGGAAATCAATGATGCTGACCCCAAGAAAGGTCTTAAAGTAGCTGAGCAAAAACTCAAAGAAAACAATTTACCTATCACCGATGAAAATAAATTTATCGTGGCTACGTGTGCCGATAAAGGTATTTTGTTCCTCAAAGGCGAGGCTAAAGTCAACGGGATCCGCTGGGCGGCCGACGCTAAGAAAGCTGCCGCGGCAGATACAGGTGCTGTCAAGGTAACCGTCAACGGACAAGCGTATGAGGTTGTTTTCGATGGTGACAATGCCGCTACCGTCAATGGCAAACGCTACGACATTTCTACCGCCGCCAGCGACGCAAAAGCTCCTGCTCAAGCCGCTACTTCCGGCAACGGCGCGACCGTTAAAGCCCCCGTGCCCGGTGCGGTGCTACGCTTTAGCGTAAAAGACGGCGACCGCGTAAACGAAGGGCAAGAAATCATTGTGTTAGAAGCCATGAAAATGGAAACCCCGGTTGCTGCTCCGGCCGCAGGCACAATTCACTTTGCCGTCAAACAAGGTGACCAAGTACAAACCGGACACACTTTAGCGGAGATTAAATAGGAGAGTTTATGGACTTCGCACAAGCACTTTCTCAAATCTGGCATACTACCGGTATTTACACCATGGTATGGCAACAAGCGGTAATGATTGCCGTGTGTTGTTTCCTACTGTGGCTGGGGATTAAAAAGCAATTCGAACCGCTCTTGCTGGTCCCCATTGCATTTGGCGGAATTTTGGCCAATATCCCCATGCCGCCCGGCGAGATGATTGCCGAAGCCAACGGGTTCTTAGGCATTGTTTTTAACGCCGGGATTAACACTGGGCTGTTCCCGTTGTTTATCTTTATGGCCGTGGGCGCGATGACAGACTTTGGCCCGTTAATTGCCAACCCGAAAATGGCGCTTTTGGGCGGCGCAGCACAGTTTGGTATCTTTGCTACCTTAATTGGCGCCATTGGGCTTTCGTACATCACTTTTGGGGATTCGCACCCGTTTGCCTTTGGCCTCAAAGAGGCGGCCTCTATCGGTATTATCGGCGGTGCGGACGGCCCGCCGTCTATTTATTTGACTGCGCGGTTGGCCCCGCAACTGTTGGGCTCTATTGCCGTAGCGGCGTATTCATACATGGCGCTAGTACCGGTTATCCAGCCGCCCATTATGAAACTGTTGACTACGGATGCGGAACGTAAAATCCGCATGACCCAGTTGCGCCCCGTTTCCAAGCGCGAAAAAATCTTGTTTCCGCTAGTCATCTTGATTTTGTGTGCGTTGTTGTTACCGTCCGCGGCTCCACTAATCGGCTGCTTAACGTTTGGAAACTTAGTTAAAGAATCCGGCGTAGCGGAACGGTTAAGCAAAACCTTGCAAAATGAATTTTGCAACATCGTTACGATTTTGCTGGGCCTGTCCGTTGGCTCCAAATTGCAATACGATCACTTTTTGACTACCGAAACCTTGGGTATTTTAGCACTGGGAATTATCGCGTTCTCCGTAGCTACGGCTTCTGGCGTGTTACTAGCCAAACTAATGAACGTATTTTCCAAAGAGAAGATCAACCCGCTTATCGGCTCTGCCGGTGTGTCCGCCGTGCCAATGGCAGCGCGTGTATCTAACAAGGTCGGCTTGGAATATGACAAGCAAAACTACCTCTTGATGCATGCCATGGGCCCCAACGTAGCAGGCGTCATCGGCAGTGCAGTAGCTGCCGGGGTACTATTGGCCATTTTGGGTAAATAAAATTATCTTACAGCACAACTCCCCGGATTATTTCCGGGGAGTTCTTTTTTTATTCATCTTCAAGAAATTAATATTCTTCAATTACTTGGATAAGACGTTTGGCTGGAATCTCACGTTGTTGGCCGGGATAGACAAACATTTTGACCTCTTTTTCTAATGGGCTCCATTCCATGGACGGGTTGTACATATAGGCCCCACCCGCGGGACTGGCGAAATTATACACACTAACCGTTGGAATGTGTAACGCACAGGCAGCATGTACCCAGAATGTATCCGGCGTGAATAACAATTTTGCGTACGTTGCCATAGCAACCGCACGCAAAATATCCTGGCTGTATAGGCACACGTTAGCTGGCAGCGGCTTACCCTGTAACCACTTTTTTAATCTTTTTTCTGTTCCTACCAGCACTATATTTTTATGTGAAAAATGTTCACAAATTGGCAAAATCTGTTCAACTGTAAATGATTTTTTCCAATTAGATGCTTGCGGATTAAATACCCAAAATTCTTTGCCCTGAAATTTTTGATCCACCCATTGTTTAGCTTCTTGCAATAGTTGGGCGGGTAATTGTATGCAGTAAGAGGTATCAAAAGATCCTGTAAACCCTAGCCGACGGAGTAATACCTCATAGCGATGGGTAATGTGCACTTTATCTGGGTCTAAAGTTACACTTAAGTTATATAGGGGAAACTTCTCCCGATTTAATCCCAAAGCCCATTTAGGAGACAAACATTTCAAAAATACCAAGGAAGACAGCATAGGGTTCTCATCCACATCCACATACAGGTCATATTTTTCCCGACGCAATTTCAAACCACACAGACTAAGTGAAAAAAGATTCTCTGTCGCATACCATATTCGGTTTATAAATGGATTAGCCCGATAGATTTGGGCCGTCCCTTTGCAAGATACTACATCAATCATTGCCTGTGGAAACAATTGTCTAAGCCCTCTAAACAATGTGGAGCCCACTACGGCATCCCCAAACATATTATCATTACGTAACACTAATACTTTGTGCACTTGAGAAGGCGCATAATCCTGCTGAAAAGACGCCTTCCCCAATAAATGGGATACCCACTTCCCTTTTTGCACGCGCAACCAATTATTTTTCCGTCGATTCCAGGTCCTAAAGTCCATATATCATTTCTCCTTATTTGGACAAAATTTTCTGAGCGCGCACTCATTACACTTCGGTTTGCGCGCCACACACACACTACGCCCGTGCAAAATTAGCGCAATCGCAATCCACCCCCAGTGCTTATAGGGGATGATTTTGGTAAGGTCTTTCTCGATTTTGACAGGATCTGTGTTTTTGGTAAGTCCCAAGCGAAATGCTAACCGTTTTACGTGTGTATCCACCACAATACCGGCAGGTTTTTTAAAATAATCCCCCAGCATCACGTTGGCAGTTTTACGCGCTACCCCTCGAAGTGTAAGCAGGTCTTCCATCGTCTGCGGCACCTCGCCGCCATACACCTCGCAAATACGTTTAGACATCTCTATCAAAGAAAGTGCTTTGCTGTGATAAAACCCAGCCGAGTGAATGATTTTTTCCACATCTTTTATATTAGCCTTTGCCAAATCGTATACCGTAGGATATTTTTCAAATAAACGCGGCGTAATGGTATTTACGCGTGCATCCGTGCATTGAGCAGATAAAATTACTGCGCACAACAACTCCCAGGCGCTTTTGTGGTGCAGCGGGATCACATGCTTGGGATACAATTTTTTGAGTGCTTTTAACAAGGGGAGTATATCTTTTTTAACGGGCATTTATCCCTCCCGTTTTACTCCATAAATAGCTCCCTAACAAAACCGCTAGATTGACTAAAATAATAGCAGCGCCCGAAGGGACATTAAACATAAACGAAAGCCATACTCCCGCCCATACACTCACTGCCCCAAAAAGTGCAGCCAACCACAGCACTTGCCTAAACGTACGTGAAATTAAAAGTGCCGCTACCGGTGGAATAATCAAAAGCGCAGAAATTAAGAAGATGCCTACTACCTTAAACGCCAATACAACCGCTACAGCTGTGATCATCACTAGTACCGTATTTGCAGTTTGCACCGGCACGCCGCGTGTGTGTGCAAACGGGGCATCAAAGCAAGCCGAAACTAAGTAGCGATAAAATACCAGCAAACATATTAAGACAATGCCTAAAAGCCCAGCACACAGTACGACTTCGGAAAAAGAAACTGTTAAAATACTGCCGAATAAATATCCCAGCAGATCGGTATTAAATCCACCGGCTAATGAGGTAAGTAACAACCCAACAGATAGCCCCGCTGCGCTGACAATGCCAATGGCTGCATCCCCATAGATCCTAAATTTTTGGGTAAGTTTCATAATGCCCACGCTGGCCGCCATTACGATGGGTACGGACATATATACCGGGCTGGTGGATGTAAGCAATGCCACCGCTACTCCCGTCAAACACACATGGCTCATGCCATCCCCAATGAGTGAGAGACGTTTAAGCACTAAAAATACCCCCAAAAGCGCACAGGCTACCGCTACAAACGTTCCTGCCACTAAACCGCGTTGCACAAAGGAATAACTTAAAAACTCAAGCATGTTTTCCTCCATGTGCACATTCTTCACAATTCTCCCCCAGGGGACAGTGCCCGTGGTGATTGTGCAAGTGGTCAATAGTATGCTGGGCAAATGGACCTAATTGCTTAGCTACTGCTTCACTGTGGCAAAATTCTTGCTTGGTACCGAAGAAAATAACCGTTTTGTCCACATACATAAATTTGGAAATATGCTTCCCCACTTCACCGGTATCATGTGTGATAAGTAAAATAGTTACACCCTGTTTTTTATTGAGTTCTCCCAATAAGTCAAAAAACATTTCGCGGCTTTGCGCATCTAGCGCGGTCGATGGTTCATCCAAAATAAGCAATTCGGGACGACTGACAATAGCACGTGCCAGCAAAACACGCTGCTGCTGTCCAATAGACAAATCATGGAAAATAGTACCTGCATACTCACGTGTGCGGGTCTTTTGCATGGCATCGTGCACTTGCTTGAGTTCGCTTACGCTGGCCCGACTACCCAAACGATTAGGAAGTCCCATAAGTACCACTTCTTCCGCAGAAATGGGAAACCGACTTTGTGAAACCGGACTCTTTTGCGCCAAATATCCTATTTTATGCCAATCTTTAAAGTCAGCCAGTGATATTCCGAACAAAGAAATTTCACCCGTACCTTTTTCCAAGCCTAACAATAATTTAAGCAAGGTAGTTTTTCCGCCACCGTTGGGGCCGATAATACCTACATAATCACCAGCTTGCACGTCGAATGAAACATGCTCGAGCACGGGAACCCGCGTATAAGCAAAAGATACTCCTTGCGCTTTTAAGAGACTTGACATTTGAGCCCCCGTACTAAACTTTCTAAATTGCGGCGCATTAATTGCACATAGGTTACATTGGCATTGAAATCTTTTTTAGAAATATGCTCAATGGGATAAAGCGGTAAAACTTGCGCTTCGGTTTCCTGCGCTACTGTTTTTGCCAAACGGGAAGAAAGCGTTTCTTCCGTAAAAATGGCCGATAAATGCTTCCCCTTGATTTGTTCAACCAGTTCGGCTAGTTTTTTGGCAGAGTGCTCTCCCTCGTGGCTAGTGCCCGACAACGCCATCAGCGTAAGGCCATACGCATCCGTCAAATTTTTAAAGGCCAGGTGCCCCACATGCACTACTTCGCGAGACTCACAGGAGGCCAATGATTGCTTAAATTCCTGAGCAAGTGCGTCTATTTCGTTGTCAAATTTTTTTAAATTTTCAACATACAAGAGCTGTTGACCAGGGTTAATTTCTACAAGCAGTTTCTCTATTACCTCAGCCAGCATTTTAGCGTTTTGCAAATTCATCCAGATATGCGGATCCTGCGTAGGGGTTACTACAGAAGCCAGTTCCAAAATTTGCGCCTTTTTACCAGCAGCCTGCACCAAATCTTGTGCCCAAGGTTCCAATTCATTAGACGTGTAAATAAATGCCTGTGCGTGTTTTAAACTAACCAATACTCCCGGAGTAGGTTCAAAAGCATGCGGCTCAGCCCCCGGGGGCAAGAGCATAATCAAATTGACTGTATCGCCAGCCAATTGTCGGGTAATCGTATAAGGAACATAGCCCGACACCACTATAACCGGGTTATTGTTATCGATATGAGGATTGCGCACGGTAGAAGAAATGGAAGCCCACCAAATAAGTCCAGCGATCCCTAAAAATAGAATAGACAGAAAGTGTTTACGCATATACATATATTATACAAAAACCCCTCCCTGCGTTTTTTGATACAATAAGTTTATGAGTTACTTCTTAGCATTTTGTTTAGCCCTTTGTTGGGGAACGGCTTTTTTAGCCTCTAAAAATATTGTGGACGTACTCCCGCCCTATTGGGGCGCATTTCTGCGCGTAGTGGCCGGCCTCTTGTTTTTTGTAATTTTCTTTGGTATACATCGCGCCAATTTAAAATGCCCGCTACGCGAATTATGGCGTCCGTGGACTATTAGTCTGATGCTCATTTTACTTCCTTTTGCCGCTTTATCATGGGGAATACAGCATACTGTACCCACTGTTGCTGGCATCTTTAACGGAACGGTGCCGATATGGAGTTTTATTGCCGGTGCGATCCTACTTAAGGGGATAGATCGTTTTACCTGGAGACGCGCGGCAGGGGTAGTCATTGGCTTAGCCGGGCTGCTTGTTATCATGCATCCCCAGTGGCGCGCAGCTTTTGCTGCCCCGGCCGGCAAAATGGCCTTGTGGGGTTATATGGCTTTACTCGTCATGGCATTATCTTATGGAATAGGCAATGTAGTTACTAAAAAAATTATGGTGGATAACACAAATGTAGGCTGGGAAGCAAATACATTCCATCAATACTTATTTGCTGTTATTATTTTGGGAATTGTTTCCCTCCTTGCAGAACCCGCCCCCGCTTTGCACGTTTTCAATACCAAGTTGGTGCTTTCGATCATTAGTGCCGGGGTTTTTTCATCAGCAGTAGCATTTTTGCTCATGCTGGCGCTGTTAAAACGTTGGGGAGCTACACGCATGTCTTCCGTTACCTATTTCTCCCCAATTATTGCGATGGGTACGGACATTTTATTCCGTGGACGCATACCACACAGTGCTGAATTAGTAGGCATGCTGTTGATCTTTGCGAGTTTATGGCTGATTCAAAAAAAAGTAGAAGGATAAATAAACTTTGAACTTTAAAAAAATACCCCGGGGATTTTCCCCGGGGATTATTTTTAATCGTCGTAGCAACTCATACCAGATTGAGGCGGATTATCTTTTGCAGTACACTTGCGCCACTTTCTCCCAGTCGTCGTTCCTCCGGGGGTTGTTGGCGGAGCTGGGGTACCAGCAGGGCAGTAACTATATCTAGCATCATTTTCTCCTGTGCAATAGGAAGTTGAGTCATAGGTACTTTGAGACGTTGGGCAAGTCCCTGAAGCACGGGCTTCACAAACCGACCCATTTGTAAAGTTACTTTTATCGCAGGCATTGCCCCCTCTTCCTATACAACGCGAGGCATCAAAAAGAGAGTTCCCGCATCCGCCATTTGTCTGACTGGATGTACAGGTAGATCCTTCTTTGTACCAACTACGGCCGCAACCAAAACTGTTGCCAGATTCATTAATACATTGAGAACCATAATACTGAGCAGAATTTTTACCAGTAGTATCTGCCTTGCCACCGTTATTATTTCCTCCACAAGCCGTATCAACGGCACCACTTGCAGTGTTTTGGTTAACCACACACGTAGATCCGTTTGTGAAGACACTTCGCTGACAACCAGCCACCGGGCTTGTTCCCGTTTCGCCTTCTTGACCGGCAGTACACGTAGATTCGTTTGAAAATTCGGAAAACGCACATCCCTGCTTTCCCCCGTTGACCGTACTACACTCGGATCCTTCATTGTAAACAGAATTAGCACAACCCCCGTTAGCCCCTGTAGCCTCACATGTGGCACCTGAGGCATCTAAGTGTTGACACCCATTTGCTGAAGAGGCAGTGCATGTATCCCCTTCTTCAAGTGTAACATTTGAATCGTTGGTATAAGCAACCGCAAGCGCCCCATCTTCCAGGTCGCCTTGAACGATATATGTATCATATCCTTTGGTCAAGCTACCATGAGAAATTTTGGTTCCTCCCATTGCGTCTTTGCACAACCAAGTAGCCATGGGATCATTTTTCTTCGCTTCACAATGTATGTTCAAGGGGTAATTCTCACTGTGGGCTTGGTACATAACATAGTTATTATTTACTCCCGTTCTTTTTACAAGCACATAATTATATGCCCCTTCCGCATTCACTTGAATGCTTGTACCATCCGGGTATTCATTTTGACCTGTTACGATCAGCGAAGATAAATTATTCGTATACTGTCGATTCCCCAGGTAGTAAGCCTCATTCCCCGTGTGAATCCCTTGCGCTATTGGCATCAAGGCATAGAAGCGGCTTTTATATACCGCTCTCTGGTATTGCGGAACAGCAATAGCCGCCAACGTTGCTATGATAACGACAACAACTAACATTTCGATGAGGGTAAAACCTAATTTGGTATTATTGTTCATTTGTGTATTCTCCTGCTGCATTCTAGTATAGCAAAAAAATAAAAAAAATAGAATGCTTCTATCTGCCCTATCTAATTAATTTTTCCCCTTGTAAGGGGCTCCAAATATGTTAAAATGTACATAAGTAAGCTTTAAGCTCTTTTTGTCAATATAAAATTACACAAGGGGAACAGGGTTATGGCACAAAACTTATCATCAGGCTCACTACTTAAACCGCTCGTGCGGGACCGCCAAACGGAAGCCGATATTCCGTGGGGCTACGGCAAAACGGAAAGTTATCTTTTGCCGAAAGATCCGGCATGGATGTTCTTATTTTGGGAAATTACCCAAAGCACCCTGGATTTTATTAAAAGCCAATATAGCGAACACGTGCTCAAAAACGCCCGCACCATTATCCGTCTGCACGACGTAACGGACGTGGCCCTGTTCAATGGCACTAACTCTGTAAAATACTATGATATGCCTGTGCTGTTTGAAGCGCGCAGTTGGTACATTAACGCGCCCGAATCGGGCCGTGCGTACATTGCGGATTTAGGGTATCTTACGGATGATGGCCGATTTATTTTGGTTACCCGCAGCAATACCACCACCTTGCCGCCTGGCCACATCTCTAACATTATTGATGACAAGTGGATGATTGTGGAAGGAGACTTCCAAAAACTCTTAAAACTCTCCGGCGCGGATTACATTGGCTTAGGAGCCAGTGAACTGATGCAAGTAGTCGGCCAACGCTGGAAACTGACCGAACTTACTCCGTCGGGTGCACCGACCTCCTGGTCTTCGTTTGCCTTGCATTTAGATAAAGTACAAGACGAAGATATTTGGCTCAACGCCGATTGCGAAATTATTATCTATGGGTCCGCTTCCAAAAATGCCATTGTATCTATTAGCGGAAAAGATATTGAACTCAAAGACGGTAAATTCACCATTCACCGCCACCTGTCCGCAGGAGACATTGTGGACTTGCCTATCCATGCGCGCAACGCCAAAGGCGACAAAACACGTCACATAGACATCAAAGCACTACGCGAACAGGGGAAATAATATGGGAAAAGAAAAGGGTTATCTCGCGCTAGTACTGCACGCGCATCTGCCATTTATCAAGCACCCGGAATATCCGGATTTCTTAGAAGAAGATTGGTTCTATGAAGCCATGGTGGAAACGTACATTCCACTACTGAGTGTGTTTGAAAAACTTACGGACGAAGGGTGCGATTTCCGCCTCACCATGTCCCTTACGCCGCCCTTGTGCAACATGATGGAAGACCCGCTGTTAATTGAACGCTTCCGTCATTATCTAAACCAACGCGTGGAGCTATCCGAAAAAGAAATTCACCGCACAAAAGGCACTGAATTTGAAGGTGTCGCGCGTATGTATTTTGATAAATTCCGCCGTTACCAAGATTTATTTGAAAACCGCTATCACGGCCATGTCTTGCAGGGATTTAAAAAATTCCAGGATATGGGTAAACTGGAAATTATTACCTGCTGCGCTACGCACGGTTATTTGCCGCTGATGGTGCATAAAGAAAGTGTCAACGCGCAGATCAAAATTGCCGCGCACGATTACCGCAGCCGCTTTGGTAAAAATCCGCGCGGAATTTGGCTGGCCGAATGTGCTTACAATCCCGGAGATGATAAATTTTTGCGGGAAGAAGGCATCCGGTTTTTCTTTACCGAATCGCACGGAATTTTGCATGGAACCCCGCGCCCGAAATACGGCGTGTATGCCCCCGTGTATTGCCCAGAAACCGGCGTAGCCGCCTTTGCGCGCGATATGGAATCGGCCCAGCAAGTGTGGAGCGCGGATTCCGGTTACCCCGGCGACCACCGTTACCGCGAATTTTACCGTGATTTAGGATATGACCTGGATTACGATTACATCAAGCCCTACTTACACTCCGACGGAGTTCGCCGCAATATCGGCATGAAATATCATAAAATCACCGGCAAAGTAGCCCTCAACCAAAAGCAGGCCTACAACCCCTGGGAAGCACGTGACGTAGCTGCTCAGCACGCCGGGAACTTTATGTTCAACCGCCAAAAACAGATTGAGTATTTAAGCACCATTATTGACCGCAAACCGCTCGTGGTATCTATGTATGACGCAGAACTGTACGGCCACTGGTGGTATGAAGGGATTGATTTCTTGGAGTTTTTATTCAAAAAGATCTATTACGATCAAGATGAAATCAAACTCATTACCCCTATGGAATATCTGCAAATGTACCCGGAAAACCAAGTGGTACAACCGTCCATGTCTTCCTGGGGTGATAAGGGATACCATGATGTGTGGCTCAACAGCGGAAACGATTGGATTTACCGTCATCTTATTAAATCGGCCGAACGCATGATGGATTTAGCCAACCGCTTCCCTCATGCAGAAGGGCTCTTGCGCCGTGCGTTAAATCAGTTAGCGCGCGAGTTAGTGCTGATGCAATCTTCGGACTGGGCATTTTTAATGACCACCGGTACAGCTAAGGAATATTCTACCAAACGTACCAAAGATCACATCAAACGATTTAATGAGCTCTATGAACAAATTATTGGCAATCGTATTGATGAAGGCTATTTGTACAACTTGGAAATGCGCGACTCTATCTTTCAGCAAATAGATTATAACGTGTACTCCACCTCGTCAAAGGAAGCCGTTCTAGCTAAATATTAACCGTTAGCCGAGGAAGAGCGAGCGCTTGCTTGCTCTTTTCTCTTCCTAAAAGTAAAAAAGACCTACGTCTCTCTTGGGCCTTAAGGCCCTCGCTATCGTCGTCAAATACTGATATAGTATAAGTATGAAGTCTTTTCGCGTAATTACAACCTTATCAATTGTCTGTTTGAGCCTGTCAGGTAATTTACCCTTATGGGGTTTGCCTAAGTTTAAGCCCCCCAAATTCGGAGGAAAACTCAGGAGGGTCGCCCGTTTTTCGGACCAATCAAAAACCCCCCCTCAGTTTTCATATAAACCGAGAAAAATCAAAGTAGGACCACAACATAGAAATACGGCACCCCAAAAACCTGCCGTACTGGATGTTCTCAACGATCATACCCCCACAAATCGAGCCAAACGCAGAGCTTACTTGTATGATGTTGGCACCTCGCATACTCCCGCCAAAAAACACTTAAACAATCATGCCCGTTATCTTAACGAAATTAAAAGAGCAGGACAATTGTATGACCGTATCCAACATACCCCGGCATTCTCTCCTTATTTTAAAGAGTTACGGCATGAAGTTGAAGAAACTATCGTTAACAAAACTTTACGCGCAAGCTTACTCAAGCATATAGAAGAAGGAAATCAAACCGCGGCGCTCAATGAATTAACAAGTTTTTATCATCTCGCCCCCAATCACATCCCAACTTTCTACGCGTTTACAGAGCCGGCGGAAATGTTCGCTAGGCAGGCCTTGGAGTATTTACAAAATCACCCTCACAAACCCAATTGGCCCTTACGCTATATTCTCAAAACGGAAGGAATAGATCCCGCACTTAAGGCAGAAATTCGCAATATAATCAATGAGGGAAGCGTTCCTGCCGATTATGTAGACTATACATTGCAACTTTTCCAGACTGTTTATGAACAATATCAATACATCTTTGAAGAAAGCCTGGTAGATGAGAGCGTGCAGGGAACTGTGCTGATTTACAAATATTTAGTGGATGAATTAGAGGTTTTTACTAAGGAGCACCAGCGCTTACCCCAGTGGGAGTTTGAAGAAGAACGTGATTTATTTAATCTTATCAGCGTACTTGCGTATTCTCACCAGGCTAATCGTTTCGAACAAGTCATCCCGTACATTTATAAGCTGTACGATCTGTTTGAAAAATACCCGGTTCCTCACTTCGACGAATCGCAGACAATGCGGGAACTTGATAAATTCATAAAAGAATACAAAGATCTTCCACAAAGCATACACATACGAGACTTTTTACATCCACGTGGACAGGAGAACATGCTCTACGAATCCGTAGAATACTGGAAACGAAACAGTCCCTCTTTCCGTGATCATTTTAACAAAGTATTCTTACGTCAAACAATACAAACGGAACATCTCCCTCCTCCCTTTAATTATTATTAAAAGGAAAAGGGTTATTTATATTCCAACTTGATAAGTTTGTAGGTGCGCGGACCGCGGGGAAGTTGCGCTTCGAAGGTTTCCCCTTGTTTTCTACCAAGTACTGCATTCGCTAATGGAGATTTTACGGATAATAGGCCTTTATCGGGGTTGGCCTCGGAAGGACCTACTAAAGTATATGTGAACTCCAACCCTGCGGCTTGATCTTCAATAGTTACGGTGGCCCCTATGCGGGCTTCGCTTTTATCTACTGTTAAGTCGTCTGTTATTTGAGCGTTACGCAAACGCAACTCCAATTCATTGATCCGCGAGAGGGTTTCGGCTTGTTTCTCTTTAGCCGCATGATATTCGGCGTTTTCTTTAAGGTCACCTTGTGCGGCAGCGGTGCCAATCTCCTGAGACAATTGTTGTTTAATTTCTTTTAAATTTTTAAGTTCTTCCAACAACTCTTCATATTTTTTTCTACTTACATAAAATACTTCTGCCATAATTTACTCCTTCTTTAATACTTAAGTGTACAATTTCAAAACTCATATTTCAACTGGTATACCCATCTCCGTCTGTTTCTTGCTATAATACAACTATGAAAAAAATAATTATGATTTCATGTGTTTTTTATTGGCTATTAGCTCCTCGGCTAACCTATTCTCACGATCATATTTATATTGCTCAACACAATATGCCAGCCGTCGTGCAAGTGAATGTTCTACATAACGATGGATCCACCTCTTCCGGAACAGGGTTTGTGGTTGACCCAACGGGACTGCTTGTTACAAATCGCCACGTACTACAAAACTCCCTCTATGCCAATATCACCTTTAACAATGGGGTAACTTCCGGAGAAGCAATTACACTGGCCCAAGATCCCAAGTTAGATATTGCTTTAATAAAAATTGAGGCGCAAAATCTCCCGCATGTTACGTTATCGACGGAAGAAAACGTACTAATCGGACAGGTAATTACCGTTATCGGCAATCCCCGCAGATTACAAAATACAGTTACTTCGGGAATTATCAGCCAATTACGCAAACAACAAGATGGCACCTTGTGGCACCAAATCAGCGCTCCGATCTCGCCAAGTTCTAGTGGGAGCCCTGTGTTCAATGAAAAAGGGGAAGTCATTTCGGTAGCATTTGCCAGCATTAAAGGAGAGGGAAATCAAAACTTAAATTTTGCCATACCTATCAGTTATGTCCGTGAATTAGCAGAAGCAAATGATATCGCTTTGCCAAATGCTCCTGTCGACACGCAACATCCATTTCTAAAGCATTTGAAAAAGTCGTGGCAAATCTCAAAACGTTTATTTCGTCGTTGGTTTACCACTCAAAAAGTTGAAAATTAAGCAAGAAATAACTACACTATATGTACTGGGTATTATTATGAAAAAGACACTCCTTAAAATTGGTTTTATTATTTTCTGCTTTGGGGTTATTATCTTTTTGCTTTTGCCTTTTCTGGAGACTACAGCCCCAACTACTGCTGATCTCAAAGCCGGACAAGCGCAAGTAGCTACGGACAATCCTTTGAATGTCATTGCCAAACGCCTCGCCTCTTTATTTGGCCGTAAGGAGCGGGCACGCAAAATCTCGCCCGGGACGCATAATACCACACTCAGTTCGCCGGAAATGCAAGAATATATTTCTTACGCCCCTTCAAGTTCACTAACGCACGCTGCTACTAATCCAGCCGCACCCGGACAGCTTTCAACTGAAACAATAGATCTCCCTTCTGATGTCCCTTCTTTCGATTATGCCAATGCTTCCTTTCAAACGGACAACGGTGAATGGGTACTCGTGCAGCAAAAAGCTCCTAAACATAGTGCACCGGGCATGCACGAAATTAATGTGCATGATAATCCTTATGATCGTTATATCCGCCAAGAACGCGCCAAAAATTTCGGCCCACAAGCCCCCAAACAAGATATTCCTCCCTCTAAGTGGGCGCGCCTTGTCCATCCTTTACAAACTTTTTTCGGGCTAGATACGCCTTACGCCGTGCCGTCAGTTAGTTTGCGGGCACGAAGTGGAGACAACAGGAGATCTTCGTCGGAACGATCTCACAGCAAGTCAGGCAATGAGGAAATGAACTCCTTTTCATACCAAAATGGGCGTTGGCCTTATCCGGGTATTTCACCCTACCAATGGGCAATGATGACCCCCGAAGAACGCGAAGAATATCAAGAACGCCAAGCTGTAAAAGATTTCAATGAACTTTTGTCTGGGGATCGCGTGGTCGAAGATACTGTAGAAGTACTTGCTGATGTCAAATTTCCCAATCCAATAAATCCTCAACAGCAGGAAGAGAAAGAGAAGTATGTTAAAAAGTTAATTGAAGAAACCAAGCAACAAATCAAAGACAAACTCATGGACGATATTGAAGTAAATGCCGAAGGGAAAGAAGATACGGATGAGTTGGCAGATATGACAGGGTGCAAGGATTCTTCCCTGCCTCCCCCAACCTGCGAAATAAATCCTCAACCTAATCAACATGAACCAGCGGATGTTTTAGCGCAAGAAAGCGAACAAAATGCTGAGTTTTTCCTTGAGAAAACTAAATTTTTGCTTCCTCAAAACTTACCCGTTACGGTAGTTTTGGGCCCTACTCAATCACTGGACTTTAAATATACCCGAGATCCTGATATGGCAGAAAAGTATCGGTTCCTCGCGCAACAACAGCAATGCAATTCGCGCACATGCTATTGGTTGCCCAATCAAAGTCAGCCGGATCCCAAACTGGGTGATACCATGACTACTGTGGGAAAAGCAAAATTACGCACTGATCCTCTTAACGTTTACGAAACCAATAAGGATCTCTTCGTCCAATACAAAGTACAACAACTAGGGCCGGATGCTACCCCCGAACAAATTGAAGAAGCCCAACGAGAGGCAAATGAACAATGGGAAACGAATCGTACTAATTGGGTTCCTTATTATGAAGACCAAATTGTGCAACTGGATCAGAATAAAGACATGATATTCTTAGTGCCAGACGTCGCCGACGCACCAGGTGTTGCCAAATTGCTAGGTCACCCAAATTTTGTATACACAGAAGAACCTTTGACAGGGTCCGATTCCCCTGTGGAACAAGGCAGAAGAATCACCAATTCTACAGCCGACCTTGTTAACACCAGAAAACAGATCGTACATGAAACATTACGACCCTTGCGCGAACAGATGGTATCAGGGAGCCTGGGTGGTGGAAAACCCGGCAAAAAATAGAGGTTTATTTTGTAGCCCAAAATGGGTATAATTAATAGGGATAAAGGTTTACAGACGTTGTTGAAGGACGAAATGTAAGGAGAGTATATGACTAAAAAACATGCCGTTTTGGCAGGAGTTTTGTTGTGTTTATGTTTTATTTCTTGCCGCAAACAAACCACGTACGACCGTAACGATCCCAACCAAGATTATGAACGTTTTATTAATTCTCATGTTTTTGCCGCCTGTGAAGCCGTTGGTCATCCTTATGCCCGCTATTCGTTAGCAGAACTGTTACAACGCCCGACTAACAATTCTTCTGAATACAAGATTACTTTCGTCAACGGCCCCTGCAAAGGGGTTACGGTATGGACCAGTGATGTCATTTTAAAAACAAGTCCCGTGGATGATGCAGCCCTGGTTCCCACCGGGACAATGGTACTACGCAATTTTGATAATCCGAAAGAACCCTATGATAAGGATGCTACAGACCATTGGAATATGGGGGTAGTGGTGGGAAACAGCCGTGCCAAACAGGGAATCATTGACCTAGGTTTTCCACGAGATCGCAACGATTTCTTCCCAGCGCGGGAAAGTGTTTATGTACACAATGTACGTTACATTCTTTCTCCCCAGGGAAAAGATATACGCAAATTTATAAAATAAAAGGAGTTCGTATGAAATTCACACGTTTTTGTCTTGTTGTATTTGTAGCTTTATGCGCAGCACCCTTTGCTTGGGCTGAAGAAGGAGATCCCATCTCTACAGAAGTGGCGATTATTGATGTTCCCACCGCCGAAGTACTGGACCGTTATCAAGCTTCTTTCAATACGCGTGTGTACGAACACGGCACGGTCATGGAAAGTATCGATTTTGGCGTATATCCGCGCATTAATATAGGAGTTAGCGTGGCTATCGATAATTGGATTGGGTCTTCTCATACCGTAAAAGTATTAAATCCTGATTTCCAAGCAAAATGGAAAGTATACGATGGCAGTTTGTATCTGCCGGCCGTTGCAATCGGATACGACGGACGTCGCTATGGTTATGGCTATGATGATGATACCCGCGAATATACCCGCTCCAAACATTACCTGGACAACCGTAAGGGTGGTTATGTAACGTTAACACGTGAAATTTTCATCCCAAATCTTACCCTGAACGGCGGTGTTAACTTCTCGGATTTTGATTGGGATGAAATCTATATGTTTACGGGCTTGTATTACAAAATCATCCCGCAAATTACATTTTTGAGCGAATGGGATAATATCCGTAACACACGCGATTCCCGCTTAAACTTGGGAGCACGCTTTTATTTGCACCCCTCCTTGGCTTTGGATGCTTCTTTCCGTCGTATTGGACGGGGTGATGAAAGCGAACGCATTTTACAATTGCGTTATGTAACTACCTTCTAAGAGAAACTATGGACAACAATACCATCAAATCGAATTTTCAACGCCGCACGATTTTCATTAAGAAAAATCTGCAAATTCGTTATATGGTTTTGATGGTGGCCTGTGTGCTATGCGGCTTGGCCATTATGGGGTTGGAATTGACAGCTACACTCAATGACTTATTTGATGACTATCCCGTTTTGGTACAACCTATCTATGACGAGTTCATTCCGATAGTTTCCAGTTTCTTTTATAAAATTGCTATCTATGTTTTGTTGGTGATCATCATTTCTGCTATTGTATCTCATCGAATGGCAGGCCCCGTCTATCGTTTTGAACAAACCTGTAAAGAAATCGCTAAGGGAGATTTTTCACAGCGGGTGCATTTACGCAAAGGTGACCAACTCACCGAATTACAGCAAGCTTTTAATACTATGATGGATGAAGTAGAAAAACGTTTAAAAGAAAAATCGTAAAACTTATGAAAAAACTGTTTCTGTTGATAGGATGTTTAGCTAGTGCACTTAGTGTAATTGCCCAAAGCAATTACGGGGTACAATTTTCTAGCTTGCTTAGCGATAATCTCTCCCTAGAGAGCGCTATTCGTTTAGGATTAGAAAACAGTTCTGATTTTTTATCCGCCAAGGAAGAAATCACCATTGCTGAGCAAAAAGTAAGTGAGGCTAAATTTCGCTATTTACCTCAGTTTGCTCTCCAAGGTACGGCCACCTGGTATGAAGCAGACTCTCCCATGGTATTGCCTGAACCGGGTATCAACCGTTTCTTACCGGATACAAAATCACTAGATGCCAAACATTTTTATGGGGTAGGCGTAACAGCTACCCAATATCTATACTCTGGTGGGCGCATTAATGGTTCTCTTAAAATCGCCCGAGCTAACTTGAAACAAGCCCAAAGCCGTTACGAAACTGTCAAAAATGCTGTTGTACTAGAAATCAAAAAGGCTTTTGCCACGTTGCTTTATGCACAAGAAAATGTGGCCTTCACACAAAAGCTGTATGAACAAGTGAAAAATTGGCATTATGCTTCCGGTCCCTGGACACGCATACGCCAAAAGGCAATTGTTGCCCAAATAAAAGCCCGTTACCAAGAAGCACAAAGTGAGCTCAACCGTGCCCGGCTAGCTATGTTGGTGAGTTTAAACAAAGAATTAAACGCTCCGCTTACTGTTTCAGGCAGTCTAGATCCTGTATCTACGCAGGGGGATTTGCCCCATTTCCAATTATGGGCCACAGAATTTCGTCCGGAGTTAAAATCTGCCATTTATGCATTGGAACTTGATAATATCGCCATCGACTTGGCGCTTTCCAAACGTTATCCGGACATTTTATTAAATGCTTCTTACGAGCGGGTGGGCGACTCCGATTTGGATGATGAAAATAAACAAGTTTCTTTGGCTGTGCGTTTGCCAATTCCGTACACTTTCTCGCAGCAGGTCAATCAGAAAAAAGCCGAACAGCGTAAAAGCACATTACGTAGAAGCGCTATTGAGGATAAAATTCACATTCAAGTGGCTTCCAGTTTTGAACAAATGCTCTTCTGGCAACAAGAGGTTTTAGATCGCCAAGTTACGTATCAGGAATTAACTTCTTTATTAGACCGTAACATTAAAAACGCGCCTCAGGATGATCTCGTTTCTTTAGAAGCCCGCCGGGAATACCTTCAAATGGGACAGTCTTATTTAGAGGCTCTACGTGAAAATCACATTGCCAAAGCTCAATTGGAATGGGCCATTGGCAAGGATCTGTGATGAAGTTCATTCGCTTGTTTTCCCTGCTATTAAGCGGACTGGTGTGTCTGCCGGAACAGGCATTGACTCCCTCCTCGGATGACACTATTTTACGCGAATTTATGTGGCAACGCTTTGTTGCCTTACCCAAAAACGAGCGCCCTCAAATTGGCTTGGCACTTTCAGCGGGCGGTGTACGCGGTTTTGCACATGTTGGCGTGTTGGAAGTATTGGATAATGCACAAGTCCCTATCGATTATTTAGCTGGCACATCTATGGGCTCTGTAGTTGGTGGATTTTATGCCTCAGGCTTACCCACCGATAAATTATGGGAACTCGGCAACCATATTAAACTCAATACCATTACCCCTGATTTAAATGCGGCAGGGTTGCTTCGCTTTCTATTTGCCCGCAAATTACCAACTTCAGCCAATTTATCCAAGTTCTTTGAAAAACAGCTGGGTGACATGCAATTTGAAGATATGCCTATCCCCTTTTCTTGTTCGGCTATGGATGTAAAAACCGGAGAACGTGTCGTGTTTAACTCGGGCCCTTTAGCTATTGCTGTACGTGCCAGCATGAATCTACCCGGGGTGTTTGAGCCGGTAGAATATCGTCACCGTTCCTTAGTGGATGGAGCCGTGGTGGATTATTTACCTGTCGAATCTGTACAACAGATGGGAGCCGATTATATTATTGCTTCCGTGACCCCGTTCGATTTTTCTTCCACAACCCCCACCAGTATTTTAGGATACGTCAACCGTGTAAACGATGTACGAGCTGCTGCCATGATTGAAGAATCGGCACGCAAAGCAAACTTCGTACTGACCAACCGTGTATTGGATACGGGAACACTAGAATTAAAAAAACTTCACCAAGCCGGGGAAGTGGGTGTAAAAGAAGCCTATTCTAATTTAGGAGCGTTGCAAGAAGACATCTTGTTCCATGCATTGCCTTATGTGTTTAAAAAATAAATATATTCTCGTTATTCTGTGCGTCTTATTTGTAAACGGATGCAGCTCCTTTCAAAATGGCTTCTTAGGTTTGGCCCCCTTTGGAGACAAGCAAGAATATGTACGGGCGCGCGATCTATACAACGAGCAGAAATATGGAGAAGCTGTCAACGAATTAACCCATTATATCTACAAAGCCGGGAACGTTAACCGCCGTGAGGCTAGGGCCTATCGTTTATTGGGAATGAGTTACGAACAACTCAACCAGTTAGACAAAGCATTGGAAACGTATTTAGAAGCCCTCGAATTCCACCACGATAATGTTCCGCTGTTAACAGCCGCAGCGGCCCTGTACCAACGAACTGGACTAATTGATAAATCCCAAGCACTTTACCAGCGAGCTTTAGAACAGGAACCGAATAATTTACAAGCCTTGGCTGGGCAAGCCGAAAATTACCGTGCATTTGGGTTCTTCTCACAAGCGCGTAATTATTACGATGAATTCTTCAAACTAAATCCCAGCGCCGCCCCACAATATCGCGCCAGATACGCCTCTACATTTTTAAATCAAAGCAATTTTGAACAAGCATTCATTCATATTACGATGGCTCTGGCAGAAGATGCTTATCAACCCGATTACTGGCTTATCAGCGCCAAGGCCTCCTTCGGTTTGGGCCGTTATGAGGACGCGCTAAAGGCAATCAATACTGCTCTTGATTTGGCTCCAGAGCGTATTGATTTACAACTCTATAAAATTATTGGCCTTTATCAAACACAACATTTTTCAGATTCAGCTCATTTTGCCCGTCAATTCACTCAAAAAAATCCTGACAATCAACTAGGATGGTTATTGTTAGCTCTAAATGAACGCAAACTAAATCAACGCGCTTCTGCACGTACACATTTACAGAAGGCAGCCACGCTAAAAGAGACCTCTTTCACCGGGCAAGTAGCTTCTCAATTATTAAAAGAATGGAAATAAATAAGGGCTGTTAAACAGCCCTTTTAGTTATTCGGGTTTAGGAACAAACGGTTTTTTATCAGGCTTCTTATCGGTAGGAACAAATTCCATTTCATCTATCAGTAGTGCGGGCGAAGAGATGCTTTGTCCAGGTAACCCTTTGGAAAAAAACCCTGAATCTACCCACAAAATTTTTGTTTGATCTCCCGCGGCTGTGATATCGCGCAAAGCACGGGTAGTTAAATTGGCTAGCCGCAAACCATATACCATTTCCCGTCGATTCCCGGTTACGTAAACGCGCATAGCACGCAGAATGGTGCCTTCGTTGCTTGTGGGAAAATCATACAGTATATATCCATAATCAAGCCCTAATTCACGGCAACGATCCAGCAATTTCGTTTCCAGTTCGCTGTCCGACAATGTAACTTGTGGCCGAACGTGCACATTGGTTAATTGTTCTCGCGGAAAAGATTGGAACGTCATGCGCGCGTGCCCGTTGCTGGGGGTTTTATCGCCAAACGGACGGCTGGTACGCGGCAAACGTTGTAAACGCCCATTTTCTACCAACGTTAATTCTTCCGAAGCCACCCCTTCGTCGTCTACCGGCATAAAACCTCCTAGGGGAATATTACCCATAGGGCCTGGTACGAAACGTGCTTGCGGGCTATCATACACAGTTATCCCTGGCGCCATTACCCGCTGGCCCGGAGTACGCATCTTCCCAGCAGTTAAATCTACTTCCCTATTACTGGATAACAAGGGGCGCAAATTTTGCAAGTCTTCAACTAGCAAATTATACACAAATTGTCCGGCAGCCAATGGCCGCAACAACACGGGGCCCAGGTAGGGCTCCGGCTTTACAGCTTTTTGCAGTTGCTCTAGTTCTCTCAAAAAATCTGTAACGTTTTGGGCAAGTTTTTCATAAGCATCTTCTTGCAAAGAAGACAACCAAAATTCGCTCTGATAATCTTGTTTGTACCCACTTGTATTACGTAATTTAGCAAAGAAGTTTACCCGCACCGCCGGTTGAGAAATCTGATAAAATCCCCCTAAATTATTGAGATAATACGTATCTCGTTGGCTAGGTTCAATTTGTACTGAAAATTGTTCCAGGAACGGATACGCTTTCCCCATGGCCGAGAGTTGCTTGGCCCAAGTTTGTAGTTGTCCAATATCATAAGCTTCCATGGGTTTAATTTCTTCCACGTAATGTGCTTGCGGGGAAGGCATAAAATCAGGGAGTTTTATTTCATTTTCTTCCTGTTTAGTACGCTTATAGGCCTCTTTTTGTTGATAAAGTTCTGCCGCAAATAAGTAACCGCTATCCGTGATGTTCCACAAAACCTGGCGAATTCCATCGTAGCTCTTAGCAATATTATAATTATATTCCGGAGCATACGAGTATCGATGCGGATACGAATCGTTCTCATAGCCCAAGCTGTCCTGCTTGGGGGTGCCAATAGAAACCATTGCGCGAACATTTAATCTATCATCCTGTTGAAAAACAGGATATAACTCCCCTAGCGAGGCCAATATTAACGGAGCAGCACGCAAATTTTCCAACTTATACGCTATAAACAATGGAGCCGGCACTCCTTTCCGGCGTAATTTTTTAACAGAACGGGTCATTTCGTCCTTCATGGCCTTAAAATACATATTGTCCGGTAAGGCGGCCCCTTGCGCAAACGCACAAAATCCTATAAAACAGAGAAGTAAGCTTACTTTTTTCATCTTATTTCACCTCTCCAAATGGCGGTGGTAAAAGGGGCGGCTTCGTGCCGGCTTTACCTGTTTTTTCTATTTCCAATCTACGCAACAGTACGCTTGGCGCAATGCTGGACACAGGCACCCAACCGGATTGCGATCCACAATTCCCGTTAAAAACATCGTAGTCATCCGCCGCCGCCAACACTTCGTGGAAAGCAGCCAAAGGCGTACCCACAATATCCGCGCCACGCACAACTTCTTTACGTCCATCGGGGTATACTCGATACACTAAAGTGGGCGTTAACTTAAAAGTTTGCGGATAATCAGTATTGATAATAGTAAATCCACCAGATAAATCCTCAATGATAAACCCGTACGGTTTGTGCTGGCGATTGATTTCCTCCAAAAATTGTTGTTCTAATTCATCATATGGAACTGTTTTAGAGGCAATCACGCGCGTATTGCCCATGCGCGCAATAGGACGCTTCCCCTTTTCTCCACGACCATGGCCATTGGAAGCAGGAAACCCTTTAATAGGGCTAGAACTCATCAAAAATCCTTTCAAAATGCCATTTTCCACCAGTGTAACCGGACGCGCTTTAACCCCCTCGTCATCATATAAGTAAAACCCACGTAACGGCTCTCCATTGAATTCAGCCAACGTAGCATCATCTACAATTGTAAGCAAGGGGGAAACAACCTCCTGCCCCACTTTATCGGTAAAAGTTTTACCAAACGAATCTTCTTTTTGACGATGTCCTTCTACACGGTGCCCTAACACTTCATGTACAAAAACCGCCATAGCTTTATTCTTTAATAGCACCGGAACGGCCACAGGCTCGGCTTCGGGGGCATTTAACAAAGCCTCTAATTCTTGCAAACTTTGTTTAATATCTGCTGTTAATTTTTCCTCATCCGGCAATTGTTCTTGTGTCAACACATCGTAAGATTGAAAACGATTTACCCTCGCACCATCAGCTGTTTTCCCCCTCAACTCATAGGCAAGGCGCGCCAAACGCACCGGAGTTTTAAGCTGGGTCCCTACCGAATCGGCAAAATAACGGCTGCCCGTCCGCATCTCAAAATAAAACGAACTATCTAAAACAAACGGTTTTCCACGGGTTAAATTAGAAACTTTTAATAATAACGTCTCAATTTGCTTTTTATCGAACGTTAACGCAGGATATTCTTCACAAAAAGTTTCTTTGGGAGGAAATACAAAGTCGGGGGAATCATCGAATCGTTTAGCTCCCGTTTGGGCATCCGCTTGTACACGATTAAAATCTTGTTGAGCCTCTTCGGCCGCGCGTTCTGTTAGCCGCCATACTGCTGCAGAAAATGCTTTCCCGTCACTACCGATATCAGGCATATTAACCGTCTCCAACGTGTAATCGGTATAACCCGTTTTTAATGTACGCGTATTATCCATTTGTAAACTTCCTGCACGCACTTGCACCTGCAGCGTAGCATTACGTCCTTCCACCCGTCCCTCAATTCCATCCTCTCCCACATATACTTCATATACATCTGTATCATTAAGATTATACGCCACGTAATAAATAGGAGGATTCTGTTTCCTAAATGTTTTCATGCTACGATTAATTTCTTTAGATAATAGTTGTAAGGGTCGCTGATCTTGCACGCGACACGTGGTTTGAGTAAACGCCGGCCCAACAAGCCCGACAAACAAAAGAGATAATATATATTTTTTCATATACGTTATTGTAGCAAAAAGCAGTGCAAGACATAGGCAAAAATGCTAAAATAACACATATATTAACATTCGCTGAGGTAGCTCAACTGGCAGAGCAACGGTTTTGTAAACCGTAGGTTGTGGGTTCGATTCCCATCCTCAGCTTTTTTGCTACCCTTTTCTCTACGCTTTTTTCCTAAACAAGTTTAGTATAATACTATTATGGAACCTGTTTCTACTTCTGTTTCAATCGGTTTATGGATAGCGTTTTGGATCACTGTCATCCTTGCGCTTTTTGTTGATTTAACCGTGCTTAATAAGCATCACGGACACGTGTCTATTAAAGAAGCCGGCGTGATGGTTTGCGCATGGGTAAGCCTGGCGCTTATATTCGGCGGAGCTATTTGGCTTTTTGAAGGCCCGCAACACGCGCTTTCTTTCTACACGGGATATATTTTAGAATACTCCCTTTCCGTGGACAATATGTTTGTCTTTATCCTCATCTTTAGTTATTTTGCCATTCCGCACGACTTACAACCCAAGGCCCTACTGTGGGGAATTTTGGGCGCCGTCATCTTGCGCTTTATCTTTATCTTTGTAGGCGTGAAACTGATTTCTTTATTCTCGTGGACGATTTATGTGTTTGGGGCATTACTCATTTTTACGGCGGTCAAAATGCTCCTTCAAAAAGAAGATGACGAATTTGACCCCGGCCAGTCACTGCCGCTCAAAATTCTCAAAAAATTTATGCCGCTAAAAACCGATTACCACGGCGAAAACTTTTTTATTAAAGAAGGCGTAAAATGGTTTGCCACGCCGCTTTTTGCCGCGGTGCTGGTGATTGAAATGAGCGACCTTATTTTTGCAGTGGATTCTATCCCGGCGGTACTGTCCATTACGCAAGATACCTTTTTGGTCTATTCTTCGAACATTTTTGCCATTATCGGGTTACGTTCGCTCTACTTTTTACTTTCCGGCATGGCGGGCAAATTCCCGTATCTTAAGTACGGAATTTCGGTCATTTTATTTTTCGTGGGTGTAAAGATGCTCCTTTCGCACTATGTAAAAATACCGATCTTGGCCTCGCTGGGGGTCATTGTGG
Source organism: Elusimicrobiaceae bacterium (assembly GCA_045595305.1). GTDB lineage: Bacteria > Elusimicrobiota > Elusimicrobia > Elusimicrobiales > Elusimicrobiaceae > Avelusimicrobium. The sequence continues at coordinate 50,101 of JAZOAE010000023.1, forward strand.
GACTACTGACGCTCTCTATCTTGGCGGGCAAAGTGTTCAAACCGCAGCAAGACTAGACATTTACCCGCAAAATTTATAGAATAGTAGTAAGCAATTTATCTTACTTAAGGAAGGAAACTTATGGCTTATAAATGTGCAGTTTGTGGCAAAGCATCCGTCTCCGGCGGTTCTTACAGCCACTCTAACTTGCGGACAAAAAGAAGTTTTAAACCCAACCTGCAAAAACAGAAAATCGTTTTGGACGGTAAAACCCAAACGGCCTACGTGTGCACGGGTTGTATTAAAAGCGGTCTTGCTAAAAGACCGGCTAAATAAGTCTCTTTTTGTACCAAACTTGAGGCCCGTGCTATGCGTAGTGCGGGCTTTTTGATTTTTTTGTGATGTTATAGGGGTTTAAAATGACAATTTTGAAACGGTCCCTGCCTGTAATTTGGGGCTTGTTATTTTCTTTTTTTTCGTACGCGCGCGCGGAGGAACCAACCACTGAGCTGGACCCAAACGGGCCGTGGATGATTTGTAATATTTCCGTGGATGGCCTCCAGAATATCCGTAAAAAAACCGTTACGAAAGCGGCCCATTCCAAAAAAGGGGAACTTTACGAACGGATGAACGTATCGGAAGACATCCAGGATATCTCTGCCTTGGGAAGTTTTGATTCAGTAGAAATTGATATCTCCCCCATGTCAGGTGCTCGCAAAGAGAAAGAGACCGGGATTTCCTATAACTGCCACCGCATTACGTATTTAGTTAAAGAAAAACCCATTTTTGACCGTATTACTTATCAGGGGAGAAAGCACCTGGGAAAAGGGGCCATTACCCAGGCGATGACCCTCAAGCTTAAAGATCCCTTCAACGAAGCAAAATTACAAAGTGATTTGCCCCGTATTACCGCCAAATACGCTGAAAAAGGCTACGTCAACGCTCAAGTAGCTTATGAATTAGAACGCAATGAAGAACTAGGTGTGGTGTATGTAAAATTGATCATCGACGAGGGCGAGCGTGTGCGCGTGGCCGAATTAAACCTCGACACACACGGCGTACAAACGGAACTTCCGTTGAAAAAAATTATCAAAAAAGCTTCCAATCGTCCCCATAAAGTATTTAAACCGCAAAACCTACAAAGGGACTGGATAAAGATGATGCTCTATGGTCGCAACAAAGGGTATAGTGAATTTAATTTATCTCAACCGCAAATTTCTTATAATGACGCAAAAACCGAAGCAATCCTCAACTACGAGCTTACGGAAGGTCCGCAGGTGGATTTCGGTACCGTAAACTTTGAAGGAAACAACGTTTTCACTCAACAAGAGCTGGACAAACAAATTTATTTTCGACCTGGCAAACGTTATAATCAAAAAGATTTTGACGATACCATTTCTGCTATTCAGGAACAATACGCCGACCGTGGTTACTTGCAAGCACAGGTTATTCCCGTTAAAGATATTCAAAACGGCCTCTTAAACATTACTTTTGATATCACCGAAGGGCATACTTTTTACATTGATCACGTGGACGTAACCGGCTACGAACATACCAAAAAATACGTGTTCACGCGTGAATTGACCATTCACCCCGGCGATCTGTACGATAATGCCAAAATCAAACGTAGTCAAACTAAAATCATGAATTTGGGATTTATTAACGATGTACAGATCGGCTTACAACCTACTGCGGATCCAAACAAAGTAGATCTCGATTTCAACGTCGTGGAAGGTCGTCCCGGTATGTTTACCGCCGGCTTAGCCATGAGCTCTATGGACGGCTTATACGGCGAAGTATCCCTCAATCATTTAAACCTCTTTGGCCGTGCACAACGCCTTTCGTTGCGTACATTATTCGGGAAAGAAATCTTGGATTATACCGTTAGTTGGTATACTCCCTGGATTTTTGATAAACCCACTTCTCTGGGAATAGATGCCTTCAATACCCGCCGTTACCGCTCGTTTGCCACGGAAAACCAAGCCTATACCGAAAAACGTATCGGCGGACGTTTAAAAGTGGGGCCACGTTTCAATGACGATATTTATCAGCTCTCTTTCGGCTATTCCTATGAGCACATTAATATTTACGATATTGACGCAAAATACCAGTGTGGGCCCGGAAAGAGTTATGAGGAGTGTATTGAGAAAGGAAAAACAAATCTCTCCACAATCAGCGCGGATTTTGCCATTGATACCCGCGATAATATGTGGGATCCGACCCGCGGATGGCGTAATTCGATAGGGTTAGCTTTAGCCGGCGGTCCTGTGGGTGGTGATTTGGATTTGTGGTACCTAAATGCCCGCTCTATTTTCAACTATACCGTGCTTAATATTGGTGGCAATTACCCCATTGTATTTGTCTTGTCCAATAAAATTGGTTCCGTGCGCCCTTATGGCCGTACGGACGAAGTTCCTCCGTTTGAAAAATTCTTCTTGGGCGGCGCAGATACCATCCGCGGCTACGAACGCGCCGGCGAAATTGGACCTAAGTACGGCGGAACAACCTACTACGTAATGAACGCAGAGTTACGCTTCCCACTAGCCCGCGAGGGAAGACGTAACATGGCACAATTTGCCTTCTTCTTTGATTTAGGAAACTCCTGGAACCGTTTTGATGATTTGGAATTTTCGATGGGACCAGAAGAAAAACAATTCAAGGCTGGCGTAGGGGTAGGATTACGTCTAACAACACCTTCTCTACCCATCCGCATTGACTGGGGATATGGACTTAACCACCGCTCGGGCGAAGACAGATCCCATTTCTACTTCAACATCTCAAATATGATGTAAGGAGTTTATGCAGAAAAAGCATATAACAACTTTGGCAATATTGTTAACAGCAGCAGGAGTAAGCGCCCAAGAATTAGCACTCACTCAGGAAGAGAACGCTGCTGTAGCAGCCATTTTGGCCAAAGCACAAGCCACTGAACAAAAAAATCCCGATCATCTGTCTGCTCCCGAACAAATGCAGGTAGAAATTAAACAGACCCTGGACGAGACCGATCCGGAACCTGAGGCGGATGAACCAAGTGAAGATACGACCATTCCTAAAAAATGTTTGACTGTAGCCTTTGTAGATATTGATGAAGCGTTTAATGCCCATCCGCGAACAGTAGCTGTGAAAGAGCAAATCCGCCAAAAAATCTTATCCAAAGAAGAAGAAGTGGCCAATGCGAAAGAATTAATTGGCCGGTTACATGAAGAAAATAACCGACTGGTTGGACTCATGCGCCAATTGAAACCGTTTTATGAGCGCATTGTGGTAGAACCTCACAAAATGTTCCCCCGCCCCACAGAAAATACAGATGAATTGGAATTGGGCAACATCTTAAACCGCTTAACTTTTGCCGGCACAGACGTATTTTATGCCAGTCCATTAAATACCCCTGCTCAATTGGAAGATCTCAAAGCACGCATAGCTTCCAATAAACAAACCATTGAGGAACGAGAGTTTTTTATCGACAACTATAAAGCCCAAACACGTGAAGAAATTTTGAAATTGGAAGAACAAGAAGTCAAAGAAATTTTAACCGATATCTATCTGGAGATTAAATCTTTCGCCAAAAAACGTAACATTGGTGCCATCGTGCGCAAGGATGAAGTTTTGTACGGAGAAAAACCCGTGAACGTTACTAAAGATTTTATTAATCGCTTGAAGAAAGCAAAAAAATACCGCAAACGCGGGAAGTGAGGTACTTATGAAACCCTTATCTATCGAACAGATTACAAAAATTACTAATACTCAGGCCAGCGGACATTTGGACCAGCAGATCACGGCTTTATGCTCATTGGAAAATGCGCACGAAGGCGGCATTTGTTACATTACCTCTGTTGAAAAACCAGAATTATTAGCTAAATTAAAAGCCTCTGCTGTATTCGTACCAGATACCGCCAAAGATCAAGAACTTCCTTTCAACGGAATATTGCTCTACGCTAAAAACCCAGAATGGGCCTTTGTTTTACTTATGAAATACGTAGATGCACAATTCCAAAAACACACGCCAGGCATTCATCCAACAGCAGTCATTAGCCCCAGCGCTAAATTAGGACAAAATGTATCCGTGGGGGCTTATAGCGTAATTGAAGATGGTGTAAATATCGGTGATAATACTGTTATTTTTCCTCAATGTTACATCGGTAAAGAAGTTACTATTGGTAAAAACTGCTATATTTATCCGCAAGTAGTAATCCGCGAACAATGTATACTTAAAGACTATGTCATTTTACAGGCAGGTGCCCGGATCGGTAGCGATGGATTTGGGTTTACATTTCATGACGGGAAACATCAAAAAATCCCGCAAATTGGTAATGTGGTTATCGGCAACGATGTGGAAATTCAATCCAATGCTTGTATAGACCGTGCAAAAATTTCCAGCACTACAGTTGGGGATAACACCAAGATTGACAATCTTGTGCAAATCGGCCACAATGTAAATATCGGGATGAGTTCCATTTTTTGTTCCCAAGTAGGGGTAGCTGGAACCACCAATATTGGAAATGGTGTTATTTTAGCAGGGCAAGTAGGTTTAGCTGGGCATATGAATATTGGAGATCGTGCCCAAGTGGGGGCCCAATCGGGGGTAATGACTTCCATCCCAGCAGGGCAGACATATCTCGGCTGTCCGGCTATGCCCCAGCGTGAGGCTTTTAAACAGATGGCGATTCTACGAAAATTGCCCGACATGTATAAGCAGTTTCAACAATTTCAGAAAGATACGCAAGCTTTCCAAAAACTTTCACTTTGGGGCCGCGTAAAGAAGCTATTAGGACATTAAGTTATGCGAAAAACTATTAAACAAGCTGCCGTAGTCAGCGGTCCAGGGTTACATACTGGCGTACCGACTACAATGACCTTTAAACCGGCGCAAAACGGAATTTCGTTTCTGCGTATCGATTTGCCCAACGCACAGCCTATTGTGGCTCACGTAAACAACGTAGGTTCCACTTTACGCGGAACGAATTTAAAAAATGAAACCGCCGAAGTATGGACTATTGAACATGTAATGTCCGCATTGCATGCGTTAGGCATTACTGATGTATCCGTAGAAATGGACGGTCCCGAACCCCCGGTAACCGATGGAGCCAGCGACGTGTATGTTGAAGCGCTGTTAAAAGCCGGAATACAGGAACTAGCCACCGAGCAGCCCACGCTGATTATTAAGAAACCCATCACATACACTTGCGGAAATATATCGTATAGTGCTATCCCTGCAGACAAACTGACTTTTACGTTTGTATACCGTCACAAACATCCGCTTTTGGCACATAGCGAATACAGCTTTGAATTTACACAAGATAATTATATCGAACAAATTGCCCGCGCCCGCACGTTTGGCTTTGAAGAAGAGCTAGAATTCTTAAAGGCACACGGCTTGGCCAAAGGCGGCAACCTGGAAAATGCTGTCATCATCGGCAAGGATGATTTCGTCAATGAACGCCGTTTCCCTGATGAGCCCGTGCGTCACAAATTATTAGACCTTATTGGAGACATCAGTTTAACCGGATACAAACTGCCCCCGTTGAATATTCGCTGTGAATGCGGAGGACACAAACATAATGTCATCTTTGCGCACCTGTTATTGGCTAATTCGGAGGACAAATGAGCATTAAAAAAAGTTTGCATACCTTTTTGACGCTGCCCGTACAAAAAGTGATTGATCAAGAGCAGATCAAGGCCTCGATCCCGCACCGAGATCCATTTCTTTTAGTGGATGAAATACGCGTTTTGGAAGATGGGAAAAAATACCTAGGGATTCGGCGTGTCACTGCCGATGAATACTACTTTCAAGGACACTTTCCGGGAAACCCTGTTATGCCAGGAGTACTGGTAATAGAAAGCATGTCTCAAACATATGGTGGGGCTGTAATGGACCGCGTTGCCAAAAGGCAAAGCAACAGCATCCCCCTGTTTTTGAGCATTGAAGAAGCTAAATTTCGTGGAATGGTTAGCCCCGGGGATACCTTACAGATGCCCATCGAGATTCTACGACTTGGGAAAATTTCTAAAATTTATGCCGAAGCCTATGTAAATGGCAAACTGTGTACACAAGCTACACTCAATTTCTTTTTAGGAGAAAAACATGTCTAATATTCACCCTACCGCGATTATTGATCCTACAGCTCAGATTGACCCCTCGACCGTTGTGGGGCCCTATACTGTCATTGGGCCAGACGTACAAATTGGCAAAAACAATCATATTGGCCCTTTCTGCGTCATTGAAAACACTACCATGGGGGACAATAACGAATTAATCGCCAGCGCCTTTGTAGGAGTAAAACCACAAGACTTATCTTATAAAGACGAACATACCCGCGTCGTAATGGGCAATGGCAATAAAATTCGTGAGTGTGTCACCATTCACCGCTCTACCTTTGTAGATAAACCAACCACCTTGGGAAACAACAACCTCCTAATGGCAAATTCTCACTTAGCGCACGATGTGCAGATGGGAAATAATTGTATCGTTGCTAACAGTACCGGAATTGCCGGACACGTAATAGTAGAAGACCGCGCAGTAATATCGGGCATGGTAGGTATTCACCAATTTTCCCGCATCGGAACATTGGCTATGGTCTCCGGAGGAACAATGGCCGTTTTGGATATTCCCCCTTATATGATTGCACAGGGGGAACGCGCCAGACTCGTAGGATTGAACATTGTTGGCTTGCGACGAGCTGGATTTGACCGCAAAGTCATTTTAGAAATTAAAAATGCCTATAAACTTATGTTTCGTAGTGGCAAGCGTTTAGAAGAAGCTATGGCAGAATTGGAAGCCGCGCCGCACTGTGGTGAAGTACAACATTTAATTGACTTCTGTCGCGCCAGTAAGCGTGGCGTCGCCCCTGCTCGAAAGTCTTCGCATGAGGATACAGATGAATAAAGTGTTGGGAATTATCGCCGGCGAAGGAAATATGCCCATTTATATTGCCCGCAACGCTTCTGAGCGTGGGTATGATGTGATAGTATTGGGCCTAAAAGGAAACGCCCGCGCGGCTGATTACAAAAACTATTGCAAAGCATTTAAGCTCGTTCGACTTGGTCAACTCAACGCAGGAATTGAATTTTTTAAGGAACATGGAGTGACCCAAGTCGTTATGGCCGGACGTGTACAACACACGTCTATCTTTACTAATTTTATGCCTGACAAACGGGCACTAGCACTTTTAACTTCACTGAAAAGCATGCAAGCTAATCACATTCTCTCTTGCCTCATTGAAGAATTTGCAAAAGAGGGAATCCAATTTCAAAACTCAGCACTATTTTTGGATGAATTCTTCCCGGGAAAAGGGGTCCTTTCCACCCGCAAACCTACCCCCCAAGAACAACAAACCATTGACTATGGCTTTGGTATTGCCAAGCAAATTGCCGCTTTAGACATTGGCCTTACATGCGTAGTAAGCCAACAAGCCGTGATTGCTGTAGAAGGTATGGAAGGTACGGACCGTTGCATTGCACGTGCCGGGGAATTATACAAAAAAGCGGCTGAAAAAGAATCTGCTGTAGCGGTTGTAAAAGTGGCACGCCCCAATCAAGATAATCGCTACGATTTGCCTGTCATTGGGAAAACCACTATTAAAAATGTACATAAGGCAGGTTTTTCTATCCTGGCCTTCGAAGCAGGACAAACTTTGGTGATGGATATGGACGAAGTAATAGCCCTTGCTAACAAATTAAATATTTGTCTGGTGGCTATCTAATAAATTTATATTTTGTAAAGCAAAAATCACAAACTAGCAACGAATATGGTATAATTAGAGTATAGATTTAAGCCGGGGTGCTGGAATTGGTATACAGGATAGTCTCAAAAACTATTGCCCGCACGGGCTTAAGGGTTCAAGTCCCTTCCCCGGTAAAATATAAAACCTGCCTGAAGGCAGGTTTTTATTTTTAGTCAAAAAGCAGACAAGTTGGTTATCCTTACACAAAAAATGTCTCACACTAAAATGTAGTATATACCTATCACAAGCTGTTAGCGCGTTTTAATTATTTAAGCCACAAAAAATCTCCTCACGCGAAATGTGAGGAGATTTTATATCAAAGTATCTTTATTTTATTAATCTATCGATTTCCACGCTGACGACTTCTTCCATGTCGGGTCTATATCCTTCCCATATTTTGACAGCTTGGTGTTTTTTATTAAATAAGAATGTATGCGGCAAGCCACTTACCCCTAAACCTTCTGCCAATTCACCCGCATCATACACGGCTTTTGCGGTAAATCCGTTGTCTTGCATAACCTGGAACAGGGCGTCAGAATCACTGTCCATAAATGCTCCCACAATTTCCACTTTATCCCCATATTTTTCTTTTAATGCACTCACAGCCGGCATGGTTTTTTTGCACCAGGGGCACCAAGACCCCATAAATACGATCAACACGGGCTTATTCTGATAGTCTTCAACATCCCAAACAATATTTTCTTCTGCAACTACCGGTAATCGGACAGAATTCAACGTAATAACCGCCGGAAAATCCGGCAGACAAGCCGCCAAAAACAAAATTGCACATATAGAAAATAGCACCTTTTTCATTATTTTTCTCCT